>CAVQMY010000001.1:0-146383 GCA_963713705.1 uncultured Verrucomicrobiae bacterium
CTCCGTTGGAACCGTCCCACGGATCACCGCGCTTCGCCCGTCGCAGGGAGGCAGCATCCATGGTTGGTCCCCCGCCTCATCATCAACACTCATCCGCACGCCTCAGGATTCGTCCACGCTTGGCGGCATCTTCCTCAATCGCGCGCACCTCGGTCTCACTGATTCGTTTCAGCGATCGCAGGAAAACCCATTCGTATTGATAGGAACAAAGTTAGTATTCACAAACAGGCTGTTGCCGTCTCGGGCAGGGGGGCTTGCAGCGGCAGCGCAATCAAGTTCCCAAAGCCGCCCTGCGGCATTGTGTAGCTGGTTGGGAAACAGCCGATCATAAGAATCCAACCCCACCCGATGCCGCTGCTCCATCGTCTCGGTGAGCAAAGCACAGCCAAAACACGGGCCAGCCGAGCGGAGATCGGTTGCTCGAAGAAGAACCACACGTGAGCGCCCTTACCCGAGCGTGACCTTTCCACTGCACAGGTCAAATCCCTTTTTTGGCAGGTACCCGTGAAGGCTGAAACGTCGTCCATCCACTCCCTCTTGTCGAAATCGAGTGCCAGAAAGTGGCACGTTTCGTCCTCGAGCAATGGATACACTCCGATCGTCATCTGTCCCGCCAAGTGCCTGCGCAGAATTCCTTCCGTCACGGGCACAAACTTACGGTGTAAACATTCTGAGCATTTTGTCCGCGGCTTATCGCACACGCCACGCACCCATTCATTCTGACAGGCAGGCGAATACCCGCACTTTCCATCGCGTCCCTCCCAGCGTTTCGGGAAGACATCTTCCCCCGCCCTCTGAACAGCGATGCAAACAGAGCGATGTCCCCACTGCGAATCTCTGAAGACGTTGAAGCTATTGGACGCACCCGATTGACCGACGGAGGGGAAGTTGGCACGCGCTCATGACACCGCTTCTCAAGTTTCTCCAGCAAACTCAGCAGAACGGTCTTCTCAATATCAAGCTCCCGTAACTGGCGCTGGACAGTGCGGATCTGCTCCTGAAGATGGTGCAAGTCGTCGCACTGCACATTTTGTTCGTTGTTTGCCATGAACTGATGCTCAACTGCCAGCAGACTAAGCAACGGGAGGCGCACGAGCAAGTGTGCAGTCGCTCGCACTGTGAGGCGGTGACATGAAAATGTGTACGATCTATTGTGCCAGGGCGCAGGAATGTTTTTCAGTGAGCCTGCGATCACGTGCAAGTTGTAGCAGTTTGTAGCAGTTCCTAAGGGTTCCGGTGTGCTTTTGTGCGTTTGACAACCGCAGAAACCCGCACCGGCACGCCGTATCAACGCGCCGGAAGGGGTTTCAACTCCCACCGCCTCCACCACCATTTTTCGACACGGCCATCGCCGTGTGAAAAATGACCCTGAGGAACGCTGTGACGAAGGGCCGAACGCCCATCCGAACTGCTCTGCCCATCGCCTTCCTTCCCGCATTTCTCGCGCGAAAACACGGCATCCAACCCTCCCGGCCTCCCTCAACCAAACCCATCCGGAGGGGGACGAACCCAACCAAAATATCCCAATCCAAAAGTTTCAACTACCCGCCCCACAACCTCATCCACACGCATTTTCGATTCGGAACCATTGGGTTCGTTTCGCAAAAAGTAGTTTTTTGCGTCGCCCTATCCTCTGTAGCGTCGCCTGCCTGCCCTGTTTACCCTGAGCAACGTCAGAAGGGAGTCCACCGAACGGGTCCCAGGCGAATCGCCGTGGATCGGTCGTTTGGAGGGCAAGCCTCCCGGCGAGCCGCATGATGCCACAGTCGCAACGCCTCAGCTCCCATCAACCATCCCCCCCCCCCCCCCCCCCCCCCCCTGTTTTATATCAAAGAACAAACTACAACCTCGCTGACAATACACAATCGCATACAGACTGTCCAGCACATTTTTCCTAGCGGGTCAAAAAAAGAAAACGGTGTGGCCTGCACCGTCTCCAGCGCATCCACGCCGATCCTCTCCGAATTGCAGCCCACCTCTGGCGGGTATCCCGCCGCGTCGCGGCTTCGGTCGTTGGTAGGGACCACTCTCCAGCCGTCCGCCTCAGGCGTGGCGCCGTCCCCGTGCTCAATCTCACCCCTTGAAGAGAACACCCGCACGCATCAGGGGAAAGGCCGAGCGTTACTTGGTTTGTGTATCCGTGGTAGTCGTGGTGACCGGAGCAGGCGTCGTGGTTTGTTGCGACGTGGTGGTCGTGCTGTGTGTGGCATCAGAGGCGCAACCGGAGATCAACGCAAGGCCAATGATGGTAAGGCAGAAAACAATTATTTTTTTCATACACAGAGTTTAGGTCAGCGGTCGGTCGAAGGCTATGGGGTGATACCCTACCTGCCTCGCTCAACGATTTGCCGTTGAACGGGTCGTCGTCGGCCCTCACAGAGGGAGCGAAGTCGAAACGCATCCGTGCGATGGATGGCGACATCGAGATCTCCGCAAGATGGAACGACTATCGCCAGCTCGTCGCGCCTGTGAAGCGACAGAGGCCGCGCGGGGAGCCAATACGCGGTGATTCCAGAAGCAGTGAGTCGAGCGCGCGCTTTGCGGATAGTGGTCGGATGCGGGTTGATGCCATCCTCAACAGCCTGTCATCTCTGAAAGCGCGCTTTGTCAATACCTCTCGCTGGTTGTTCATCGGGTCGTTCCCAGTCATCTCTTCGCCCTCGTCGGGGCATGAATTTGTTCGAGAGGTGAGTCGCATTCATTCCGCGAGCCGCCGTAGGAGCCGGCTCATGACAGCTTCGCGCTGACACCTCCCTTCGATCGGCCCGCACCAAAGTTTGGATCCTGATACGATTTATTGCCTTTGAGCAGGTAAAAGGTCGCCTCCGCCAGATGGCGGGCCACCGCCCCGATCGCCTTGGCGTGGCCCTTGCGGATCTTCAACCGCCGATACAATTCGCTGACGTGGCGTTGGGGACAACGGGCGTGGTTGACCGCCACCGAATTGCCCGCTTCCACAAACGCCCATTTCAAATCACAGCCATCCCATAGGGTTTTGAAAAAAGCTGGAATGTCTCGTGTAGCCCTGCCACACGGCAGGGATGAAAAAGCACAACAAGAACATTCCAGCCGCCGCAAAATTGAACCTCCTGCGGCAGATTTGCAACTTCATTCCTGACTTCCTGGTACCCAAGCTGGCGCGGGCTACCGGGGTCCAAGACAAAGCCCGCACCTTCAGCCCCTGGAGTCATCTGGTCGCCCTGATGTATGCCCAACTCACTCACAGCATCGGCCTCAACGATGTCTGCGACGCGCTGGGTTTGCACTCGGGGCCACTGTCCAGTCTGCGTGGGGCCACCCCGCCCAACCGCAATACTCTCTCCCACGCCAACAAGGTGCGCCCGGCACAAATGGCCGAGCAACTCTTCTGGTCGGTGTTGGAACATTTGGGCAACCAGTCTCCGGGCTTCGTCAGCGGTCGGGCGGGCCAGCGGTTTGCCCGGAAGTTCAAGCGCACGATTCATCTGGTGGATTCAACCACCATCCCCTTGATCGCCTCGTGCCTGGATTGGGCCAAGCATCGCCGACGCAAGGCCGCCGCCAAGTGTCATCTGCGATTGGACCTGCAAAGTTTCCTGCCGCTCTTTGCCATCGTGGACACCGCCCGGTACAACGACGCCAAACGGGCACGGGAACTGTGTGCGGGCGTCAAAGCGGGTGAAATCGTCATATTTGACAAGGCGTACGTGGACTTCGAGCATCTGGCCGACCTGTCCATGCGCGAGGTGTTTTGGGTCACCCGCGCCAAGGAGAACTTGAGTTTCCTGGTGGTGCGGTGTTTTCAGCACGGTGCGGCGGGCAAAATCCTGCGCGATGACTTGATCCAACTACAAACGCCCACCACCTTGGCCGACTACCCGGTGGAGCTGCGGCGGATTATCGCGCTCGTCGAGGTGGACGGTCGGGAAGTGGAAATGGAATTCCTGACCAACAACCTGGAATGGAGCGCCACCAGCATTGTCGAGTTGTATCGCTGCCGTTGGCAGATCGAAGTGTTCTTCAAGCAGATCAAGCAGACGTTGCAATTGGCCGATTTCCTCGGCACCAGCGCCAACGCCGTGCGCTGGCAGGTGTGGACCGCGCTGCTGGTCTATCTACTCCTGCGCTATCTGGCCTTTCTGGCGGATTGGAGCCACAGCTTCAGCCGCCTCTTCACCTTGATCCGCGCCGCCCTGTGGAAAAAATGGGATGTGCTGAGTTTACTGCGCTGCTATGGGACAGCCAACGGTCACTTCCGCTACCTGGCCCAGCCAGAACAAGCCTATCTGCCGGGTTTGAGATAGATCTATGGGACAGCCCAGCAAACGAACCCTAATTGTTGAACGCCGCGCCATGTGAATTAAACCCAAAAGTCTTAACGCGTCAGACCGGCCAACACCTCAAATGTCGAGGGAAATCATCCCATTTGCCTAAATTCCACACCTTGTGTGACGCGTGTGATTTCAAATACCGGTTCACGTCGGGCCGCAGCCGACCGTAGCGCACCACGCCGCCGCTGGCATGCACGCGCGGCGTCGTGCCGGCGTAGCTGGCCAGGCGTTCGGCACTGGCAAAACGCTCCGCGGTACCAATCTCCAACCAGATCACCGCCGCCAGGATCACGCCCACGCCCGGCAGACTCATTAACAGGCGCATCTCGGGGGTGGCTTCGATTAGTTGCTTCAGCCGCTGTTCTTGTTCGCGAATCTGGCCTTCGATGAAATCCAATTGGGCCAGCAGCGTCCGCGTCGCCCACTGGGTTTGGGGCGGCAGTTGGCCGATCAGTCCTCCCAACTGCTGTCGCGCCTTTTGGCAGTACGGGTCACTGGCGTCGGTGACCGCCAAACCGTACTTGGCCAGGGTGGAACTGATGCGGTTCTTCAGCCGCGTGCGCTGCGCCGCCAACACCATGCGCACCCGGGTCAGTTCCCGCAGGTCGCGCAGGTCCGCGGGCGGAATCCATACCGTCGGCAACGTGCCGTTGCGTTGCAGGCGATTGAGCCCGTGCACGTCGAGCTGGTCGGTCTTGTTGATCAGGCCCATCATCAGCTTGGCCTTGCGCGGGTGCACCAGCAACGGGCGCAGCCCCGCCTGCTCGATCTCGCTGATGATCCAATACCAGTTGCCCGTGGCCTCAACGGCGACGGCTGTGCCCGGTTCGCACTCACGTAACGCTGCGCAAATCGCGCCCGGGGCATGCTCGATGCGCCGTTGTCGTGCGACGCTGGTTTGTTGATTCTCCCGCTCCATAATCGTGTAGCGTTTGTGACTGTCAAATGCGATATACTCTCTCATGCGTGCCTTCGTTCTGGTTCTCCAACCAGTGCGATTATAAGCGCGAGGCGGACACCGTTCCGCCCGGAGGCGCGCTTTCATATATTCATTCGGAGTGCATAGGGCGGATGCGGCCCATCCCTCCTGACGAATTCTTCAACGCGCCATCTCCGCTCCGCCACACCCGCTTCCGCTCTGCCTCCTATCCTTTGAATTCTGACTCCTGACTTCTGCCCCTGAAAGCCCACCGTCAAATAGGGTGGGAACGACACCCGATTTTTGCTACCTATTGAATCGTTCGATCCGAATAGGAGTGCATCCACATGAATTTGCAGTTGGCGAATAAAGTGGCCATCGTCACCGGTGCCAGTCGTGGCATCGGGCGGGCCATTGCTCAGGAATTGGCCAACGAGCGCATGCGCCTTGTCCTGGTCGCCCGCTCGGGGGACTTGCTCAAGGAAGTCGCGGCTTCCATTGGCGGCGAGTCCCTCGCTCATGTTGCCGACCTTCGCCAACCCGGCGCCGCGGCGGAAGTGATCGCGGCCGCCATCCAACGCTTTGGGGGCATCGACGTATTGGTCAACAACGCCGGCGCAACCAAACGCGGCGATTTCCTCGAGTTGACCGATGCCGACTGGACTGACGGCTTCGCCTTGAAATTCTTCGGGACCATGCGCCTCTGCCGCAGGGCCTGGCCGCATTTGGTCGCGAGTCGGGGCTCCATCATCAACATCATCGGTGTCGGCGGGCGTACGGCCAGCGCCGATTTCACCATTGGCGGCTCGGTGAATTCCGCCCTTCTCAACCTCACCAAAGCCCTGGCCCATCGCGGCCTCACGGACGGCGTTCGCGTGAATGCCATCAATCCCGGTACGATTGCTACCGACCGGCTGGAACGCCGTATTCAAGCTCTCGCCGCCGAGCAGGGACTCGACCACGAGACCGCCACGAAAACGATGCTCCATGAATTGGGTGTTGCCCGATTCGGCACCCCGGCGGAAATTGCCCACGCGGTTGCATTCCTCGCTTCCCCAGCCGCGAACTACTGCCAGGGAACAATCATGGATGTCGACGGCGGCGAAAAACGCACGCTGTGAATAATCCTGAGCAGCGAAGCGACGAAGGACCATCTTGCCGGAAATCCGCCGGCGTATTCCACGCCAAGCAAGATTTGCGTTGATTTTGTCGGCTGTTTGCACGAGACGTAAGGGCGTATGACAAGGAGGCTGGCGTGTCTTTTTCTCGCGCTTGGTGCGGGTTGTGTCCTCTCGATGGCTGCGGCGCCGGAATCTTCCGATCCCGTGGAATCCATCAAGAGCTTCAGCGATTTTGCCGCCATCGACCTGGGCCGCGTCCTCAACGGCGACGTCCTGTCCGAGCGCGGTTCGCTCATGAATTTCCCGAACGGGATTTCCGCGCAGACGTGTTACGTCATGGCATTGCCCGCTGACGAGGCAGCCAGGCATCTGCAACTCTGGGACCCATCGACGTATTCCGAATTGAAGGTGTTCGCGTCCCACGCGCTCCATTCGCCATGTGTCCCGGCCGATTTTCAAACGCTGGATTTCCAGATCCGCCAAAAACCGGTTCGATGGTTGTTGGACAAAACGGTCGCGACCACTCCGGCCAGATCGGAATTGAACCTGACCCGCGACGAAGCTCCGCAACTGGTCGGGTGTTTGTCGAAACAGGCGGACCCGCAAAAAGTGTCCGAGTGCTGGGTCAAGTTGCTCCTGGCCCGCGCGACGGCGTTCCAGCAAAAAGGTCTCGCAGGGATGATGCCGTACGAGGTCGCGGGGGAAACTGTCTCTCCTGCCGATCAGACTTCGCAGCATGTTGCTCGAACAAATACCGATCTCGCACGAATTCCTGCCGATTTTCAAGGGAATCGGATTGTTGGGCAAAGACACCATGCCGTCGCTCACACCGTCTTATTATTGGTCGCTGTTTGACGCCGACTACCACGGGACAATCAGTTTGGGCGCGGTGTATCTGCTGCCCGTGGGCAATCACTTCCAGATTGTCGACATGGAATATTACGTGAATGCGAATTACTACACGTCGGCGACGCTGTACGAGGTTTGGCCGATTCAGGCCCAGGGCAAATCCATGGCGCTCGTGTGGCGCGGCGATTTTTTCGCGGCCCCGACGCTCCGGTTCACCAAGGGAACCGAGCGCATCGCCTACGGCGCGCTCATGTTGCAGGATATCAAGAAAGAGATCCACTGCATGCAGGATGAGGCAAAGACGAAACGATGAAGAGGGGATGCATCACGATACTCGCCGCTTTGGTGCCGTTGTCAGCGCTCGCCGCCAATCCAATGAGCGTCTCGGAAGAATTGGATGCCGTGTATAGCTACGTCGGCGATGCCCATACACGCGGCGCGAACCTCAAGAGCGGTGAGGTTGATGAGCAGAGCGCGGACGTCAAGTACGTGGTGTCTCCGCAGGTAAACAAAGACCTGCTGTTGCGGTTCGGCGCCGAATGGCAGCGGTTCTCGTTCGATGTGCCCAACCACGCCGCCGTGCCCCGCCTCCTGCAACAGGCGAGCGGGGTGTTGGGGTTCGACTATCAGGTCGCGGACGAATGGCTGATGCGCGTCGAGGTCGAGCCGGGCATCTACGGCGATTTTGAAAACATCAACTGGCGCGATTTCGATGCCCCGCTGGTGATTGGCGGTCTCTACCTCGCGTCCGCCGACGTGCAGTGGTTCTTTGGGCTGAGGGCCGATGTGCGGTGCGAATACCCCGTCCTGCCCGTGGCGGGTGTCCGCTGGAAACTCTCCGACGAGTGGACGCTGAATCTCATGCTGCCCAACCCGCGCGTGGAATACCAGGTGAATAATCGACTCACGCTGTACACGGGCGCGGGGATCGAGGCGGGGACGTTTGCCACCGGCGAGACGTTCGGCAGCGACCATGGCGAACCAAAGCTGAATGGCACCATCGTCGATTTTTACGAACTTCGTCTCAACGCGGGCTTCTCCTGGAAGCTCTTTCCCACCGTCTCCGTCGAGGCGGAAGCGGGCTACATGCCCTATCGCGAATTCGACTTCTCCAGGCCCGACCTCAACGTCCGAAGCTACAATGCCCCCTACGGCCAAATCGCCTGCCATGCCCGATTCTAAGCTTTGGTCGCGCAGGAAACGGTTGTCCGCCTAAACGGACAGTAAGCCCTGGTAATTGTCAGGGTTGACGCGGTGGTTCGGAAATATCTGGCCGACATCCCGCGCGCCAAGGTGGTTCTGGGCCAGTTCGGCGAACACGTCGCGGTAGTCGGTCGTCAGCATCAGGTCGCGTCCTTCAAACAATTGTTCGCGGGCCAGCCCCGGCCAGCGGCCGTAGACTTTGCCGCCGCGCACGGGACCGCCGAGCACGGTGAAACACGTCGCGTGACCGTGATCCGTCCCGCGGTTGCCGTTCTGGCGCACCGTCCGCCCAAACTCGCTCATCGTCAGCACCACCACGTCGTTCATCCGGTCGCCAAGGTCCTGGTACAACGCCGCCAAACTGTGCGAGAAATCCGTGAACCGGTTGGCCAGTTGACCGGTCGCGCCCCCCTGATTGGCATGCGTGTCCCAACCGCCCACCTCGGCGAACGCGACTTCGACCCCGATGTTGGCCTTGATCATCTGGGCGATCTGCAGAAGCGCCCGGCCAAATTCGCTGTTCGGATACGACGCGCCATTCTGCGGTTTGTACTTCGTCGGGTCCGCGGACTGCAGCATCCCGATGGCGTCGAACGCCTCCTTGCCGGTGCCCTGCAGCAGGTCGCCCACCGCGCTTTGGTACATGCCCTCAAAACCACTCGCCGCCCCGCTCGTTGTGCTGCTCGGTGTGAATCCACCGGCGCCCGCGCCGACGCCGAACGTTTTCAGGTCGGCAATCGCCAATGCTTCCTGGTCACCCTGCAAAGTGCGCGGCAACATGGCCGTCATCGACACAGCCCGGAACGGCGAAAGTTTGGCGCGGTCTTCGGGACATTCGAGCAACGTGCGGTTCAGCCAGCCCGTGCGCGTCGATTTGTCGTCGACCACGCCGCATTCCATGAAATCCTGCGCGTCGAAATGCGAACGGCTGGAACTCGGCGAACCGCATGCCTGAATCAGGGCAAGGTGCCCGCTCTGGTACATCGGCAGCAGCGCCGCCATGTTCGGATGCAAGCCGAAGAACCCGTCCAAATCGATCACCCCCGACGGGCCGGCGCTCTGTGTCGGTTGCGCGATCGCGATGTCGGACCGCGCCTCGTAATAGTGCGGGTCGCCGTAGGGTACAACCATGGAAAGCCCATCCAGGGCGCCGCGCTGGAAGATGCAAATCAGAACCTTCTTCCCGTTGGTCGCGCGCGTCGGTTCGGCGGCGAAGACCAATTGCTGCAGGAACGATGGCCCCCACAGCGGCATGGTGCCGACCGACACGAGCGCGAGTCCACCGCGTTTGAGGAATGCCCGGCGTGTGAGTTTCATCTGGGTGCGTCTCCTGGCGTTAGTGGCGTTGAAATTCCGGCGAGCCGAGAATGAGGGCCGTAAGCTCCGCGGCGTTCACCGTGCTGGCTTCGCCACCGTCGCCCCCCGTGACCTGTTTTTCCAGCGTGGCGCGAGTCGGGGCGGTCATCTCTCCCTGGAGAAATGCCTCGTTCAATCGGTCGAACACAAGGCCGGGCTTGTCGATGTCGACACCGTGAATCAGGTCTGATGGGGTGACCGATACGTCCACAACTTTGTGTTCGGCCAGGGCCAGCGCGAAATTCATCCGCGCGATCAACGCGCCAGTATTCACCCACTTGCGCGAGTCCTCGGTGTACCCCGTGGGCGCTTGATAGGCGAACAACGGTTCGCCCATCTCGATGATTTCAATATTCAGCGATTTGCGCTTGGCCGAGGCGATCCGGTCCATGCCGCGTCCGAACGTGGCGCCGGCTTCGATGCCCAGCCGTTTGTCGATGGGCAGAAAGTCGTCACTGACCATTTTGCCGCCCGTCGCGCGAACGGCGGACACGGCGAATTCAAATGGCGATTTGATTTTCGCCCGATAGGCCTGTCGCGAGAAAAAATCCGGGCTGTAAATGATCGCTTGGTACACCTGGCGCAGGTCGCCACCGGTTTCGAGAAAGACGTTCGCAATGCGGTCCACCAGCGCCGGGGGCGGATCGTCAGCGATAAAACGCCGGCACAACTTGGTGGCGATGAACCGGGCCGTCGACGGATGCGACGCCAGAATATCGAGCACCATCTCGCCGTCGCGGATGCCGCCGTTGGCCGGGATGTCGTGACCCAATACCGTCTTCGGGCCGTTGTCGTGACGCCGCGGCGTGAACACGAACTCACCCGTCTGCTGGTTGACCGTCCAGCCCGTGAAACAGCGCGCCACTTCCTGCACGTCCTTCTGCGTGTAGCCGCCGTCCACGCCCAACGTGTGGAGTTCCATGATCTCGCGCGCGTAATTCTCGTTGAGGCCGCCGACCGTGCGCGATTGGTTGTCAGTCCCCGCCGGTACCGCCGGTTGCGCTGGCACGGCACTCTGTTGCAGGGCTTGCTCGCGGCGGCGCAGTTCGTTGGGAGAAAGCTGGCGGGGGGCGGAATTCTGGAAGTTGTCGAGGTAGTGCAACATGGCGGGGCTCTTGGCGGAGGCCTCGAGCAGGTCTCGGAATTTGCCGAACACGTGCGGGCGAATGACCTCGTGGTCATCGGCGACTTTCAGGACGCGGCACGGCCCCTTGCGAACGTCGATATTGAAATGATTCCCCCAGAAATCCACCAGCACCTCGTACAATTGGCGAGGGGATTCGACAGCGCTGATGATTTTGGCATTCTGGAGTTCCGCCACCGCGAGAAACGACCGGCGCGGGCCTTCGGGCCGGACTTTCGGCTGGACCGGCCGCTGGTTCCCGTTGGCGAGTACGCCGACGGAGGCCACGTTCGTTTCCGTCTGGCTGGCCTTCGCGGCTTCGGCCTGTTCTCGTTGGCGCTCCCGCTGCATCTGCTGCTCGTCGCGGAAGGCTTGGTACAAATCCGTCGCGTCCATCGTGAGGATGTCGAATTTGGCGAGGTCGGACTCCAGTTCCGAATCATCGATCCGTTCGGGATGCAACTGTTGCTCGATGTACCGGTCCAACCCCATTTTCGCGACCCGGTCGACGTCGCCGGGACGCGGGCCGTAGCCGAGTCGGTCCAA
This sequence comes from uncultured Verrucomicrobiae bacterium, assembly GCA_963713705.1. GTDB lineage: Bacteria > Verrucomicrobiota > Verrucomicrobiia > Palsa-1439 > Palsa-1439 > Palsa-1439. The sequence continues at coordinate 11,428 of CAVQMY010000001.1, forward strand.
GACGTGAATGATTTTTTGTCGGTCGGTGAGCGGCTGGTCGTCGGGGGCCGGCGGCGGGACCGCGGCCCGTCCGATGACCGCACACGAAATGAGAATTGCGCCCGCCAGATGAATACTGCGACTTGTGCGCATAACTGTTTGTTTCAACACCAAGCCCTTGGATTCGTTGCTCCGCATTCCCGCGACCGGTGGCAGGAAGTGCAGGAAATGGGCCAGAAAACAGCCCGCGGGCGTGGCGAGGCAGCGTTACAGCAATTCCAGTTGCGGGCCGGAGGGACGACGGAAGGCGGCGGTCGAAAGCTGCGGCCCGCGTTCCGGGAATCCCGCGCGGCGGCAGGCCACGGCGAACATTTTGGCGAGTTGCTCGGCGAGAATTCCCTGTCCCGTCATGCGCGTGCCGAAATCCGAATCGTTCAGTTTCCCGCCGTGCATCGCGCGGATTTGGGCGAGCACTTTCTCTTTGCGGTCGGGCATATGCTGCTCCAGCCATTGTTGAAACAGGTCTTTGACCGCGTAGGGGAGGCGCAAGGGCACCATTCCGGCGAATCGCGCGCCCGCTTCGGCGGCGGCGTTCACAATCGCGGGCAATTCGTGGTCGGTGAGGCCGGGAATCACCGGCGAGACCATGACACCCACCGGGACGCCGGCGGTTGACAGTTCCTTGATCGCCCGCAATCGCGCCGTGGGTTGCGCCGTGCGTGGTTCCATGAAACGAGCGAGATCGGCGTTGAGGGTCGTGACCGACAGAAACACCGCGGCCGCGTTGTCGCGTGCGAGATCGGCGAGCAGATCGATGTCGCGGGTCACGAGCAGGTTTTTCGTGACGATGGCGACGGGGTTGCGGAATTCGGCGAGCACCTGGAGGCATTGGCGCGTGATCTGCAACCGACGCTCGACGGGTTGATAGCAATCTGTGACTCCGCTCATGGCCAGCGCCTGTGGTTTCCATTTCCGGGACGACAATTCCCGGCGCAGCAACTCCGGCGCGTTCTCTTTGACGACGATTTTCGTTTCGAAGTCGAGCCCCGCGGAAAAACCAAGGTACTCGTGATATGGCCGGGCATAGCAATAGACGCAGCCGTGCTCGCACCCGCGATAGGGATTGATGCTGGAGGTGAAACCGATGTCGGGACTGTCGTTGTGGGTGATGATCGACGCGCTGGCGTCCCTATAAAACTGCGTCTTCGGTGCGGGATCGTCGGGCTGGTCCCAATCGGCATCGCGTTCGTACGTGGTGTGCTCGAACCGGTTTGGCGGATTCTCCGCCACCCCGCGTCCGTGAATGGACTGTTTTACACCCATGGACACGACCGTAGCACTCAGGCCGCATTCGTCAACTCCGGCGCGTTCTCCTTGATGAAGATTCTCGTTTCGAATTCGACACTCTACGCAGCCTGCACTTGAACCAAGTCGACTTCCCCGGAGTGCGTGCGGACGGTCACCGTCATGGGTCGGCAGCAGACCTCGCAGTCGATGATGAACTCGGCATCACCTTCGCCCGGGTCGAAGGCAACCTCGAAATCCTCGCCGCAATGCGGACAGGTGATCGCCAGAAAGCTGCTCATTTCGATTTGATCGAGGTCCAGAATTCGTCGTACCACGCGGTGCGGGGACCGAGGTCCTTGACGAACTCGAGCTTGTTCATCACATCGGGCGGTGGATAGATAACCGGGTTTTTCAAATCATCGGGATTGACGAATTCGAGCGCGGCCTTGTTGGGGGTAGCATACTGGTTGAAGTTCGAAACCTGTGCGCCGATCTTCGGGTCGAGTATGTAATTGATAAATTTCTCGGCCATCGCGCGGTGCGGGGCGCGCGCGGGCACGGCCATGTTATCGAGCCAGATCTCGCTGCCTTCGCGCGGGATGAAATAGTACGTGTCAGGGTCTTCCCGCATGCCGCGGACGGCGTCGCCATTGAAGACCGTGCCGACGCGGCAGACCTTGGCGAGAACTTTGTTCTTGGCGCCGACGCCGCCTTCGAATCCGAGCGAGCGTTTCCTGGCCGCGATGAGCAGTTCGCGCGCTTCCCGGAGCTGGTTCTTGTCGGTGCTGTTGAAACTGTAGCCTTTGTACTTCAGCGCGATGCCAATGGCGCTACGGGCATCGTCGATCATCAAGAATGCGCCGATTTGTTTCCGCGCGTCGAAAATCAATCCCCACGTTTCGTCGATCGTTTCGCCAGGCCTCTTGCGGACGTAGAGCCCGATCGTCCCCCACTGGTAGGGAACCGTGTATTTGTTGCCGGGATCGTACTCGCGTCCGGCGAACTTCGGATCGAGATTTTTGATGTTCGGGATGTTCTCGTGACGCAGCGGTGCCAGCAATTTCTGGCCGATCATCGAGGGGATGATGTAATTGGATGGAACCACGACATCGTACAGGGATGTCCCGCCGCCCTGCAGCTTGGCGACCATGCTTTCATTGTCTTCGTACAAATTCACGGTGACCTTGCAGTCGTACGCCTTCTCGAAGCTCTGGATAACCGCGGGGTCAATGTACTCGCTCCAGATAAGCAGATTCAGCTTGTTCTTCTGCGCCCGTGCGGAGGCGGCGCACAACAGCAGTGGAAAAATAATAGCGATGAATCGTTTCAACACATCGGTCCTCAGACTGGCTGGCGCGGGCGTTGGAGAAACGCAACGCCAAAGGTTCCGACAATCGGCGCCAACACGATCAATGTCGAGAGCGCATGGATGTCCGGCGTAATGCCGCGTTTGACGGATGAGTAAACACGCGAAAAGGCTTCGACGTCGCCGAATCGACGTACCAGATTCTCAACCTCAATCGCTGCGGTCACGCTTGCCATTCTTGACTCCTCGGTCTCGACAGGCTCGAACCATAGCAAATGCCCGTAACGGCTCGATACAAAACTTGGCCGGTTTTTGAGGAAAGTGACACATGACTCCCATTCGGGTGTGTCCGTAAGCAGTTTATGTGCAAATAGTTGCGCGTTCAACTGGCTGGTTTGCTGGGCTTGTGTTATGCTATAATCAACCAGCTGGGAGTGAGATCGGGATGGACGAGAAAGTTACAGAGACCACACAGACAAAGGACACGGCGGCGGTTGTGACGCCTGCCACCACCCCTGCGCCTCGCGAGGCGGCCAAGCCCAATAAGATTGAGGAGCTTCGCCGCAAGTCTGCGGACTACCTTGATGCGGTCAGTGGAGGCAAGAAACTCGATCCCGAGGACAAAAATTGGATCATCAAGCATACGCTGGAGAATTTCGATGACTACTTCAATCGCGGCTTTCTCCATTATCGCAAGTCCGTCGCGGAAGCCGAGGACTTCGCCGCCATCGAATGGACCGGCCAGGGCTCGATCATCGAAGACATCATGGGCCGCAAGTTCATCGATTGCCTCGGCGGCTTCGGCGTGTACAACATGGGCATCCGCCACCCGAAGATCATCGCCGCGGTCAAAGCGCAACTCGAACGCATGCCGCTCTCTTCGCAGGAACTCCTCGACCCCCTGCGCGGTTTTCTCGCGGAATTGCTCGGCGAACTCACCCCGGTGACCTGCAAGATTGCTTTTTCATCAGCAATGGCACCGATGCCGTCGAGGGCGCGCTGAAACTGGCGCGGCTCTACACCAAGAAGACCGGTTTCATATCCACCACGGGCGCGTTCCACGGCAAGTCGATGGGCTCGCTCTCGGTGATGGGCCGCGCCGTCTACCGCAAGCCATTCCAGCCCTTGCTGTCGGACGTTTACTTTGTCGACTACGGCGACGCCAAAGACCTCGAGCGCGAACTCAAGAAGCTGACCGATCTCGGCGAGGACATCGCCGCGATCATCCTCGAACCTGTGCAGGGCGAGGCCGGCGCCGTCGTTCCGCCGGACGATTATTTGCCGCGCGTGCGCCAACTCTGCGACGAATATGGCGTCTTGCTGATTCTCGACGAAGTGCAGACGGGCATGGGCCGCACCGGGCAGGATGTTTGCCTGCGAGCACTGGAATGTCGTGCCCGATATCCTCTGCCTCGGCAAAGCGCTCGGTGGCGGCGTGATGGCGCTCAGCGCCTTCATGAGCACTCCCAAAATCTGGAAGGTGCTCGAAGACAATCCATTTCTTCATAGTTCGACTTTCGGCGGCAATCCACTGGCATGCGCCGCGGGCATCGCGGCCATCAATGTGATGCTCGAAGAAGACCTCGCCGGGCAGGCCGCGGAAAAAGGCAAATACCTGATGAAACGTCTCGGTGCGTTGCAGGAGTTGCACCCGGACACTCTCAAGGCGGTCCGCGGCAAAGGACTGCTCATTGGACTCGAATTTAGCGATCGGTTCATTGGTTATCGCGTGGCCGCGGCGCTATTCAAACGCGGCGTGCTCGTCGCGGGCACGCTTCTCAGCGCCCGCACCATCCGCATCGAGCCGGCCCTCAACATCAGCTACGAACTTCTCGACCAGATGCTCGACAAACTGGCGGACGCGCTCAAGCAGGTTGAGAAACAGGTCGAGAAAGAAGCCAAAGAAAAGTCCTCCAAAGACAAGGACCCGAAGGACTCGAAAGACGGCAAGGGTGATTAGGCCGCAAGCCGAGCACAACAAACTCTCGCAACACCCGTAGCCGCAGCGCTTGTCCGCCTTTGGCGTGACTTCAGCTCCGACAGGAGTTGCGGAGCCGAAGGCGGCACCAGCCGCCGAGACGCGAGCCATCCTCGCTGGGCTCGCAATCCTTCTCGGACCTGCGCTGTCTCGTCCCCCAATTCGACCCCGTTTCCCCTCCATTTTATGCCCCTTTGCCCCTCCACTACCCCCAAACCGAACCCATGCGACAAACTGTCTCACTTAGACCTCTAACACATTGTCCCTCAAGCTGATCCATGTCGTGGAACACCCGGAAACGCCGTGTCGGACAAACCGCCGTCATATCCAGCAATTTGGGTTCGTTTTTGGCTTTCCAAAAACAGATTTTCCACGCCGGCTTGAATAAGCTCGGGTTCGTTTGGTAATTTTACCCCTCGCGGCCCCCGACCCTGCCCGCAGTCAGCCTGCCGAACCCGTCGAAGGGTAGCCGCGCCTGCTAAGCGCGGATGGTATTGTAGGGCGGCGATGCCTGTCGTGCTTGTCCGCCGAAGCCTTGGCGAAGACGGATAGGTATCCCGCCGTTCGCCCAGCACTTCCCCGTCCCTCTCCCTCCCCGTTCTTCAATTGTCAAATAACAAAACAACGACCCCGATCCTCGCACAATTTCCGCCCCGCGTCCAGCCCAAAAATCCTTTCCCGATAGCAGACACCACAAACGATGTCGCCCCTTGCTTTTGATCGTAGCCGCACCCTTTAGGGTGCGTGAGAATCAGATTGTCCCCGCAGGCGGATGGCTGACAGCGGAAGGCCCCGGTTGGGTAAGCGTTCCGATTATGCTCTCCGTGAGATGGCCAAACAGCCAACACGCATATCTCCCAAAAAACGTGCCGCGCTGGCCAGAGCGTCAAAATTGTTCCTCGCAGATTTTGCGCGCTTCAGATGCAGCACCGTACCAGACAATTTTGGCAAGATCGACTTCCGTGATTCGAATGCTCAGATTTACTTTCAGGCAGCACAAGAACCTCAAGGCGTTCTCAAGGTGTTCTCACTGGACGAGCAGATACTGCTGAAATTGCGCGATATTCTCCATAGCATCGACAAGATGAAGCTGGAGTGCGAAATCATACACACTTTCTCACCTGAGAGCGTTCTGATGGAACTATATGTACCGGTGATGCTCATACTCCACGCTGACAGACTTTTGGCCGATGTCGCTACAATTAAGAATGTCGGACAAGTCCTTGATGAAATCCGTGAAGAAAGATTCGTCCATGCGATCAGGGCTACGGGAATCGCTGTAGAGGAGCTGCTAGTCGAAATCTACGAAACGTACACACACGAAAAAGCCCCTGCTGCGCCATTAGGTGAACTTCTGACCAGCCTTAACAATCGCCTAAAAGAGCTTGTGTCAGGCGCACAGAAGAAGGTAGAGCCAAATTGTGGTCAGGCGAAAAAGCAATTGGGCCAGTTCCTAGAAAAGGAAAAGAAGCAATCCCACCCCAACCAAGCCGTACTCGACCTTGCGCAAACCCTCCAAAAAGCAGTCATTCCTTTAATAGAGGAACTAGGTGAGTCTGTCTGGGAAGCCTCGCGAGCCAACCAGAGGGAAGTGCGCGTGGCGCTATTCCCGCCCTACGTCCAGCGATGCATAGGAGAACTCGTAATCCTTCGGAACCGTGTTTCCCACAGAGTCGAAAGGGCGACCTCGGTGACAAACGTTGGCTATGCAGAAGCGGCTCTTGCTTTACGAGCTTACATCGTTGCAGCTACTTGGTGGCAGAAAGAACGAAGTTTGATCGACTACAAGCAAACCCGAAAGAGAATTGTGTCAGATTCCATTCAACGCAGCGCACAGCAATACGAAGAGCCAGAGAATGTCGACGCCGGCAAGGCGTCGTGAACGCACCTCTACTGGTACCCCTCCGGCGTATGCCGAGTAACTGATCAACCAGCTCTTTCCGAGCCTATGCCAGTGCAACAACCGAGGTCGCCGACTGAGGGCGCACCGCCGGTGTCGAGCATTTGCCCTTCCAGGATTGATTTTACTCGCCCGGTCGGGAGGCCCCCGTTGTCGGCGCCCCCACCTACAAATTAGGAACCCTGACAAACAACTCTCCCGTTTCATTCGTGAACGACGGCAGCGTCGGCAATCCGTGGCTCCTGACGGTCTCCTTCCCGCCTTCTTCGTGTCCTTCGTGCTCTTCGTGGTGAACATTCGTGCCCATTAGTGTAACGATCCGTGGCAGGGACAACCTCCGCCTCCTGTTTTCTCCCCCGAATTCTGACTCCTGACTCAGTCCTCTCGCCTCATCCCAACCAGTTCCGCCGCCTGCTCCTCCCGTCCGTGGTTATGGATAGTGCTATCCATAATTTTCCCACAGCCGCACAAGGCAAGGATGAGGGCTGTTTCCCATCTTCTGACCCCCGTCTCCCATCTGCCGCGACCTCCGCTCCGTGGTTATGGATAGTGCTATCTATAAACTCCGCGGCACGCGATCGGGCGCTTTCAAAGGAAGAGGGGATTGAGCGGGCAATCGTATTGCGCCGCGTATGGCTTCACAACGCCTTCACCGCTCTCACCAACCATGGCCGTGTGAATCGTCCCGGCCGATGCCGTCCCCGCAACCACTGTTTTACCGTGATCTCGCTGACTACACAGCCTCGTGCCGCCAGCGCTTTCCGCAACTGCGGCAACGTTCGCCCTGCCCGCCTTTGATACAACGCCCGACAAAGCGGGTCGCGCGGTGGCAACAGTTTCTTTCGGCTCATCTCGTTCTCCCCCGACACAACAGCCCTCGCAGGGACACGTGATTGTGATGTCTTCCCTATTATAGATAGTGCTATCCATAAATACGAGACCATTTTCGAGGCAACCGACGCGTGAAGGTTACAAGGGCGCAAGCATGCCTCCTGATGAACAACATCGGGCTGTTGTCGCACCACCGACTACAGATTGGGAACTCTCACAAACAACTCTCCCGCGTCATTCGTGAACGACGGCAGCGTCGGCAAATCACGTCTCGCGGGGCCTTCGGTCACCTTTCCGTTTGGATCGAACGTCGACCCATGGCAGGGACAAAAGAACGAATGATCGCGGTCGGTGGTGAGCTTGCATTTCCGGTGGGTGCAGTAGGACGACAGGGCAACCAGCTTGTCACCCTTGCGGACCAGAAAGAATCCCTGGTCGCGAAAGCCGTCGTACAGCCCGTCGGCGGAGTACTTGCTCACCGGTCCCGCATTTACCACTCGCTCTTGGCGGTTTGCAGTGGAACCGCCATCGTTGTGTTGCTCGGCCATTGCCTGGCGGCCGGTGACCAAAGCCGCGGCAGTCAAAAACAAAAACCGTCTCCGGCTGATGCACGTTGCCGTACCCGTTTCTGGTGTCATGGCTTCAATACTCAAATACGAGACTGGTGATGACGCCCCAATGCGTGTCTTTGCGGGCGCCGTTGTCGATCGGGAACACATACCCGGCCCCCAGCCGCGGCTGCACGCTGCCGATGGTCTTGAGGTTGACGCGGAAGCCGGCGTTTCCCGTCAGGCTGTTGTGTCCGGGATCAGCATGGTTCAACTCGGTCGCCCCGATCAACTCGAGGACGGGAATGAACTGCAACACATCCGGCAGTTCCAGTTCCTTGCGCGGGATCGTATAGCCGAACACCAAACCGTATTCGAATGTCTTCAGCCCGTTGTCTTCATCGCTCCCGTACAACATGGACAGTCCCACAATGGACTGGAGCGTGAAATGCGTCCCGAGCCGCAGATCGTAAAAAATCTTCGGGACAACTTCCGTGTCCTTGCTGAGGGACGAGCGCGTCGGAACGCCCACTTCGAGCGCGGCGCCAAACGTGGAATCGACGAATTTATTTTCCGAGACGAATTGATAAATCGGGTAGCGTACGCCCAGATCGATGTTGTCGAAGCCGTCTGTGGTTCTGCGCGAAGCGGTGTCGTTGTCGACTTCATACGGCACCTCGATTTCCAACGTCAGCAGGCCAAACCCCTTCTCAACCTCCGCCGTGACCATGTCGCCCCGCGCGTGAATGGCCTGCGTGTGCAGCCAGTCCAACCGAGCTTCGTTGACCTCCAAATCCGAGTCATCCACCAGGAATGGCTCGGGATAGACATCCTCACCGTAAGCACTCCGATGGTCGAGCCAGCCAAACAGTCCGTACCGCGTGTCCGCCGATGGCGCTGCGACGGTGGGTGACGGCTGGGGCAGTTCGTCCGCCTGTAGCAAGGGCGGGCAGGCGGCGAGCGCGGCCACGACGAGGAAGCCGAAGGTCAGAGTGCTATTTTTCATGAAGTTGTGTGTCGGATTCATAGCGGTTTTCATATGTGATTTGTCTATAATACAGCTGTTATATATGTCAAACCCAAAACGGACAGATTTTGTCTTGTTTTGATCACCCGCGTCTTTCACCCTTGCTTGTTCCATCGTGACAAGCTGTTGTATACTCCGTCGGCTTCCGTTGTGCCGAAAGGAGCGCGCGCAATGAAGACTTACAAGAATTACGTCAACAACGAATGGGTAGGCGGTGCCGGGTCCCGCGACATTTTCAACCCCGCCACAGGGGAGGCATTCGCCGTCGTCCCCGAGGCGGGCAAGGCCGATGTCGACCGCGCCGTGCAAGCCGCCCGCGAGGCGTTCGACAACGCCAACTGGCGCGATTCTTCCCTGGCAATGGCGCGCGGTCGCGTGCTGTTCAAGCTGGCGGAACTCGTCCGCAAGAACGCGGCCATGCTCGCGGAACTCGAAACACAAAATTGCGGCAAGCCGATCGTCGAAAGCGAATTCGACATCAACGACGTCGCGACCTGCTTCGAGTATTTTGGCGGCCTCGCAACGAAAATCCACGGCGAGACCCTCCACGTCCCCGACAACGCGCTCAATTTCACGTTGCGCGAGCCGGTCGGTGTGGCGGCGCTCATCATTCCGTGGAATTACCCGTTGCTGATGGTCGCATGGAAGCTCGGCCCGGCATTGGCCGCGGGTTGCACGGTCATCCTCAAGCCCGCGGAACAAACACCACTGACCGCGCTCGAATTCGCGAAGCTGGTCCATAAGCACGTCCCGGAGTTGCCGCCGGGCGCGTTCAACGTGATTACCGGCGACGCCGTGGCCGGGCGCGCGCTGGTCGAGTCTCCGTTCGTGGACAAAGTCGCGTTTACGGGCGGGGCGGACACGGGCAAAGCGATCCTACGCAGCATCGGCAGCACGCACCTGAAGAAAGTCTCGCTCGAACTCGGCGGCAAATCCCCCAACATTTTCTTTGCCGATGCCGACCTCAACGCCGCGACCGACGGCGCGCTGTTCGGTGTGTTCATCAACCAGGGCGAAGTGTGCAGCGCCGGCTCGCGCGTGCTCGTGCAGCAGGACATCTTCAAGAAGTTCATGGACCGCATGAAGGAGAAGACCCGCCGCATCAAGCTCGGCGATCCGCGCAAGCGCGACACCAAGATGGGCCCGCTCGTCAGCGAAGAACATTTGGAGAAGGTCACGAGCTACATCGAGATCGGCAAGCGCGAGGCGAAAGTCCTTGCGGGTGGTGGTCGACCGAAGAAGCTGAAAAAAGGTTACTACGTCGAGCCGACGATTTTTACGACCGACAACACCACGCGCATCGCCCGCGAGGAGATCTTCGGCCCTGTTGTCGCCTGCATCCCGTTCAAGGACGAAGCCGACGCGCTGAAGATCGCCAACGACACGCCCTACGGCCTCGCCGCCGCTGTCTGGTCGCGCGACATCTTCAAGTGCCTCCGCGTTGTGAAAAATCTCCGCGCCGGCATCGTCTGGGTCAACACCATGCAGCCCTGCTATGTCGAATCGCCGTGGGGCGGCTACAAGGCCAGCGGTCAGGGCCGCGAACTCTCCCTTCACGGCATCGACGAATTCCTCGAGACCAAGCAGGTCCACATCAACCTCAACGAAGCACCGATCGGGTGGTATTAAGTCCGCCGATTATCACCCGGAGCGCTAGTGAAGCATGATGAAGGAGGTCAAACGCAGATTCGTCGTTCTCGGGGGCGTAGGCGCGATCGGACGCGTCGTGGTGCGCGATTTGTTCGAGTCGCATGCGCGGAACCAAATTCTGATTGCCGACTTTAACGAGACGGCTGCCCGCAATTATGCGGGTTCTTTCCGTAGTCGTCGTGTCACAGTGGCTTTTGCCGACGCCAGCAAACCCCGGCAGCTTGCCAGGCTTTTGCGCGGCCACGCCGTCGTCATCAACTGCACCCAGCACGACTTTAATCTAAATGTGATGCGGGCGGCATTGGCCGCCAAAGTCCACTATATCGATCTCGGCGGGTTGTTTTCCTGGACGCGCAAGCAATTGAAGCTGGACCGAAAGTTCAGACACGCCAGGCTGACCGCCATCCTCGGCATGGGCTGTTCGCCGGGAATCACCAACGTCATGACGCGCGCGGCGGTGGAAGAGCTGGTGCACGTTGACTCAGTCCGGATACGAGTCGGCGCAAAGGATTTCAACGCCCGGCCGGCGGATTTCTTTTTTCCGTACTCGGCGCAAACGGTTGTGGAGGAACTGACGTTGACACCGTGGGTGTTCCAATGCGGCCAATTTCGCGAAGTAAAGCCGCGGACGGGTTGGGAACGGGTCCGCTTTCCGAAGCCTGTCGGGACGCAGTGGGTCGTGCGTACGCGGCACAGCGAAGTGGCTACGATCCCGTTGTCATTTGCGCACAAAAGTTTGTCCGACTGCGATTTCGCTGTATCGTTTGATCGCGGGTTCGTGCGCGAAGCGGTCAAACGATTACAAAACGGTTGGACGCTCCGGGCGTTCGCGAAGTTGCCAACGCCACGCGCCAAACCGAACGATTACGAGATTTCGCGTGTCATAGTCACGGGCGACCGAAAGACGATCACGGTGGATTGCCACGCAAGAGCCAATCGAGCGTGGCATGCCAGCGCGGGCGACGTGGATACCGGCTGCCCGCCGTCGATTGTAGCGCAAATGATTGCGACGGGGAAGATTGTGCAGCGCGGTGTGTTGGCGCCGGAGGTCGCGGTGCCCGTTCAGCCGTTTTTTGTCGAACTGCACAACCGCGGGATGAAAATCGTGATGAGAGCGAACAAGCCATGAAAATGTGCGTGGGCGGCCGGTGGGTTGAGACCGGCAAGAAGATCGAGGTCGTGCATCCGTACGACAATTCGGTGGTTGATACCGTGCCCCACGCCGGCCCGGCGGATGTGGATGCGGCGCTCGCCGCCGCCGTGCGCGGAGCGAAGACGATGGCCAGGCTCACGGCATGGGATCGCTACCAGATCTTGAAAAAAGCCGCCGAGAAACTGGAGGCGCGCACGGAAGAATTCGCCCGCACGATCACCCTCGAGGAGGGGAAGGTCATCGCGGAGGGACGTTTTGAGGTGGGGCGCGCGGTACAGGTGCTGATGTTGTCGGCAGAAGAGGCGCGGCGGATTCATGGGGAGACGGTGCCGTTGGATGCGTCGCCGGGCGGCGCCGGCAAAATGGGGTTTACCTTGCGGGTGCCGTGCGGCGTGGTCGTGGCCATCAGTCCATTCAATTTTCCGTTGAACCTGGTCACCCACAAGGTGGCGCCAGCTATTGCGGCGGGCAATGCAATCGTTATCAAACCGCCATCCAGCACGCCCCTATCGGCGCTCAAGCTCACGGAATTACTGTTGGAGTGCGGGATGCCACCGGAAGCGATTTCGTGTTTGACGGGGCCGGGCGGAGAACTCGGCGATGCGCTTTGCCGCGACGAACGGGTGCGCAAGATCACGTTCACGGGCAGCGTGCCCGTGGGAGAACGCATCTGCCAGATGGCGGGCATAAAGAAGGTGACGATGGAATTGGGGAGCAACTCGCCGATCGTCGTGATGCCGGATGCGGACGTAAACAAGGTGGCGGAAGCGGTGGCGGCGACGGGTTATTCGAATGCGGGCCAGGTCTGTATTTCGACGCAGCGCGTCATCGCGCAATGGGATGTTTACGAGCGCGTTTTGGCAGCGGCCAAATCCAAGGTCGAAGAATTGACGACGGGTGACCCGCTGAATGAGAAAACGAAAGTCGGTCCGATGATACGCGAGCCAGAGGCTATTCGGGTCGAGCGGTGGGTGCAGGAAGCGGTGCGGGGTGGGGGACGTGTCATCACGGGCGGTGAACGGCGCGGCGCGATCTACACGCCGACAATCGTAGCGGACGTGAAACCCGAGATGCGCATATCCTGTGAGGAATTATTTGGACCCGTGGTGGCATTCACCCCGTTTCGTGATGTTGAGGAAGCGCTGGCATTGGCCAATGACAGCCGGTTCGGGCTGGCGGCCGGCGTGTTCACGGAGAGCCTTGACACCGCCATGAAGTTCGCCCGGGAGCTTCAAACCGGAAATATCCACATCAACTGGGGCCCCCAATGGCGGGCCGACCTGATGCCCTATGGAGGCCTGAAAAACAGTGGCTTTGGGAAGGAGGGGCCACGCTACGCGGTCGAGGAAATGACGGAGTTGAAGATGGTGGTTTTTCACCTAAGAGATTGAAAGTGTTGACGTTATTGCAAAGAGTTGTTACAAGTTTGTCCAGTATCGGGAAGTCGCTCGTGGGGATAACGCAGGCAATACGACTAGTTTATGCGAACGATGGCACAGCCAGGGACGGGAGGCGCGTCAGGCGTGGACACGCAGCTACAGAATCAGAGTATGAGGGTCGAACGCAAGCATTTCACGTTCGACCTCAGAGAGAATCCGCGGGGACGATTCTTGAGAATCATCGAGGAGGTTAATGGTCGTCGCGACGCCATCATTATCCCCGTGACGGGACTCGAAGATTTCCGCGATCAACTGAACGAAATCATCAAGTTCAGCAAGACTCTCACACCAAAACCGTAGCTTTCGGGTGTCACGCCGCAGGGTTGGACGAAAAACCGGGGCCGTTGCGCTCCGCGCAATTTCGTGCCGTTACTTCTTTTCCCCATTGGCGATTTGGCCGATCGCCGTTTGGGCCTGCTCTCTCACCGTTGGATCAGTATCGCCAAGCAACACCGTAAGCGCATTTGTGCCCTCCGTCAGCCCACATTCGCCGAGTGACCGAGCAGCCAGGCGACGGACTTCGGGGTCTTTGTTTTGAACAGCGTCGGCCAATGGTTTCAACGCCGCGGGATCGTGGATCCTGGCCAGCGCGACGGCGATGTTGAATTGTTGCGGCGGAGCGGCCAATTCGAGGGCGCGCAGGAGCAAAGGACGGGCTGACTCCGTGGCCAGTTCGTAAAGGGCCCGGGTGGCGCTGTACCGCACGTTGCCATCCGAATCCGCCAGCAGTTGAACCAGCCACCCAACCGCTCGGATGTCACCGAGTTTGCCGAGGGCGGCGGCAGCCTCGGCGCGCACGAACCAGTTATCGTCCGTTAGTAGCCGAAACAACGGTTTGAGCGCCGCAGGGTTTCCCACTTTACCCAGGGCATGGGCACAGTAGCCCCGCACCCAAAAGTCAGGATCGTCCAAAGCGCGGACGAGTTCGTGGAAATCGTTTGCACGGGGGTGGTCGGAAATGAGTTTGGCCGCACCCTCTCGAACAACCCGGTCGCGGTGGCGCAGGATCTCAGGGACGATCGACCGGCCGGCGGGGACTTGTTGCATTGCGAGCGCTGCCTGATCGAGTTGGGTCCCACGGAGCAGAACCACGACGCGCATCCGCAACAGCAACGCGGAATCAGGATGTTGACGAAGGTAGTGTTCGACCGTGTCCCGGGCGGCTTGGACATTCCCTTGGTCCAGCAAAGCGTTTGCCTTATTAAGGGCGGCGCGTTCGGGACTCTTTGCGCAGCCAGCGAACAAAACAATCAGGATCAATGTGACGAGACGTGGCATCGTAAATGACCAAATACGCTCCGGCTTGTGTCAGCATGAACTGGTTCCCAGAGTCGATACTGGCTGCATCTTTGTCGCGACTGGCAACGTGGTCAAGAGTGAACTGCGCGGTAACCTTGGGCTTCGGGGTTGACACCCCTTCTCATGGCCCGTAGACTAAGGGCTACTATGCCGGGGTCGACATTGAGCACAGCCACATCATCCCGTAAATCGCTTTCCGAGCAAAACCTCTCGGATTTGCTGGAACCAGTTGCAGCCGAACTGCCTCGGGTGGAAATGGCATTGGCCAGCCAAGTGGGCAGTTTTGACCCGCGGTTGGGGGATTACGTCCAGTATATCCTGGGGGGCACCGGAAAACGCCTTCGCCCAAGCCTCGCGTTATTGGCGGGCGGTGCGACTGGCGGTATCCGGGACGAACACATCACATTGGCCGTCATTGTTGAACTTATCCATGTCGCGACCCTCGTCCATGACGACGTATTGGATGAGGCCGACCTTAGACATCGGGTCCAAACCTCTAACTCTCGATGGGGCAACGAGATAAGCGTTTTGTTGGGGGATTGTTTGTTCGCACACGCTCTGCGGCTGGCCGCTGGGTACCCCACAACAGACGTTTGCCGCAGGGTTAGTGAGGCCACAAATACCGTATGTTCTGGAGAAATCGTCCAAACACAACGCCGATTTGATCTTGATCTGACCCTCGATCAATACCTAGACATCATCAATATGAAGACGGGGGCGCTATTTGCCGTCAGTTGCGAACTGGGCGCCGTGTTGAACGGTGCACCCCCCCCGGTTGTCAAATCCATGTATGAATACGGGGCCAATTTGGGGATTGCGTACCAGATTTATGACGACTGCCTGGACATCTTCGGTCAGGAACGACAGGCCGGAAAGTCTTTGGGGACAGACATGAAGAAGGGAAAACTGACGCTACCGTTTCTGCTGCTCCTTCAACACGTCGGTTCGGACAGTCGTCAGGAGCTGGGGGAGATGATTTTCCGAAATGATCAACAGGAGCAACAGCGGTTGCTGCGGCTGGTACTCGGCAATGGCGTCGTGGCCGAGTCACTGGCCGCGATTGACAAGTATATCGGGCGTGCCCGGGCCAATCTTTCCGCGGTACCAGCAAATATTTACGGCACCACACTCGGATCACTGACAGAATATCTTTCGGGGCAAAGCCGATCGCTTCTTCGGGAAGCGGTTGCGGCCTAGCCCGCGGGACGTAAGGGCATCGGTTCGAATCGTCATGAAGCTGAAGGAAACAATCAAACTCGGTAGCCAGTTGCTGCGGCGGACGAGTGCGCCCGCGACAGTGGCAGCGCCCGCGACCGAGCGTGAGATCGACCTACAGCATGAGGATGACGAAGGTCTGGTTCGCCGCACCCAAAAAGGCGACAGCTCGGCGTTCGATGTCTTGGTTGGCCGTTACAAGGAACGCCTCTACGCCACGGTCTATCACATGACGTCGAATCATGAAGACGCCAATGACCTGGTGCAGGACACCTTCATCAAGGCGTACAAGAGCCTGCAGAGCTTTCGCGGACAGTCGAGTTTCTACACCTGGGTCTATCGGATCGCCGTCAATCGCACGATCAACTTCATCAAGCGCCGCAAGAACCGCAACCAATACAGCCTCGACGATATGGACAGTTCAATCCAGACCGACCCCGATCTGGTGGAACTGATGTCGCATGTCACGCCACGCCGCGAGGTGGCCCTGACGGAACTCCAGCAGAAATTGAACGAAGCCCTGCAGCACTTGTCGGAACCGCACCGAGCGGTCG
The DNA here is from genome assembly GCA_963713705.1 of uncultured Verrucomicrobiae bacterium. Taxonomy (GTDB): domain Bacteria; phylum Verrucomicrobiota; class Verrucomicrobiia; order Palsa-1439; family Palsa-1439; genus Palsa-1439. The sequence goes on from CAVQMY010000001.1 coordinate 27,594, forward strand.
TTGCCATGCACGACATTCAGGGAATGACACATGCCGACATCGCCCGCGTCATGAAATGCTCGGAAGGCACCGTCCGCTCCCGTTTGTTTTACGCGCGACAACAACTGCAGGGGTTACTCAGCGATTATTTGTGACAACCATTATGGACTGCCAGAAAGCACAAACGTTGTTAGACGATCTCTCGCAGAACCGGCTCGATTCCGAGACCGCTCTGCACGTGAGCCAGCATCTGGCCGATTGCACGGACTGCCGTGTATTGGCACAGCGCGCGGCCCGTCTGCAGCGGCTCCTGGCGCTCAAGCGTTACGAGCAGCCGGCTCCGGAGTATCTGGATAATTTCCTCTCGGAATTTCACAGCCGATTGATGGCCGAGTCGCAGCAACCCGCGTGGTGGGAGCGCGCGTTGGGGCGCATCGACAGTCTTTTGGTGGTCGGGACGATGCGTGTGTGGCGTTACGGTGTCGCCAGCGCCATGGGCGTGGCCGTCGTCGTGAGCGTGATGTGGATGAGCGTGCGTCAGGCGAGCGCTCCAGACAGCGCCGCCGATCCGATCGCCGCCGCCAATCCGTCGTTGGTGCTCGCCGATTCGCAGGTTACGCCCCCGCCGTCCCATTCCGCCCCCGACGCCATCGTGGCACCCGTTCCCGCCTCGCTGGAAGCTGTACCCGGTGATGACCAGCCCACGTCGGCTGGCAGTGTGGACTTGGTCCAGGCCCCCGCGCGAGCGGATTACACCGCGCCGCACTACGTGCTGGACCGCATCGCGGACACGCCTGCCAGTTATGAAGTTCCCAGCTCCCATTTTTAAGCCGCGCGTCCGGTGGTGCGTTGCCCTTCTCATCGCCGTCACCACGTCAACAGTCTGGGGGGAAGGCTTGCTGGAGACCATGGACCAGGAGGTTTCTTCCATCTACGAGAAATCCAGGGACGCCGTCGTCAGGATCCACGCGCAACGCCAGTTCCAAATCGGCAATTTACTGCTCCTGCCCTCCTACCATATCGCCACCGGCTTCTTCATTGACAAGGATGGTCACATCCTCACCACGGCCACGGCGGTGGACAACGTGGACGCCTGCTGGATCGATTGGCGCGGACAGAGAATCAGCGCCCGCATCGTCGGGCGGGATCCCCAGACCAATCTCGCGGTGTTGAAAATCAATCCCGAAAACGGGACGCCGACACCCTTCCTGCCGCAGGGCGATTCCGACGCTCTCCGCGTTGGCTCGATGGTCATCGCCGTTGCCTTTCCCTATGATTTGCCGTGTGCGCCCGTCGTCGGGTTTGTCAGCGGGCTGGATATTCAAAGCAACGGGCATGTGTTTCCCACCACCCATATTCGCGCGGGATGCCGCCTCAGCCCCGGACAGGGTGGCGGTCCGCTGTTGAATGTGCATGGGGAGGTTGTCGGCATCGCGGTCGCGGCGCATGCGGACGGTCAATGCTGCGCGCTGCCGAGCAACGCCGCCCGCAAGATCAGTGAGGACATCCTGGAGTTTGGCCAGGCGCAGCACCCATGGGTCGGCCTGAATGTGTCCGAATGTTCACCCGCCGTCGATCCCGTCGCGTCCGATCAACGTCAGGTTTTCGTTCAGGAGGTCTTCTCGAATACGCCCGCGGCCGCCGCGGGGTTCTGCAACGGCGATATCTTGGTCAGCATTACCAGCAATGAAGTCCGCCGGTCCGCGGATGTCCTCAATACGATGTTCTACTATCGCGTCGGCGATAAAGTGGAGTTCACGGTGCGTCGGAATGGATTGGAGCAAAAGATTATGCTGACCGTTGGCAGCCGTCCCCCGCAAGAAGCATTCGGCTCCGTGCCGATTCCAATTCCGCAACTTGCTCCCCCGGGGCCATCCGCGCCACAGTCAGTGGCGGTTCCCGTATCACAAGAACACTGAGCGCCAGCAGGCCCATCCTTTTCCCGCCAAACAAAGGGCGCGAAGCGTTGCTTCGCGCCGTTCGTACGAGATTCGGAATAGGGAAGGCTTACTTCTTGCCGACCTTCGCACGGACATCATCGAGTTGACCGGCGGAACCGAGAGCCTGGTTCTTGTGCGCGATCATCTTGGCGTACTCCTCGATATAAATCTTGCCGGGGTCACGCAGGTCGAACTTCTCGGGATGGTCGCGGAAAAATTCGCGGTGCACGCGTGTCCACACCAGCCGTCCATCGGTGTCGATGTTGACTTTGCAAACGCCCATCTTCGCGGCCGGCAGAAATTCCTCCTCGGGAACGCCGCTGGTGTCGGGCATGTTGCCGCCAGCTTTGTTGATCCGATCGACTTCGTCCTTCGGCACACTGGAACTGCCGTGCATGACCATCGGATAGCCCGGGGAGAAGCTTCTGGATCCCCTCGATGACTTCAAAGTGCAGCCCCATCTTCTTGCCCGGTTCTGCCTTGAACTTGTAGGCGCCATGGCTCGTGCCGATGGCAACCGCAAGTGAATCGCACTTGGTCGCTTCCACGAATTGCTTGGCTTCTTCGGGATCTGTCAGGCAAACGGTTCCGACAGATGTCTTCCTCCACGCCGCCAAGCATCCCCAGTTCGGCTTCGACGGACACGCCGCGCATGTGCGCCTTGTCCACCACGCGTTTGGTGATGGCCGCATTTTGATCGAATGGTTCGTGGCTGGCGTCGATCATCACCGAACTATAGAAACCGGAATCGATGCAGTCGTAACATGTCGGTTCGTCGCCGTGGTCGAGATGCACCGCAAAAATCGCTTCCGGAAAGATCTGTTCCGACGCGCGAATCATGGCTTCCAGATAGCGTTTGTCGGTGTACTTCCGTGCGCCCTTGCTGAGCTGGATGATGAACGGCGCCTTGCTCTGGACGTTGCCTTTGAACAGGCCAACGGTTTGCTCCAAATTGTTGATGTTATACGCGCCCAAGGCATACTTGCCGTAGGCGATCTTGAACAGTTGTGCGGTGGTACAAATCATCTCGAATCCTCCTCATGGAACGACGGGGTGCACCAAACGTCATGGCTCGACACTAGCGGAGGCATTCCGTTGCGTCAAACTCGATTTAAGATGGATGGGAAGGCGAGCCGACGCTAATACGGCAACGGGAAACGCGCCGTCAACGCCCGCACCTTGTCCTTCACGTTCGCCTGCAGGGCCGTGTCACCGGGTTTTTCGAGGACCTCGGCAATGAGTGCGGCGATTCGGTCCATCTCGGCTTCCTTCATCCCGCGCGTCGTGACGGCGGGCGAACCGAGGCGGATGCCGCTGGTGACGAGCGGTTTTTCGGGATCGTAGGGAATGAGGTTCTTGTTCACCGTGATGCCCGCTTTGTCGAGGGATTCCTGGGCGATCTTGCCGGTGAGCTTCTTCGGGCGAAGATCGACCAGCATGAGATGATTGTCGGTGCCGCCACTGACGATGCGGAAGCCGCGCGACGCGAGCGCTGCGGCGAGCGCCCTGGCGTTCTTCACGATCTGTTGCTGGTAGTCCTTGAAATCGGGCTTCATCGCTTCGAGGAAACACACGGCCTTGGCGGCGATGATGTGCATGAGTGGGCCGCCTTGAATGCCCGGCAGCACCCAACTGTCGATGTCCTTGGCGTACTTCGCCTTGCACAAAATCAATCCCGCCCGCGGACCACGCAGCGTCTTGTGCGTCGTGGTCGTGACAAAATCGGCATACGGCACGGGGCTCGGATGAATGCCCGCGGCCACCAATCCCGCGATGTGGGCCATGTCGACAAACAACAGCGCTTTCACGCGGTCGGCAATCTCGCGCATCCGCTGGAAATCAATGACGCGCGGATAGGCGCTCGCGCCGGCCGTGATCATTTTCGGCTGGCAATCCTGCGCGAGTTTCGCCAGTTGATCGTAATCGATCACTTCGGTGTCCGGACGCACGCCGTAATGGACGACCTTGTAGAAGCGGCCGGAAAAATTGCGCGGCGAACCATGCGTGAGATGACCGCCATGGGCCAGTTCCATCGTCAGGATCGTGTCCCCGTGCTGGATCGCGGCGAAGTACACCGCCATGTTCGCCTGCGATCCGGAATGCGGCTGAACGTTCACGTGCTCGGCGCCGAACAGCTGTTTGGCGCGGTCGATGGCCAGTTGCTCGGCGATGTCCACGTATTCGCAGCCGCCGTAATAGCGCTTGCCGGGGTAACCTTCGGCGTATTTGTTGGTCAGCACCGAGCCGGCGGCTTCGAGGATCGCCGGCGACACGAAATTCTCGCTGGCGATCAACTCGATGTTCTCCTGCTGGCGCTGCTTCTCGCGCTGGATCGCGTCGAAAATCCCGGGATCGGTCACCGCCAGCGCCGACGTCTTCTTCGCGGGCGAGCCGGCCGCGCTGATTGTTGGTGGATGATCCATCTCGCCGACGCGACGCGCATGGCGGCCACCGTCAAAATCCGTATGCAGCCAGATATCAAGGAGTTCCTTTGCCTGCTCGGCATTGGTGTCGATGCCGGACAGGATGAGGACGTTGGCGTCGTTGTGCTCGCGGCTGAGACGGGCCCAGTGGTCGGTGTTGACCATGGCCGCGCGAATGCCCGGAAACCGGTTGGCGGCGATGCTCATGCCGATGCCGCTCTTGCAGATCAACACCCCGCGGTCGAAGTTCCCCGCGAGCAATTCGCGCGCAACAACGAACGCGTACTCGGGGTAATCCACAGGGTCGGTCGTGTGCGTGCCGAAATCCGCAAACGGATAGCCGCGCTGCGCCAGCCAGTCCTTCAACGCGGCCTTGATCTCCACGCCGCCGTGATCGCCCGCCAACGCAATGCGTAGTGGACGGGCGTCCTCGTTGGTGACGGGCCCCGCGGCCTCCGTGGTCGCCTTGCCCGTGGCGGCCGTGGTCTGGTCGATAAACACAATCAGGCTCGGCAGGGCATCGCGGATTTGGTCGCGCGTGCGGCGGTAGATTTCGACGGACTGACCGATCGGGTCGGCAATGTCCTTGTTCTCCCCCGCGCTCGACCCTTCAAACTCGCGCACGAGAAACGTCTTTTCCGATGCGGACGGGAACAATGTCTGGAGCGCGTCCTGATGTTGGCGGGTCATCACGAAAATGAAATCGGCCTGTCGCACGAGGTCGCTGTTCAACGACTGGCTGAGGTGCGACGAGATGTCGACGCCAAGTTCGGTGACAACCTCGGCGGCGGCATCGGTCACGTGCAAGCCGTCCAACGCGCCGAGGCCCGCGGAGGCGACCTGGATGTCATCGCGGCCCCGCAGCATGTGGCGAAGCATGCCCTCCGCCATCGGGCTGCGACAAACGTTGCCTGTGCAAACGAAGAGAATCTTCTTCATCGAATCCTTACAGTGTGCCGATTGCGGGCCGACCGTGCCATCCGCCACGCCTCATTGCCAGGACAAGAGCACCCGGATACCCTTTAAAATGTCCACCGCCCGTTGCAGCACCACGTCCCGCACATTTTGGATTTCGCCTTCCTCTTCACGCTGCTCGTCGGACGACGGCTCGTCCCCATCAACGGATTGTCCGTGAACACCTCCGGGGCTGGGGATGTGTGGCGAGGGTTTATTGGTCGACGGCTCGTCTACGTCGATCGACTGTCCATGAAACACCTTGACCAATTGCGCCTCGGTCAAATCCTTCTTCTTCACCCGGGGTTGCAGGCTGACGGTCAGCGTCTCGTTGGTCGCCGGGGCGAACACGACGTCATATTCCTTCTGCGTGTCAATTTTCACGGCCACATCCGGCGTAATCCCGTTGGGAAACAGGTCAGCGGGCTGGCCTCCCGCAGTGGACGGCGGCACCACGATTTTCGCCGTCGCCAACCGCAGCGTCCGGCCATCGGCGAGCTTCACGTCCTGCCAGGCCGCCGCGGATCCCGCGGTTTCCGAGCCGACGACGATGCCGCGATCCTGCGCGCGCAGTGCGCCGGCCAACGCCTCGGCGCTGCCCCGCGTTTGCCCGTTCACCAATAACATCAACGGCGCGGAAGTCAGATCGGCGCCACCGGAAGGGACGGATTTGACCGCCGAACTTGCGCGAAAGATCTGCGTGCCCTTTTCCGAACTCTTCAGCGTGAACAACTCCTGACCGTCGGCCAGAAACCGGCCCGCGACCTCCGCCGCCGCCGCATAATTCGTCCCGCCGGCAAACCGCAGATCGAGCACATAGCCCGTGACTTTTTCTTCGGCGAATTTTTTCAATTGCGCATCGAGCGCCGTCGGAGTCCCGCTCGTCACGTCGTCCAAGCGGATGTAGCCGATGTTGGGATCGATGACCTCGGCGCGAGCGAGGTCGGGCGACGGATGGGGTTCAACGGTAACGATCTTGGCGGCGTTTGTCGAGGGCGCTGGCGGCGAGACAAGCACCACGCCGTGGCCGAGAGCGTTGATGAGGCCGTCGACGGTGGCTTCGTTGAGCAATTTGTCATTGAGCTGGTCGCGGTCGACGTAGTTCGATTTGAGGACGCTGATGACCTCGGTTGTCTCTCGCAACGACGAATCGGCGGCGGCCGCGCGGCAGAACAATGCCCCGACGGCAATCACCAGCAAACCAACTGTAGGAATTCTTATAGCCATTATTCTCATCGTTCCTCGTTACCAAAAACTTCCGCTGACCAATCCGCCGCAACATCGTCACTTCCGCGTCGCACGGGCGGCAATATCGCGGCGAAAATGGGCGCCGTCAAAATGAATTTGTTTGACCGCTTCGTACGCCCGGCGGGCGGCGTTTTCGATCGTATTGCCCAGCCCCGTTACGCCCAGGACGCGGCCGCCGTCCGTGACGGTCCGTCCATCATCCGACCGCCGCGTACCCGCATGAAACACGCACACTTTATCCGAGTTGGCCGCCTGTTTCAACCCCGCAATCGGCTGGCCGCGGTCATACGGGCCCGGATATCCGCCCGCCGCCATCACGACGCAGACGGCAGCGTCCGACCTCCAGGCCAGCTTCAGGCGGTCCAGGGAGCTGTCGATCGTCGCTTCCACCGCATCCACCAGGTCGGATTCCAACCGTGGCAGCACGACCTGGGTTTCCGGGTCGCCGAAACGGCAGTTGAACTCGAGCACGTGCGGGCCGCGTTCGGTGATCATCAAGCCGGCATAGAGCACGCCCCGGTATTCGATGCCTTCCGCCTGCAATCCCGCCAGCGTGCGTTGAAAAATGTCCGCGACCTGCGCGTCGAGTTTTTTGTCCAATACCGGCGTGGGCGAATAAGCGCCCATTCCGCCCGTGTTCGGACCGCGGTCGCCGTCGAACGCCCGCTTGTGGTCCTGCGCGGAGGCCAGTGTACGGAATGATTGGCCGTCGACGAGCGCCATGACGGAGAGTTCTTCGCCGCGCAAACATTCCTCGATGACGATTTGCGCGCCGGCCACTCCAAAGACCTTTTCATCCATGATTTCCGCGACAGCCCGTTCGGCTTCATCGACGGATGACGCGACGATCACCCCTTTGCCCGCCGCAAGACCGTCGGCTTTCACCACAATCGGCGCGCCAACCTTGCGGAGATGGGCGCGGGCGGCATCGGCATCGTTGAAAATCGCCGCGGGTGCGGTCGGGACGTTGTATTTGAGCAGTAGCTGTTTTGAGAACACTTTGCTGCCTTCAAGTTGGGCGGCGCGCTGGTTCGGGCCAAAAATGCGACGGCCCCTGGCTTGAAAAACGTCCACGACGCCGGCGCACAACGGCGCTTCGGGACCAACAATCGTGAGATCGATCTTGTGCTCGGTGGCAAACGCGGACAGGGCGTCGATGTCGGTTGCCGGGATCGGCACGCACTCGGCCAGATCGGCAATGCCGGCATTGCCGGGAGCGCAGAAGAGTTTTGTGACCCGCTGGCTTTGGGCGAGTTTCCAGACAAGCGCATGTTCGCGCCCGCCGCTTCCGATGACCAGGATTTTCATGCCGACTTCAGTCGGCACTGTAGGTGAAACTTTCCGAGAGGGTCAATCCCGGAGAAAGAGGGCGCTGGCGGAGGCACGTCCTCTTACAGTTTTACATTCGCTTGCGTTTGAGGAACGCGATGAGCGATACGCCGCCGAGGGCGGTCAGCAGCAGCGAGGAGGGTTCTGGGATGAACTCGAAGGTCAGGTTGTCCATGACGAAGTTGTCGCCGTTGTTATCGCCGAAGGCAGGCTCACCACCGAAGGAAACGAAATAGAGACGGTCGATGTCCATGTAGTCGAATGTGAACAGAGTCGCATTCGTGGCACTCGCCACGACCGTTTGGTCGTACACCAAGTTCGTGCCGTTGAATCCTTCGACATCGATGTTTAGGTTGCTGACCCACGTGCCTGTCAGGTAAGCGCTCAGGAAGTCAAAATCTGTGGCGGAGTTAATCTCAGCAGGGTTGCCGAAAGCGTTAAATGCAACATTCGAGGCCGACACCATCCCATAATTATCGCCGTTCGCGTAGCCGAAAATGTTGGAACGAAGAATGGCGTTCACTACCGCCCAATTGCTCCAGCTAAGGCCCTGATAGCTGCTGGGAACGAAGGTTCCGGTCACCGAATCGGGAAGATCGTCAAAAGTGACGACCTGTTGCGAATGAGCCGAAGTTGAAAACCAAATGACGAGAGCAAATACCGCAAAGAGATGCGCGGACAACTTCCTTTCCGCTTCCGAGTAAGAATTTATCAGAGAAACCGACCGAAGGCGAGATAATTCGGCGCGAAAGGCGCCTTTGAGGACGGTTCATACCCAAGGTCTTCGGGCCAGGGAACGACGGTGTAATCAATGAATGCGCGATGTCAAGCATGTGCGAACGTTTCACTGAATCTTTCCTACAAGTGAAAAGCACTGGAGCCAAGGGCAAACCGAATTTGTCTTGTTAAGATACAGGAAAGAGCAGGTTACCAAATTGCTGGAAACACTGTCCCTGCCATCTGCGTTAGCTTTGTCAAGGTTGGCGTCGTACGTGCAGAGGCCACTAGCGCTATAGGCGTAATTACTCCCTTGGGTTACTGTGCCGACGGCGATGCCGGTTCCGTAGCCGCTGCCGTCGTGTGCCGGCACGTTTGTCGTCACGCCGTTAACTGTCGCCGTGTACGACCCGGAGTAGTTATTGAACTGCCCAATTTCGCCGTTGAAATACAGGTACAACGTGCCGTTACATTGGGCTGTGAAAACGCCGCCGGTCCCGAGTTGCACCTCGCGCTGGCAGCGGGTGCAGAATTGCAGTTGGGCCGGGGTGTACTGGTTGGTATTTTGTTGATAAACGTCCCCGATGAACCCGCTGAGACCATTTCCGACTTCTCCTGCCGTGGCATCGCCCCAGCCCCAATAGCGGTTCGTGGTCTGGCCGGTCCCGTCCACGGGATCGAGCGTCATCGCCACGACGTGCGTGCCTCCGTAATCGGTGTACTGGTGGTAGGAATCATGAGCATCATCGCCTACTACAGGAGCGGCGACCCACACCGCGTTACCGATGCCGGCGATGGGGATGGGACTGTTGGTGTAGGGCACGTCGGTGGAATTGGTGGCCAGTTCGCCAGACTGGTTGTCGCCCCATGCGTACACTTGGCCGTTGCCGGTTACCGCCACGCTGAAGCTATCTCCGCCGGCGATCGACACGACGTTGGACAGGACAGAGGGCGGGATTTGTCCCGGCGACGCATCGTAGGAACTAGGCCCGACAGTGACATTTGTTCGTCCCAGCTCGCCAGATTTGTTGCTTCCCCATGTGTACACGGTTCTATCGGCAGTCAACGCGATGGTATGATAGCTGCCCGCCGCAATCGCGATGACGTTGGAGATGGTCGTTAGCATCGTCGGAACGTTTACTTGCGCAGTGTTGCCATTGCCTAACTGGCCATAAAGGCCCCAGCCCCACGACCAGACCTGTGAATTCACGTCCAAGGCCACGCTATGGTATTCGCCAGCGGCCACGGCCACAATCTGGGTCAAGTTCATGCACTGGACCGGCGCGTTGGTTTGCCCTGTAAACGCCCCTCCAAGACCAAGCTGTCCGCTAGAATTGTCCCCACATGCAAATACCGTCATATCCGAGCGCAGCGCCAGCGCGTGTTGGTAGCCGGCAGCCACGCTGACGATATTGTTGAGGCCGCTGATTGGCGCGGGCACGGGGTAGATGCTATTGTTGTTGGCGGGCTCTGACGGGTTTCCCAACTGCCCTGCATTGTTCTCCCCGAATGACCACGCTGTCCCTGTGGCATCGACCACCACCGTGAAATCGTCCCCGCCGGCGGCTACCGCAACGGGATTGCTGATTGTCTGCACACCGCAGGCGGTGAGGTTCGCCACGTCGCTGGGGTATGGTAGATACTCTTCGACATAGTCACCGTTCGCTCTCATTGCGCTATCCAAACCATCACCCAGATTTCCATCGTTTCGGCCCCAAGCCCACAGTTTCCGGTCCTGCGTGAGGGCCACGCTATGTTCTGCTCCCGCACTGATCGGGCTGGATTGCACGCGCTGGACGCGATAGAATCGTTGCGTAACGGTGTTTCCGTCGTTGTTGGTGGTGGATAGGTCTGTCCAAGTGGTTGAACTGACGTTGGTTGCGCCCCAGACGTAGGCTTGGGGCACCCACTGGGTATTGGTACTGAGCGAGTTGGCGGAAAAGACCAGATAGCGGAAGAACTGGCAGGACTGCCAAGTGATCGTGGTAGACCCGCTTGCGTTCCGTACGATGTTTGTCACGTAGAAGCTTTGCAGCAAGTTCGTAATCGAGCACGGATCGCTGCCACCGCTACCGCCGCCGTCATCATCCATCGGCATAACACGGCCACTCATGCTGGCGGCGCTGGCGGCTGCCGCAACCGCGCATTGGGCCTCAAGATTATTCCAGTAGATATCCCGAGAGCCAACGTCCATCAGCCACGCATGCGTGATCACCTGCGGCACGGTGAATTGCGTGTAGCCTTCCTCGACCAGCGTCTCCCAATTCGTATAGTTGATTCCGAAGAGAACGCACGAAGGATACAGGTTGGCTTCGTAGACCTGCCATGACGGAAACCAGTCCGGCACTGAAAATTCGGTGAGGGTTTGGTCCGACCACGGCTGCAACACCGTCACGGTGTTCGACTGCGGCCAGAGAGTCACCCAGAGCGGAAAGGCGTTCACGCCCTGTAGAGAAGTCGGAACGGAGTTCGTAATCCCGGCCAGTCCCGTTGGCAAATTGGCTGTATTCGCCCACACGATGGTCATCGGCTGGAACTGCACCGGGAAGAACGTCCCGGGCGCCCAGACCCACGAGCCAATCGGGTAGTTGTAGCCCTCCAGATACAGACCGACAAGGTCCGTGGTATTGGTCAACAGCAATTCCGACTCAGGCTGAGCCGAGGGATTCTCTTCCAATTGCGGAATGCCCGCCCGCGCCGTAGTTAATGAGCACAGCAGGGCTGTCAACACAAGGGCAAGAACGACTCCGGTCAGGGCGATTGCATTTAGAAGTTGAGCAGGGAGGCGAGGTACTGGTGGTCCCAGCCGGCGGCCTTTTGTTTGGCGCGGATGCCGAGTTTGACTCGCTGGTCGCGGCGCAGTTGGTTCAGGCATAAGGCCCGCAGCGTGGCCAGGTTCTGCGCCGCGTTCTGCTGGCGCACGGCGCAGCGGTCTTCGCCCATCTGCACGTCCAGCACCCAGTGCAGGCAATTCTCGATCTCCCAGTGGCCGCGCACCGCCGCCGCAAACCGCTCGACCTGCGCCGGCAGGCTGCTGAGATAGTAGCGCCGCTGCGTCGTCGATTTCCCCTGCACCTCCCGCACTGCTTCGACCATCCCGACGCTGCGTAAGGCTTCCCACTGGGGCCTGTCGGCCAGCCAAGCGATCGCTTCGGTAATCCAATAGCGACGGGTCTCGATGCGCCCGTGATCCTTCTCCAGGGTCTGGGTGAATTGATGGGCGAGGCCAGCAAAACCGCGCGCGTGGGCGTCGTCCAGAAACGCTTGGACTTCGGCGTGCAGCGTGCCCTGATTGCCTTTCAGTGCCAGCACGTAGTCGGCATCGGCCTCGTGAATCTCTTTGGCCACGGTCTTTTGGCAGCCCATCGCGTCCACCGTCACCACACAGCCGGCCAATTCCAGCGCCCGGAGCAGCGGGGGCAGTGCGGTGATCTCGTTGCTGTGGTCGTCTACCTTCAGTTGCCCCAGCACCAAGCGATTCCGGGCCGCCCAGACGTTGACCAGGTGGATCGGCCCGTGCCCGCGCGCCCGACTGTGCCGCAGCGTCTTGCCATCCAACGCCACCAATTCGCCGACGACGACCTGGCGCAGGCTTTGCGTCCACGCCAGGAAACAGTCCCGAAACTTCGCCGGATCAATGAGCCCGAACACACGGTTGAAGGTGTCGTGCGAGGGAATGCCGTGCGGCAACGCCAGCCAGCTTTTGAACCACTCGGCCTTGCACCGACCGCACTGGGCGATTTCGGTGAAGCCCTCCGCACCGCAGAGCATGGCGCAGACGGCGATCATCAGGATATCCAGCAACTCGTGGCGCTTGGCCGGGCCGACGCGCGGGTCGGGTCGTGGAGCGAAGTGGTCTTTCAAATTGCGGAACGAGGATCGTTGGTTTTGCATCCCCATCTTCCACCACAAATCCCCGGAAACCGGAAGCAAAAACTTGTCGTCGCAAACCGGCTCCACCGGCCCACTTACAAAGAATTCCTTTCGCACCCCCCTGAAGAATCAAAATGCAATCGCCCTGATGCTCAGATGCACCGGTCTTGCCGACCCGATGCGTCCTGTGCTAGAGAATTGGGCAAGGAGGTGCGGTTCGTGCCGTTGGAGGGATATCTCGTCAAGCTGGTGGAATTGATCGTCGCGCCGTTTCGAGATTTTGGGGCGGTCTGGCTCGGCATCGTTCCGCTGTATGTCTCGCTGCTGATCGGAGAATTGTACAAGAAGAAGGTGTCGTTTGGGCACGCGGTCGGAAACGGTTTCGTCATGCTCTGGGCGGGCGTGAACTGGGCGCTGCACCTGTCGAATCTCGGTTTCTTCGCGTATCTGGGCGACATCAAGAGCCGGACGGCGATCGCGTGGCTGGTGGCGGCGTGCGCGGTCGGGCTGGGGATTTTCACGATTGTGCTGGGTCTGCGGAAGAAAGACCGCACGCTGTGCCAGGTACTCGGCCACACGCGGTTCTCGGGCTACTTTCTGATCACGTTATATCCCATGCAGGTCGGATTGGTGAGATGGAACTGGCTGTCGTTATCAGCCGTCCTTATTTTCGCGTTGCCGGCCTGGCTGTTTCTCTATCTGGTGGGCCGTCTGCTGAGGGTCTTCATCAAATGAGCAAACTTGAACTACCCTACACGCGCGACTGTTTCGTCTGCGGCGCGCACAATCCACACGGGCTTCATCTCCGTTTTCGCCGCGAGGGGGACGAGGTCCACGCCGAGTTCACGCCACAGCCGCAACACGCCGGTTTCCGCGGGATCGTCCACGGCGGGATCCTGTCGACGGTGCTCGACGAAACGATGTTTTGGGCGGCAGCATCGACGAAGAAGCGGTTCTGTCTCGCCGCCGAACTCAATGTGCGATTCATCAGCAAGGTCAGCGTGGGCCAACGGCTGGTGTGCGTCGCGCGGTTGAAGGCGGATCGCGGTCGGCTCTGGGAATCGGAAGCGGAGTTGCGCGACGATGCGGGGAATGTGTGCGTTCGCGCCACCTGCAAGCAGATTCCGATGGACGTCTCGGCGATGAAGGACGCCGCCATCGATTTTCTGCCCGACCCGGCGACGGTCGAGGCGATGAAACTGTTTAGCGAGCTGGGGCTGTAGGCAGAGTCTGGAATTGCCGGTTACTTTGTGCCAGCCTGTATGACGGTGAACGTCTGGCCGGCGACGGTGACCGAGCCCGTGAGAATATTGGAGGTCGCGTTGGCCGGAACCGAGTACGTGACTGTTCCCTTGCCCGTGCCACTGGTGCCGCTGGTGATGGTGATGAAACCGTTGGTACTGACCGCGGTCCAGTCACAATCGCTGAGGTTCGGGGTCACCTTGATGGTCGCCGTGCCGCCGGTGTCCTTGAGTTTGCCGACCTTGGGACTGAGCTTGAAGGTGCATCCGCCGGCATCCTGATTGACGGTGTAGGTTTCGCCCGCAATCGTTATCGTGCCGGACAGGGCCGTGGTGTTGGTGTTGCCGGGGACAGTGAACTCGACTTTGCCGTTGCCGGTGCCGCTGCTGCCGGACGTGATGGCGATCCAGCTATTCGTGGTGCTGGCCGTCCAGTCGCAGTCGGTGCCCTTGGTTTTCACACTTACGGTTTTCTTGCCGCCTTTTTCAGTCAGGGCGACGCTGGTTTTCGTGCCGATGGAGTAGGTGCAGCTGCCACTGCTGCTGGTGGTGCCCGATTCGGTGACCGTGAATGTCTGCCCGGCAATCGTCATCGTGCCCGTGAGACCGTTCGTGCCCGTGTTGGCGGCGACGCTGTAGTGAACCGTCCCGTCGCCGATGCCGCTGCTGCCGGAGGTGATCGTAATGAAGCCCGCATTGCTGCTGGCCCCCCACGCGCACCCATTGGACGCGGTCACGCTTACGCTGTCAGAGCCGCCAGCCGCGTCGAATACGGCATTGGTTGCGCCGATCGACATCCCGCAGGGGCCAAGCCCAACATCGAGTTCGAACACAACACCGCAACCGAATGCGCAATTCGTGCTCGTCCCGCCTTGAGAGGTCGTCCCGTAAAAGTTGCCATCGCTGCCCTGCACCAGCCCGGCTTGTGGATAGGCTCCATCGATGGCGGAGCCAACAAAGGAGTGCAGAATCGTGTAGCTGCCACTGGAACTGATCCGAAAGATGATGCCCGAGTCGCTGTTCGTCCCTCCTTGAGAGGTCGTCCCGTAAAAGTTGCCGTCACTGCCCTGCACCAGCCCGGCTTGTGGATCGCCCCCATCCTCGTTGAGGTAGCCGGCAAACGAATAAAGACTTGTGTAACTGCCGCTGGGACTGATTCGAAAGACGGTGCCGCAGCCGTTGAAGCAACTGGTGTTCGTCCCGCCTTGAGAGGTCGTCCCGTAAAAGTTGCTGTCATAGCCCTCCACGAGCCCTTCTGGACCGTTCCCATCGGTGGGGGAGTCGCCAAAGGAGTATAGAATCGTGTAGGTGCCGCTGGAACTAATCCGAAACACCGTGCCCACGTTGTTTGTGCCCCCGCCACCGGTCGTTCCGTAGATATTCCCGTCGCTGCCCCTAACAAGCCCGGCTGGATATTGCCCATCATCAGGGGAGTTGCCAAAGGAGTGAAGATTCGTTTCGCTACCGCTGGGACTGATTCGAAAAACGATGCCGCAGCCGTTGCCCAAGTCACCAGAATCGCAGGGGCCGTTCCCTCCACCCTCAGTCGTCCCGTAGAGATTCCCGTCGCTGCCCAGCACCAGCCCGGCAAACGGACCAGCCCCATCCTTGGGCGGACCGGCGAACGAGTAGAGATTCGTGTAATTGCCACCGGGGCTGATCCGAAACACCGTGCCCTCGCCGTTCGCCCCACCGTATTCGGTCGTCCCGTAGAAGTTCCCATCATTGCCCTGCACAAGGCCGTTGACTGGGTATTCCCCATCGTTGGGGATCCTGCCAAAGGAGTAAAGACTCGTGTAATTGCCACCGGGACTGATCCGAAACACCGTGCCGTAACCGTTTCCCCCGCCGTTCCCCCCGCCGTACTGGGTCGTCCCGTAAAAGTTGCTGTCGCTGCCCCGCACCAGCCCGGCAAACGGACGGTTCCATCGTTGGAGGAACTGCCAAAGGAGTAAACGATCGTCACCGTCTGCGCTCCGGCATTGAACGCTCGACCAGCCACAACAACCAAGCCAATGATCAATAGACTGCGAAGAATCTTCATGGTCTTTCTCTCTCCGTATCGACGCCAAGTTCCCTTGAACTGATGATCCGTTCTCGAACCGACGGCAACGAATGAAACGAGCAGCTTCTTCATGATCGCATTCTCCTCGTGTGCGAAAGGCACGCTGTTGAATTGCGTGGATGGGTAACTGGGTAACGAGTGCTGACGGCGCAGTCGTAGCGAGCTTGGGTCAGGTAAGAGGCTACAGGACTTCGGTAGGCGTTCGGTAGCGGACACGCCCGTGATGACGAAACTATGGTTCGAGTTCATTCTCGCGCCGACTCGAACCCGAAACTGGGCAGGCGACTATCTTGGCTACGTGCCCCTCACCGTTGTGAAGAATATCACTAGGCCAATTCTCCTGTCCAACAAATTCGGGCTTCCGGGGCTGGTTGAAGATGGAAGGGTTTCGTAAAGCATGCTCGGGGGCGTTACGGTTTCACGAGCGAATCGGCGGCAATACCGACCTCAACATGGGTACTCCGTCATCTCCGGATACGACAGAGCGCCATGGCTACACGACGCGGCGCGACACCTCAACGAACCGCCTTCGCCAAGGCTACAGCGGGCAAGCAGGCATCGCGGCCCTACAATACGGCGGCGGCCACGGCAGAGCGTGGCCCTCCACAACCGCAGGGCCTTATGGATTGGCGGCCAAGCACCACTGCTGCCTGACATTTCATCGTGTATCGCACATTGATTTTGTATTTGACTATCATATTGGCGTGCGATATACTGGCGACGGTAGGGAGATGTTTTGGGATTTGTGGTCATTTGGGAGGGGTTCTTTGAAATAGGGGATTGGGCTGGCGGCAACAAACCGGAGCGGCGGGATACACCCGTCGGACGGGGCATCCCGCCCTACAAAGTGGGGGCCACGACGCACCCACTCTTATCAAACCCGGCTGGAGGGAGACGCGAAAAAAGTGAAAATTACCAAACGAACCCAATTTTGAGCAGGCCGGCGTGGAAATTGTGTTTTGGGAAAGTCAAAAACGAACCCAATTGCCGCAGGCGACCAGCCTTCGCCGATCCGCCTTCGTTGAAACTACCGCGGACAAGGTGGGCGCGAAAAAATAAAAATACGAAACGAACCCATTTCTATGCAGGCCGGCGTGGGAATTTCCAAAAAACAAAGCCAAAAACGAACCCATCTTTGTGGGGTCGAAGAGGTCAGATTGGGGGTGGAAGAGGGGGTTTAGGAGGGGGAATTGGCGATGAGAGGGGTGAAGCGGGTGGGTTTGACGAATGGCGGGGCGGGGGCGTAGGATACGGGTTGCGGGGGAGAAGTGGTATGTCAGGGGACGGGAAAGAGTCATCGCAATCGGCGTGGTTGATGATCCAGACGGGCTTCTGCCTGTCGGTGATCGGCGCGATGGCGGTGGGTTTGTGGTGGGTGCGCGTGGAAGCGCTTCCCGCGTACCAGCGAGATGCCGAACGCGAGCAACTCGTGGCGCTGGGAAACCAAGCCCGAGGTCGGCAACCTTCCAGCAATTATCACGAGGGCGAATGGATCCGGGTCCGTGATTTTGCGCCGGCCAGGACGAGCGCCGGGCGGTGGGTTGGCGTGGAGAAGGATTCGGTGCTGGTGGTGCGCAGCGCGGGCGCAGACGAGCCGGGCGGCGATTGGGTTCAGGCGAGCCATCTGGGGCAGCCCGACGCGGTTCCGTTGACGATGCACGAGTCGTTTGTGGAGCGGTACGAGCCGGCGGTGCTGGCGGGCGGTTTGGAGATAGCGGAGTGCCGCATTCACCGTTACGTGAAGACGGGGGGCACGTACTATTCGGTGAGTGGAGAGCTGCGCAACGGCACCGACCAGGCGATATCCCGATGTGAAGTGGTGTGTCACTTGCACAACGGGGCGGGCGAACCGTTGGTGGAATTGAGGTCGAAGCCGATGGAATTGGCCGGGGAGAAGTTTGGCGGATTTGAGACGGCGCAGGCGGGAGATGACGCGGAGGTCGCGGCGTTTTCGTTGAACGTTCGGTATGAGAAGGCCGGTCGCGCGGAGGAATCGCCGCAGGTGAAGGCGAGTTTGCGGCCGATGCCGGAGTTGACACATGAGTGATTCGCCAATTGACCGCGATGAGCAGGAGAAGCTTTTACAGTGGGTGCGCGCGACCATGGAGGCGGCGGTGCGTGGCGAGCCGCTGATGGAGATTCCCGACGCGGAACTATCGGAGCGTTTGCGGGCGGCGCATGGCGTTTTTGTGACGCTGAAAAAGGGCGGGGAACTGCGCGGATGCATCGGCAAAATGGACTTCGAGCGGCCGCTGTGGTCGAACGCACTCACGGCGGCGGTCGCTTCGGCGTTGGAAGACCCGAGGTTTCCGCCTGTCGAACCGACGGAGCTTGGCGACATCGCGATTGAGATTTCGATTTTGAATCCGCCGGAGGATTTGCCACGGCCCGAGATGTTCGATGTGACGCGGCACGGGATCATTGTGGAGAAGGGTTGGCGCCACGCGCTACTGTTGCCGAAGGTCGCCTCCGAGCAGGGCTGGGACGCGACGAAGACGCTGGAGATGGTGTGTTGGAAGGCGGGCCTGCCGGCGGACGCGTGGCGTGATCCGGCGGCCCGACTGCAGGTTTTCACGGCCTTTGACTTCGGCGAGCCGACGCCTGACGACTCACGAGCATAGGGATTGATCACGGGGGGCGGCTTGTGGTTTGATTCGGCGTGGGTGAGGCAGAGCCGATCGTGAAAATCATACATGGTTTGGGAGGCCCGAAGGGTATCCTGATGCTGGTTATTACGGGGGTGGTTGGAGTTGTTGGCATCCTCGGCGTATGGCTCTTTCGTGCAGAACATCCAAGCGCCGCCGCCCGCCGCGGTGGAGTTGTCCCCGGATGAGGTGTTGCGTTTGGCCGGCAAAGCGCGCGGGCCGATGCCGGAAGTTCCCTATGTGGCGAGAGACCTGGCGCGCGTGGCGACTTTCGGGTCGGCACAGCAGTTGGACGGCCAATGGCGCGGGTTGCCATCGGGGACGGTCCTGCGGGTGGCGAGCACCACGATGGAGGGGAGCGGTTTGTGGGTCAGTGGCATCGTCCAGGGCGGCACCAGCAAGGAATCCGTCAAGATTCACTCATCCTTTCTCGAACGGTACACGCCGGTGCCGCTGGCCAATACGGTCGAGCTTTCCGACGTTCGGCTGGTTCATCTGGCGGAGACACCGACCCCGAAGCTCACCGTGACCGGCTGGCTGCGGAATATCAGCTCCCAGACATTGTCGCAGTGCACGGTGGTTTGCACGTTTGAGGATCAGGGCGGCGCGAAGCTGGACCGGCAGCAAGGGCGGGACATGGTGTTGCAGCCGCTGGAGTTTGTCCGGTTTGAGACCGCGCCCACGCTGACGGAGAAACAATTCGCCGAGATTACGATCGAGATCAGCCACGCCACGCCCGACGGTCTGCGCAACTACCTGCCTGCCGTTGTCATCCCGCATTCAACGAGCCAACGGACCCAGTAGCTTCCGAAAGCGTTGTCCGTCTTCCCGCATCGCCACGTTGTTGAACATGCAGTAGATCGGTTGTCGGCTATCAGCGATCACGCGGAGGCGTTCCAGTTCCTCGGTCGAATGGCGGTGACGCGGCCCCGTGGCGCCGTGGAGACGGAAGTAATGGATTTTGCCGACGGGGATTGGTTCGAACTGAAGCGGGTCGAGCACGGGGATCAAATCGAGTTCCCGGCACAATGAGGTGATCAGCGCCGCATCCCAGTTTCCCCGAGGTTCCCAGCCCATGTGAAACTTGCCGCGTTTCGCCCGCTCGAAGAAGCGACGCAAGCTCGCAATGTTCTCCTTCGTCGGGCGAAAACTTTGCGGGCATTGGAAGAGCACGAACACCGCGCTCATGGCCTCGGCCACCGCGACGGTTTCATCCCAAGCCCAGCGAATCGTCGGGTTGAAACCGAAGTGGCCACAATATTCGCGGTCACGCGGGTCCAGGCGCGTGCGGCGGTACGTGGGACTGGTCGCACGATGGGTGATGACCTGCCAGGCTTTCAGCGAGAATTCAAAATCGGGCGGCGCGGTGGCACGCCAGCGCGCGGCGGTCTCGACCTTCGGCAGTTGATAGAAGCTCGAATCGATTTCCACGCAGGAGAACGTGTGGAAGTATTTCTCCTGCGCCATCGCGAAACCGCAACAACCGACCCTCACATTCGGACGCCTGGGTGACACGGCGGCGAATGCTAGCAGGAATGTTCGGACTTGCAAAGCCCCCGTGCTGGCGGCATGTTGTATGGAGGTAAATCCGATATGACTACGGAGCAAGTGAAAACTGTGACCGATGATCAGGCGGTGACCGCGAGCGACATCGTGTTCGACTGTCCCGCCTGCGGGAAAAGCCTGGTTGTGGATGAAGCGGCGGAGGGGATGATCGTCGATTGCCCGCAGTGCCGCACCAACGTGATTGTCCCTCCGAAATCAACCAAAGTGGCAGCGCCAACTTCATCGAAGAAGGAAGAACCCAGAATCAGCGAGCCAACCAAGCTGGCTCCCCCGGATGCGGCGGAAGATCCCTTGCAGAAGCGTTTATCGGTGCTGGCCGGCCAACTCAAGGAGATTCAGACACAACGCACCGAAGTCACGGGCCGGATTGCCTCGCGCTTGAACGACGTCAACCGCGACCTGGTGATCATCGCGCGTCTGGAGACGTCCCAGCAGCAGATCCTCAGCGAGTGGAACCAGTTGGTTGAAAGAATCTCCGCGGGCCGGGCGGTCGCGGAATCCGAAGCCGGAGAACCCGCCGTGATCGGCGCCAGCGTCAATCGTGCTGGCCGGACGCGCGTCTCATTCCGCCAGTAACGCTCAGTTCACCAGAGGTGTCAGCGCGGATTCACGCGGCAGAGGAGCCAGTGAGACCGGCGCTGTCAAACTCTTCACCAACACCTTCGAATTGCGGCCGCTCTGCTCGTATTTCTCGCGGCGCGCAGGTGGCAGGTCGTCGGTCGTCCCCTCTGTGTAGCCCAGTTTGTGCTGAAAGAAGGTGAATGTCTGCGTCGACAGGCAGAAGATCCGCTCCGCGCCCTGCTCGCGCGCGAGGTTCTCGGCGAACAACGCCAGCTTGGTGCCGATGCCCCGATTCTCATGAGCGGGGCTGACGGCCAAGCTCGCCAGTTCGGCCATTTTCTGCTCCGGATGCGGGTGGAGCGCGATCAGGGCGACGATATTGTTGTCGATCTCAAAGACGAAATACTCGGCGATGTGTTTGTCGATGCTGCTGCGCGTGCGCTTGATCAGTTGCTCTTCCTGGATGGACGGCTTGATGAGCGCCATGATGTGGCGAAGGTCCTTGCGCATCGCTTTGCGGATCGCCTGATATTCGTCCGTATAAATCAACGTCCCGATACCCTCGTTCGAGAACACCTCGGCCAGCAGACCTTCGTCCACCTGGCCGCTGATGATGTGCACGCGCGGGACGCCGCCCTGGCTGGCCTGGAGCGCATGCTGCGCCTTGGACAACATCCCCGGCGCCATCTTGTCCGCGGAATTCTTCAGCGCCATGTCCAGTTCCTTGACCGAGATCTGGGGCACGACCTTGCCGTCGATTTCCAGGCCGTTCCCGCTGCCGATGAACATCAGCTTGACCGCGCCGAGTTCGCGGGCCATTTCGACCGCGACGGCGTCCGAGTTCAGGCGGTAGGTGTGACCGTTGCCGTCGAACCCGAGCGGGGGGATGACGGGCACAATGCCCTTGTCGAGCAGCGTGCGCAGCATCTCGAGATCCACCTGATGGACCTTGCCCGTGTGCTGGTAGTCGATGCCCTTGATGATGCCCAACGGCACGGCCTCAATGGCATTGGTCTGCGCGGCGCGAATGTCGTTAAGTTTCAGGCCTTCGAGAATCTCGTGCGTGACGTTCGTGGCGGCGGTGATCGCGATGCCGAGCGTGGCCGCGTCCGTCACGCCGGTGCCGTCGTGATTGGAAATCGGTTCGTGAAGGCGTTCTGACAACATCTTGATCTGGTGGCCGGCGCCATGGACGAGCACGATGCGGATATTCAGGCTCCGCAACACCGCGATATCGAGCAGCAGGTTGCCAAAATTTTCATCCCCCACCACCGAGCCGTCAATGGCGATAAGGAACACCCGGTCCCGAAACTGCGGGACGTAATGCAGGATTTCACGTAGATCGGTCGGTTTCATCTGTGCCTGTGAAACTTATACGCACCACGCGCGACTTTTTCAACTGATGATTTGCGGCTGCCAGGAATATGTCGCGGCCAGATCGCAACCGTCCAACAACAAATTGTTGCGATGTTGTTGCCATGATTGAATTTGACCCCCATTCCGTTTGTTGGTATGCACTGCGTTCACTGCGAGACCCACGTTCGCGGGAACGACGGAACTCAACCAGTTGGAGGCTTTATGAGCATGACCAGGATGACGCACGCCTTTTTCTCACTATCACTGACAATCGTGGCCGTGACGACTGGCCCGCGCGCAATCGGCTGCGTCCGCACCGAGCGACACAGGCCCGTATCGTGTCTCACCAGATCTTCCATGTCGGAGGCGAAGGCGGCTGGGACTACATCACCGTCGATCCCGAGCACAAGCTGCTGTACGTCCCACGCTCGACGCACACGATGGTTCTCGACGCCACCACTGGCAAGACCGTCGCCGACATCCCCGGCCAGAAGCGCAACCATGGCGTGGCCATCGTTCCCAGCGCCGGCCGCGGCTTCATCACCGATGGCGCGGACGGCTCCGTGACCGTCTTCGACCTGAAGACCTACGCGGTGCTCGGCAAGGTCAAGGCGGCCGACGACGCCGACGGCGTCATCTACGACCCGGCCAGCGGCAAGGTCTTGGTCGGCCTGCGGGGACGCCGGTGTGGTGGTGCCGATCTCGGCGGACGTGGATCTCAAGACGGGCAAGGCCGACGCGGCGGTTGACCTGGGCGGCAAACCCGAGTTTCTCGCCGCCGACGGCCAGGGGAAGGCGTACATCAATCTCGAGGACAAGGACCAGGTCGCGGTGCTGGACACCAAGACGATGAAGGTCGTCAACAAGTGGCCCGTCAGCCCCGGCGGGTCGCCGGTCGGCATGTCGATGGACCCCGCGCAACGCCGCCTCTTCATCGGTTGCCGAAAGCCGCAGAAGCTGATCGTTATGAGCGCCGATGACGGCAAAGTCCTGGCCGACCTCCCGATTGGCGCCGGCGTCGACGCCACGCGATTCGCCGGCGGCGATGCTTTTGCCAGTTGCGGCGACGGCACGCTCGCTGTGGCCCGTGAGACCGCCCCGGGCAAATTCGAGATCGTCCAGAACGTTTCCACCCTGCGGGGCGCGCGAACGATGGACGTCGATCCAACGACCCATACGATCTATCTTCCCACGGCGGAATTCGGTCCCCCAGTCGAAGGCCAACGTCGACCTCCGGCCAAACCCGGTACATTCATGGTAGTGGTCGTCAGCCCCGCGGGCAAGTAGAGGGCGGTGCGCCGCTCTGCCTTGTCGGGCGAGCGGGTAGCCACAGATTCGCACGGATGCGACGCAGACGCTTGTAGGGCGCGATGCCTGCTGTTTAGGTATCGCGCCGCATCACGCCATTACCTAGAGCTTGTCGAACGTCATTTCTCGGCTTAGACTCCCGTCGTTGCGGAGGCTAGTGCCGGCGCCACCGAAGTTGCTTGGCTGACGTTCGCGCAAAGATGTGGTCGTGGAGATTTGGGTGAAGCTCACGGTTGCAGGACACGAATCAAAGAACCTGGATGCCCCAAATGACAGACGAAACCAAGGGACGAGTAGATTGCCTTGTATTGAGCGGTGGCGGCGCCAAGGGTGCATATGGGGCCGGTGTCGCGAAAGCCCTTTTCGAGTACCGCAGCCTCATACGCTTCGTATCACCGCCGCACGTATTCAACAAACGACCACTCCGCCCCATCTTCGCGCCGGATTCGGTCCACGCGGTGCGGGCGCGGCGGGCTGTCAACTGGCGCGGTGTGAGCGCGGGTGAGGCTGTGGCTCGCCGGGCTTAGGTTCGGCTTTAGCCGGGGGAGTCGACGGATTGAAGAAGAGGGTCTCGGTCTTGACCTCGGTGTAGCGCGGTCTGGGTTGTTTGACCGTCACTTTCAGTGCGGTTCGCTCCCGCCCGAAGAGAATCGTCTTGAACGTTTTCAACAGGACGTACATGTCGAGGAAGAACGACATGTGCTTGATGTAGTAGAGGTCAAATTGCAGTTTGCGTCGCGATTCCTCGATGCTGGCGGCGTACGGGTACATGACCTGCGCCCAACCGGTGATGCCGGGCGGAACCAGCAATCGTTCGGCGTAGAACGGGACTTTTTCCGAGAGCTTGCGAATGAAGATTTCGCGTTCGGGACGCGGGCCGACCAGGCTCATGTCGCCGCGCAGGACGTTGAGAAGCTGCGGGATTTCGTCGATACGGAATTTGCGCAGCCATTTGCCGACGCGGGTGACGCGCGGGTCGTTCTCGGTGGCCCAGACGGGGCCGCTCTCGCTCTCGGCGTCCACGCGCATCGTGCGGAATTTGAACAGCGTGAACGGGACGCTCTCGCGGCCCAGGCGCTCCTGCTTGAAGAGGATCGGGCCGGGCGAATCCAGTTTGACCAAGACCGCGGCGATGGCGGCGAACGGGGCGGTGATCAACAGCCCGGCCAACGCGACCAGCATGTCCGTCAGGCGTTTGAGGCGGCGAATGTGGATGCGCGAGTTGTTCATCGACGCCATGAACAGCCATTCGTCATTGATGTGGTCGAGAGGAATCTCCTGGGCGAGTTCCTCGCTGAGCGCGACGAAGTCCACCAGCTCGATGCCGCGATAACGGAAGGGGCGGAGTTGCCGCAACAACACGGGCTCCGATTCCTGTCCAGCCGCCAGGACCAGGCGTTCGACGTCATACAGGTCGACAAATCGTTCCAGCGTGTCGAGCGTTCCGAGGACGGGGTAGTCGTCGAAGAACTTGCCAATGCGCTCGCGGTCGGTGCCGCAATCGATCAACCCCAGGATGCGAAGGTTGGCGTGGGCGTTCTGGCCGATCAACTCGATGGCCTTGCGGGCTTCGCTGGTTGTGCCGATGATGAGGCAGCGTTGCGCCATGAACCCGTGGCGGCTGGCGGCCATGTACAGCATGCGCATGGAGACGACGGCCACAAACACGAAGGCCGCGAACCCGAGAAAAATGCCGCGGCCGATTTCAATCGAGAATGTCGCGTAAAAGAACCCCGTGATGAGCACGACGCCCACGGCAACGGACATCACGGTTGCGGCGAGGGTCCTGCCCAGGCTCTGCAGGCGCTCGGATTCGTAGAGGCCGCCAATGTAAAAGGCGAGGACGAACACGAACCAGGAGATCAGGATGGCGGTCTGGCGAGCTTGGAGATACTCAAGGCCGCTGGTCCAACCCAAGCGTAGCATGACGGCCGCGACCATGGCGAGGGCGGTGCAAACAGCGTCCCCAACAGCCAGTAGGAGCTTTTTGCGCGGTAATCGGCTGGAACGGGATACAATCATGGCGGACTATGTACGTAAAACGTTTCCACGAGGATGCCTCTGGCGACGCGGCCAACCACAGTATAATTACTATACCAAGTTTCCCCACAAAATCAAGCCGCCTTTACACGAGACAAATCTACTGTTAGCTGCTATATTTCAAGGACTTCGGAATGAATCGCGATTTATTGGCGCTGTCGGGTCAGTATTTTGACCTCTTGGTCATTGGTGGCGGTATCTTTGGAGCCGCCGTCGCCCGCGACGCAGCCCTGCGGGGACTGCGCGTGGCGCTCATCGAGAAATCGGACTTTGCGAGCGGGACATCCAGTCGCTCTTCCAAATTGATTCACGGCGGCTTCCGCTATCTACAGCAACGTGATTTCCGTCTCGTGTTTGAGGCGTGCCGTGAACGACACATTCTGCGACGAACGGCTCCCCACCTCGTACGACCGCTCCCGTTTCTGTTCCCCATTTACGAGGGCGGAGAGATTTCGCTCACCAAGCTGCGTCTCGGCATGAGCCTGTATGATTGGCTCGCGCTTCGCCGCAATGTCGCCCCGCACCGAACACTTTCTGTCGAGCGGACCCTGATGGACGAGCCGTCGCTGTCGCGCAAGGGTCTCCGGGGGGCCGTGTCCTTTTACGATTGCCAGGAGGACGACGCGCGTTTCTGTATCGACCACATCCTCCACGCCTCCGAATTGGGAGCCTCCTGTATCAACTACTGCACGTTGACTGGCCTCATTACCCGCGAGGACCGGATCGTGGCGGCGCGCGTGCGGGATGAAGTGGGCTCCTGCACGTTTGAAATCTCCGCCCGGGTATTCGTCAATGCGGCGGGACCATGGGTGGAACAGGTGTGCGGGTTGACGCCGTTCGACGCCAGTGCGGTGCGCCTCAGCCCGGCCAAGGGCGTGCATCTGCTTGTGCCGCGGCTCACCCGGCAACACGCCATCGTGTTTCAGGCCCGGAGCGATCGTCGCATCCTGTTTGTGATTCCGTGGGGCGACTACTCATTGCTGGGCACAACCGACACGAATTTCGACGGTGATCCCGCCCAAGCGCGCGTCGAGCCGGCGGACGTCGATTATCTGCTGGCGGAGGCGCGAGCGCTGTTCCCCGACGCGCCACTTTCCGAATCGGATGTGATTACCACGACGGTCGGCGTGCGTTCGGTTGCCGCGTCGGCGCGGGCCACACCGTCGGAGCGTTCCCGCGAACATCGCGTGGTGCGAACGGGACGCAATCTCTTGAGCATCATTGGGGGTAAGTACACCACGCATCGGGTCATCGCGCAGCAAACTGTTGACGCCGCCTATGGGCTTCTCAACGTGGCGGCCCCGCCGTGTCGCACCGCGGAAGTTCCCGTGCCGAATCGCCGGCCCGTAGCGGCCGGGGAAAAAATATCCGAGGCTCCGGAGGTTCACGCCAGCGACATTATCCACGCCTGCCAACAGGAGATGGTCGTCACGCTCGAGGACGTCATGCGGCGGCGCACGCCTCTGGCGTTGAGCCGGGCGGGCGGTCCGGAAGTGGCCTCGACGGTGGCGCATCTGATGGCGCCATTGATGAATTGGAACCCCGATGAAGAGCGTTCCCAGTTCGAGCGCTACGTGGAAGAATGGAAACGCAACCTGCCTTGACAACGCGGCCCCTGATTATCGCGCACCGCGGCTTCAGCGGTCGCTATCCGGAAAACACACTGGCCTCCATGCGGGCCGCCCTTCAGCTTGGCGTTGATCTTGTGGAGATCGACGTGCAGGAAACGGCGGACGGTGAGTTGATTGTGTTTCATGATTATCGATTGAACCGGATTTGCGGCGTCCGTGGCCGGGTGCGCGACAAGTCGCTGACGGAAATCCGCCGGCTGAACCCGCAGGTGCCGACATTGCGGCAGGTGTTGCAGCTGTGCCGGGGCAGGGCGCGCGTGCTCATTGAAATCAAGCGTGCCGACCTGCGCAAAGTCGCAGCCATGATCAGCCACACGCGGATGGAAAACGAAGTAATTGTATTCTCGCTGTCGATTCGGCGAATGAAAGAGATCGCGGCGGCGAACCCGCAGATTTCGCGGTTTGGATTGGTGGCGCGGCGCCTGCCCTTGGCCGTGGCGCGTCTCAAACGCGCCGGCGTGAAGGGCGTTGGACTGAGCCGGCGGCTGGTCCATTCGCCGCGGGTCGTGCGACGGATTCACAAGCGCGGCTGGAAACTGTTTGTGTGGACGGTGAATCGAGAGGCCGAGATGACGAAGTTGGCGGGCTGGGGTGTCGACGGCATTATTACGGATCACCCCGACGTGGCCAAATCTTGTCTTGCGGAGCGGTGAGCTTCGGCTATCCTCAATCCATGCTGCAGATCATCTTCAATCCCGTGAGCGCCAAAGAACTGGCGGCATTGCCGCGCAAGCTGCAGCTGGAAATCATCGATGGCTTCCAGCTTTTCCCGCAGGATTTCGAGAAGGACGACGAGAAATTTGGCCAGCTCACCCGCGCCGGGAAGAAGATTTATCGGTATCGCGTGAAGGATTACCGCATCTATTTCGAGCGGAACGGCGATATCATCAATGTACGGTGCATTCTCAGCAAGAATTCGCTGAAAGACTTCTTCTTCCGCAGCAAACTGCCGATATCCGAGGATCAACTTCTCCAGGACAACCCGAAGTTCTGGCAGTTGCTCGAGTCAAGCGCGGAGAAGTAGGGCTGGCTCTGGCTCCTTACGCTCAGCGTGGGTATCACGATGATCATTCGCCCTATCCAACGGAAGCTTCACGTCTTCAACGCCGCCGTAAATCTGGGCACCGTTTCAAACAAGTCGCCCACGATGGGCACGACTTTGGGGCGGGCGCGACGTTTGTTGAGGGTCATGAGGGGCGCGTCGGCGTCCTTGTTGAAGGCGATGATGGTGGCTTGTTCGCCGATGTAATCGACGTGTTGCGGCGCGCCGCTGACGCCGATGGAGATGATGAGCTTCGGGTTGACGGTGGTGCCGGTCTGGCCGATCTGCTGGTCGGAGGTGAGCAACTTCAATTCCTCGACGACTTTCCGTGTGCCTCCGAGCATGACGTTCTTCACGCCGATTTCCTCAAGACGCCTCTTGAGCGGCAGGATCACGAGGTCGAAATTCTCCTTGTTGCGTAGCGCGTAGCCGACGTCGATGATGAACTCGGCATCGGCGATGGTTGTCACGCCGCTGTCGTCGTGAGCGGCCTGTAACGCGCGGGCCAATTCGTCGGTGGCGGCGTCGTACTCGAATTCGAGTGACGCGAGGCACACCTGTTTTTCGGAATCGGGTTTTTGCGTCGCGATGACGGCGGTTGATCCTGCCGCCACGGTCATTACCAGCGGATGCTCGGCGATTTGGCCGATGGTCGCGACGTGTTGGACTTTGCCGCCGTAAGCCGGCGCGACGAGATCGACGCTCCCGTTGCGGGAAACAACCTCGACCACATTGTAACGGGCCTGCACGCGCGGGAACGTGCGGGCGAATTGCGCGAGGAGTTCGTTGGCCCACGCGCCTGAAGCCAGCACAGCGGGCAACAAATCCTTCCAGATCGTCTGGAGCGCCGCCAGCAAGGCGGATGGGGTCGAACTTTTCAGATGCGGGCTTGTGGCGAAGTAAATGGAATCGGCGTTCACGCGAGCAGCGACCGAACGGACGAGCGCTTCGTCAAACTGGCCAAGCACCAGTACGTGGAACGGTAACGACAGCGCGGCGGCGGTGGTGGCAGCTGTTTCGACACCGTCGAGTTTGTCGGGTATCGCGATGAACACGGCGACGTTGCGCCCCGGAAGTTTCGCCGGGGTGATGGATTCGATCTTGCCGGAGAACGAGCTGCGGCCTTGTGTCGTCGTTTCAACACCCGCGATTTTCCGCACCAAAGTGGCGACGGCTTCGGGCGTTGTTTCCACACTTTCTGCGACCTGCGGTTTCTCGGGCAATCGGTAGCGGAATTCGAACCGCGGGCCGGTAGCGAGTTGCGTGGCGTCGACGATTTCGAGGGGCTTGGTCAATGCGTCGAGGTAATCGTCGACGTTGAAGTCGAGATCGGTGGTGGAATCGGCCATGGCCAGGACGACAGGGCCGTCGATCGTGATCGATGCGTCCGGCTTTTGCAGGGTCAGCTTCGTTTGATCACCGGCGATGATGAAGTCTTTGACGTTGGAGAAATACGCCTGGCCAAGGTTTCCCGCGAGCACGGCGGCGAGAACTGCGTCGCCGCACAAGACGAGGTCGCAGGGCAGTTGCTTCTGTCCGGCGAGGTCGGCAATGAGGCGCGCGGCGTCGTGCGGACTGTCGAGAAGATCGTCGGTCTTGATCAACGCGGCGTTGTCGGCGCCAAGCGCCAGGGCGCGGAGTAATGATTCCGCGGCGAACTGCGGCGCGGTGGCGATGGCGGTAACCGTGACGTCATCGGAAGCGGATTTCAATTCAACGGCGTGTTGGAGCGCGGAGCGGCGTGGCGCATCGATGTCGAAATGCGTTTCCAACAACTCACCATTGATGACGCGCGGATCGCGGCGAGAGAACGGGCACGACGTTTAACACGACCAGCACATGCAGCGGATGCGTAACGCGGTGAGCGGGTCGGATGTGGTGTTCGGTTTCGCGGCCTTCGTGTGCTTGCAACGACAATTGCGCGACGCGGATGTCGGGCGGGTAGAGACCCTGCTTGAGAATGGTGAAGTCGTGTTCGAATTCTGACTGGAGCCGCTCGATCTCGCGTTTGGCGTAGTCGAGATAGGCTTGGCAGGACTGTTCTGCAAAATGGCGGTGAGCGGTATCGGCGTCCGAGGCATTCTGCTTGAGCCACTCGGTGCGCCAACGGGCAGAGTCCATCACTTTGAGATAGCCCGCGATCTCGGCGAGCTTGAACATGATGGGTTGGAAATTGGCGTTCTGCCAGGCTTGTGCGCCAAAGATGTCTGCAGCGCGGCGCAAAGTGCGAAGGAAGGTAAATCGCGCAGCTTCTATTGGCTCCGACGGAAGCCTCACCCTCTGGTTTTGCGTGTGGCAGCACGTGGTCGAGCAAGTCGCGGAGGATCAGGAAGCGCTGCACTTCGTTGGTGCCTTCGTAGATGTTGAGGACGCGGGAGTCGCGACGGTGTTTCTCCAATTCATGCATCTGGGTGCAGCCTTCGATGCCCATGATTTTCTCGGCGGCGCGGATGGTGCGATGGAGGGCTTCGCTGGCGTAATACTTGCCGATGGCGGACTCGGTGCGGACGGATTTCGTGCCGTGATGATCGGCGCGTCCGATGAGTTCGTAGGCGAGCGATTCGGTAGCGTACAACTCGGTGGCCATCCCGCCGAGGATGTTCAGCACCCATTCTTCCTTGTCGAGTTTGTGGTCGAGGATGAATGCGCGGGTTTGCTCGACGATTTTCGCCATCATCGACACGGCGCTGACACAGAGGCCGAGGCGGCCGACGTTGAGGGTTTCCAGCGCGTTGACCTGGCCGCGGCCTTCGATGCCGATGACGTTTTCGCGCGGGACGCGGACGCTGGTGAGGCCGAGTTCGTTGGTCGGCGAACCGCGCTGGCCCATTTTTTCCTCGTCCTTGCCGACGATGAGGCCCTCGGCGTGGCGGTCGACCATGAAACCCGACGGGCCTTCCCTGGTGCGCGCGTAGAGGCAGAACACGCCAGCAATGTGGCCGTTGGTGATCCACATTTTCGCGCCGTTGAGTTCGTAGTACTCGTAGAACTCCTTGTCGCCGTCGCGGCGGATTTGCCCGATGTCGTGAATGGGGATGCGTTTGCCGTTGTGCTGGTAGTAGCGGAACTTCGTGGGGTCGTCGGTCTTGTAGTCGTACTCGCTGTAGTCGATTTTCGAAGGATCGATGGTCGCGGCGTCGATGATGTTTTTACGGTCCGTGCCGAACATGAAATATTTCACGCCGTCGACATCGGTGAGGACCTCGACCTTTTTCAATTCGGCGCGGGTCTGGATGCCGCCGGAGTCGCTGCCGGCACTGGGTTCCGTCAACGCGAACGCGCTGATTTGGCCGGCGGAGATGAGACGGAGGAAGAGTTTGTGGGCTTCGGCGCGACGGTCGAGTTCGGCGATGACGGTCTCGGCGCGCGGGCGTAGCGCGTCGAGTATCTCCAGCGACTTCTGCAGTTCACTCTTGAACGCGACGAGGTCGGTGCGCAGGCCGACGCGGCCGGCGTCCATGAAATGTGAGAGGAAATCGCTGGCAATGGCGCGGAGCATCGGCTTCTTGCCGATGTCCGTCTTCACTTTTTCGCCGAGAGCGGTGAAGACCTTCTTCACCTTGAGCGCTTCGGGTGATTCCAACATGCGAAGGATGCGGGTGATTTCCGATTTGAGGTCGGAGACCAGGGACGTGTTGGACAGGAACTCTTGCAGGTCGGCTTTGGCGCGGGGCAGGTCCTGATTGAGGCCGAGGAGGATCGGGGTGGTGCCGATGCTCGAATGGGCCATGATGGTCAGCGCGTAGGACGGGTCGGCGTAGCGCATCGAGAGCGGGCAGAGGATGTAATAGTGCGCCTTGAGCAGGCCTTCGCCGCCGAATTCCTTCGGGATGTACATACGGGTAAAACCGCGGGCGACCATGTCGCGCACGTCGGCGAGCGGGACCATGTGCAGTTTCTCGACGAGGCGATGGTAGGGGAGGCCGTCGAAACGCGCGTTCCAGAATTTTTCCGTGAAGTATTTGTGGAGCTCGTCGAAATACGCGTGGAGTTCGGCGTCGGCGTGCAACATTTCCGGCGTGAAGCGCCAGGAATTGGCATCGAACGGCTTTACGAGGAAATCGCCGTAATCATATTCCTGTTTCGTGTCGAGCGCTTCGCGGTACTTGAACGCCGGCGGACGCTGGAGGGGGGCTTCGATGTATCCGCGTTCGAGAACGGATGCGCCGAGGCCGGTCGGACGGGGCGTGGGCGTTGAGCCTGTGAACATTTTGGCGAGTTCGGCGTCGAGTTCGCTCGTGATCGGGAGAGCACGAACGACGGATTGTGAGAAGGCGGCGAGTTTGGCGTCGATGTCGGGAGAGATTTGGCGGCGGAGTTGTCCGTTGTCGTAGAGCAAATACGCGAAGCTGACGCTGTCGCGGTAGAATTTCGAGAGGACGTCGTCTTCGCTGTAGGCGGTGCCGCCGAAGATTTGGCCGGCGTTGTAGGTGAGGCTGCCGGGATCGGGGCCGAGCGCTTCGGAAGCGAGGAGTTTGACCAGTGGGGGTTCCTTGTCGGCGTGTGAGGGCAACGCTTTCAGAAGATGGACCTGCGCTTCCATTTCGCTGAGGAGCTTTTTGACGGAGCCGAACTTGATGATGCCGTCGTGACCGTCCTCGTCCTTAAAGAGGCCCGGAAATTGAACGCGGCTGGTGGAATGCTGGTGACAGCGTTCCAACAACATTTCACCGGCGCCGAGCGCGATGGCGCAAAGGTCGGCAGCAGTCTGTTGCAAGGTTGGCGTTT
This sequence comes from uncultured Verrucomicrobiae bacterium, assembly GCA_963713705.1. Taxonomy (GTDB): domain Bacteria; phylum Verrucomicrobiota; class Verrucomicrobiia; order Palsa-1439; family Palsa-1439; genus Palsa-1439. The sequence continues at coordinate 60,240 of CAVQMY010000001.1, forward strand.
GCTCGGGCACAAATTCTTTCCACACGCTACGCGCGGCGGTGAGGCCAATCCATGGTTGATCGGCGAGTTCGGGTCGGGCGGCGACCTGCGCGGAGTAAATTCCCGACACGAGCGCGGCCAGGGCCGGATCACGGCGGGCGAGTTCGCGCAGGATGATGTCACGCGGTGGTGACGCAGCCTCGGCCAGGACGTGCAGGAAGTTTTTCTGTTCCTGTGAAAGCGGCTTGCCGTGTTCGAGGTCCTTGATGGCCTGCTTCGAGAAAAGTTTATCGAGACGCGCGACCATGGCGAGGCGCGTTTGGAGCGGTCGGTCGACGGGCGGCGCGGGTGGCGGCGGCAGATGTTCGAGCAACTGGCGCACATCGGCTTCGGCCCAAAAGAATTTGCGGCGCTTGGCGTGGGCGACAATGCGGGCAAGCTGCCGGTCGATGCGCGGGCTTTTGACGTCGGCAGCGATGGTTTGCGCCTCGGCGAGAAGATGCTGAAGCCACCGGGTGCGGCCGGCATCGATGTAACGCGGCCCGGCGTAAACGGATTCGGAGAACTCGTGGAGTTTGGCGGAGAGCGCAAGAACCTTGTCGGACTTTGGATTCAGAGCGAGACCGGGAATCTCGACTTCATGGGGTAGACTCTTCGTGTTGTCCGGGGCAACGGACTTCTGCAGCGCGAGAAGTTTCGCGTTGGCGTCGGTTGGGGCGGAGTAGATCAGGCGCTGCTTGCGCTGGCGGGTCCAGTCGACATCGTTGGGGGCAGCGCGCCAGCAGGTTTCGCATTTGACGCAGTTTTCGAAATTAACGACGAGCTGGGATTGGCCGAGATCGTCAGTGAGGCATTCGTAGACCTTGGCGGGGCAGACGTGCCAGAGCGGTGATTCGGTGATCCTGGTGCGGTTCTCGAAATTCTCGGGACGGAAGACCTTGATATGCGAGTGATGCTCGGAGAAATAGCGGATGAGGGAAAGTTTCTCCTCCCACGGCTGCTCGATCTTCACGGCGTCGGGGTCGAGCTTCACCCGGTCGCGAGTGAGCGCGCGATATTTCTGGAAGAAGCTCGAGAGAAATTTTTCAGGCGAGGGTCGCGTGATGAGCAGCCAGACGAGTTCGCAGATCCATTGGATCGGCATCAGCACGAGCAACAGCGCGCCGAAGACGGGGAAGGCGATGTGGTCGAACAAGCTCAAGCCGCGTCTAGCGGAGCGGATGGCCCGGGAAAGTTTGACGGGCAACGTTGTGTCATCGTTGCGGTACAAATGGTCGGGAGCAACGGCGAGAATTTGTGGCGCTTTGCGGAACAGAGACGAAATAGGCGGAAGAAAACTGGTTTGCGGTTGACCATCGACGCGGAAGTCGAGATGGACTTCACCGCCACTGGATTGGGATGCAGCGGTTGTCTTTGAGGAAGATTTGCCGGCGGTTTTCAGGCCAAGGGCGTCGCGTTGTTCGCGGAGATCGCGGAAGAATAGGCCCCATTGTTTGAGCGGGAGCGTCTCGCGGGTGAACTTGGCGAGTTGCCAGAGTTTCTGGTGCGCGGCGAGGGACGGATTGCTGGCGACGTAGAGCGAGCCGTTGGCGAGGTCGGCGGCGCGACCGAAGAACACACGAGTGTGCTCGATGTACTGCGGCCATTTTTCCAGAAACTCGACGTTCTTGAAGTAATGCGTGTGGCGGAGCGGACGTTCGTAGAGTTCTTCGAGGCGGGTGCGGGAGAAGCTTGTGTCGGTCGCGCGAATTTCCAAAATGGCGTGGGCGAACAAGTGGCCCATGGCCGTGGCCGGGCCGGTGAAATTGGGATAGGGGAAATCGAGACCGATGCCGGTGGCGGCGCCGCCGATGGCGAGGCCGTTGTCGACAAGCTGCGGCAGTTCGCGGAAGCCGCCGCTGCGGATGATTTTGGCGCCGTAGGCGGTCGAGCGGCTGTTGTTGGTCCAGCGTTTGATCTCGGGCAGGCCCTTGAACCATTCCATGAGACGATTGTGGTCGCCGCCGAACTCTTTGCTAAGATTGTCGAGGGGCAGCACGAGGCCGAGCGAAATGCTGGACTTGTTCGTGTAGAGGAAGCCGCCCATGTTGAGATTGGCGGTGCGATTGTGGATCGAGCCGTTGCGCAGCAGGATTTCGAACGCGGCGCCTTCTCCTTTGGGCAGCGCGAACGTGTGCTCGATGTAATCGGGATCGACCTCGATGATTTCCTTGATGCCCTGCAGGAAATGCGGCGCGCCGGGGTCGGTGGTGCGTTCGTAGCCTTCCTTCGAGACGAGCTGTGACGCGTCGCCCTCGGCGAGGAACACGACATCGGCGTAGATGGAGCCGCGGTCGGTGTGAACGCCGATGATGTGGTTGTTCTCGTCGCGGAGCAGGCCGTCGACGGTGGTTTCCGTGAGAATGTGAGCGCCGAAAGATTTCGCGAGTTCGGCGAGGTAATGATCGTAGGTTGGGCGAAGGACGGTGTAGCAATTGGCAAACGTGGCGGGATTCCGATAGCTGAGGCCGACGAGCGAGTGGCCATTATAGATGTAGAAGCCGCGTTTGGTGACAGGGCGTTCGTAGGCGGAATTACGGACGGCCTCCTCGCCGAGGACATCGGGTTGGGCGAGGTTCTCGGTGAAATAGACCGCGCCCGACCAGTTTTCCGCGCCGGGAAACGCGCCGGCCTCGATGACGAGCACGGGGATGTCCGCCTTCGCCAGAGCGATGGCGGCGGTGATACCGGCTGGTCCTGCCCCCACGATGACGATGTCATATTTCCAGGAAGCCATGCGCGCATTATAGGGAGTCCGTTCCATTTGAAAAGCTTCATAGAAAATATCGCACGTCGGCTGGAACTCTTGTAGGGTAGCGGGGTCGAACTTCAACAGAGGGACGTTATGAAGCGATACAGGCTGATGATTCTGCTTTTTCTCGCTGTCACCGCAACTGGACTGCGTGCTGGGACAGCGGCCACGACAACCAACGAGGAGGGGGTCGCGCTGACGATCTACAACCAGAACTTCGGCGTCGTGCGCGAGCGACGCCAGGTGAACGTGGAGGAGAAGATCGGCACGATCCGGTTTTCCGACGTGGCGTCGCAGATTGACGGGACGAGCGTGCAATTCAAATCGATCACGGACCCGGACGCCTCGGTATTGGAGCAAAATTACGAGTATGACCTCGTGTCCGCGGACAAGCTGCTGGAGAAATACATCGACAAGCGGATTGAGGTGCTGACGAAGGACGGATCGCGGTACTCGGGCACGTTGCTGAGCTTCGACGGAAACCAACTCGTGATTCGGCAGGCCGACGAGAAGGCCGGGATTGTGATGGTGCAGCGCGGCGACAATGTGAAGGACATCCAACTTGGCGCGTTGCCGGAGGGACTGATCACCAAGCCGACGCTGGTGTGGAAGCTGGCGACAGAGAAAGTGGGGCGACAGCTGATCGAGGTGGCATATCAAACCGCTGGGATCAACTGGCAGGCGGATTACAACGCCGTGCTCAATGCGAAAGACACGGCACTCGACCTCGGCGGCTGGGTGACGATCAATAATCAGTCGGGCGCAACATACAAAGATGCGAAGTTGAAGCTGATCGCGGGGGATGTGCGCAAGGTGCAGCCTCAGGCTAGACTTGGAGCCATTGGCTCATATCGAGCAATTGGTGCGGCTCCCGCCGCGCAGGGTTTTGAGGAGAAGGCGTTTTTCGAATATCACCTGTACACGCTCGGCCGGCCGGCGACGGTGGCGCAGAACCAGACCAAGCAGATTGAGTTGTTGAAGGCGGCTGATGTGCCCGTGAAGAAGGTTTTTCTCTACCAGGGCGCGCCGCAGTTCCAGTTTTATGGGGGATTGAACAGCGACGCCAGTTATGGCAGCGAGGAAGGCAACAAGAAGGTCAACGTCATCATCGAGGTCAAGAACGCGAAGGACAACCACATGGGGATGGCGTTGCCGAAAGGGAAGGTGCGGCTATACAAGCGCGATGAGGCGGACGGGTCGCTGGAGTTCGTTGGAGAGGATGAGATCGACCACACGCCCAAGGACGAGACGGTCAAACTGCACATCGGCGACGCGTTTGATATCGTCGGCGAGCGGAAGCGGACGAATTTCAGTATCGATGTCGGTGGCCACGCCATCACCGAGAGTTTCGAGATCCACGTCCGCAACCACAAGACCGAGCCCGTCGAGGTGCTCGTAAAGGAAACCCTCTACCGCTGGAGCAATTGGGAGATTGTCGAGTCGAACCAGAAATGGACGAAATACGATTCCAACACGATCCATTTCCCCGTGAAGGTGGACAAGGACGGCGAGCAGATCGTGACGTACACGGTGAAGTATACGTGGTAGGGGCGGCGAGGCACGCTGCGAATTCACCACGGAGACACGGCGAGACGGGCTTGGCAATCTTCCGTTGAACGTTTGCGGGATTTGGCGTAAGCTGTGACTCAACTTCTCGGGAGGCAGCTATGGCAAAAAGCATCAAGTGTCTGGACGTTGGTGTGGATTGCGACTTCGAAGCGCGCGCCGAGAACGAGGCGGAGTTGATGAAGAAGGTGGCGGAGCACGCGCGGACGGCGCACGGGATCACGCAAATCCCTGCGGAGTTGGTGGCGAAGGTCAAGTCAGCCATCCGCGACGTGAAGTGGTTTTTTCCGCTACGGGTGGACGTTCTCGAAGACAGCGAGCGGCCGCGATCCGCTCGGGGTGTGAGGTGTAATCTGGGCTCTCGGAAGTGGGCGAGTCACGCAAACGGTTTCGTCCTGTATCATCCTCCCAGAGTCCGGCGGAGGATCATTAGGATGTCTGTATTTGAGAACCTGCTCTCGCAATTACGTGGAATAAAAAAACCGCAGCAGGCCGGAAGGGTCTTTGAACTTCTCTGCGAGCATTATCTAAGAGCACGTTTCCCGATTGTGAAACAATGGGCCGCGCCTTGGCCCACTGACGCGCCGACACCAAGCGGAATTGATCTAACAGGAAGTGATACTGGCATTGATCTGATTGCCGTGGATGACGCAGGAAACGTGTGGGGCGTGCAGGCAAAAGCATTGGCCCCGCACACTACACTCCAGAAGAAGCACCTTGATTCGTTTATTGCGGACACAATTGTACGCCGTATTAACAAGCGGCTTGTTATAACGACGGCAAACAAGATCTCGAAGCATGCGGCCAAGTACGTCAAGGAATTGGCGTGTGAAGTAGTTGGGACCGATGATCTGGCGAGGGCAACAGTGCATTGGCCAGAAACTCTTCCGCAATTGGCCGAAAAAGCCGCAGCCCGTAACAGCATTGATCCTGTGTCGGACTGGCTACCGTACCAACTTGCTCGTGAATATGCGCGGGCGCTTCGCCTGCGAACTCAAAAGTCTTGGCGACTATTTGTTCGTGGCGGCCGAAAGCGCGCAGATGTTCCATCGACCCCGGACCGCACATATCGCCAGCGTGGCTGGATTGATTGGGACGATTTTCTTGGGACCGGAAACCCTAAGAAAAACTGGCGAACATTCGAAGAGGCGCGTCAGTTCGCATCAGGCCTTGGGCTGCAATCGGCGAATGGTTGGCGACGTTTTGTGGCTGGAGCTAGGCACCCCAAGGACATTCCGAGACACCCTGATCTCGTGTACCGAAAGCTTGGGTGGATTAGCTGGGGCGATTTTCTTGGCACAGGAACTCAGGCGATCAAGAACTGGCGAACGTTTGAGGCGGCGCACCAATTCGTTTTGGGCCTTGAGTTGAAATCGCGAGATGATTGGCGTCGTTTTTGTGCCTCCGCCAAGCGCCCGAAAGATATTCCGACCAGCCCCAATCGCGCCTACCGGGGGCATGGCTGGAATGGGTGGGGCAATTTCCTGGGCACAGGAAACACATATAGAGGAAGTTTTGTCTCGTACCAAGAGGCCCGGACAGCCGTTCATACCTATGGCTTGAAATCCGTGGTCGAGTGGCGCCGGTTTTGTGCGGAGGGCAAGAAACCAAAGCAAATTCCTGCCACCCCGGCGGGCCATTACAAGAACAAAGGATGGGTATCGTGGGGCGATTTCTTGGGCACCAACAGAATAGCGCGCGGTAAGGTCAAATGGCGACCCTTCCAGAAAGCACGCAGCTTCGCACGCAGGCTAGGCCTAACAAACTACAGGGAATGGACAAACTTGCCCTCCCTGCCCTCTGACATCCCACGCAATCCCGAAAACGTATACAAACGAGATTGGAAAGGTCGAGAGGACTGGATCGGCTTTCGTGTTCGTCGAATTGAGTAACGGGAGTTCTGGGAAGCGACTGCCACACCGGCATGGCAGACCGCACGTTAACTAAACGCTGGGCGGCACTGGGAGTCAATCTATCTTCGTTGCTTCCAGGAACGTGCCTTCGTTCAATTGTTCAAACGCTTTGCGGAGTTGTTCCTGGGTATTCATGACAATGGGGCCGTACCACGCGACGGGTTCTTTGAGTGGTTTGCCCGAGACGAGGAGGAAGCGGATGCCTTGTTCGCCGGCCTGGACGACCACTTCGTCGCCGCTATCGAAGAGGACGAGGGAGCGGTCGTAGGCCTCGGAAGGGGGTGCGGTGTCGAGCCAGCCGACGCTTTCGGTGGGGACGGCGAGCGGGCCGGACGCGTTGCAGAATTTGCCGGAGCCGGCGAAGACGTAGGCGAACGCGTGGCGCGAGGTGTCGACGGGCAGGCGTTTGCGTTTGCCGGGCGGGACGGTGACATCGAGATAGATCGGGTCGGCAGCGATGCCGTCGACGGGTCCTTTTTTGCCCCAGAACGTGCCGCAGACGATACGGGCCTGGGTGCCGTCGTCGTCGGTGATGTTGGGGATTTCGGGCGCTTTGATCTCCTGGTAGTGGGGCGCGGTCATTTTGAGCGAGGAGGGGAGATTGGCCCACAACTGGAAGCCGTGCATGCGGCCGGACTGGTCGCCCTTGGGCATTTCCTGGTGGATGATGCCGCGGCCGGCGGTCATCCACTGGATGTCGCCGGCGTCGATGGAGCCGTGGTTGCCCATGCTATCGCCGTGCTCGACGTGGCCGGCGAGGACGTAGGTGATGGTCTCGATACCGCGATGGGGGTGCCAGGGGAAGCCGGCGAGGTAATCGTCGGGGATGTCGTTGCGGAAATCGTCGAGGAGGAGGAACGGGTCAGTGTCGGCGGTGTTGCCGAAGCCGAATGCGCGGCGGAGGTGGACGCCCGCGCCTTCGAGGGTGGGTTTGGATTTGATCAGCTTGTGGACGGGTCGAATGGACATGTCAGTTCCTTTTGGTTGGTCGAGGCCCGCACGCCAGCGCGGGCCGGTTTGTCTGACGCGGGGCAATGTAGCACGTCCGGTGATGCGGGCAAGAGCGAAAGGCCGGGAGCGTGAAGCGAAGGGTGGAGAGCGGCGAGCGCGGCGCACAAATGAAAACCCGAATGAAATTTGGGCCAAACACGACAGGCAGACCATCTCCGCGCTATTATTGTTTCCTTCCGCATTGGCATTTCCGTCCCGATGTGCTTTCATCGCGGCTTCTTGAGAACTGCCGCGAAAACAAACTTAGAGGTTCCAGTTGCGACGGGGGCACGACGTTGTCGCGTCTCGCTTCGCTCGGCTTCATCGCGGTTCCCATGAAGATACGGGGCGTCATATTTGACATGGACGGGACGATCACAGAGCCGTTTTTTGATTTTGTGAAAATCAAGGACGAGGCGGGGATCGGCGACGTCGATATGCTGGATTATCTCGCCAGGGCGTCGGACCCGGAGCGCACGCGGGTGCAGGCCATCATGACGAGATTCGAGGATGCGGGCGTGGCGCAAGCCAGGCTGAATCGGGGCGCGCGCGAGCTGTTGGACGATCTTGCCAGGCGCGGGATGCCGACGGCACTGCTGACCCGCAACACGCGGCGGTCGGTGGACGGGGTGTGCCGGAAATTGAACCTGAAGTTCGACATCGTTGTCACAAGGGAAGACGGGCCGTACAAGCCGGCTCCCGAGCCGATTTGGGAGATTGCGAAGCGTTGGGGCGCGAAGCCCGGCGAAGTGCTGATGGTTGGCGATTACAAATGGGACGTGCTCTGCGCCCGGAACGCGGGCGCGCCGTGCGCGTTGCTGGCGGACGGGGATGAGGACGCCGAGTGGGCCAAAGACGCGGACCACATCATCACGGGATTGAGCGAAGTGATCGAGATAATCGAAGGGAAGAGCCGATGACAAATGCCGTGGTGGGGATGGTTACGTGTTCGTCGCGCGCGGAAGCGCGAAAGGTCGCCAAGGCCGTCCTGGCAAAAAAGCTGGCGGCGTGTGTGAACATTGTGAACGGACTGGAATCGCATTATTGGTGGCGGGGCAAACTCGAAAGCGCGCGCGAATGTCTGCTGCTGATCAAGACGACTCGCGAGCGGACGGGTACCATTACGAGCACCGTCAAAGCGGCGCACAGCTACGAGGTGCCCGAAATCATATTTCTGCCAATTCTCGCGGGCGAGCGGCGCTATTTGGCGTGGCTGCGTTCTTCCGTTGCAAAAATCGCCGCCGCGTTTCTGCTGTTGGCGTCCGTCAGCCTGGCCCGCGCCGACCAGGTCGGTGACCTGATCAAGCAGCTCGGCAGCACGAACGACGAAGACCGGGCCGAGGCGGCGGACGCGTTGGCGCACGTTGGCGGGGCGCGCGTTGAGAAACAATTTCGCGAAATGCTGACGTCTTCGAGCGCCGAACGGCGACAGGTCGCCATCGTGGGATTGTTGCAGGTGAGTGATGCCGACGAAGATTTGCAGCGTGTGCGCGCCTGCTTGAAGGATGAAAACCAAGAGGTGCGATGGTCGGCGGTGCTGGCATTCCAGAATAGCGGACGCGCCGAGGCGGTTCCGTGGCTGGAGGATGTCGAGAAGTCGGATGCGGCGGATTCGGTGCGGGAAGCGGCGACCGGGGCGTTGACGAAGCTGCGCTCGGGCATCCACTGGGTGCGATCGTTGTCGGATGCGAAAGAGAAGGCGCGGCAACTGAAGAACCCGATCCTCGCGTACGTGTTTCTCCGCGATTCGGATTATTGCCAGAAACTGGAGGAAGGCGTGCTCGCCGACAAATCGGTCATGGCGGCGGCGGAAGAATTTGTGTGCGTACGGATCGATGCCGGCAAGGATGCGGACGAAACGCGCCAACTGGATGTGCGCGGCGCGCCGACGATCCTGTTCCTTGACGGGCAGGGCAACGAGATGTCACGGGTGGCCGGGTTGGTGGACAAGGACCAATTGCTGGCGAAACTGAGCGAGGCCAAGCGCAGCAAGTTGACGTTCCGCGAGGCGCGTCGGCTGGCCATGCAGAATCCGGCGGACGTGCAAGCGAATTGGAAGGTGGCCGAGACCTATTTGGAAGAGGGGAACGAGGACCTGGCCGAGCCGCACCTGCGCAACGTGATCGGACACGACGAGGAGAACCAATACGGTTACACGGACAAGGCAATGTTTGCTCTGGGGTTCGCCCTTGGCAAACGCGGCGAATACGGGCAGGCGGCATACAGCTTCGAGAAGTTGCTGGAGCGCTGGCCGGATTACAAGGACAAGGACAAAGCCCTGTATTGCCTTGGGCTGAGTCAGTTGGCGGTCGGTCAGAAGGACAAGGGGCGTGCCCGGCTGGAGCAATTGGTCAGCGAGTTTCCGAACAGTTCGACCGCCAAGAGCGCCCAGACCGCATTGGACAAACTCAAGAAGAAGGAGGGGAAAAATGAAGCGGGCAATTGAAATATTTATGGTCGCGGCGCTCGTCGCGACCTTGCCGGTGACTGCGGCGTGGGCCCAGGACACTTCCACGCAAGACAAGGGCGCTGTGGGCGAAGCCAACAAGCTTTTTGAGCGCGGCAACAAGTTTGTGCAGGGCGGCTCGCTGGCGCGCGCGAAACAGGAATATGAGAAGGCGCTGAAGATTTACCCGAAACACCTCGATGCGCTCTACAATCTGGCCATTACCTGCGAGCGGCTCGGGCAGAAGGGGGAAGCCATCGATGACTACAAGCGGTACCTCGATATCAAGGGAAGCGATCCGGACGTTTGGACACAGTTGGGACTGCTGTACGACGACGTCGGCAGCAAGGACGAGGCGCGTCACGCCTACGAGAAGGCGTTGGGGGTCGACCCGAAATTTGGGCGGGCGCACCACAATCTCGGCGTGTTGTTGAAGGAGCTGGGCGACCTGAAGGGGGCGGAGATGCATCTCATCGCGTTCGTGAAGCTCGAAGAGCAGGCGGGTCGGCAGAACGGGGACGCCTACTACAGCCTCGGCATCTTGTACCTTCAGGAGTTGCGTGACAAGGAAGCCAAGGGCGCGATCCAGAAGGCAATCGATATCGACCCGAGCGTCCCGTATTTCAACAACGCCATGGGAGACGTTTATCTTTTTGAGAAGCGGCCTGACCTGTCGATTGACTGCTACCAAAAGGCCATTGAAAAGGATCCGAAGTACGCCCTGGCATACAGCGGTCTCGGGGATGCGTATGCCCAGATGAAAGACCGTGATAAAGCCCTGGGCTCGTACCACAAGGCGCTGGAATTGCGTCCCGACTATGCCCTGGTATTCTACAAACTCGGTCTGCTCGATGAGGACAGCAATCCGTCCGAGGCGATAAAACAGTTTGAAAAGTACCTGGAATCTGGTAAAACCCCCGAGTACCGCGACGAGGTCGCCGCGAAGATTGAAGCACTGAAACTGACACTCAAGCGTTAACTCAGGAAGTCACCATGTCACAACATCGTAGTCTCAAGGGAGCCAGCAAAATTCAAGCGCGCCGCAATGTCCTGAAACGATTTGAGCGCGTCGAAGTGCTTAAGAAGCAGGGTCGCTGGAAAGACGGTCAGCGGGTCTTTGGCCTGCCGAAGACGAAACCCGAATAGGACGCCCCGACCACCGTGCTCGTCCGCCTGCAAAAGTACCTTGCGGAAGCGGGCATAGCTTCCCGACGCCGTTGCGAGCAACTCATTGAAGACGGCCGGGTTTTGGTCAACGGTCAGCCGGCTCGGTTGCTGGGGACGAAAGTCGATGCGGAGCGCGATGCCGTGACCGTGGATGGCCAGCCGGTTGTCATCGAGGGAAAGGTATACATCGCGCTCAACAAGCCGGCCGGGTTCCTGTGCACCAATCACGACACGCATCACCGCCAACGCGCCGTTGATCTGCTCCCGCGTTCCCTGCCCCGGGTGTACTCAGTCGGGCGCTTGGACAAGGACACCGAAGGCCTGTTGTTTCTCACGAACGACGGCACTTTTAGCTTGCGGCTGACGCACCCGCGTTACAAGATGAGCAAGACCTATCTGGTGGAGGTCGAGGGGGAATTAACCAGCGCTGAGATCGCGCGCCTGCTGAAGGGGATTCGTAGCGACGGCGAGATGTTGCATGCCGACAAGATTTTCCAGGTGCGCTCGCAGAAGGACACCACCGAACTGCAGCTGGTTCTCAGCGAGGGAAAGAAGCGACAAATTCGCCGAATGATGGCGGCCGTCGGCCATCCCGTGAAGCGGCTCGTGCGGCTTGCGGTTGGCCCGGTCGAATTGGGGAACTTGGCAACATCACAATGGAGGCATTTGACTCATGAGGAAATATACAAACTTATGCAATTCTCACCGTCGGTTTTTCGCTCTTAGCACGGCGCTGTCGTGCGCGGCGCTGTCGAGCATGTCACCCAGCCGCGCCGATTCCGGAGCAATCGTGGTGACGCAAGCCGCTCCCGCAGGCGTGGCGACCCGGGGCACAGTAAAGGGCGAGCATAGCAATATACGCTCCCGCCCCACTCTGCATTCCGAGGTCATCACCCAACTGCACAAGGGTGAAACCGTGGACGTGCTCGAACGCCAGACGGTGACCGAGCATGAGAAATCGATGGAGTGGTTGCGAATCACGTTACCGGAGGCAGCCAAGTGTTACGTCAGCGCCAAGCATGTGGTGGACGATGCCGCCGATGTGGACAATCTGAACGTGCGGTGCGGCCCCGGGTCGAGCTACCGGGATATCGGCAAGTTGGCGAAGGGTACGAAGGTGGAGATCGTCCAGAAGAAGGGCGACTGGGCGCAGATCAGGCCGACGCCGGACTGCAGTGGCTGGATCGCGGCTGAGTTGGTGGATGTGGAAGTGGCACCGGCCCCGATAGCCACACCGGGTCCAGCTCCGTCGGCGAACTCCGGTGAGATTGTGACGCCGCCTGTTGCGGCCCCGATTGGGGGGCCATCGGTGAGCGTTGTCAACACGGACCCGGATGTGCTGGTGACCTATGCGGTCAAAGACGGATATCTGGCTTCCGTAACCGAATCAAACGCGCCCGCAGCTTTCGAGTTGCGAACCCAGGAGGCGGATCGGCTTAGTTTTCGCGTGGCGTATCTGGAAGCTCCCGGTTTGAATCTGACGAAGTACAACGGGAAGCACGTGCGCCTCGTCGGGACCCAGCGCTGGCACAAAGGCGACCGGTATCCTGTCATCAGCGTCGAACGCATCGACATGGTTTGGTAGTCGTGGCGCGATGCCTGCAACACTTATTGACGGCAAGGCCATCGCGGAGCAGATCAACGCCGAAACTGTCGTCGAGATCGCGCGGCTTAAAAACCAGTGTCGTGTTACTCCTGGTCTGGCGGTGATTCTGGTCGGTGAGAATCCCGCCAGCGCCACGTACGTTTCGATGAAAGACAAGATGTGCGCCCGACTCGGAATGCATTCGGAGCGCGTCAATCTTCCTGTGTCCACCGGCGAGAGCGAAATCCTGGCCAGCATCAACAACCTCAATCTCCAGCGGGAGATTCATGGCATCCTGGTCCAATCGCCGCTACCGCCGCAGATTTCGGAGGAGAACGTTTTCGCCGCCATCAGTCCTGCCAAGGATGTCGACGGCTTTCATCCATTGAACGTTGGCAAACTTGCGATCGGAGACCCAACCGGTTTCGTTCCGTGCACACCCGCCGGAGTCCATGAACTTCTCATTCGTAGCGGCGTCAAGATCGACGGAGCCCACGTCGTGGTGCTGGGTCGGAGCCGGATCGTCGGTCGCCCCGTCTCGCTGATCCTGTCGCAGAAGGCGGTGCACGCGAATGCGACCGTCACCATCTGCCATTCCCGGAGCAGGAATCTCGTGGAGATCTGTCGATCGGCCGATATTCTCATTGCGGCGATTGGTGTGCCCCGGTTCGTAACAGCCAATATGATTCGGGACGGTGCCGTGGTGATTGACGTGGGCATCAATCGCATTGAGGACAAGACGTCAGAAAAGGGTTATCGGGTTGTTGGGGACGTGGATTTCGATGCGGTCTTACAAAAGGCGTCACTCATTACTCCGGTACCCGGGGGTGTCGGCCCGATGACCATCGCCATGCTCATGCACAACACGGTGCGCGCCGCCCGAATGCAGCAGGGCATCTCATGAAGTCTTGAGATCAGACACGAAGACCGCGGAACGCAATGCGTGTGCTTGGGTGTTGCAAGCACTGGCGCTGGGGCTCGCCTTGTTCGGGCTTGTACACGTGGCGCGTAAACTCCCGTCACGGGCTACGAGCAACGATTTCGCCCATTACTACATCTCGAGCCGGTTGTTGCTGACAGGCGCTGATGTCTATTCCACTCCGTTGGAACCGGAGTACGACCGTTGGGGATTTCATTACACTCCCGGAATCCCAACGGCGACGAATCCGCCCTTCCTTGTTGGGATATTCACGCCATTTGCCGCAATGCCGCCCCGCGCGGCGTTCTGGGCTTGGACGCTGTTGGAGGTGGTCTGCTTGAGCTGTGTGCTGATGCAGACGTGGCAATGGACATCGTCAAGGCTTTCGCCTCAGGCGCGGATGCTGGTGTGCGGGGCCATCGTGGCATCGGCGCCGATGTACTGGCACTTTTTCTTTTCACAATGTCAGTTGCTTATCGCCGCGATGATCCTGATGGCCTACAGGTTCCTGCGAAACGGAAGGTCGGCGGTAGCTTGTCTGGTGATTGCCACGGCAGCCTGGCTGAAAATCTTCCCTGTTCTGCTGCTTCCATGGTTTTTCTGGCGCGCGCCCGACAGCTGGAAAGCGCGGTGGAAATGTCTGGGCGCGACCCTGGTGTGGAGCATTGGGGTCGTATTGGCGACGGGCTGGTCGTCTTGGAAACAGTTCCGGTCACACGCCGTGCCGGTGCTGGAAGCGTGGGTCACGCAGGCGCGACACTTTAACTTCACGGTACCGTCGTTCGTTAAGAATGCGGCATGGTCGGTTCACGACTTCAGTCCAGATTGGGATGGATTACATGGGTGGGTAACCGTTGGGGCTGTCATCGGCCTCGCCCTGATTGCGCTCGCATACGGTTTCTGCTGCCAAACGGGGCGAAAACAGAAGGACGCGGATCTCGAGTTGGAGTTTTGCTTGCTCAGCGTCGCGATGCTGGCGGGAATCACGGAGGCATGGGGTCACTACTTTGTGATCCTTGGTTTTCCAGCCGCAGTTGCCGTGGCTCGGATCGCGCAAAGGCCAACCTGCGGACGAGCGATGATGCTCGGCCTATCGTTCGTGATGCTGAATCTGATGACCAGTTGGCGGAGCCCGTGGCTGGAGTTTGCAGTCAGTTACGTCCCGCTTTACGGATTACTTTTGCTGGGAGCCTTCTTCGCGAACGAGATGCGGTGCTCGGCGCCGCCGACAGCGTCTCCTACCACGTTTGTTCCGCAGCCGTCGTAACCGCTCCCCCGCGTTTGGCGGCAGGCAAGTACGCTTGTTCCGTGTAGTCGCGCACCATACGCGCGGTGGAGAACCGCGGTGTGACGGTGGCGATGGAGGCCTTCATCATCTTGATCCACCCCACGGGCAGGCCGTTGGCGTCACGCTTGTAGAAGAGCGGGACGATTTTGTCTTCCAGAATACCGTAAAAAGATTCGCTGTCCTCCCGGTCCTGCTTGTCCGTGTTGTCGGACTCCTCGCTGTTGCCGATCGTCCAGCCGGCGTCCGGATTTTGCACTTCGCACCACCAGCCGTCGGCAATGGAGAAATTGATTCCGCCATTCACGGGGGCCTTCATGCCGCTGGTGCCACTGGCTTCGTGCGGACGCCGCGGATTATTCAGCCAGATGTCCACGCCTTGAACGAGCATGCGGGCCACGCGCATATTGTAGTTTTCAACAAACACGATATGACCATGCAAATCCGTGTTCCGCGAGATGTCGAAGATGCGACGAATCAATTCCTGACCGGGCCTGTCCGCGGGGTGCGCCTTGCCCGGCAAACACAATCTGCACGGGACGCTTGGGGTCCTTCAGGATCGAGCGCAAACGGTCGAAATCACGGAACAACAAGTCCGCACGTTTGTAGGTGGCAAACCGGCGCGCGAACCCGATGGTCAATGCTTCGGGATTGAGCAGTTCCTCGACGCCCCGCAGGTCGTCCGGTGACGCGCCATGTCGAGCGAGATGGGCGCGCTCCCGCGCACGGATAAAGCGAACCAGATTCTCCTTCTGGAGATTGTGGACGTCCCACAAGTCCTTGGCGGGAATATTGGCGACACCGCGTTTCCAGAACAACTCATCCATGAGGTTGTTGCGCCAGGCGGGCGTAAGATACTTGTCGTAGAGTTCGCTGATTTGGTAGCCCATCCAGGTTTGGGTATGGATGCCGTTGGTAATGGCTTGAATGGGATTCTGGCCGGGCTTCAGGTTCTTGTACATGTGCCGCCACATGTCATTGCTGACCTTGCCATGGAGTTGGCTGACCCCGTTGCAGAAGGTGGAGAGATGGATTGCCAACACGGTCAGACTGAACGGCTGGTTCCCGCGGCCGGGGGTGGCCAGGCCGAGATCGATAAGCTGATCCTGTGAGATGCCGATGTCCTGGCAATAGTTCTTGTAATACTTGCGCACCAATTCGATGTCGAACGCCTCGTTGCCTGCAGGGACCGGCGTGTGCGTCGTGAAAATGGCGTTCTTGGCGACCTCTTTGCAGGCCTCGGCAAAACTCAATCCGCCCTTGATGTAATTGCGGAGGCGTTCGAGGCCGAGGAAGGCGCAGTGGCCTTCGTTCATGTGCCAGCAGGCCGGCTCGATCCCGAGCGCCTGCAATGCACGCACCCCACCGACGCCGATCACAATTTCCTGGCAGATGCGCATTTCACGACCACTGACGTACAGCTGTCCCGTAATCGGGCGGTCGGCGGGATTGTTCTTATTGGTGTCGGTGTCGAGTAGCAACACCGGCACGCGGCCGACCTGTGCCAGCCACACACGCGCGTACACGGGATGGTCGGGAAAATCGATGGTTACGGTGAGATGTCGGCCATTGTCTCCCAGCAACGGTTGGATGGGCAGGCGTGCGAAATCATACGCCGGGTAGAAATGCTGTTGGCGACCGTCCGGTTCGATCTCTTGCTCGAAATATCCGTGTTTGTAGAGCGGGCCGATTCCAATAAACGGTATTCCAAGGTCACTGGCGGATTTGCAGTGATCTCCGGATAGCACACCGAGTCCCCGGAATACGTGCGCAGGCACTCGTGGAAGCCGAACTCGGTCGAGAAGTAGACGAACGGTCCGCCTTGGTAGCCGGGGTGATTTTGGGCGAACCAAGTGTCGTTGAGGGATTTTGTGTATGTCTCAAACTCCCGCAGCACGGTCTTATACATCGTCAGAAATACTTCGTCCTCCAGCAGGGCTTCCCAGTGGTGAGGTTCGATATTGATGAGCAACTCGACCGGGTTGCGATAGATGGCCCACAAACCGGGCTCGATGTGCGCAAACATTCGCCGGGCCTGCGGGTTCCATGTCCACCACAGGTTGTACGCAAGATCACGCAGGCCGGATACCTCCTTGGGTAGTTCAATGTCGGCCAATGATGTGGAACGGAATTTTAAAGGGGCTTTATCCATAAGAGGTCAGGAGTGCTTGGGGTTTCAAGATTGCCGTGCGAGACGCAGTCGGCGTGCGACCGTGCCGCAATCATGGATGCGGCGCGGTGGCTTCGGTGGCCGCAATCATCTCGTCCACGTTGATACCGCGCAGGTTGAAAAGTCGGCGGACCGTATCATCAATCAAATTGTTCGGGCAAGATGCACCGGCTGTTATGCCCACGTAGATATTGCCGCCCGGTAACCAGCTTTCGGTCAGGACTTCCTCTTGTTTGTGGAGGTTGAAGTGCAGGATCGCCTTATCCGAGAGAATCTTGCTCGCGTTTCGGATAAAGTACGTCGGCATCCGCTCCTCACTCATTTCGGCCAGGTGCGACGTGTTGCTGGAATTGTAACCGCCCACGACGATCATCATGTCGAGCGGTTCCTGAAGCAGATGAATCAGCGCGTCCTGCCGCTCCTGCGTGGCGCCGCAAATCGTGTCAAACATGCGGTAGTGTCGATCGATTTCCGGTTCGCCGTACCGGTCCACCATGGCCTGCCGCAACCGACGTTGAATCTCCTCGGTCTCGCTGCGCAACATCGTGGTTTGATTGGCCACACCAATGGACGAGAGGTGTTGATCCGCATCGAAGGCCGGCGAGTGCGCTCCGCCAAACTTCGCGAGGAACTCCGCTTTGTTGCCGCCGTGACGGATGTAATTGCAGACGTAATCGGTCTCCGCGATATTCAGCACGACGAGGTAGTGGCCCGCCTGGTTGGCAGTGGCGCGCGAACTGGTCGCCTTGGTCTCTTCATGCTTGGCCTTGCCATGGATGATGGATGTAAACTGTTCGTTGGCATTTTGGGTGACACGCTTCCAAACGCTCATCACGTCCCCGCAGGTCGTGTCCACCAGTTGGCAGCCTTTTGCCTTCAATTTGTCCATTGTGGCAACTTCCGCTCCGAACGCCGGGATGATCACAACGTCGTCTTCCTTGAGGTCGTCGATGTTGGCGCTCTTGATTGGCCCGGAGAGGAATTTGATGCTCATCGCGACGAGTTGTTCGTTCACCTCGGGGTTGTGGATGATCTCGCCCAAAATATAGATGGGTTGGTTGGGAAACACTTTGCGCGCCGCGTACGCAAGGTCGATGGCGCGTTCCACCCCGTAACAAAAGCCGAATTCCTTGGCCAGACGCACTTTCAGTCCGCCGGCTTCGAGCACGCCACCGCGTTGGCGCAGCTTTTCGACAATCTGGCTGCGGTAATGTTGTTCCACCTGCTCGCGAACGGCCTCCATGATGTCAGGCCTCCGCAGGTTAACTCGTTTCGGTTTCGGCACTTCCGCGACGCTTGCGATACTCATCGGTCCTGCATTAATACTTTAATTTGGTTGGTAATTCAACTAAAACCCCGGATGGATGCTGGAGCAGCTGATCCGTGAGGGAAGTGGCAAGACGGCCGAAGAAGCCGGGCGCTTCTTGGAGGATATCCGCGGAAGGATACCGCGGTTCACAGACGAGGCGAGCGTGGGAGAGGCGACACTCGACGAGTGGCGGGAGAAGATCGCCGGGTTTATTGTCGCACTGGAGGGGGAGGCAGGACGAAATCGCGGTACTGATTCGGGTCGCCCGCCTGACCGGCCTCCGCGGCCTTGATCAAATTGAACATCTCGCGGGCCGTGACGTAATGCAGCAGGGAATTCGACCCATCATTACAAATCTTCCGCAGTTGCTCGTGCATCGTTGCTGCCGATGGACCGAGCGCGGTGTCAAAATTCATTTCCTGACAGCCGTGGGTGTACACTTTCACGAACACCCAATCGGGTTTGCCGACGACACCGATGCGTTGGGCGATCCAGTTGCGAATTCGGTCGGCGCTTGCCCGGCGCGTTGCCAGCGACCTCGCTGTTTTCAATGCGCGGGATTACGCCGAATTTGCGGTTGGTCCAGTTCAACGCCAGCGGTCCTTGCACGATGAGGAGATCCCCGCTCGGTTTTGCCCCGACGCGCACGTCCACACCGGTGTCGTGTGATTTTGGTCGTAGCGGGTTATCCGTCGCATAATAAATCGAGTTGATCTTATGCGTCTGGCATTCGCTCGGCGCGCTTGGCAGGGTGAAATCGGCATAGCAGCCGGTATCGCGAAGCACGTGCAGTTCGTTATTCACACCGCACCAGCGACCATCAGGACGCGAATTGTCCAGCGACCAATTACCGTGAATGAAACCGTAGCGTCCCTGGGAGAGAAGCCCGTGGTTGCCCAGTTCGACCTTGAAACTCTCGATCGTCTGGCGAAGGTTCTCGGCCGTGTCGTTGTCGTGATGGAGATGGATCTCCACTTCGCCGTAGCCGCGCTGGCACAATCGCGCGAGCAAGTCGAGGTATTCGGGCACATACTCCTCCGCAGGATAAAAAAACGTGTGCTGCGGCGGGCGCCCGTCAGCGTCGTGAAACCGGTCTGCGATCCGTGGATAGTTTTCGAACCAATGCTCGACGCGCTCCATTCCCTGGTGTCGGGACCCCTTGTTCCACAACGGTTCGTGATGGTCTACAAAGCAGAAGAAAACATGTGTCGGTGTGACCGGTTCTGGCGGCCGTCGCCGGAGATAGTAAGGCAGCCACAGGTGGATGTTCTTCAGCATCGCCACGACTCACCGTCAGCGAGTCCCACCGCTTCACTGCGTAAGAAGATCAACGCACAGACGCCCGAAAGTCTCGCTGTCTGTCTCGGTGTCGAGCACCCATAACACATCGGGGGGCGTGCTCATCGGTCCTTCACAGCATCTCTTCCTGTTTCTCAGCCTTGCCCATGCGTGCGGCCGCACCTTCCGCCTCGGCTTTGGCAAACGGATTGGCCTGCGGCGGGGCGTCGAGACGCTCGTTGCCGCTGAGCAGGCCTTCGATGGTGAGAATCTGAATCTTCGGATGATCCTTGTGCCAGAGCTTGGACTTGTAGCGACCGGCTTCGATGGCTTCTTCACCATCGGCTTGCTCGGATTTTCCAGCGTAATGAGCATGCCGCCGGCAGATTTCTGGTTGTTCACGTCGCCGAGCAACGTCGCTACATCGTCTCGCTTTACGCCGCCGCCTTTGACTTGCACGAGAATGGTGCGGCGCTCGTCCTTGCTCTCGTAAAAATAAAGCAATCCGTCCACGCCGCGGTCCGCGCCTTTGCCTTCGCCTTCGTGGCGGGGCCGCGCATGAATGAGGACAGCGCCCATTGCTGGAATTGCCACTTGTCCATTTCCGCCAACTGCTTCGCACTGCTCGAAATCGGTGGGCTGGCCCTTCTCCTCAAACTGCACGTCTTCGCCGAACGCATCCTTGAGCCGGCGTTTGATGAGGTTGATGGCGAGGTAGGTGACATCAATGCCAATCCATTGCCGGCCCAACTTCTGTGCCGCATGTACCGTCGTGCCGCATCCGCAGAACGGATCGAGTACGATGCCATCTTTCGGACATGATGCGTTAATGATGCGCTCCAGCAACGCCTGTGGTTTCTGGGTCGGATAACCGAGACGCTCTTGGGCTTGCGAATTTATCGGTGGGATGTCGATCCAGATAGAGGTGACCGGCGTTCCCTTCATTTCGTCGAGGTAGCGTTTGAAGCGAGGCAACCCGGAGCGAGTGTAAATCAAGCGTCCTTGGTCGTGCAACTCCTGCATCTTCTGTCTAGTCCATCGCCAAACACGAACATGACCGTGCCACTCATACGTCAAATTCGGACGGTTGGGATTCGGATTCATGCAATTGTCGAGCGTGTATCGCCGTCCGGTACCCTCCTCGACGTTGTTGTAGTGAGATTGGAGAAGCTCTTCCTTGTGAGGAAGATACAGAGCGTCCCAAGAAGGTGAAGACCCTTTGGCGTAATACAAAAGTGTGTCGTGCGTTGACGGATACCTTGTGAAGGCGTGTCCTTTCGGAGCAGTTCGCTGCCAGATGATTTCATTACGGAAGTGCTCTCCACCGAAAATGCTATCCAGCACGAGCCGCAGATAATGGCTTGCCGTCGGGTCGCAGTGGAGGTAGAGCGAGCCGGTCGGTTTCAACACCCGGTGCAATTCGACCAGGCGCGGGGCCATCATCGCGAGGTAGGCCATCATCGGCGAGGTCTTGAGGAACTTTTTCAGCGCCTCGACCAGTTCGACCACGCTGGCGTTCGGGCAGGTGTCGACGAAATCGCGGTACGTGTCGTCCACCTCACGCGTCCATTCCCACGTGTCGGTAAAAGCATGGAACTGCGCCTGGCTGGATTCGCCCGACGTTTCCTTGAATAGCACGTTGTAGTTGGCATTGGAGTTGAACGGCGGATCGAGATAAACGAGGTCAATACTGCCGTCCGGGAACACTTTCGTGTCGCGCAGCCACTTGAGATTATCGCCGAACAGCAGACCGGTTCATGCTGACCTTGTATCACGCTACGAATGTTTGTCGCAATCCGAAACCCCGATTTACTCGGTGGACGACAGGCACACAAGATGCTAAACCGTAATGTCGATGGGAAGCGTATCAAGAACATGACCCGTGTGCGCTCATACTTGTTGCTTGGATTCATTCTCCTCGGATGTCCGCTCGACACACGCGCGGTTGACAAGCCCCTGCCAGACCCAATTAAATACCCGGCGTATGACAAGAAATTCGCCAACCTGGCCAGAACTCTTCACGCACGCTACTGGTCTTTTGATGACATCTTCGCGGCGCTCTGTCGCACCGCTCTGAAGAATGCGCAAACCGATCCCAAGATCAACATTCAGGACCAAATCCGCGCAATTTGGGGCGGCATGTGGCTGTGGACGAACCAAGCCATCCAACCGCTCCCGTTGTTCCATGCGGGTGGAATTGCTGTTCTTCGGGGTAGGGCGGATGGAAAGTACGATCACGGCTACGACCTCGTCACACTCCAACAACACTACGCCCAGCACTTCATCGCCGGCGGCATGTTCGAAGCCTACTTCGGCGAGGGCCGTGAGGCGGGCGTCTATAAGGAACGCCGCAACTCTGTCACGGGCGATTATTTCGATTACAACAAGGTCGCCGTCACGAGTATGGGCGCGCGCTGGGTCGATGTCGCGCTCGACGGCGATGCTGAACATACCCGGCGCTGGCTCGAACTCTGGGCGAGCAGCCAGTACACGTTGAGCAAATCGATGCCTATACTCCACTGGCGCAGCTTGCCGCCATTCGTCAGCTCGAAGCCTGAAGAGGTCAAAGCGGTCGAAGACGAAGTCGATGCCGCCATCAAGTTCCCCAGCGACCCGAACACTTCTCCTGCTGGCCCCGCTAAGCCGCACTGATTCTCCCAAGGCCGGGCACGATTAGCGATTGGACGGGAAGGCCGTGGGTGCGATCGGGGAACGGGAATCGTCGATGTACTTCCGATGCCACAATTCCAGCAGGATCAGCGACCAAATCTGGTGAGCATTGTCACGACGGCCACTCCGGTGATCGCGCCAAAGTGTTTCCAGTTCGGACTTCTTGAAATATCCCCGCTGCGTCGCCGTCGGACCGAGGAGGAGGTCTTCGGCGGTCGCACGCAGTTGGGTCCGCAACCATTCGGCGATCGGCAGGCGGAATCCCTGCTTTTTGCGCGACAGAATTTCCGCTGGCACGAGGCGCGCCGCGGCCTTCTTGAGGATATGTTTGCTCTCGAACCCCTTGAGCTTGAAACGCGGCGGCAGCGTGGCGACAAACTCGACCACCTTGTGGTCGAGCAGCGGCGGGCGCGTCTCCAGCGACACCGCCATGCTCATGCGATCGACCTTCGTGAGGATGTCGTCGACAAGATACGTCTTCAGGTCCACATACAACGCCCGGTTGAGCCAGTCGTCAGGTGCCGCGTGCGCCTGCCGATACAACGCCCGAAACTTGGCGGCGTAATCGTGCGTCTCCGGTTGCGCCATGAGGTGCCGCTTCGCCTCTTCGGTGTAGAGGTAAAGAAAATGTTTGCGGGCACAGGCATCATCGGGAGTGCGCGTGATGCTTTCCAGCGAGTTCTTGGCTTTGAATCGGACGTCATCGGGCAACACACGCGCCATCGCGCCCAGAAACCGCAACGGCCCCAGCGTTCGCCGCAGTCGATGCTCCAATTGCCCCAGCCGAAAACGCGAATAGCCGGCGAACAATTCATCTCCGCCATCGCCGCTGAGGGCCACCGTGACGTGTTCGCGCGCGGTCTTGCTGACATAGTACGTGGGGATGGCCGACGAGTCCGCGAATGGTTCGTCAAACGACCAAACGATCAACGGGAACAGGTGCTCGATGTCGGCGTGGACGACGTGCTCGTGGTGCTGGGAGTGAAACCGCTCGGCCATCTGGCGCGCGTACGGCAGTTCGTTGTACGCGGCCTCTTCAAATCCGATGGAGGAGGTGACAAGTTTGCCGGTGATGACCTCCCGCATCAGGCCGACGATGGCGCTGGAGTCGACCCCGCCGCTGAGGAATGCGCCGAGAGGCACGTCCGACAGCAGGTGGTCCTTGACCGTCCCTTTCAACAGATCGAAAAGCTGGGCCGCCGCCTGCTCCTCGGTGAGTGATTCGTTCACGTTGTAATCAACGTCCCAGTACTGGCGGACACGCACGCCATGGCGGTCGCAGGTCAGGGCGTGCGCCGGCGGCAACTTGTGGATGCCGTCAAACATGGTGCCGGGATCGGGCACGTACAGCAGGCTGATGTATTCGCTGAGCGCGTTGGGATTCACCCGGCGCGTAACGGTTTCATCCTGCAGGATGGCCTTGATCTCGCTGCCGAAAACCAGCGACTTGTTGCCGAGGACGGTGTAATGGAGGGGCTTGATGCCGAGACGGTCGCGCGCGATAAACAGCTTCTCGACGCGCGAGTCCCAGATCGCGAACGCAAACATCCCGCGCAGCTCGTCGACACAGTTCTCACCCAGGTCTTCGTAAAGGTGGACGATCGCTTCCGTGTCGCAGTGGGTACGGAACCTGTGGCCCTTCGCTTCGAGTCGATCGCGAAGTTCGGGGAAATTGTAAATCTCGCCGTTGAACACGATCCAAATCGTGTTGTCCTCGTTGGTCATCGGTTGGTGGCCGCCTTCGACGTCGAGGATGCTCAGGCGCCGGTGCGCCAGGCCGACGCCCCGGTCGAAATATTCGCCGCTGCCGTCGGGCCCGCGATGCGCCTGGGCCACGTTCATGCGCGCGATCAACTCGCGCGCGACCGGCGCGTTGTCACCGAAATTGAATTTACCAGCGATCCCGCACATGGTTTACCGTGCCGTCCGTTTCCACGCGGCTTGTTGTGTGCCGGTAATGAATCGGAAGAACCCGAACAACAACGCAAGGTTGATCGTGACGAAATAGTAGGGGGCGCTGAACAGGACAATCTTCCGTCTCCGAATGACAGCGCCGAGCAACGCCAGGCTATAAAACGCGAGTTGCAGTGCCAGTAACACCGCGAAGAGCGGATGCGGCAGTAAGGCGACATCTGGATACCAGGGCCGCGATCATCAAGAATGGAGCGAACCACCGCAAAACTTTGTGTGACCAGAACGCAATCGAGTAAAACCCGCGCCAGGGTAGCAACGAACGCCAGCACAGAAATAGCGCCTGGAAATCACCCGCGCCGATGCGGATCCGCCGCGTCATTTCGTGGCCGACCGATTGTGGCAGTTCCTCGGTGGCGACGGCCTCGGTGTCGTAAATTACCCGGTGACCAGCCTCACGCACACGCATGCCGATGACGAAATCATCCACAAACGTATTGTCGGGTATTCTTGGGCCAGCAGGATTTACGAATCGCGTAAATGGCTCCGTTGGCGCCGAGGCAGGAATCGAGCGCGCTCTCGCGCGTCTTCAAATACGTCTCCAACTTCCAGTACGGGCCTTCATCGGTTTCGCTGTCGTCACCATGGAGTACGAGTTTCCCGCACACCCCGCCAATTTGTGGGTTGGCAAAATGCCGCGCGAGCTTTTGAAGCGTGTCCGAACCGAACATCGCGTTCGCATCGCTGAATACGAGCAGTTCACCGTGCGCTTGTGGCACGAGTCGATTGAGCACCCTGGGTTTGCCCCCACGTTGATCAAACGCGTGCAGTTTCACCTGCGAGTCTGGAAACGTCCTGACCAATTCGTTGGTGCGGTCCGTTGAACCATCCGATCCAATCAAGATTTCGAGCTTGTCGCATGGATAATCGAGTGCGAGCAGGTTCTCGATGCGCGTCACGATGTGCTTTTCTTCGTTGTACACGCTGATCAACACGGAAACGGACGGCCAATCGGGCGGGTCATGCGGTTGCTCGTGGCGCCGCGTCGGCACCAGCGCCAGCAGCAGCGGGTAGATCCCGTACGACCAAACGATGGCAGTCGCAGATACAAAAAAAACAATTATCCAAAAGCTCGTCATGATGACCGAAGCGAACGTTTATATTTACTTGGCGGCCAGCAACTTGCGAAGCGAGTCACGGGTGTGAGCCCGTGGTTCCCAGTGAAGTTGGTCGCGCGCCTTGGAGCAATCGAACGCCAGCGGCGCAACCGCCGAACGCAGGCGGTAGGGGGAAATTGGCGCGGGGCGACCCAACGCAGTAATGAGCCACTCGATGCCGCCGGCGAAGAAGCACGCCAGTTCAAGGGGAATCCGGGTAATGTGAAGCTGGGGTTCGCGCGCGCGGGAATACAGACGCACCAGTTCCTCGCGGCTCATCAACTCGTTGTCCACCACTTGAAACACCTCACCGTGCGAGAACTGGCTCCGCGTCGAGAGCACGATGGCTTCGACGACGTCGTCCACGTGCACGAAGGGGAGCTGGTTGGAGTCGTCCCCGATGACAACCAGCCACTGGCCGAGGCGAATGCCGACGGCGGCGGTAATGAGCGGACTGATCTCGCTCCAAATCTGGCCGGGACGAAGAATGACGACGGGCAAATCGCGCTCCTGTGCCGCCGCCCGGACGATGCGCTCAGCTTCAAGTTTTGCCTGCGTGTAAGAGCCGCGCTGTTGGGGAGTGGGCTCCAAGGTTGCGGATTCGGTGACCGGTTGGTTGGCCGGATGCCCGGCCCAATCGATCACCGACAGCGAGCTGATGTAAATGATTTTGGGTACGTCATGCTTCAGACAGGCTTCGACCACATTGCGGGTGCCCGCGATGGTGCCTGCCTCGTGCGCCGCCCAACCGCCGCCCATGGCCGCACCGATATGAAAGACCGCCGTCGCGCCTTCCACGGCGCCATCCACCGCGTCGGGATCGCCCAGCTCGCCGAGGACAACCTCGATCTGCGGATGATCCGCGATTTCTGGCGGAGGCAGACGCCGCACAAACAGACGGATGTACTCGTCCTCGTGGATGAGGCGGTTCACGAACGCACTGCCCAGCAGGCCATTCGCCCCTGTGACGACGACCGCCGGACGATTGCCCGGCCGGTATTGACCGTAGAATTTGGCCTTGGCGTGGTCGGCTTCGCGCGCAACTTGCTCCGTCCAGCGCACCACCTCACGGGCTTGTTCGAGGCCTGCGGGCATCACGTTGGTGGTGGCGAGAGATTCATAGAATGCGCCTACAAAATTGTGAAGTCCTTGGTAAGGCTGAAGCTGGCCAACGGCAAATAACGTGGCGTTCCAGATCAATTGCGCGGCGGATGAAACGGACTCTGCCAACGCGTTAGCCACACGTTCAGCGGCTTTTGGCAAAGGCGTGTGGCGGCGACGCGTCAGGTACATCGCGAACAAGTCCGCCCGCAAGGTCCCGCGGGTGCCTTGAATGATCAGTTGATGCTGGAGCGGTTTGACGTTCCATGAGAGCTGAACGTTGCCGGTGCCCTTGGCGCAACGCACCAACGCACGCCATTCGTCGAAATGGATGTTTGGATCGCTGTCTTTCAGACCCGGACGTGCGAAAGTCAGCCTGCACATCCTGGATGCTGCCCAGAAACTCTTGCACTAAATACAAAGCGTGCACGCCGAGATCGCGAAACTGGTAGCCGCCCTCGCGATACTGTGGGGGGAGGGGACCGCCACGGTACGGCGGGTAATTCGAACTGCGCAGGTAATCGACAGTGAGCACGTCGCCAATGGCGCCCGTCTTGACCAATTCTAGCGCGCGTTTGATCAATGGATCGCCGAGCAGTGAGTGGTTGACGCACACGCGCAGATTACGCGCCTGACTTTCGGCAATCAGCCGGTCGCAGTCCTCGACGCTCGTGGCCAGCGGCTTTTCGACGAGAACGTGGCAGCCAAGCGAGAGCGCTTCGAGCGCGACATCGACGTGGCTGTCGGGTGGAGTGAGGACGTGGACGACATCGAGACCTTCGGCGGCCATCACCTTCAATGACGGATGCGATGTGATGCCGAAGCGTTGGGCCGTCGCCCGGGCGCGCGTAGCATCCAGATCGGTGATGCCCACGATGCGCACGTTGGGCAGGCGTTTCAGCGCCTTGATATGAAACTCGCTGACGTATCCCGCGCCAACGATACCGACACGATAGCTCTTGCCGTTTGTCATCTCCGTTTGCGGACTGCCTCCTGAAATGCCTCTTCCAGTCGTTCGTAGATCGCGCGCCAATCATAGCGATCGAGGACAAGCTGACGGCCTCGTTCGCCCAACCTCTGGCGCAACGACGCATCTTGTAGCAGGGAAACCGTGGCGTTGGCAAATGTTTCAGGTTCGTCGGCGAGCAGGGCGGTCGTGCCGTGCGTCAGGGCGATGCCTTCGGCAGCCACCGCCGTGCAGACCACCGGTTTCTTCATGCACATGGCTTGAAACACGCGGTGCTTCGTACCGGCCCCTGCCCGCAACGGCATCACGACGACGGCGGCGCGGGCCACGTACTCGCGCATGTCGGGGACGAAACCAGTGACGATCACGCCGTCGCCAGCGAGGGCCTTCACTGTCCCGGGTGGATTCTGCCCCGCGATATAAAACTTCACATCCGGCACACGCTGGCGAACAAGCGGTAGAATCTTGTCGTGAAAGTAAACGGCGGCATCGGCTTGGGGTGGCCAGCTCAAGTTGCCAAAGTAAAGAATGGATGACGGCTCGACGGCGACATTGGTCTCGCCTGGGGTCCAGTACTCAACGTCCGCGCCGTTGGGTACTATCGTCACATCGGCTTCGGGACAAATGCGCTGGTATTCGGCGCGATCTTCGTCGGAAAGCACGACGCATTTCTCGCTGGCGCGCGCCACGTCCTGTTGGAGCCGCACCAACTTGCCGGATTGGGAGTGAATGAAGGCCCTCTTGAATGGATTGGTGGTGGTGCGTTCCATCCGCTGCCAGAGGACATGTTCGAGATTGTGAGCATCGTGCACGAACGCGGCACCTCGCTTGTGGCCGACATACTGGCTCATGTGCAGGAAATGAGAGTGAACGATGTCAATTCGCTCCTCGTCCACAAACTTCTCTAAGGCGCGAGCCATTTCAGGACGCCAGTACTCGCGGATGATAAACGGATCTGCCGTTACGAGGCTCTGGGCGGCATTCGCAAATTTCCGCCACTTCGGACGCACAAGATCGATTCCGACGATCTTTTTGCAGTAGGGGCTCAACGCCTCGAAATGCTCGCGGTCGGTCGGTTGGAAGAGAAAACAAAGCAGCGACACGTCATGACGCTTGGCAGTTTCGCGAAGCAGGTTGAAATCGCGGATGACCGCGCCATCCGTGAGCGGCCACGGGAACTTCGAGATGAGCGTGAGGATTCTCACCAGTACAGGCCGTGATATCGGGCCGGGGGGATGTTGGAATTCTTGACGGCAGCCACCAGGTCGACAACGTGATGATGAGGGGAGAGCGCTCCGGGCAACTCGCGGTATTCGGGCGCATTCTTACAGATCACCAGCGTTGTGCTTCGCGCAAGGACATCTTGCAGCGATGTTGCCAACAACGAATTGATGTGGGGCAGTTTGTCCTCGAGGAACCGTTTGTTGGCGCCGGTGAGCCGGGTTAGTTCCACTTCGGAATCGTGGATGACCAGCTTGAATCCCTTGCCGAGCAAGGTTTCCGCCATGATGACGATGGGACTTTCGCGCAGGTCGTCGGTGCCCACCTTGAAACTTAACCCGAGGATCCCGACCTCGCGATGGCCGAGCTCGGTGATGAACTCGATGGTGCGCTGGATCTGGTTGAGGTTGCTGCGCGCGATGGCGTCGAGCATCGGCAATTCGACGTCTTTCTCCCGGGCGCGTCCTACGAGAGCCCGCAGGTCTTTCGGAAGGCAGGAACCGCCATAGGCCAGACCGGGTTTGAGGTAGGTCCTGGAGATGTTGAGCTTCGTATCCCGGCACACGATGTCCATCACTTCGTGGCTGTCGATGCCGTGGGCTTTGCAGAATTGGCCGATCTCGTTGGCGAAGGTGATTTTCATCGCGTGGAATGCGTTGCAGGCGAACTTGATCGCCTCGGCGGCCCGAATCGTAATGCGCACCTGGGGCGCGTCCACGCAGCGGTGCAAGTCCGCGAGTGAATCGCCAGCTCCTGCGCTACGTTCGCCGATCACGACGAACGGCGGTTCGTAGAAATCACGAATGGCCGAGCCTTCGCGCATGAATTCCGGGTTGGCGACGACATGAAAGTCCCGGCCCTCGCGCTTTCCGGAAGCCGACTCGATTTGCGGAACAACTACAGTCTCGATGTTGCCGGGCAACATCGTGCTGCGGACAACGATTGTGTGCGTAGCGTCTTTGTCGCGTAGCGCCTCACCGATTTCGCGCGACACGTGCTCGACGTGGGACATGTCGGCCTGTCCTCCTTTTTTGCTCGGAGTGCCTACGCAGATGAAAGATACCGTTGAGTTTTTGATCGCTTCTGCCGGGTTGGCAGTGGCGGTGAAGCGCCCGGTGCGGTGAACCTTTGCGAGCAATTCTGCAAGGCCGGGCTCAAACAAGGGAGTTTGGCCGGCGCGGAACAGGGCGAGTTTATCAGGATTCGCTTCGACGCCGATGACGTCGTGTTCGCGGTCGGCAAGACAGACTGCGGTGACCGAGCCGACGTATCCGAGTCCAAAAATGCTGATTTTCATAATTGTTTTTCTAACGGCGATCACGACTGCGGGATAATCTTCGGTACACTGGCGCAAATGCTTGGCTGATCCAATGCGGGAATAGGCAAGTCGCGGCACATTTCAGAAACTTGATTTTCAGATTTACCGCGATTGGGCTACGCAGGGCAATGTAATTGCCGCTCACGCGCCAAATTTGACGGAAGCCAAGCGCACGCAGCTTCAGCACGTCGTATTGCGCGCGGTGTTCCTGCAGCACGTTGCCGTGCATCGCGTCCTGTTCGGGATGCCACACGGGGACCGAGACGAGAATATGCTTGGCCCGGTTCGACAGTTCATCCAGCAATCGCCGGCCTTCTGCGAACGAGAGATGCTCGAACATGTCGATCATCATTGCCAGGTCGTAACATTGATCGAGCTTTGGTACGAACTCCATCGCGTTCACCTCGTAGACGTGATCGTACACGACGCGGTGAACGTCCGTGATGTAGCGCGCGAACCCTTCGATGCCATCGATCCGCGCCTTTGGCAAGTACTCGCGCATGAGTACGCCGTACTTGCCGCTGCCGCAACCAATATCCAGCACGCTGTCTGGCTTCAGCTGGAGAATTACGTCCAGCACGAAAGATACCTGCAAAGGGTTGCTCGTTGCGAAGACCCTGGATTCTGTCTGCATGGTCGACTCAACTCCCATTTAGTGGCGCGTCGATGATATGGTTCGGCAATCCTCGTGTCCAGCCACTGTGACGCCATGGCGCTCAAACAAGCGCTCGTAGGCTGGCAGCATCACCCCCTTGTCACGCTCGTTGCCATAAATAGGATCAGGCCGCCAGCACATGGGTACGATGTCCCGCGACCACGGCAAGCCGGCCCCCCTGCAATAAGTTCGCAGGATGTCGTTCAGTTTCCCTGTCGCGTGCGCGTGGGTAATGTTGGCCAGCGCCCACGCCCGCGGTTGAAAGGATGCCGACCGCTCGACCATTTCGCCAAGTTGCGTGTGCATGGTGTCACTGCGTAGCAATAGGCCGGTCTGCGGGTTGATGAAGGCGCGCGAGCCGACATGGGCAGCGTGCATCATCGCCACGGGCGCGTCGGCAAAGAGCGACTCAGCCACCACCACGCAAGAGCCTTCCCGCGCACTGAGAATGATCGATATCTTGCTGTTGCACTGGTGCCTCGTGACCTCGTCGATGGACGCGTCGTGGATTATTTCGATGCGGTCGGCGACGCTAAACGCTTTCGCTTCATCGAACACGTTGTCAGCGGTGCGTCCATCGGCATCCTGGCCGATGAGCACGACGCGCAGGTTGCGCCGCATGTTCCGCAGTGCACGGAACAACAGCCAGTGCCGTTTGACGTGCGACCAGCCGGCCACCATCAAAATATCAATCTCCCGATTGTCGTGCGGCTTCGGCTTGTAGAGATCGGGATTGATCCAATGGCTCGCCATGATGGGGATCGGTCGGATGCCGTTGTTGAGGCGAGTGTATAGTTCCGTGTCCGACGGATTGGAAATCTGCATGAAGACCGGGTCGGGTCCGATGCGGGCCAGCGCCCAGAACGCCGCGAAATCCGGTGGCGACCATGAGGACGCACACACCAGCAGATAGTCGCCGAGCAACCTTGGCAAGTCGTAGTGCTGGAGCAATCTCAGCCAGTTATACTCAAATGACACGTACAACACACCCTTCTCACCGTCGCTGCCGGGCGCTTTGAGAATCAGACTCTTGGTGAGTGTTTTGCCGTCAATCTGCCGTTGGTAGCGATGCCATCCAATTTTCTTCTCACGCCAGACAGCCGCTCGCTCTCCGGCCAACCAGGGTGCCAGACGCGTTTCGAGATAACGCGACGGCCAACGGCGGTACGCTTGCGCCAGCGCTAGCAATTTGTCCTCAGCGACCGTTTGTGTTAACGATTTCGCCGTTAAGGATATGGCGTGAAGCTTCCAGACAGCCGGACTATTGCGCAACGCGTCGGCAAGTTGCAGCCTCAGGTACATGCGGTTTTCTCTAGCACATCAAGCACGGTGCGCGCGTTCACGTCCCAATCGAATTGAGAAACCGACGCGCGAATCGATTCGCGGTCCCATTTCGTTGCCAGGGCGCGTCTCAGCGCGTCGGCGAGCGCAGCCGGATTGGACGGGGGCACGAGAAATCCATTGACCCCATCACGCACGACTTCGGGGACACCGCCGACACGCGAGGCGACGACAGGAAGTCCACATGCCATCGCTTCGAGTGCGACATTGGGCAGGCCTTCGTTCAAGCTCGGCAGGCACAACACATCGCACGTGTTCATCCACAGCGGAATCTCCTCGTGCGGACGTGCGCCGAGCAGAAACACGGTTGGACAGTCCTCGCGCCAGTGCAGGGTTTTTGACGTTGCAACGAACATGCAAAATGCCTCTTGAAGCGGTGCCGTCTCGGAGCCAGATCCGAGGAAAATCACGTCTAAATCTCCGAAATTGCCAGTCTTCCCGTAGCAAGAGGGCTCATCGCAAGTGCTTGCGACCCCTTCCGAGCCCGGGCCTGAGGATTGATCAGCATGCGAATGGCAGAGGAGATGTTGGAACCCGCTGGCCAATATCGTTGGGCCCTTCACCGGTAACAGGTTTCCAACGTACAAGATGCGACGGCGCTTCGCATCAAGTCCGAACTTGCGGCACGCTTCCGTGCGGTCGATCGGGCGGAATCTTTCGCGGTCGACGCCATTATAAACCGTTGTGGCGGCGACGCCTTCAGTCGCCAGCGTTTCGCGCAGGGCCTCGCTGCGGCAGAACACGGCGCGGCTGGTCCGAAGAGCGCGGAGCACCTGGCGTTTCCGAGTGGCATTTTGGAAGAACACATTCACATCGCTGCCCTGGACAGTCGTGGCGAACGGCAATTTCAATTTGTTGGCTACGAGCATGACGCCGTAGGCATCCGGGTAAGCCCAGTTGACCAGTATGATGTCAGGACGTTCCCGACGGATGACCGGTTCAACGGCGCGCGCGAACAACCACCCGTTCAATGGCCGCGAGAACAGGGGGACATGGACGAATCGCGGGTGTGTCACGGCGATACCCTGCCAGGTTTCATCAGGCACGGGCTGATGCATGGGGGACACGACCTTGATCTCGCATCGCTTCGAGAGCGCGGCGACCTGCTGCGCGTTGTGCATTCCACGGGTCGGTTCCGCCCCGTTGGGAAAGAGGTTGGAAACAAATAGCAGCTTCATGCGGCGAGCCGATGCCAGAGTTCTTCGTAACGTTCGGTCATGGCTTTGACGCTATGATGTTTTTCCGCAACGGCGCGTGCCGCCGTGCCGAGTCGGGCGGCCAGCACCGGGTCCGCGAGTAATCGTTCGATGGCGCTGCGCAGGGCAGCTTCGTCGTTAGGCGGTACGACCAGACCCGTCTGCATGTGCTTGATCAATTCGACGTTGCCACCGACAGCGGTGACCACGATCGGACACCCCGCAGCCATGGCTTCCAGCAAAGCAATGCTCATACCTTCCGTATTCGAGGGGAGCACGAAGACGTCGAACCCCGCCAGTAATTCGGACACATCGGCGCGTTGGCCGAGAAACGATACGCGGGCGCCGGCCTGCTTTTGCAGTTCCTCACGCAATGGTCCATCGCCCACGAACACCAGGTCTGCATCGCGAATCGCCGCGGTGGCGCGCAGCAATAGCGGGTAGTTTTTTTCGGGGACGAGCCGTCCGACCGTGCCGATGCGACGCCCCGCGCCGTGCCGCGACGCGGCAAACCGGTCGACGCGAATACCGTTGGGGATTACCTTGAGGTTCGCCGGGTTGACGCCTTCATGGGCGACCGCGATCTCGGCATTCTTCTCGGAAACGACGACGGTAAAATCGGTGAAACGCGCCGCGATGTAGTTGAGGCGATGATAACGAGCTTCCTCGCCGACGTTTTTGCCGTGTTCGGTGTGTAACACCCGCGCCCTGCTGAATCTTGCGGCGACAGCCCCATAGAAGTGGGCCGTCGAATTATGCGTGTGAATCACATCGACCTTTTCCTTACGGGCAAGGCCGGCGATTTTCCAAATCAGGCGCCAGTCGACACCGGGCTTCTTATTGAGTGCCACGACTTTCCCCCTGCTGGGTGGAATCTCGCTGGCCCACGGGCCCGGTTCCTCCAGGCAGCAGACAACAAATCGAAATTCGTCCGACGCATGATTGACCAAATCAACCACCACACGCTCGAGTCCGCCGACCCGCAGACTGAGCACGACCTGCATGACAGCCTTAACGGGCGTTTCAGAATGCATTGTTTTGCCATCCACCGCGTCGCCGGGGCTCCGGTTCAAATCGATTCGAATCCAATCTCAGGGTTGGTTGTCGAGACTACACTTGTGTATGCATGCTCACGGTAGTACCTAACAACCTCATCAAACACATCGCGATCACAGTTTGAAAAGCACAGCACGTCATAATCGAATGGCCCCTTATTTGCTGGATTCGAAAGCGCGAGAAAAAGCACGTGATTGGCTTCGCGAATCATGGCTAAATCCCTTGTGGAGATCATCAGCTCCCCCACGTCATTAAACACACAAAAATGTCGATATCCAGCTTGGTATAGATCGTCAAGAACTCGCGCGGAAAAGGGCGAGAGACACCTCATCCGTAAGGCATTCCTCGTAGTAAAGGCAAGGGAGATTGTCCGCAAGGAACGAAACACTGCCCGCTATAATGGACAGGTCGAAGCCATCTGTATCGATTTTGATAAACTTGGCCTGTTGACCAGCGACTTCCCCCAACGGCTTACATCTGTTCCACCGGTTGCTCCCATCGAGCCTTTCAAATTGAGCTGTTCCGCCCTTATGAACAAGTACTCCCCGTTCTTGTGCATTGGGCGAGATCATCACGTGATGAATCTGTGATACAGTAGGAATGCGCCTTGAGTTTTCCGTTAAGAACGCGTAGTAAAAATCGCTGGGCTCAACAGCAATGATGGGATTTGGCGAATAGGTTGCCATTATTGCTGCCGTGTCTCCAATGTTCGCACCAATATCAACAAACGTTTGAGTTGGATATTTCTTGGATAATTCGCGCGCGGTGATGCCAATTGCTAAGTCGCGAAGGGGCTGGCTCTTTTGGATCTTGGTGAGAATATGCCCCGATGGCACCGTGAGGAGAAAGCTGCCGATTTGAAGCCGGGTTGTACTTTGTTGTCCAGCAAATCGTTGGTTTGCCCTTTCTCGGCGAATGGCTTGCAATGTCGAGTAGAGTTCCTGTCCGACGACCCGCCGTAGAACCTTTCTGATTCCCAGATTCATATCCACAGATGCTCGCCTAAACCGGTATTGCCTTCGGCTTCAACGCCCGTCTGTTGCGCATGTGGACGTGTTTGAACCAGCACGGGCTTGGACATCCGGCACCACGAAGAATTTGGTTCGAACATGACCGCCGACACCCGAAACATGCTTACAGGGGCCCCAATGATCACGGAGTATAATCTTTCAACCACTCTTTAAATGGTTGCACAGAGGGCACGCGCGACGGCGTTGATTTGCTCGGGGCTCAACTCGGGGTAGATCGGGAGCGAAAGGCAGCGTTCGCAGAGCCGCTCCGCAACCGGCAGATCGCCGCGATGATAACCAAGGGGACGATAAACCGGTTGCAGGTGTAAGGGCACCGGGTAATTAACAGCCGTGTCGATCCCCGCATCACTCAGAGCGGCGCGGACACGATCGCGGTTTTCACATTCGATGACGTAGCAATGCCATACGGGCTCAGAGTCGGCGGGCACCGTTGGCAGGCCGTAGGCTGTGCCCGCGAGCAGTTCGGTGTAACGACGGGCATGGGCGGCGCGCGCCGCGTTCCATGCATCGAGGCGTTTAAGCTTCACGCGCAGCACGGCGGCTTGGAAACTATCCATGCGATAATTATAGCCGACTTCCTCGTGGACGTAGCGCGCGCTTTGCGCGTGTTCGCGCAAGGAACGCGCATGGGTCGCAAGCTTTTCGTTGTTGGCCAACAGCGCTCCACCTTCACCGTACGCACCAAGATTCTTTGTCGGGTAGTAACTGAAGCAGGAGATCGCACTGAATTGGCCCGCGCGTTTGCCCTTGTAGCGGGCGCCGTGTGCCTGTGCGGCGTCTTCTACAACGGAAAGCTTGTGCTTGGCGGCGATCGCATTGATGGAATCCATGTCGGCCGGTGTGCCGAAAATGTGCACCGGCATGATTGCTTTGGTGCGCGGGGTCACGGCTGCTTCCAGCTTGGCCGGGTCCAGCGTGCGCCGCGCGGGATCGATGTCAACGAAGACGGGTGTGGCGCCCACATAGCTGATGGCCCATGCGGTGGCGATGAAGGTGAAGGGTGTGGTGATCACCTCGTCGCCCGGGCCAATGTTGAGGCAACGGAGGGCAAGGTGCAACGCGCTGGTGCCACTATTCAGACTGACGCAGTGGGCGACGCCACAGTATGCGGCGAACTCCTGTTCGAACGCGGTTGTCGGCGGACCCTGCGCGAAGCGCGCGGAGTCGCAAACCTCGGCGAGGGCCGATTGCACCTCGTCGCGGATGGTCGCGTATTGAGCTTTCAGATCGAGGAATGGGATGTGGGTCATTGTTTCAGTGGTTCCAGATTGGTCACGACGGATGCCGGGGTTTCCGCCGTCTGTAGTAGTGCAGCCAAACCGACAGCCGCGGCTGCCAGCAGGAACGGGATGGCCGGGACAAAGTACCGAACCATCGGCAATCCGACGGACACGACAGAATAATAGTAACCGACGTAGAACATCAGCAACCAGGCCAGCATTTGGGTTTCAACTTGCTTCCATAATCTTGTAATTCCGTAAGCGGCCAAGAGCACTGTAGGCACTTGCAGCAGAATCATCGGCAGATGACCCGAAGGGCGGTCCTCGCTGGCATAGAGGGTCCGCGTGGCTTTCAACCACACGACCCGCGCCAAGGCGACCGGTTGGTGCAGGAGATCCTCGTATCTTTGAATGGCCATCTGCAATTGCCAGTGTTCGCGGTCGAAGACGTTGCTCGTTGCTGGTGAATGAATTCCGCGCGCCGCCATTTCAGTGGCTAGTTCGGCGGCCTCGGCTCGCATCGCTGTGCCATAGTTGGTGAAAATACGCGGGTCTGACCCGAACCACAAGTTTTGTCCGATCCCATGGACATTGAACGCAAAATGACCAAGCGCGACGTAGTTGCGATAGGACCAGGGTACGAGCACTGCGATGGATGCGAGCAGATAGACAGCCCAGTGGCAAAGTGAGGGAGCACCTGCTTTTCTTGTGGCCAACCACAAGGCGCCGGCCAGAAAGAACGGCAGGAAGATGGCCGTGCTCTTCGTGAAGATGGCGACTCCGACCGCTGCTCCCGCAACCACAAAGCGCCAGTAAGATGGGTGATTGAGAGCGCGGTATAGCGCCACGAAGCTGATTGCGATGAGGAATGTGAGAAGGGGCTCATCGTTGATGTTGTTGCAGAGCAAAAGGAACAGCGGGTGGAGCGCAATCGCGCTGGCAAACAGGATGGCAGTCAGCGTGGAACAAGTGCCGGCCAACACCCACGCCAGCGCAAGTGCCGTCCCGACATCGAAGGCGATGTGCGCGATCTTGATCGGCCACAACGAATCCCCGAAAGCCAGCCGGCACAGCGATAGAAAAGCCGGGTAGCCGGGGTTGAAGTCGCTATCGGGTTGTCCGTTGGCATCGACATAGCCATGACCCTCCGTCATGTTCCGGGCAACCGCCAGCTCGCCCGGTGCGTTCCCGTAGACGTTGCGGCCGGGAGAGACTGCGAAAAACACGAGACGGGGAATGGCAACAACGAAGACAATCCACAACCTTAGCCGCGGACGGAGACGTTCGGCAAGACGATTAAGGCTTTCGGGGAGTTTGGACACAGGTTTCCGTTGTGCAGGCGGGCGTCGTTCCCATCGTAAGCATGCTATCCCATAGCCAAATCACGGTCCCACTCGCGAGGATGATGCAAAAGGGTTCCATGGGATAGCGGAGGCGTGGCATGGCGTAAAAGATCAGGGCGATTGCCAGATTCGAGAGGATGAACAGGTGCAGCAGAAGTCCCGGATGACGCTCCCGCAGGAAATCGATCAGTGTGACGAAGAAAGCTGGAATGAAGAATACCAGCACGGGCCCCCAGCTGAACAGCATCATCAGTCGATTGGCGCGGTTATCCTGATGTAGAAAGGGGGACCAGAACCGGATGAATTTGCTGCGAAACAGGTACCACCATTTATCGGGGTGCTCGGACAACCACTGGACCGCCAATTGTTTGGCGATGGCTTCTCGTCCAATCTGGGGAACGCCGTCGAACTTGTGTTCCCAGCCGGGAACCTGACTGTACCAGATACAGTAGCCTGCGTATTTTGGGTCGGTGGCGACGACGGGATTGTTGCCTCCCAGGATCTCGGTCCAGGTCCTCGGGGCAACCAGGATGAACCGATGGTAGAGAGAGTAGTTGCGCAGTGACCATGGCACGGTCGTCAGGTAGGTCACTACGGCGACGACCAAGATGAGTGATTTGGCGCGGACGCTCCTGAGGATAAACAATCCCCAGAGTACCAACAACGGCAGCAGCAAGAATATCGTCGGACGAACGAGCGCCGCGAGCCCGAGAGCGATTCCGCATGCTATCGCACTTTTCCAGGTAGGCCGGGGCGCAAACCAGGCGACGCAAAGCCACAGGCAAAGGATGAGGAGAATGTGTACAGTGTTTCCGTCAGCAGCAAGTCGCTATAGAAGATCGCGCTGGGATACAGAGCGTAGGCAGCGGCGGCAACGTATCCGGCGCGCTCATTAATGACCGCCTTCGCCAGAAGGAACAGGAGAAATGCGGACGCGGCGCCCAGTAGCGCGTGGACGATACGGACAGCGGCATAACTCTTTCCGAAGATGATGTACACAAGGGCGAACAACGCCGGCGCGCCGGGCGGCAGATAAGCGGACAGCACCTCACCGTCCACACCGGGTTCGGGCCCGCGAAAGCCGTTTCCTTGAGCCAGATTCCAGGCGTAGCGGCTGTACTCGGCTGCATCGGAAGACGGCGGTCCCGGTTCACGACCGATGCCTTTTGCCAGTGAGTATCCAACCCGGGCACTGAATGCAGTAATCAGGATCAGCACCAATAGCCAGTGCTTCTGCTTCATGCTGAGGTTCCTCGGGGAGGATCGGCGGTGGTGGCATCGGTGGGTTTGTGTTGAGATTTCGTCTGCTCGGCTAATTTGGCCTCCAGGATGGCAACGGTACTGATCAACTGCTGGATCTGGTTCGACATTCTCGTAACCATGGAAGTCAGGAAGAAGACGTACACCAGCAAGAAACTGATGAGCGCAATATAGATGATGTGGCGGGCGTCGAGGATGCCAATCACCGATGTGGCGATCCACTTGTAAAGCGGCTCCAGCACCGCGATGGACAGGAGAAATGCCGCCATGCCGAGCCACAATACGGCATAGCTGGGGCGAAATGTGTT
Source organism: uncultured Verrucomicrobiae bacterium (assembly GCA_963713705.1). Taxonomy (GTDB): domain Bacteria; phylum Verrucomicrobiota; class Verrucomicrobiia; order Palsa-1439; family Palsa-1439; genus Palsa-1439. The sequence goes on from CAVQMY010000001.1 coordinate 99,393, forward strand.
CCGCTTCACGTTGCGCAGCACCACGTAAAAGAACACGAGACCAAGGGCGAACGCGATGAGTTTGATTTTTAATCCCATAGCAGTTACCGCCTTTCGTGCTGAATCTGCTGACGTTGCAGCAACGCGCCGGTAATATTCACCACGCCCTTGAGGGGGAAGGTGAACGCATCCCGCAATCCGTATTCGGACTTGCCATGTGCGCGTTCCCGCATACGGATCGGAACCTCGGCGATCCGCGCCCCACCAAAATGACTCAGGAGCAGTAGTTGGCTCGTGTCGTGAACCTCGTATCGATAATGCGCTCCAAAAAACTCGATGACCTTCCGGCTGTACGCCCGAAAGCCGGAGGTCACATCCGTGACCTTCTGGCCGACGATGCTGGATACAATCCAGGAGAACGTGGAGATCCCGATTCGCCGCAGGGCCGTGGACTGAAACCCTTCTTTGGCGAGGAAACGAGAACCGATCACATAATCCGCTTCGCCGCGCTGAATCGGTGCCATGATCGCCGGCAACTCGGTGGCCAGATGCTGTCCGTCACCGTCAAATTGGCAAAGGCAATCGTAGCCATTATGATAGGCGTAGTTGAAGTAGCTGGTGACGGTGCCCATGGAACCACCGGTATTGATGCAGTGAGAGACGACTGGCACGTCCAGGTCGCGACAAATCGCGGCGGTGGCGTCGCGCGACCCGTTGTCGATGACGACGATATCGAAGCCGCAGTTGTGCGTGCGCAGGTCCTCAATCGTCGCTCGGATGTTTGGCTCCTCGTTGTAGGCGATGATACTGACGAGTGTTTTCACGTCGATTTCTCCATCGGCTCAGGCACGAGCCGCGTTCATTTCCCGCGCCGGAATCCCAATGTAGACCCCGGGCGTTTCGATGCTGCGGGTGATGACGGCCCCGGCTCCAATGACCGTGCGACTGCACAGGTGCAATTGCTGGAGGACCCGGGCGCCGGTGCCCATGAGGATTTCGTCGCCCAGCACGACCTCGCCTGACAAGCACGCTCCGGGATTAATAAGATTGTAACTTCCCAAAGCGCAATCATGCGCGATTGTGGCGCCGGGATTGATGATGTTCAGAGACCCGAGCTTGATATCGGTCGTGAACGACGCGTTGTTCAGGACAATGTTACCCGAATCCATCGCGATCCGCTCCCAGTCTCCGGTGACTGCAGGATGGATGAGGTTTGGAAATGACAGTCTCGGGTTCTGGCGAAAACGTTCGTGCAAGGTGCGCAGCCGCGATGGTTGGCCAATGGCAATGGCCACGGCGATTTCTTTCGCAGACTTCGAGAGCCACTCGTCGGTTCCCCGCACGGTGTGACGGCCTACGGTTTTGGAAACGGACTGTGCATCGGAAGCAATGTAGCCGAGTAGATTCCACGTGGGTGTTGCCCGATTGATGTCCCCGATGAGGAACGCGACCTCGCGTGCCAGCCCGCCGTGCCCGACGATCACGATGTCCTTCATGAGTTTTGTCGCAAGACTTCGATCACACGCTGAATTTGGGATGGAGTCAAGTCAACCGAACAGGGCAGGTTTAGCGTGACGGCCAGCAGATGGTTCGCGCGGTCAATCTGGTAATGCTGACAGTTCGTATAGGGGCGTTGTAGATGATTCAACCGCCAGAGGGGGCGTGTTTGAATCTGGTTTTGCCCCATCCTGGCCATGAGTTGCTCCCTGTCCGATCCGTATTGCGCGCGGTCAATTTGCAACGCATACATCCAGTGATTGTTTCCGGCGTAATCAGGACCTTCGGCGAGGTGGAGGCCGGGAATCGCATCGACTTCGCCCTTGTACGCGGAATAGTTTTTCCGTTTCAGGTCCAAATACTTGGGGAGTTGCTCGAGCTGGGCCACGCCGATGGCGGCTTGAACATTCGTCAGCCGGTAGTTGTAGCCGACGTCATTGTGAACAAACCTGACCTCGTCATCCTTGGCCTGGGTGGTGAGATACTTCGCCCGATCGGCATACTCGCGGCGGTCGGTAAGGATCATGCCTCCGCCGCCGGTGGTGATGATCTTGTTGCCATTGAACGACAGGCACCCAATATCGCCAACGGTACCCGTGTGGCGGCCTGTGAACTGGCCGGTGGTGTACTTCGTGCCGATGCTTTCCGCAGCATCTTCGATGACCTTGATGTTTCGCTCCTGGCACAATGGCAATAATTCATCGAGCCACACGGCGTTGCCGAACACGTGCACCGGCATGATTGCGGCGACGCGGCGGTTGGTCTGGCGATTGTACGTGTGGCCGTCTTTGAACACGGTTTCCTGGAGGATGAAGTCGCGCGTCTTTTCGGTGTCGAGATTGTAGTGCTCGTCGCAATCCATGAACACGGGGTGGGCATCCACGTACCGCACGGAATTGATCGACGCGATGAATGTGACGGTGGGCACGATGACCTCGTCACCGGCGGCGACACCCGCGATTCGCAGGGCGACGTGAAGCGCGGCCGTGCCCGTGGCGCAAGCCACAGCGTGTTTCGCTCCCGTGAACTGACTGGTCTCCTGTTCAAAGCGGTCAACAAACTTGCCGGCGGAAGAGACCCAACCCGTGTCGAGGCACTCCTTGACGTACGCCCATTCGTTTCCCTGGATAACGGGAACGCTGAGCGGAATGAAGCTGTTGGATGGATCAGACATTCTTGAATTTGGCTGCATCCGGATCGCTGATCAGCCCCTGGCGAAGCAGGACGGAAAGCTCCCGAATACCATCCGGAACGCGCTTGGTGATTTCGAATCCCAGCGTCGAATGAATCTTCGAAAAATCGACGCGATAATCGCGGGGGTCTTCCGTCTTTTGCACGTAACTGACCAGTGAACGGGGCAGGTCATGCAAACATTTGAAGATTTCGTTGACGATCATTTCCTTCGTGTAATTCTCGCGTGTATCCCCGACATTGAAGACGTCCTGACGGACTTTCTCGGCCGGACACTCGATGACAAGAACGACGGAACGGGCCAGGTCTTCGACGTGGCAGTAGGGCCGCCAGAACTGTTGGCCGAAAACGCGCAGCGTTCTTCCCAACGCCAGATCGCGGACGAACTCGTTGACCGTCAGATCGAACCGCATCCGTGGAGATACTCCATAAACCGTGGCGAAGCGTAGGGCCGTGGGGATGAGGTTGGGTCGCAGGGAAGCCTGCAGGAGATGTTTTTCGAATCCGACCTTGAGTTCGGCATACAACGAAACCGGACGCAGCGGGGATGTCTCGTCAACGTATCCATCCCCCTGCATTTTGCCGTAGTTGCTGCAGGTGGACGCGAACGCGAATCGTTGGACGCTGGGGCTCTCATTACAAAGCCGGAGCAACGTCGTGGACGCTTCCAAGTTGATTGCCCGGGCGAGGTCGGGTTGTTGGGCGCAAGCGGGATCGCCGACGATTGCGGCCAAGTGCGCGACCGCGTCGATGCCGTCGAGCGTGCCGGCCAAGGCCTTGCTATCGCGCACGTCGGCACGGACGAATTCGAACCGCGGGTGCGTGACGATATCCAACAGGGAATCGCCTCCGAAGAACAGGGCGTCCACGCCCCGGACATGGTGGCCCTTGTGGAGCAATTGACGAGTCAGAACGGAGCCGATGTAGCCGGCGCAACCTGTAACCAAGACGCGCATGATTAGTCCTCTTTGAAGTGCTGGCGGTAGATATCCTGCGCCTTTTCGAAGTCGGTGATTTGCCCGATATCGAGCCAGTACGCTTCGAGGTTGTATTTGACCACGGGCGAGCCGCGCTTGAGCATTGCCTTGATTAGCAGGTCCATGCCGAAGTAGGTATCCACGGGGATCATCTCGAAAATTTCCGGGCGCATGATGTAGATGCCCGCCAGGATGAACCTGATGATGTTCGGCTTTTCCTCGATCCCGGTGACGCGATCGCCCTCGAAAAAGATGTCTCCGAAAGCATACGGGGTGATGTGCTGCCGAATCGCGAGCGTGAGCCAGGCGTCCTGTTTCATCGCAAACCGGTAGAAGTCCGTAAAATCGATCAGGCTGAGAATATCGCCATTCATCACCACGAACGGTTCGGTCAGCTTGTCGCGCAAGAGTGTGAGGGGTCCCGCCGTACCCAGCGGCTTGGTTTCCTCGCTGACCGTCACGCGGACGCCGTACTGGGAGCCGTCACCGACAAAGCGTTCGAGGTAGTCGGCCTTGTAGTTCGTGGCGAGAAAAATCTCATCAAACCCATGCTTCTTGAGCCGTTCGATTTGGATTTCGAGGACCGACTTTTCGCCGATGGGGAGTAACGGCTTCGGAATGATCTCCGTGAATGGTCGCAATCGGGTGCCCAAACCGCCTGCCAGGATGACTGCCTTCATAAGCTTGCTCTCATTTTCTCCGTTTGAATGGCCGTTTGCAAGGACATCGAGCGTGGTGCATGATCAAATACAACAGGACCGATGCGGACCGTCACCTGGCACCGGCACCGAGTGCGGTCAGAGTATCCTTTTCGTGCGTCGCCAACCAATCACACCATAGTCGTGTGAATTTTTCGGCCCCGGTGTCGTCCAAATGGTCCCAGTCCGTGAAATCCGAGCGTTCCAGCCCGCAGTCCGACGCCGCTTCGAATAGACTGATGTCGACGCCATCCAAACTGCAAATGGATTGTTGGTATGCGTCGTAATCCGAAGCGTGGGCGCGAAATACCTCGTGCATGTATTCATCGCGAAACGGCAATTGCACGATAACAACTTGCTGTCCGTCCTCTCGGGCGGTGGCAACGACCCGCTGCAGCAGTGCCTGCCGCTTCGGTGATAATCGGAAATCTTTGTACCAAAATGAAACCCGGCCTTCGACTGTACGGTCGGGCGCGGGCGACTTCGGTTGATTGGCGGGAGGATCATCGACTCCTGCCTGGTTTGTCAGACGCGATGCGCCGACGAGCCGTCCTTTGATCCTTCGAAAGATCGCGTGATACAGGGCCGTTTTTTCCTCGGTGCGAAAGAACCAGCCAAACAAACTCGGGACGGACGGTTCCAGATTCAGACGGTCGGCGAACCCGGCAAAATGATGGAAACGTTCACTCAGGGGAAAGTTGGCGTTCCACTCGTAGGCGTCGACGCCATAGATCAACAATCGGGCGGACTTCATTTGCTGTCGATTGCGCCTTTGAAACACGTAGTTGTCGTAGTGATCGCCGCTCTCGATGGACAAATTCAGCACGGCGCCGTTCGGCAGTCCCAACCGTCGCTCCATTTCTTCCGAGAGCAGTCCACACTTGGAGCGTGAATTGCCGAGGATGATGATGCGCGGCGGTACCGGGTCGCGACGTAGCACTTCTTCCTGGGATAGGAACGCGCCGACGTAGCTGGACGGGTACCTGCGATACGGCCAGTCGGCGCGAGACAAGCCGAACTCCAGGACCCCCAGCAAAAGGACCGCGGTTAGGAGTCCACGCGGAACACCCCAGCGGACCTGCAGGGTGTCAAAACTGAAAATAGATGAAGGGGATGGCACGATCGCTTCGCGAGACAAAGATCAGTGTAATCATCGTCGCATAGGCAAGGCCGCGGACGACCCACGGCCAGCGCAAAATGATGGTGTGGCTCTCGGAGAAGTATTGGGGTAGATCGAATGCCAGGACGACGAGCATGAACCAAACGGCGCCGGCAATCTCCAACACGTTGAATCCCCCGTGCCAGTGCAGGATGCCCATGAGATAGGAGAACGCGGTCGGGAAATTGGGGGCACGGAAGAATATCCACGTGAGAGCGACAAGATGGAAGGTGACGAATACCTTAACCACATTCAGTAGCCAGTTCGGCCTCGCCGACTCAGTTGGCGAACGCAATTCGAGATAGAATTTGTGGGCGGCAAGATAGATTCCGTGCAGGAACCCCCATGCGACAAATGTCCAGTTGGCCCCGTGCCACAGTCCGCCCAACAACATCGTGATAAACAGATTCAAATAGGTTCTGGCTCGGCCACGGCGATTGCCACCGAGGGGAATGTAGAGATAATCGCGGAGCCACGTGGACAGAGAGATGTGCCAGCGTCTCCAGAATTCGGTAATGTTGCGTGAGAGATAGGGTTGATTGAAATTCTCAGGCAGCTCAATGCCCATCAATCGACTGACTCCGCGAGCAATATCGGTGTAGCCGGAAAAGTCGCAGTAGATTTGCAGGGAAAAATAGTACAGGCCTTTGAGCAACAGAAGCGACGAAAACGCGTGCGGCGTGGCGAAGAATGGCTCGACGTTCGGGCGACAGAACATCGGCGATCACCACCTTCTTGAACAATCCGATGAGGATGAGTGTGCCGCCGGTGTTGAGGTGTTCGTTCGTGACGATCCGTTTGCGCAGCAACTGGGGTAACAGGACTTCCGCGCGAATGATCGGGCCGGCGACCAGGTGCGGAAAATAGGACACGAAAAGGGCATAGGTCAGGAAATCGGTCGTGGGTTTCATCTTTCGTTTGTACACGTCGATCACGTAATTCATTGTCTGGAACGTGTAGAACGAGATTCCCGCCGGGAGGATGATGCGAAGAACTGGCAGATGTGGTTGAAGGCCAAACCACTGGATGACGTGCGCGGCGGAATCGATAAAAAAGTTGAAATACTTGAAGAAACCCAGCATCCCGAAGTTCACCAGGATGCTGACCAGAAGGAGCAGTTTCCGTCGATGCTGATCCGTGGCGTTGTCGATCGCGATGGAAATGTGGAAGTCGAAGATGGTCGAAATCATCAGAAGACTGGTGAACCGCCAATCCCACCATCCGTAGAAGAAGTAGCTGGCGACCAGCAGCATCCGGTTCTGCGGCAGCGTTGCCAGGGAGTAGTACAACGCCAGAACGACGGTGAGAAACACGAAGAATTGCCAGGAATTAAAGAGCATGATTGTTCGATGGCTTAGCCAGAGCCGCTGACCGCCCAATAGGCGCGGATGACGAGCCAGATTGCGGGTATGCTCGCGACCGCGTAGATCGCACTTTGTCTCACGTCGCGTGCGGAAATCTGCACCAGCGGCGAGGGGCCTGGCTGTTGGGTTTCGACCCAGCGGATCAATCCGACTCCCATGCCGAGGAGGAAGAACAGGACGGGGTTGTAGGTTCGCGTGAGAAAGAGGGCCGCGGTTAGGTAGCCGACTTGGGCTGCGAACAGTCCGTTGGCGACCCGCCGTGTCCGGAAATCGACTTGGCCTTCGGCACGGGCGATGCGGAGCACCGACTTCACGATAAGCAGGCACAGCGTGAACCAGCAGATGTAGCCGACCAGGCCGAGCTCGCCGAAACAGTTGACCAGCGAATTGTGCGCGACGATGCCGCCACTGAACTCCGGCCACCGTTGGTACCCGAACCCGAACAACGGGTCCTGCTTCAGCATTTGGATTCCTAAGCCCCACGCCATGACGCGTCCCGACGCCGAGCCTTCCACGTACGCGCCGCGAACGCGCTCCGGGCCGAAAAACACGACAACCGACAGCAGGGTGACCAATAGCAAGACACGAATCAGGAGATTTTTCGTGGCCGTCCATAAATAGGCGATAATCATGGCGCAGAACCCAATGACGCCGCCTCGCGATTGCGTATAGTACAGCACGTACACCATGGGTGGTAGGCTGCAGAGCACGAGCAGCTTGCTGGCGATGGCCCCACCCGCCGTCAGCAGACAGAAGGCGAATGGCATGGCCATCAGGTAGAGCATGGCAAAATCATTCGGGTCAGAGAAAATGCCGGAGCCAACGACTCGAAAATCTCCCGAATCGAACGAGCCGTAGGGTTCGATATTGCCGAAACCGTGGCCCGTCTGGACTTGGAGGTAGGTATGATAGGCAAGAATCATTGATGAACCAATGATGACCCACATCATGATTCTCACGCGACGGGGCGTATTGACCAGGATCGCCACCAGGTAGAAAAGGATCACGATCTTCCCAAATTCCCGGACGGCATCGATCGCGCCGGAGAGGCGAAGCCTGACCAGTTGAGACAACATCACCGACGCGAATAGTCCCAGCATTGCCAGGGAAAACCGGTTCCGCAGAAAGAAACCACCCGCCTTGCTTTTGCTCTGTTGAATGAACGCGATCAGGATCGTCGGGATCGCGATGATGTTCACCAGTTCATATCCCTTGACCGGTTCGTACCATTCCTGAGGGCGTAACAACAGGACGGCGACGTAAAGACAGACCAGGAAGAACCCCATGGATCTAGCTGGCTCCTTCGGAAGCGGGAATCCGCACGACGCTGTAGCGCAGGAACATCTTGGCGCGTTCGAGGCGTTTCTTCTGCGCCTGCCGGTTACGCAGGGCGAACGGCCAGCGGCAGCCCGAACACAGCAAATCGGCGAGGGCGCCCGCGCGGTCTCCGCCGCTGAAGCGTAGCCACGCCGCCTCACGGTACATGCGCGCCTCGGCAATCCGACGCCATGTCGGCCGCCGACGCAGTTGCGGAACCTTGGTGAACAACTGGGCAATGGCTCTTTGATGGTTTTGGAACATTCGGTCCACCTGGTGGCTCAGGCTCCCCGAATGCTCCCGCTGCGCCGTCAAGGTCGCATTCAGGCGCACCACCCGAATGCGCGCGGCGATACGCACCCACATCTCCATGTCCTCAGGGCCTTTCAGCCCCTCGTCGAATCCGCCCCCAGCAAGCAGTGCGCCCTTATGCGCTAAGACCGAGGAAGGGCTGAAGGCCCCAAACTCGAGCAGATCGCGCGCGGTCAATTCACAAAACCCGTCCCGAGAACAGCATTCGGCCACGTAGTCCAGCCGCCGTCCGGTTTCATCGATCGCGAACCCCTCCGTGGCCACCACCCCGATATTGGGTTGATGGACGCCGACGGTAACCTGTCGCTCCAGCTTGTCCGGCAACCAGAGATCGTCCGAATCCAACAGCGCGACAAACTCACCCCGTGCCGCTTGAATGCCCGTGTTGCGCGCCGCCGCCGGGCCGCGGTTTCGCTGGTGGATGTAGCGCACACGGTCGCCGTAGCCGGTCAGGCGCTCGCGGGTGTCGTCCGTGGAACCGTCGTCAACGACGATGATCTCGATCGGAGAGTAGGTCTGACCCAATGCGCTCTCGATTGTCTCACAAATGTAGCGCCCGTAATTATAGGTCGGGATCACGACGCTGACGAGCGGGGAGGTCATCGGCGTTTCAATACCGCCTCATACATGCCAACGATTTGGTCAACGACGCGAACTCGATTGAATCGCTCCGCAACCAGGTGCCGGGCGTTGCTTCCGCGTTGCGCGCGCAGGAGGGGATTTTCGCGGGACTCGATGATTGAAAGGGCCAGGTCGCCTGGCACTTCCATGTCGACACAAACGCCTCCAGCCCCGACGACCCATTCGATCACGGGGAATTTGTGGCCTCGCAAGGCCAAACCGCTGGCCCCCGCCTCAAGCATGACAATGGCAAACATTTCTGTCAGCGCAGCATGGGCAAACATGTCCGCAGCCCGGTAGAGGTCCGGCATGTTCTGGCGGGGGATGTCCTTGAGAATCCACGCGTCTTCTCCGAGGTACTTACGAATGGCGTGTTCGACTTGGGGGGTCTCCGGGGTGGTGGCTCCGGCCACGATCAACATGATCTCGGGACGCTTTTGGCGGGCGATGGCCACTTCTTTGGCCAGCCAATCCAGTCTCTTGTGAGTCAATTTGAGCGCGGCGGCGTCAAAGACAACGAACCGATCCCGAGGGATTCCAAACTTTTGTCGGGCCTGCGCCTGATCTCCTGGAGTGTAGACATCGCAATCGACAAAGTTGGGAATAGAAAACCATTCCCGGTCCGGTGACAGTCCGTTCTTACGGTCCAATTCGAGATAGTACGGGGCCAACTCCTGGACGTGCTCGAACTGGTTCAGGAACTCGAAGGGTTCTTCCGTTCCATTGGCCAGGATGACCTTGGCCGGGTGACGGCCTGCGCGCCGCGCCCGTTCCAAGACCAGCGCGGTACCGGCGTCCTGGGTATGGACGATGTCAAACCGGCCCCGATGCAATTCACGAGCGACACGCCGTCCGAACACCACTTGTTGCAAATGCAGTGGCGAGCCGAGCCCGTAGCGCCACAAACCATGTCGGGTGAAGCGTGTCACTTGTTTCCAGAACGCGTCCGTGTGGTCGGGGCAGGGTATGTAACGCGCGTAGGAGATGTCAGATGGGCCACCGCCTTGAAAGAGCGTGACATCCATACCGCGCCGGTGCAATTCCGTGGCTAGGTCTTGCGCCCAACTTTCGCAGCCACGCATTACTTTGCCTAGAAATGCAGATGCAACGGCGACTTTCATGAGCCTACCCCTTGGTGGCGAAGACTACGTCGGGGCAATGCGCGCCACAGCTTGACCGGAGCCTTGCGGGCAACGCGCCCACCAACCAACAGGATCGCGTGAAGCCAGTCAAATGGCGTCGGCTCACGGCGCTTGATGGTGCGGTAAAGACAGTCCTCGGGGCCAAAGTGGCCGACCGGTTCGAACCCGGCTGCCCGCACCAATTCGTTGAGGAAGCGGCCTTGGATGGCCGTGCGGGTGAGGTGCAGCGGGTGACGTTCCGTCTTGCCGAAGCTCTCGGTAAAGATGAGCAATCCTCCGAGACGCAACACGCGATTGACGTCGCGTAGGGCGGCCAACAGATTCGGCAGATGTTCAAAGACTTCGACGCTGATAACAGCGTCGTTGTCGCAGCTTTGGCCGGGATGCGTCACGACGGTCACTGGAACCCGTTGTTTTTGGAAGCGCCACGAGGCGAATCGGAACGTCTGTCCGCCGGGCAGGTCGTAATACGTCCAGTGGAGTCCCGCGCTGGTAAACCACATCGCATCGGTGCCGATGCCGCCGCCGAACTCAAACACCCAACGAGCGTCGATCTTCCGCAAGGCTTCCATTATGGCGTCACGAGTTTCTTTGCGGAACGGATTCTCACCATCGATCAACAACTCGTACAGGTAGGCGTCGGTTTCCTGGTAGAACCGTTCGATTTGGCTGCTGGTCACCGGCCGTTTCTCGTGCCATTCGGCAGCGATGTGGCTGCCCAAACCATGGAGCTCCTCCTCCAGCCGTGTCGCGACCTGTTCCACCGACGTGCCGTTGTAAGCACCCAGTTCGTTGGCAAGCTCCTGCAGGCGCGCGGACGAGACTCTGAAGTTATTCATGTGTCCTGTGGGTGACGTGGGGTAGTCCGAAGCTATGGAGAGCGATCCAGACTCGGCTCTTTGCTCAGACCCAGGAACGTAAGTGGATTTTGCAACACTTGTTGGCGTTTCCGCGCGACGTACGACTGAACCTGGGTGGCTGGATACGAGAGATCGAGCAGAGCGTAGACGATCCGCAGGCAATTGTCCGTGGCTTGTCCCGGGGTATGGAAGAAGGTGTCTCGCAGCGTGTTCTGCTCACCCCGATTGAGACTATCGCCCTTGAGAAAGCGCCTGAGCCGGTCGGAGAACTCCCCGACGTTCCTCACCGGGCCACCCGCAGAACACAGCAGATTGAACTGCACCCGGTCGCCCCCGGTTCGCTCCGCTTGTGACTCCATGCCACAGAAGAATAGCGTTTTGTCAGTCAAACTGCTCTCTACGGCGGCTGAACCGAAATCTGTGACGATCACGTCTGCTGCCAGCATGAGCGCTGTCAGATTGGCATGGGGTACGTGTCGGAACGTAGCGAACCGAGTGTAGGGCTCAAGCTCCCGGAACCAGTCGACCCCACAGTTAAACTTCGGATCCTTGAGGTAGGAGCAGGAATGGAGTTTAACGGCTACATGGAGATTGGCCTGTAGGCACTGTTCGATGATGGACTTCCCGAAGGCGTGCAGTACACCATCCGCGCCGTAGGTGGGGGAAAAGAGCACCAAGGGCACTGCGTCCCGAACGCCGAGGGCAGTGCGCAGCGACGCGCGTACTTCCGGGTCGTTAAGCCATACCAACAGGTCAGACCTCGGCATTCCGGTGAGGCATGCGCTTCCCGGTGTCTTCAGAAACCCGGGATGACTCTGGTATCCGCGAACCAACCGTTCATTGGGGCAGAACAGCCGGTCATAACGCCTGGCAAGAGGGTGAACCATGTACAACCGGTCTTGGGAAGTCGCCCACTTTTCACCGACACCGTGAAAAGTATCAACCCAGGGAACGGAACGCGCGAACCAGGCATTGTCGAAACAACTGGAGACATACAGGTCCCATTTCTTCCACTTCGCCCTTTCGTAAGGAACGAAACGGGTGCGCAAACCAAGCAGCTCTCGCAGCGCCGTATCGGGCAACTTGAGCCCGCCTTGCCAACAGCATGTCGCATAGGTCTCGAGCCGTTCGTCCTCTTGCATGGCTCCGCAAATCGTCTCGAACATGGAGAAGTGCATTTGCGTCTCTCCATCAAACAGGACGCGCCTTCGATTCCCGCGCGTCCGGCGGTGAATCCAATCATCGACAGCCCGGGCCGCTCTGAGGGTGGCATGCCTCATGATTGTTTTGAGCCGTGAAACCTCATCGTGCGTCTGGCGCAAATAAGGCCTGCGCCCTCCTAAGGTCATCGACGAAATCAACCTCAAGACAACGAAAGCGTGAGATGTCGACCGGATATAGCCTAAGGCCGCGCCCGATTGCCAGCTCCAGCGCGCGTTCGAAATAATCCCTGTCACTGGCGGCTCGAAGACATCTCTTAAAGAGCTCCAAATCACGCGCCTTGATGAGATTGATCCCCACAGCTTCTCCCTCAGCCTTCTTGACCTGCTTCGATACTTCGACAATCCTGCCGCTTTTGAGGGTGCGGTACTTGATTTCTTCTTCGCCCACCTTGCTTGTGTTGACCGCCATGCAAGAGCCTCGGTGGCGGACCAACGTGGCGATGATCCGCCCGTCGAAGACCACATCGCCATTCAGCCAAAGCACGTCCTCACCATGGACATGTTCCAGAGCACAGAGAAGGCTCTTGGCCGTGTTTGTCTGGTCGTAGCGATTGTTGTAAACAAACACCAACTCGGGGTGGCGCTCCATCACGAGGTCTTTTTTGAAACCAACGACGACAACCGTTTCCCCTTTACGCCGACGGAGGTTCGCCAGCTGATGATCGAGGATGGTCTGGTCGCCCTTAATGGGCGTCAGGCATTTCGGGAAAGGATTTCCCAGCCGCGACCCGATACCCGCTGCCAAGATGACGTATCTCATAATCCCCATTCTGCTTGTTAAGCCACCGTTGATGCGGAGCCAATTAGGCCAGTATCATCGGATCTTTATGATCACCGCATGGCCGTTTAGATTGTGCAAAACCACCCGGTCCGGGTCGTGAATCTGCTCCTCCACATGTTTCGTTATTCCACTGCACTGCTGGAAGCCGTAGTCGTCGTAAACGATGATTCCTCCGATTGACGTTCTGTGCCATACCGCAAGTGCTGGCCTGCGTGGCGAATCAGGTACCGATGCCTCCTCGCGGCCCACGGGATGCAGCGTTTCCACAGATTCCTAATGGTCATGATGCGAAGCTTTCGCGCGTCAGGCCGCGTTTGGTGAAGAAGATCAGGTACACCGCGCCGAAGTAGAGCGCGGCGGACAGGATGCAGAAGACGGCCATGGTGATGAACTTCTGCGGGAGCCAGACGTATTGGAAGCCGACGATCGTCGCGACCAACGGCGCGGTGGCGACCAGCACGGGCAGGAACGCCTTGCGATAGTAATCGACGAGCCCCAGCGAGAGCACGCGGCAAACGTAGATCGGTTGTGCGATCAGGCTGCTGAAGGTGCTGGTCAATGCCGTCCCCAGCGCCACACCGATCATCCCGTACGGCCTTACCAGAATCAGGCTCAGGATCAGATTCGCACACGCTTCGGTAAGATAGATCAGGCTCAGGTTCTTGTGCTTGGCCATTCCTTGCAACACCATCAGGGTCGTCATTTGCGACGATTGCGTCACCAGCGGCAGTGTGAGGATCGCCAAGACAACCGCAGCCTGCTCGAAACCCGAGCCGACCCAGATGTGGATGATTCGTCCGCCATAGGCCAGGAAAATCGTGGCCATGAAGATGGCGGCGGCAAATGAAGCGCGCGTGCCCAGGAGCAGCAGGCGGCGCTGCTTGGTCAGGTCCGCTTGGGCATCGTAGGCCGCGGCGACCGGCATCAGGACAAGATTGAAGGCGTGCACCGCGATCAGGGCGTACTGCGCCAGCCGTCCCGCGATCGAGTAAACGGCGACTTCACCCGTGGTGCGAAAATACCCCAGCACAATATTGTCGGTGAAAAAGCTGATCTTCACGGAAACCGCGAGGATGAGGAACCATATGCTGGTGGCGTAGGTCTCGCGAACCATGGAGCGGTTGACTTGTTCCACAGCCACATGCAGTGGTTTGAACACGCGATAACACAGCAGGAATTTCACGCCGCCCCCCGCCACGGTCAGGGCGAAGCTGATTGCGGCGAGCGCCAGGATGCCGTAGCCCAACCCGATCATCCACACCACCAATCCGACGCGACCAATCGTCATGAAGATTTCGACGATGTTGATGAGGTCGTACCGCTCGTAGCCCGCGAGACAGCCTTCGAACACAGTCAGCGGCAAGCCAACCGCCACAGCGAATCCGCAAAGAAAAACGGCGGCGGACACATGGGGCACATCAGATCCGATATGAAACAGCCGGCCAAAGTATGGCGAGAGCAGGAAGGTCAGCAGCGTGACAACAAGACCCGAGGCCGTGAGCAGCGCCAGGGAGGTGTTGATGGTGTGGTTGACCTTGGTCGCATCCTGACGGGCGCGGTAATAGGCCACAAGCCGCCCGGTGGCAATGCGCACGCCGAAATCGGTGAACCCGAAGTAGCCCACCACCGAGCCGATCAACACCCACAAGCCGTACGTTTCCTTGGTCAGGCTGTGAATGAGATACGGCGATAGGAAAATGCCCGCGGCGATCCCCACGACCCTGCTGGCCATCTCCAGGGAACTGTTGCGGAAAACGCGTTGCTTGAGGTTCATGGGCGGGAGTCTTGCCTTTGGTGGTGCCTCGCCTAAAGATTGGGCCGTGACCTGTGCCGTTCGGCCTAGTTCGGCCTAGTTCGGCCTAGTTCGGCCTTTTCGCGCCGGGGTCGGTTGTGATCGACGTGGGGTGCGGCAACGGCAAGGAACTGAAGCAACTCGCGAAAGATGGGTGCGTGGCCATCGGGCTTGACGTGGACGCGATCGCGCTGGCGGATTGCCGGCGGGCCAACCTGCCCGTGGTCTTGGCACCGGCGGAGCACATGCCACTGCGCGCGCAAGCGTTTGACGGGTTGATTTGTAATGTGGCGATTCCCTACACCGATGAATCGCAAGTGATGCAAGAAATCGGCCGTGTCCTCAAGCGCGGCGCGCGCGGGTATTTGTGCTTCCATGGATCCGGTTATTTTCTGCGATATGTGGTAGCGGGACCGAATTTCCGCAGGCGCTTCTACGGTGTGCGGTCGATGCTCAATACGTGGTACTACCGGGTGACGGGAAGCCGCCTGTCCGGGTTTTGGGGTGACACGCTGTATCAAACGCATGGCCGGTTGCTGCGCTACTACCGACGCGACGGCTTGAAACTGCTGGAATCGCGGTCAGGCAAGACGTTCCTGGGGCTTCCCGTGTTCATTTACCATCGGGTCGAGAGAATCTGAAATCGAGCGGTCTTGGATCTCTCCGGGCAAGCTGCCGCCATACAGGTGCATTCCTCGTGAAACTTTGGAACGCCTGTCTCCTCCGCCCGTCGAATGACGAAGGTGCATGCTCGTTTTTTGGTGCGCCCGCCCCCGACCCCTGTCGGGAGCCACTACAACAAATGGTCGATCACGGGATTGTTCAGCATCCCGTGGATCTTTTCATGGAAATCCCTCGCTCGTTGGAGTCGATCGGCAACCACCTGCATCTCCTGTCGTTGCGCGTCGTCCACTTTCTCCATCGCCCGCTTCAACGAATTCTCCACATGCTCGATTTGTGCACCTGCCGTCTCCACCTTCTTGCGAAATGTCATCAGCAACCCGTGGCGCAACATCGCGCCGAAATCCGTCTCCGCTTCGTAATAGTCTTTGCGATCTCCTTTCACCCATACGCGCCTGACGGCCGCCCATTGTTCGAGTTGGCGAACCGTCGTGCTCACGCTGGCCTTGCTCACGCCCAATTCGCGCACGATGTCATCCAGACATAAAGGCTTGGCGCTCAAGTACAGAAGAGCAAATAACTGGCCAGCAATCCGCCCAAAACCGAAGGATTGTGTGGTGTTTCCGCCCGCTTCGATGAACTTGCGACGGGCCGCATCCAGTGGTTGAGACGAAGGTGTAGACATTCGTTCAATAAAAACTAAACGTTGTTATTATTGTGTAAGCTGCTTGTCAATAACAAATTGCGAATGCGAAATTCGGCGTTGAATTCCATGTTTCTCGCGCTAGTCTAGGCGGACATGACTGTAAATGACCTTACGGTTGCCATCATCGTATCTCTTTCCGCGTCTTTGGCTTCAGCGCAAGAAGTCGGCCAAGTAGGACCCCAGACGAACGGTTCATATCTGGTCCCCACATTGCAGCTTATCCAACCCGCCGGCGATACCCTCACATTCAGCGGTCGGGCCGTCGATTTGGCATTGTCGCCAGACGGCAAGAGCGTGTTCGTGAAATACGACCAGGGTGTCCTCGTGGTTGACCCCGAGACGTGGAAGATCCGTGAACAGGTTGGGATCGGGGAGGGGAGTTCCATCCACGGCATCGCCGTCCGCCGGGACGGCACACGCCTGTATGTCACGGGGAATAACAACACGCTCTGGGACGGCGACGTCTCATCCACCGGCTCGTTAACGTTCACCCGCAAAACCACCCTGCTCGGCCCGGGCGGGCGCGGCCTTTCCAACCCCTGCGGCGTCGCTCTCTCGCCCGACGAGAAAACCGCCTTCGTCTGCCTCTCCCTCAAGAACAGTTTGGCCCTCGTTGATCTGGAATCGGACAAGCTCATCCGGGATATCGCCATCGGTGTCGCGCCGTATGACGTCGTGGTCTCGCCCGACGGCCAACGGGCCTACGTTTCGAATTGGGGCGGGCGTCCGCCCGGCAAGGACTGATCGCACCGCGGACTCATATGGCACTCCCGTGCTGGTCGACAAACGCGGCGCCGCCTTGTCGGGGACGGTTTCGGTCATCGACCTGAAACAGAATCGCGAACTCCGCGAAATCGCCACCGGGCTTCATCCGTCGGGCCTGGCACTGAGCGCGGATGGACGCACCTTGTTCGTCGCCAATGCCAACTCCGACACGATCAGCGTGATCGACACGGAAACGTTGCGCGTCACCGACACCATATCGGTCCGTCCCGATCCGTCCCTGCCATTTGGCAGCCAGCCGAACGCGCTCGCGTTGAGCCATGACGGACAGACGCTCTACGTCGCCAACGGCGGCAACAACGCCATCGCTGTCGTGTCGCTCCGTCGCGAGTCTCGCACCAACAGTCTCGTCACCGGTTTCATTCCCACCGCCTGGTTTCCGGGCGCGGTGGCCGCCGACAACCATCGGCTCTACATCGCAAACGTGAAAGGATTCGGGTCCCGATTCGATCGCGAGAACGGCCGCGAATGGGCCGTGTCCTGGTCGCTCGGCGCCGTCAGTCGCGTCAGCATCCCCTCGGACGATCAGCTCACCAACTACACCGCGAACGCTCTCGCCAACGCCCGCGTCCCCGAAGCCCTCCGCGCCTGGGAACGCGCGCAAACCGGCAAAAAACCCGTCCCCGTCCCCGAGCGCCTCGGTGAGCCATCTGTCTTTGATCACGTGGTTTACATCATCAAGGAGAACCGCACCTACGACCAGTTCCTCGGCGATCTCCCCAACGCCAATGGCGACGCGAACCTCTGCATCTTCGGTCGCGACGTGACCCCCAACCACCACCACATCGCCGAGGAATTCGTCACGCTCGACAACTTCTACTGCAACGGCGTCATTTCGGCGGATGGCCATCGCTGGGTCACCGAGGGCAACGTCATGGCCGGCCTGGAGAAGGCCATGTTCGGATTCAGGCGCGGCGACGGATTCGGAGTCGATCCACTCTACCTCTCCTCGTCGGGATTCATCTGGGACGACGTGCTGCTCCACGGCCTGTCCTTCCGCAACTACGGCGAGATGGGCAAGGGGAGTTCGACGACCACCCGCACCGGCCCGCAGCGCAACACGACCAGGGACATGCTCAACAACCCCGACGCCTACCAGCTCATCTACGCGCCCAGTTCGCCCGTCGAAGTCCTCAAGACCTACAGTTGCCCCCGTTATCCGGGCTGGGAACTCAACATCCCCGACGTCCTCCGCGCCCGCGTCTTCCTCCAGGAACTCCACGACGCCGAGCGCACCGGCCACTGGCCCAACTTCCTCTTCGTCCATCTCCCCAACGATCACACCGGCGGCAATCCCACCCCGCGCGCCCAGATCGCCGACAACGATCTCGCCCTCGGCCAGATCATCCAGGGAATCTCCCACAGCAAATTCTGGCCGAAGACCTGCATCTTCGTCATGGAAGACGATCCCCAATCCGGCCTCGACCACGTCGATGGCCATCGCTCGTTCTGCTTCGTCGTCAGCCCGTACACCAAACGCCACGCCGTCATCAGCCAGTTCTACAACCAGACCGCCGTCCTCCACACCCTCGAGCTGATCCTCGGCATCCCGCCGATGAACCAGATGGACGCCCTCGCCCCCGTCATGTCGGCCTGCTTCACCAACGCGCCCGACCTCTCCCCCTACACGGCCCTGCCCAATCAGGTCCCGCTCGACGAAATGCCCAAACCCATCGCCCAACTCCGCGGCAAAGAACTCTACTGGGCCAGACAACTCGCCGCCATGCGCTTCGACCAACCCGACCTCAACAACGACGACCTCCTCAACCGCATCCTCTGGCATTCCGTCAAAGGCGTCGACGCCCCGTACCCCGTCGCCTTCGCCGGCCCCCACGGCAAAGGCCTCGCCGCCCTCAAGCTAAAACACGCCCCCTCCGCCCCCGACGCCGACGATTGAAAAGCCGGTGTAGCAACGCCGGTGTAGCCGCGCCTCTGTGAGGCGCGTTCCGCTCACCTCCCCCAAAACGAACCCATTTCGGCCTCCAAACCCCCCTCCAGACCCCCCCCAACGACCCCATTTTGTGGCTTCGTTTTGCAAAACGAACCCAATTCAAAAACCGTCCCCTCAAACCTCTAACCACCTGTCCCACAGGATTATCCAATTACAGAAACCCTCAAAACAATTGGGTTCGTTTTGTAATTTTACATGTGGGGGGTAGCCCCTCCTCACCAGGCGTCCCCCAATTGTAGCCGCGTACCGTGTACGCGGTCCGTGCCGGGGGCCGTGTAGGGCCGGGATGCCTGCCTGTCCGCCGAAGCTTGTCGAGTAGCGAAGGCGGATCGTGTAGGTATCCCGCCGCTTCGGATGTCGTTCCCCGCGTCGCCTTTGAACGCCGAATGCTGATCGCCGACCACTGACCGCCGTCGCCGCCTTCTTTATATCAAAGATCAAAACAACAACCGCGCTGACTATACACAATCACATGCCACCAGTCAATGCTATTTCCATGCGTGGAATCCCCGACCCTTTACCCCGGATCCTTTTCGGGGCCGTATCGCATCGCCTCCCGCCGCCCCGTGCCGGCTGAAATGGTGGCGCGAGCGTCCCTGCTTGCGGCCGTTTCCGCCTTTGTACTGCGGCGGGCAAGCCGCCGCAGGCCGCCGAACCGGTCTTGCCTGGGCCGCGAATATCGTTTATGCTAATCGCATGAGCGTCAACGAAATCAAGAAAGCCATCGAGCACCTCTCCGTCGAGGAACGATTGGGTTTGATGCAGTGGCTGAACCAGTCCACCGACGATGAATGGGACTCGCAGATGAAGTGCGACGCCACCGCCGGGAAGTTCGACAAGCTCATCAAAGAAGCGGAGACGGATTACCAGCAGGACCGCTTGTCCGTAACGTGACCTCCGCCTTCTGCCTTCTGGATTCTGACTCCCCGCCCCGAACGCTTTCGGGGCCGCACGACCGCCTTGTCCGCACCGCGACCCCCGCCTCCTGTCTCCTTGGCTACTCGGCTACTGGCTACTTGGCTACTGACCTTTGCCCTTCACCACCTCGTTTCACGCGGCCTTTTCGGGGCGAGGTCGCATCGCCTCCCGCCGCTCCCACGTTTGCCCGCCCGCCGCGCCACGGCTTGCCTTTGGCGCTTGGCGTGTTAAGGGTCGATCCTGTATTCTACCGCTACCAATCGGAGGCGGAAGGCATGGCTGCTACAAACGTGCAACTGGAAGTGGAGGACTGGGTGCGGCGAAACTGGATGCCGGAAGAACTTCGGGCAACCGTTCCATCGAGACCGACTGAAATTGTCATGCGGCGGTGTGTTTGATTTCGACGCAGTCAGTGCGGATTCGCGGGTAGTCGCCTCGATCTCTACCAGCGGAGGCAAGACGGCGCGTGGAAAGTTCGGGGTAGGGAAACTGTTGAAAATACGGTCAGACATGTACTTTTTGCTGCTGGCGGACGCAGACCGTCGTTTCATAGTGCTCACTGAGGCAGACATGCTGGCGGTCTGTGAAGCGGAGAAGCGGAATGGGCGCGTGCCGACCTCGATCGAGTTTGTATTGGCGGAGATTCCAGATGAGTTGCGCAACCGTCTGAATGCCGCCAGACAGAAGGCGTCCGAGGAAGTCTCTCCCGCGCAGGCCGATTGAGGCCCTCCGTTACCGGCCTCTGAATTGTAACCTACCGGTTCTGCCAATGCCGAGCGATGAAGTCCTCCAGACGCTCCACTGCCGCCTCACGAATCACATTGCCAGCGCCGGCGTCGGGAAGTAAGATTGCGCCGCGATTCCAGTTGTGATGGGCAGGTCGATCCATGACACCCGAAGAAAGAGCCACCCAGCAAATCGAAGCCAATCTATTTGGCGAATCGCGAAGCACTCGCCATGGCCTACAACTTGGTCGATGCGGGAGTAGCGTCTGGAACTGAAGTCGATCAGGCCGCCCGTGACGCCCTTCAACAGGATCACACATATGTCGAGTCCCTCGTATCTTCCGGGGAGCTGCAGCGCCGTCACAACGTGCCGCTCACACAAGCGCAGCAAATCGAAATGGAAACCCTCTTCTTGAAATAACGTTCTAATGAAAGACCGCGACCAAAAACAAAAGGCGTTGAGGTTATCCGTTGCCAACCGGTGGTTCCCACAACTTGAAGTTCGACGTTCCATCCGGGGCGGGCCTTAAAGGTGGTGACCAACCCGCTCCCGACCTTGCGCTCCCAGAGTGGGATAGATTTCTTCAATTGGCCCGGCAACTTCTTGATGCGCCGATGGAACTGCAGCGGGTTCCGTTGATTCTACGTGAGGCCGCCTTTTCGGTATTGCGGGGCGATCAGAATAGGACTTTTGCCAAGACGTTGTGTTCTGAGTCTCCACAAGGCGCACGCTTCGCCGTATTAATTCCAAGCTACCTATGCAAGGCTGTGAAGCTGCCGCCGGAATTTGCGAAGATCACGGATGACACGCTGCTACCATTGATACCCACCAAATGACAAATGTAAGCGTTAGAAATCGGGTCAGATTTGTAATCGCGACAACCGCACCACGGCCCGCGCCCCATCCATGATATATCGCTAAGCGACATATCGTGGGGAGGAAGGTCACCGCCTGCCTCCTGACAGACTCTTCCGCTCCGTCATTCCTTGGCCTTCAACGCGGAAGACGCGACTTGTCCGCCATCTTCCCCGACTCCGCTCCCGCCTTCGCCTGCCCTGAGCCTGCCGAAGGGTGCCCTTCGTGTTCTTCGTGGGAAGCCGAGTCCGCGAGACGCGACCTCGCCGTGCCTCGGTCGCAAACATTCGCGCTATTCGGTTGGCGAAGTAGTCGGAGCCAGAAATAACCGGACATGCCTCGCGTGCACGGCGAATCGCGCTGGTGCTCAAGCGGGAAGTCGGGTAGACTGACCGCTATGGAACGCAATGAGAACAAGCCCAAGAATCCAACCAGAATCACACCGGCGCGGGCACTGATTGCGATCTTCCTTCTCTGCTTGATCCTGCTGTGGTTCTTCGGTGTGTTTCTCCGTCGCAGGTGACCCAGTAAAACGTCACCCGCTCATCCGCCGCTTCGTCACCAATGCCACTGTGGCATGCTAAAAATTTAGCACCCCACCGTAAACACTCCGCTCACCGACCGAAGGACTCGCGAAATCCGTTGCTATACCCCGCTTCGTAGCCGGTCACGTATTCCAAACCATGCAACGTAACGTCCTTCTGCCTCGAACCCGCGTCCCCGGCCCACGGAGAAGGCGATACATCATCCCTTCCGACATGATATTCGATGGCTTCCAGGGCCGACTCCTTCCCCTCCGCGTAGCCTTTATTGTAGCCTTGCGCATACTTTTCGTGGGAAGAAACCGCAGGCAAACCCACTACCTTCCGAAATTCGCGCCTGGCGACCTCCCGGTCCTTTTGGGGAACCAGAAAACACGCAATCGATAACGCGATACAGCCCCCCAAAATCCAAGGCCACCGGGTTCTTCTCCGGTCGCCAGCCAGGTCTACGTGCTCGGGAAGATTCGTCGGCTTGTCGAATTGTGCGGGATCCGCCATGCCCGCAGAATACGGGTGTTCCCGCAGTTTGTAAAACCGAGTCTTGGGAACTCACGCATTGCCGTCATCGGGCTCAGACCCATAATCATGACAAACGCACCACGGCCCACGCTCCATCCATGATATATCGCCAAGCGACATGTCGCAGCAGAGACGGCCACCGCCCGTCTCTCGTCAGACCCTTCCGCCCCGTCTTGCCTTGGCCTTCGCAGCCGAACTCGCCGCCATCACCCGTTTGCCTAGGTGTTGCAGTCGCTGCCGTTCTTCGCCGCGCTGGTCGTTTAAAGCCGACCCGCAAGAACCAATACCAGCAGAATCACGGCTACCAGTCCAAGCCCGCTGCTCGGAAAGTAACCCCAGTTCCTGCTGTGCGGCCACGTGGGTAATGCGCCCACGAGGAAGAGAACTACCAATATTAATAATACCAATCCCATACTGTTGTTCCTTTCTCCATCACTGCCGGTACGCTACTCCAACAACCGGCCCGTTTTCCATAAGGTCAACACCCCATGGCGAAATACAGTGGAAAGAGTCAACGCCTGACTCTTCACAGCTCGTCGCCGGCGTCACACCCGCTTCCTCTCAGACACGGTCTCGCCATTGACAGGGCAGGGGACCTCCCGTCTTCCGTCTCCTGTCTCCCACGCCGTTTTCCCTTCTCCGAAATCGTTCGCCTCTCGCGCTCGGGACTGGACAACCACAGCTTCCGTCTGCTACATCAACACCAGCCAAGGACTACCCCGTTCCCCGGCTCGGAAATCGCTGTCCCGTCATGCACGGGACATTTTATGAGCTTGCGGAAGATCGTTCGCCGAATCCTGTTGGCAATCTTTTGCCTGGGCCTGGCCCCGACGGCGGCCATCAGCTGTGCCTGCCTGATCCTGGTGGGATCGTTTGCGCCGCGCGGTGGTATCCAGTCGCTGGGCATTCTCGGTATCTGCTCGCCGGTCGTTGCCCCGATCTTGATCAGTTTCTCCCGCAACGTCGTCAGCGTCCAGTGCCGCACCGCTTGGGGCAACACGGTCTGACGCAGAAAGTTACCCAGATTGTACGCCAGCACAAATAGCTGCAACCGCACTTGGTTGTCCACAAAGTCGTGACAGGACAGGCGCGTCCATTTGACGGCGTTCTTGCCTTCCTTGATCCACTGCTCCGCCGTGCCCCGCTGGTTGTAGAATCGCACGACTCGTTTGGCTGGCCGACCCAGATTGGTCACGATGAACCCGACGCGGGGGAATAATTCGCCCTTGTGCCATTCCACCTTGGCTACCACTCGGCGGGCGCAGTCCCAACTCTGCGCCTGATACAAAAAGTCATCATACCAGACCACCGGTGCGTTCGAGGGACGGCCCACTGGACGAGTCAGCAGCGACTCGATCTCCCGCTGCAACACCTCATTAGCTGGCAGACGGATGGCGTACCCGTAGCCTTCGGTTTCCAAGAACTCATACACCTCCGGGTTGGCAAAGGCCGCATCCGCTCGGAAGTAGCGCGGCAACTTCTGGCTGCGATAGCGGGCCACTACCGGCTCCAACACGGCCCGCCAATCTTTGGCGCTATGGACATTGCCTTCCCGCAACAGGGTACGCTCCACATCACCAAACTGATTGAAGCAAAACAGCGGGTGGTAGCAGGTACAGTCGAAATGCCCGTTGTAGGCCGTGCCTTCTTGTTCGCCGTAGGTTTCGCTGACCGAACTATCCAAGTCGAGGATGAGTTCCCGCATGGGTTGGCGTTCTCGCAACTGCTCAATCCATAACCCGGACAACCTCGTCAACTCCGCCAGATTCCTCGGCTGCGTCAACACCTCAGTCTCGAAGCGGCCCATCTGGCTGGTCGAGGCGGCATGGCGTTCGCTGGCTCGCCCGCCCACCACCTGCCGCATGGTCGGATCAACCGCGAGCCGTTCGGCGTCATTGGTGTCGTCGTAGCCCGCCAGACGGCTGAAGATCGACTGGCGCAGGAGCGCCACCAGCGAGTGTTGCGTATTCTTTCCCGTGCGCCAATCATCCAACAGGCCACCACTCCGGGCGGTCAATTCCAACACCTCATCCAGTTCCCGGTACGCCAGCAGGCCCGCATCGGAGGTAATGTTTGAGCCATGAAACTCCAACTTCAACCGCCCGTTAAAACTAACTCGCAGAGCCTGCTTTTGGCCGTCACCCATTGGATTCTCCATTTTTCGTTACTGCAACAGCGACGAAAGCCTTTGTTTATACGGCTGAACTATAGCTCCCTGCCTGCGGCTTGTGAAGCTCATCCGGGAAATGTGGGGTTATGACTTATATCGTGCTGGGCTGCTCGACCGACCCAAGAGAGGCGTCTACGCAATTACCGAAAGCGGGAGAAAGGTCGCTGAACAGAAATTAAAGATCATTGATCGGGATTTCCTGATGCAATTCCCGCAGTTTGTTGAATTCGCACAAGCCACCGGCACAAGAAGGGCCGCGAAGAGTGACGGGAAAGTACTGGACCACGAAAGCGACCCGACGCCCGGAGACAAGACACCCGAAGAGCTGATCGGTACCGCTTATAAGCAGCTTCACGCAGCACTGCGCAAAGAAGTGCTGGACCTGGTCAAGAAGATGGACCCATTCCTCTTTGAACATCTTGTCATCGATTTGCTCGTCGCAATGGGCTATGGCGGTTCAAGGGAAGAAGCCGCCCGCGTTACAAAGACGTCGGGTGATGAGGGGATCGACGGTGTGATTAATGAAGACCGGCTTGGATTGGATGTCATCTACGTCCAGGCGAAACGCTGGCAAGACACAGTCGGACGAAGAGAAATTCAAAGCTTTGTCGGGGCACTCGCAGGAAAGAAAGCGCAAAAAGGTATCTTTATCACAACGAGCGGTTTCAAAGACACCGCCACCGAATACGCGAAAGACGTACAACAGAAACTGATATTGATCGACGGTGACCGTCTGGCCGACCTCATGATCGAGCACAATATCGGCGTCGCACCATTGCATTCATACGACATTAAGCGCGTCGACAGCGATTACTTCGACCAAGATTGATTTTCCTACTGCAGATATTAGCTACCGGACGCTCAACCTACCGCACCACGTCCAACGCCGTGCCGACTCGAACAATCTGGGCGAGACAACCGCCGAGTGGTTTCCCTACCCATTCAAACTGACGCTACGACGCAGAAACGTCGGCACGTCTGAGAGAATCTTCGCTGTCGTACAGCGTCGGCTCGCTCTTGTCGAACCGGCCGCGATTCCTGGCGTTGGACATCCGCGGCCGCAGACCTGTGTAAAACTGGTCTCCGTTGTCGCGCCCGGAACTACTCAGAATCCCGTCACGGCCTTCCGCCCATCACCAGTGACAAGATCGCCTTCACCGTGTGCAGGCGGTTTTCGGCCTGGTCGAACACGACGGATTGCGGGCCGTCAATGACCGCGTCCTCGACTTCCGCGCCGCGATCGGCGGGCAACGGGTGCATGTAGATGGCTTCCTTCTTCGCCATCTTCATCCGCTTCTCGGTGGCCACCCAGCTCTTGTACTTGTTGACGATCTTCATCCCCTCTTCTTTGCGCTTGTCTTCCGGCACACCCTGGTCCGCCAGGTGCTGGTGGCACCCCCACGACTTCGGATAACACACCACCGCGTTCTTGAACCCGTCGTCCATGTCGTGGATGACTTCAAACTTGGTCTTGTTCTCCTTCGCAAACTTCTTCGCCGCTTCGACCGCGCGCGGCATCACATTGAATTCCTTCGGATGCGCCAGGGTCACATCGACCCCGAATCGGGGCAGCAGCCAGATCAATCCCTGCGGCACGCTCAGCGGCCGCGCATACGCCGGCGCATACGTCCAGGACACCAGAAACTTCAACCCGCGCAGATTGGTGCCGAATTTCTCGCGGATGGTCATCAAGTCCGCAATCGCCTGCAACGGATGATCGACGTCGTCCTGCAAACTCACAATCGGGATCGAGGCGTACTCCGCCACCTCGCGCAGATACTTGTTGCCGACGCCGTAGAAACAGTTGCGGATCGCGATGCCGTGACCGTACCGCGACAACACCTTGCCGGTGTCCTTCGAGGTTTCGCCATGGGAAATCTGCATCTTGTCCGGGGTCAAATCGTGCGCGTGACCCCCGAGTTGCGTCATCGCCGCTTCCGTCGAGTTGCGCGTGCGCGTGCTCTGCTCGAAGAACATCATGAACAACGTTTTGTCCGGCAGCAGGCGGTGCGGCTCGCCCAGCGCAAAGCGCTGTTTCAGGTCGCCCGCCACGTCCAGCACGGTCTCCAGTTCTTCCTTAGTCCAGTCCGGCGTTTCAATATAGTCCTTGCCTCGCAACAGCGTCTGCATGATCGATGTGGTCTCCTCGTAGGGGTTAATTCAGGCAAGAAATAACATCGCCCCGCTCGCGAGGCAACCACAAACGCGAACCAGGACAAATGTGGGGCGCAGCTTCATACCACCGTAATGAAGCGTGGATGGTTTGCCACCCATTCGAGAGCCTGAATCCGCTTACGGGAGGTGGTTTGCAGAATTCACTAGGCAAACTTCTTGTCAAGGGATATTCTGTCGGCACTTTAGGAATCCAGCATATGAAAAAGAAAACAATCGTCATCGCCATTGGCGGAAATTCACTCATCAAGGACGAGGACCACCGCAGCGTGGCCGACCAGTACGCCGCGGTCGTCGAGACCGCGCGCCACATTGTCGACCTCGTCGCGCGCGGCTTCCGCGTCGTCATCACCCACGGCAACGGCCCGCAGGTCGGGTTCATCCTGTTGCGCAGCGAGCATTCCCGGGGACTGCTGCACGAAGTGCCCCTGGACTCGATTGGCGCGGACACGCAAGGCGCCATCGGCTACCAGATCCAGCAGGCCATGCAGAATGAGTTTCGCCGGCGCGGACTGAAGGAAACAGCCGCCACCGTCGTCACGCAGGCGCTGGTCGACAAGAACGACCCGGCCTTTCAGAAACCGACCAAGCCGATTGGCCAGTTCTACAAGAAGGAACAGGCCGACGAGCGCATCCGCGTCGAGAAATGGACCATGGTCGAGGACGCCGGGCGCGGCTGGCGGCGCGTGGTAGCGTCGCCCAAACCGACCCGCATCATCGAAGCCGAAGCCATCAAACATCTGGTCGCCTCGGGCTGTGTCGTCATTGCCGCCGGCGGCGGGGGCATCCCCGTAGTGCAGGATGACAAGGGCAACCTGAGCGGCGCCGCCGCCGTGATCGACAAGGACCTGGCTTCCGCCGTGCTCGCCAAGGAAATCGCCGCGGATCTGCTGGTGATTTCCACCGCCGTCGAACAGGTCTGCCTGAATTTCGGCAAACCCGACCAGAAAGCGCTCGACCGTCTGAGCCTCGCGGACGCCAAACGGTACATGACCGAGGGCCACTTCAAACCCGGCTCGATGCTGCCCAAAATCCAGGCCTGCATCCAGTTCATCGAGAACGGCGGCACCGAAGCCCTGATCACCAGCCCCGAAGCCCTCCCGCGGGCCCTCGACGGCAAGGCCGGCACACGCATCGCGGCGTGAGCCCCGCTGCGCGCGTTCGACGGCCAGGACAATACAATTGCGGGAATAACACCACATGTGGTAAACGCTAGGGAACTAAAACGTTACCGAGTTTCCACGAAACTTGGCCTCATAATTAGGTTGTCCGTAGAAATTCCAAAAAAAGTTCAGAGAAAGGAACCAATGAAGGAAAGTGTCAACGAGAAAGTTTTAGCCAAGACCGTTCAACGCTGCCGGGAGAGAGAGATCATCATTCCTACTTTTGCCGAGCAGAAGGATCCGTCCAAGGTCCCGCAGAAGATCAAAGACAAATTGAAGAACGTCGGCCTGCAGGACGTGAATCCTGCAAACCTGTTCCGGATAACCTGGAAAAACAACCCGAAGGAAAACGGCGGCAGCGGCTTGTTTGATGGGGTGAACTACATCGAAATTCCGCCGGAGCTTAGCGGGGTCAAGGCAAAGATCGTCGGGCTGCTGGGCAAATGGTTCCCGACCGGGGCCCACAAGGTCGGCGCGGCATTCGGGTGCCTGGCGCCACGCTTGGTAACGGGCGGATTCGACCCGACCACCCAAAAAGCGGTCTGGCCATCCACGGGAAATTACTGCCGGGGCGGCGCGTTCGACTGTGCCCTGCTGGCTTGCGATGCAATCGCGATCTTGCCGAAAGGGATGAGCAAAGAACGATTTGAGTGGCTCGAGGCAATCGGCACCAACGAAATTATCGCCACGCCCGGTTGCGAGAGCAATGTGAAGGAAATCTACGACAAGTGCTGGGAACTACGAAGGGAACGCGGCAACAAGATCGTCATCCTCAACCAATTCGAGGAGTTCGGCAATTGCTGCTGGCATTACGAGGTCACCGGTTCGGCGATTGAAGAGGTCTTCCACAAACTCAAAGGGAAGAACTCCCGCCTGAGCGCCTATGTCTCGGCGACCGGTTCGGCCGGCACCATCGGCGCCGGCGAATACTTGAAGAAGGCGTTTCCGCTGATCAAAGTCGGCGCGATCGAGGCCCTGCAGTGTCCGACTCTCTACTTGAACGGCTTTGGCGGCCACCGGATCGAAGGCATCGGCGACAAGCACGTCCCGTGGATTCACAACGTCCGCAATACCGACAACGTCATCGCGATCGACGACGAAAACACGATGCGGCTCCTACGTCTGTTCAACGAGCCCACCGGCAAGAAACGCCTGGAAAAGGAAGGGGTGAAAAAAGAACTCCTCGAGAAACTTCCCATTCTTGGGATTTCCAGCATCTGCAATCTTCTCGCCTCGATCAAACTCGCCAAGTATTACGAGATGAACGAGGATGACGTCATCTTTACGATCTTCACGGATTCTGCCCGGCATGTACCAGTCCCGCCTGAAGGAGTTGGAACAGGAGCACGGGAAATACTCCGAAACCGATGCGGTAATCGATTTCGCGCGGTATCTGCAGGGCGTCGGGATCGACTGGGTGAAAGAGCTTTCTTACTGGGACCGGAAAGCACTGCACAACCTGAAGTATTTCACCTGGGTGGAACAACAGGGCAAGACCGCGGAAGAGTTGGATGCCCTCTGGAAGCCGGAGTTCTGGGATGAAATGTTTGCGCAGATTCCCGCCTGGGACAAGCTGATTAAAGAGTTTAACGGCCAGACAGGACTCCTGAAAAAACTATAGCGGATAGCTAGCGAAAAAGCTGACGCGGGATCACCGCCCTGCATGGGGCGATGATCCCGCGGCTATTTGGTCACGCGAGGCTCGAACCTACAGGACCTTGCGCTTCTTCAATTCCTCATCCAGGGCCCCGAGGTCGGGCGCGATGTGGATGGGGGTGCCGGCCGTTTCGATGGCGGCCTTGATGTCCTTCAGGCCGTTGCCGGTGATCACGGCGCAGACACTCTCACCCTTCTTGATGATGCCGTCGGCAACGGCGCGTTTGACGCCCGCGACGCTGGCCGCGCCGCTGGGTTCGCCGAACACACCACTGAGGCGCGCGGTCTTGTTCATCGCGTCCATGATCTCGGCGTCAGACACGGCCACGATTTCGCCATGCGACTCGCGGAGTGCCTGCACGGCTTTGCGCCAGTTACGGGGCGTGCCGCAGTCGATGCTGTCGGCCCGGGTGCCGCCCTCCACAGGCACGAGTTCTTTGCCCGAGTGAAACGCGTCGGCAATGGGTTTGCAGCCGGTGGCCTGCACGCCGAGCATGCGCGGCAGTTTCTTGGCCAAGCCCAGCTGGTGCATCTCGCGGATGCCTTTCCAGGTGCCGGCGATGGTGCACCCGTCTCCCACGCTCAGGCATACCCAATCGGGCATCATGTCGGAGAACTGTTCGGCGATTTCGAGGCCGCAGGTTTTTTTCCCTTCGACGAGGTAGGAGTTGATGGCGCAATTCCGGTTGTACCATCCGTACTTCGCGCAGGCGTCCATGCAGAAATCGGTCGCCGCGTCGTAGTTGCCTTTCACCTTGATGACGGTCGAACCGAACACGAGCAGTTGCGCGATCTTCGGTTCCGGCGCTTTCTCGGGGACGAAAATGAACGCGGAGAGGCCCACAGCCGCCGCGCAACACGCGAGGGACGAGGCGGCATTGCCCGTCGAGGCCGTCGAGATGGTCTTCGCGCCGTACTCGATGGCCTTCATCACACCGACCGAGCTGGCGCGGTCCTTGAACGACGCGCTCGGGTTGCGACCGTCGTCCTTCAAATAGAAATCGCGCAGCCCAACCCATTCATTGAGACGATCGGTGTGATAGACCGGCGTGTAGCCGATCTGCAACCGCGGCAACGGCAGCGAGAAGTCGATGGGGATCAGTTCTTCATACCGCCAGTGCGTGTGCGGCCGTTGCGCCAGCGCCTGGCGGGTCAGTGTTTTGGCAACCTTGGCGTAATCGTATTCGACATCGAGGATGCCCCAGACGCCGCACTTGTCGCAGGTGTACCGGTTGCCCGCGGGATACTTCTCGCCGCAGATGATGCAACGTAAATGAGTTATATGCTGGATAGCCATGACACGATTGTATGCGCGCCGTGTTGCGGAATCAACCCGTTATCGCGCCGCTCAGCGGTTGTGGCTGCGCGCGCAGAACGCGGCAGGCTTCGCGGGCAATCATCAGTTCCTCGCGCGTGTGGATGACCAGAATCCGCGCCGCGGAAGCATCGGCCGCAATGTCGCTGTCGGGACGGCAGGTCGCATTGCGCGGCAAGTCCAGTTGTACCTGGAGGCATTCCAGCCCATGGCAGACGGCGGCACGCATGGCTGGCGAGTTCTCGCCGATACGGTCGGTGAACACCAGCGCGTCCAGGCCGCCCATCGTGACCGCGAGCGCGCCGATGGCGGAACGGACGCGGTCGGCGAACATCTCGAACGCGAGCTGGGCGCGTTGGTTGCCCTGGCTGGCTGCCGCCTCTATCTGCGCGAGATCTGAAGACACGCCGGATACTCCGAACAACCCGGACCGGTGCGTCAGCGCATCATCGAGATCGTCGACCGTCAATCCGCGATGGCGCAGGAGGTGGATCAGCATGCCGGGATCCATCGAACCCGAGCGCGTTCCCATCATCAGTCCGTCGAGCGGCGTGAATCCCATGGTCGTGGTCACCGGTTCACCGCCGCGCACCGCCGTGGCGGAACACCCGCCGCCGAGATGGCAGACGACCAGACGCAGCTTCGAGGGGTCCCGGCCCAGCAATTCCACGGCACGGCGGACGCAGTAGCTGTTGCTGATTCCGTGAAACCCAATCCGTCGCACCCCGAATTTCTCGTACCACTCGTACGGCTGGGCGTACATGTAGGCTCGTGCCGGCAGCCGTGCGAAAAACGCGGTGTCGAACACGGCCACCTGTGGCACGCGGGGCAGTGCGCCCTTGACCGCCCGGATCGCAGCGAGGGCCGGCGGGTTGTGCAACGGCGCGAGGGCTGCCAGGCCCGCGATCATCGCCTCCACTTTGTCGTCGATCAATGTGCTGTTGCGGAATTCCGTTCCGCCATGGACCACACGGTGGCCGACCACGGTGATATCGCCCTCGGCCGTCAGCGCGCGAACGGCGCAAGTCGCCGCGGCGGAGTCGTCGGCCACGGCGACCACCGAGCGCTCCTCGCGTGAACCGCGACGCAGAAGGAATCGTGCTCCCTGGCGGTTACCATCCGCCCAGTCAATTGAGCCCGACACCACTGACTCGCGCGCGTCAGTGTCAAACAGACCAAATTTCAAACTTGTAGAACCTGCGTTGATAACCAATATGCTCATAGAAGCATCAGGATGTTGATCTCCTCCTCGACAATTTCAAAGGCACGGCGCGCTGCCCTCGTTGAACGTTGAGCAACTGGAGCGCTCGTGCGGTCCCCAGAGTAGCGCGAAGCGTTTCACAATCAAGACAAACACGTCGATCCCGCCCGGGCCGTGATTGGATCGTTTGTGAAAACCAGAGCTTTGATTCCTGACCGGGGCCTCTCGTTCGGCTTTTCTCTTGACACAGTCTGGTTGACAGGAAGAATAGCCGCAAATGGAAAGTGTGATTGACGAAATAAAGAAGCGCGTTGGTGGCCAACGCGAAGACATCCTGAAGTTCTTCCGTGATATTGTCGCGATTCCCTCGATGGATTCACAGCTCAAAGAGGTCGGCGACCGCATCGGCGAGGAGATGAAGCGGCTCAAGTTTGACGAAGTGCGGTTCGACAAGATGGGCGACATCCTCGGCCGGATCGGCAACGGCAAGCGCGTGCTGGTGTACGACTCGCACGTGGACACCGTCGGCATCGGTGACCGCGACTTGTGGCAGTGGGATCCGTTCAAGGGAAAAATCGAAGACGGCAAACTCTACGCGCGCGGGACCTGTGATGAGAAGGGTTCCACGCCGGGCATGATCTACGGTCTGGCGCTGGCGCGCGATTTGGGACTGCTTGAGGGATTCACCGCCTACTATTTTGGCAACATGGAGGAATGGTGCGACGGCATCGCCCCGAACGCGTTTGTCGAAGTGGACCCGAAAGTGCGGCCCGATTTCGTCGTCATCGGTGAGCCGACCAAGATGCAGGTGTATCGTGGGCACAAGGGGCGGCTCGAGTTGAAAATTGTTGCCGACGGAAAATCGGCCCACGCGGCCCATCATCATCTCGGCGACAACGCCGTGTACAAGATGATCAACATCATCCAGTCCGTCCGCGAATTCGATCGCCGCCTCGGTCGCCATCATGCCCATCCGTTCCTCGGCAAGCCGACGGTGGCGGTCACGCATGTCGAGGCGCGCACGGCGTCGGTCAATGCCGTTCCCGACCAGTTTACGATTTTCCTCGATCGGCGCCTTACGGTTGACGAACCCAAGGACGAGGTGCTCGCGTCGATCCGGGGACTGATTCCCGATTACTTGCAGGACGAGGTCAGAGTTGAAGAATTGTCCTACGATGCGCCGAGCTACACGGGTTTCGTGTTTCCGGTGGAAAAGTTCTATCCCGCGTGGGTGCTGGAGGACAAACATCCGCTGGTGCAAGCGGGCCAGCAAGCCATTCAGGAGTTGTGGGGCCATACCCGCCCGACCGGCAAATGGGGGTTCTCGACGAATGGCACGTACTGGGCGGGCAAAGCCGGAATCCCATCGATTGGGTTCGGGCCGGGTGACGAAGAGTGGGCGCATATGATCGACGAGCATATCAGCCTGGAGGAAGTTGTGCGCGCGACCGAGTGGTACGCGCTGTTGCCGAAGCAAATCAAGTAATCATAACTGACATAGCAAACTGTTAGCCCGCGGACCTGCGCGAGTCTTCGCGATGGGTCGCCAGCGTAGAACCACACCGATTCGCGGACAACCAAAAGGAGAATTGAGGTATGCGAAGTTTTCTGGGACGTGACATTCTATCGCTCAAGGATTTTGAACGGGAGGAATTTTTTCGTGTATTCGAGACGGCTCAGCACCTGGAGCCCATCCCGAAGAGCCGGCGCAACTCCGACATGCTCAAGGAGAAGACGCTTGTCACCGCGTTCTATCAGCCCAGCACGCGCACGCGCTTGGCGCACGAAGCGGCGATGCACCGCCTTGGCGGTCACGTCACGGGCTTTTCGGACGCGAAGATGACGCGAGCCGGGGACTTTTACCAGGAGTCCATCAAAGACACGGTCAAAATGCTGGAGTACTACGGCGATGTGATCGTGATGCGCCATTTCCAGCAGGGCGCGCCGCATGAAGCCGCCAAATGGGCCAGCATCCCCATCATCAACGGCGGGGACGGCTGGGGCGAACATCCCACGCAAATCCTCACCGACCTGTATACCGTCCTTCGCGAGAAGGGCCGCATCGACGGCCTGAACTGGCTGGCGGTCGGCGATATGCGGATGCGCACCATGCACTCGCTCGGATACGCGCTGACGCAATTCGACTGCCCGATCACCTTTGTCGGGCCGCCCAAAATGACGCTGACAAAGGAGTTCAAAGATGAGTTGAAGCAATACTCGCTGAACTTCTCCGAGGCCGAGCATGTGGAGCAGGTCATTGCCAAGGCGGACGTGATTCTCGTCGAGCCGGTCGTACAGCCCGATTACACCAAATCGCGGGATGAACGCGCCGGCAAGGAACTCGATCTCACGCCGTCGAATTACAAGATCACGCGCAAACTCCTGGCGACAAAAGCCAAGCCCGACGCGATCCTGTTGCACTCGCTGCCGCGCATGGACGAAATCCCCACCGATGTCGACACCACGCGCTGGTCGCGGTACTGGCAGGAGGCTTTTAACGGCGTGGTGATGCGCATGGCGCTGTTGGCGCTGATCCTCGGGAAGATGGAGTAGCCAGCACCGGCGGCACCCAGTAAACGGGTTGTGGTGGAGGTAAAGCGGGCACGAGGTTTGTGTCTTGCCCGACGGGAAATTTCTTGCAATAATTTCGCCGTGTTTTACCAGCCGAAGGTCATTGAAGAAGCTCTCGGGCTTAAAGCGGAACTGAAGGAACGCGGCGCGTTCCTTGCGGGTGGCACGGACATTGTCGTGTTGATGAACCACGGCAAGGCCGCGCCCGAGAACTTCATCGACCTCACGCACATTCCCGAATTGCAGGCCATCCATCGGCACAACGGCACGTTGGAACTGGCCGGTAACGTCACCCATGCCCAGGCCGGGAAGCTTCCGATCCGTTGTCTCGCGCAGGCGGCGCTCAGCGTCGGCGGCCCGGGTATTCGCGAACTCGGCACGCTCGCGGGCAATCTCGCGACCGCCTCACCCGCGGGAGACGGTTCCACCGCCCTGCTGGCGCTCGATGCGGAAGTGGAATTGACCAGCGTTCGCGGCGCGCGCCGAATGCCTTTGGACAAATTCTTTCTGGCTTATCGCAAGACCATGCTCGCCGCCGACGAGATGATCACGAAGATCATCGTGCCGACGAATTATAAAAGCGATTGGGCCAAGAACGGCAAACGCGGCGCGATGAATATCTCCATCGTGGCGGCGGCGGTGGCGATCACGCCGAAGAAGGAAGTGCGCATCGCGCTGGCATCGGTCGCGGCCACGCCATTTCGCTGTTACAAGGCGGAGAAGTTTCTGGCGGAGAACGGTCTGAATGCGGGTACGATTCGGCAGGCGGCGGAGATTGTCCGCGGCGAGATCAAGCCGATCACCGACCATCGCGCCAGCGCGGATTACAAGATCCACCTGTCGGGCGTGATGGTGCGGCGGTTGTTGGAGAGTTTGGTGAAGTCATGAAGAAGGCGGCGAAGAAAACTTTACCTGCAAATGGCGGGGGCCTGTGGCCGCTCCGTTTCACACTGAATGGCAAGAAGGTTTCCGCCAAGGTGCAGCCGACACAGACGCTGCTCGATTTTCTCCGGATCGAAATGGGATTGACCGGCACCAAGGGCGCGTGCCTGGAGGGCGAATGCGGCAGTTGCTACGTGCTCGTGGACGGCAAGCCGATGAATTCCTGCCTGATGCTGACGCCGCAAGTGCAAGACCGTGAAGTGGTCACGATCGAAGGTTTCGCGCACAATAAGAAGCTCGACGTGATCCAGCAGAAATTTGTCGAGTGCGGCGCGGTCCAATGCGGGTATTGCACGCCGGGTCTGATCGTGGCCGCGAAGGCGTTGCTCACCGAGAACCCGCACCCGACGCGCGAGGAATTCCTCGTCGGGATGGAAGGTAACATTTGCCGGTGCACGGGGTACAACAAGATCCTGCGCGCCTGTGAGTTGGCCGCGGACGAAATGGGGCTGAAGAAGAAGTGAGCCAGCCGATCGACAAGCTCGAAGAGGCGGTCGCCAAACTTCACGTGGCGAGCAAGAGTTCCTCGGCCTATGAGAGCGGGCCGACGAAAGTCGTCGGCAAGTCCGCCGAACGCCTGGATGCGGTCGGCAAGGCGACGGGCGAGATCAAATACGGTCAGGATTTGTTCGACAAGAAATTCCTGTTTGCCAAGGTGCTGCGCGCGGCGCATCCCCATGCCGAGATTCACGGCATTGACACGCGCGAGGCGAAAAAGTTGCCCGGTGTCGTCGCCGTGATTACCCACAGCGATGTGCCCGGCACCAACCTGCACGGCCTGATTCGCCGCGACCAGGAAGTGTTGTGCAGCCGGAAAGTCCGTTACCTGGGCGATGCGTTGGCGGTCGTTGTCGCCAAGACCGAAGAGATCGCCATTGAAGCGCTCGGCAAGATCAAGGTGGACTACAAGGTCCTGCCGAACGTCCTTACGATGGAAGATGCGCTCAAACCCGACGCGCCGAAAATCCATAATGAAGGCAACGTGCTCGGCGAGAAACATCTGCGCAAAGGTGACGCGCCCGCGGCGATGCGCGAGGCTGACGTGGTCGTCGAGGACATCATCCAGACGCAAACGGTGGACCACGCGTTTCTCGATCTCGAAGCTGGCCGGGCGCGCTACGACGGCAAGATGCTGACCATCGAAGTGGCCGGGCAATGGCTGCATGAGGAACGGCGGCTGATTGCGCTGGCCATCGGATTGCCGCTGGAGAAATTGCGCATTATCCAGCCGGCGACGGGCGGCGCATTCGGCGGACGTGAGGACATTTCGATCCAGATTTATCTCAGTCTGGCGGCGCTCCAGCTCAAGGGGAAGACCATCTGCCTGCGGTATTCGCGGAGCGAGTCGATGATCGCGCGGCACAAGCGGCATCCGATTCGGGTTCATTACAAGCTCGGCGCGAAGAAGGACGGCACGCTGGTCGCGGCGCAGATTACATTTTACGTGGACAAGGGCGCGTACGCGTCGACGGGCATCGCGGTGATGCGGAAGGCGTCGAGCCATGCGACGGGTCCGTACAAGGTGCCGAACGTGTGGGTGGATGTGATCGGCGTGTTCACCAACAACAATCCCTGCGGCGCGATGCGCGGGTTCGGCGCGGCGCAGACGGCGATTGCGTACGAGGGATTGATGGACCGGCTGGCGGCGAAGCTCGGGATGGACAAGGCGGAGTTGCGCATGAAGAACCTCATCCACTCGGGCGACGCGGTGACCACGGGCCAGATCGTGCCGCATGCGACTGGACAAGAATGTTTCGAGGCCGTGCTGAAGAAGATTGATTGGAAGAACCGAAGTTACGAGACGGCGGCGCCGCACCTCAAGCGCGGTTACGGCGTGAGCGTGATTTGTTTCGGGCTCGGTTATGGCGATGGGTTCCCCGATGCCTCGCGGGCGCGTTGCAAACTGACCGCCGACGGGATGATCGAGGTGTACTCGAGCGGGGTGGATGTCGGCCAGGGACTGATCAACATGATCGCGCAGATCGTGGCGGAA
This sequence comes from uncultured Verrucomicrobiae bacterium, assembly GCA_963713705.1. Classification (GTDB taxonomy): domain Bacteria; phylum Verrucomicrobiota; class Verrucomicrobiia; order Palsa-1439; family Palsa-1439; genus Palsa-1439. The sequence goes on from CAVQMY010000001.1 coordinate 137,110, forward strand.
GAAGTCGGTGTGCCGCTGGAGCGGGTGCGACCTGTTTTGGGAGACACGAAATTGACGCCGGAGTCGGGGAGCACCTCGGCGACGCGCCAGACATATTTCACGGGTTCGGCGGTGCAACTGGCGGCGTCGGAACTCAAGAAGCAACTCCAGGACATCGCGGCGGCGCATCTTGAGGAATTGGTGTACGAAATCAAGATCGACAACGGCGAAGCGTACAATGTGTTTCGGCCGGAGCGGCGGTTGACACTGAAGGAACTGGCGCGGGAGGGCAAGCGGCGCGGTTTTTCATTGGACGCGATGGGCATGTACAAACCGCCGACGATGCCCGAGGACACGGCGACGGGCCAGAGCATGCGGGCGTTTGTGACGTATTTGTTTGGGAGCCACGCCTGCCAGGTGCTGGTCGATACCGAGACCGGCGAGGTAAAAGTCGAGCGGTACATCGCCTGCCACGACGTGGGCAAGGCCATCAACCCCGACCAGGTGCTGGGGCAGATTCAGGGCGGAGTCACGCAGGGCATCGGCATGGTGTTGATGGAAGAAGTGGTGATGAAAGACGGCAAGATCATGAACCCGGGGTTTACGGACTACATCTTGCCGACGATTCGCGATGTGCCGGAGATTGAATGCATCGTGCTGGAGTATCCCGACCCCGGCGGCCCGTTCGGCGCGCGCGGCGTGGGCGAACCGCCGTTGATTGCGTGCGGGCCCGCCGTGATGTCCGCCATCCAGGATGCGATTGGCAAACCGGTGTGTATCCTGCCCGCGACGCCCGAGCGCGTGTGGCGGACGATTTCGGAGAAGTGAGGGAAGGACGTGGCGACCGCCAATCGCCGCGAACGAAGGGCGACCACACCCGAGACGGATCCACTGGAGCAAACTCACCGATTTTGAGATGTGATCTTACTTGGTGGACTGCCTACTCGGCGAGTTGGGCGTGCACGAGTTCGCAGAGTTTCACGGCCAATTTGTCTTTCACGGCGTAGTACACGCACTGCCCGTTTTTGCGGCGGGCCAGAACGGCGGCGGCGGCCAGCAACGCGAGATGCTTGGAGACATTGGCCTGGGTGGACCCGACGGCGGCCACGATCTCGTTCACGCTACGGGGTTCCTTGCAAACGGCCTGCAGAATCCGCAGTCGCATCGGCTCCCCCAGCACCTTGAAGCGGCTGGTAAATCCGATCCAGTTCCTCCGCAGTGAGAGAATGCGTATATTTTTCCTTTGACATATAGCTATATGGTCATATAATCATATCATGAACGCACCGATTGTCCACTCCAAAACGTCCATCACCGCGCGGGAACTGCATCGGTGGATGATCGACCGCCGCTAGCGAATGAAAGGCTTCCAGACATGAATGTTGCCCATATTGCCATCGGCGCCGTGATCGGCGGAGCACTGGGATTCACCTACTACAAGACCATCGGGTGCGCGACCGGCGCGTGTCCATTGACGGGCAACCCGTTTATCAGCACAATCTACGGCATCTGCGTCGGCGGCCTGATTGCCAGCGCGTTTCGCTAAACAAGAGAGGAACCCAGACATGAGCATGGAACGTTACATCCGCATCATCGCGGGGTCATTTATCCTGATCAGCCTGCTGCTGGCGCACTTTGTCAGCATCTACTGGCTCTGGTTCACGGCCTTCGTCGGTGCCAACCTGTTTCAGTCCGGGATTACCCGCTGGTGCCTGATGGAAGACATCCTCAAGAAACTCGGCGTCGGCGGCAGTTGCTGCGCGACGCAACCGGGCAAGTGAAACACCTCCTCATCCTGTCGCTGCTGGCGGCCCTGTGCGGCGCCCGGGCGATGGCCGACGAGCCGCGCGCGCTGACGCTGCCGGAGGCCGTGCGGCTGGCGTTGGAAAAGAGTCCCGACCTTGCCGGCGCGCAACAACGCGTGAACGCGGCCCGTGCGGCGCTGCACCAGGCGGATGCCGCGTTCTGGCCGCGTGTTGGTGTCAGCGAAAATTATGCGGCCAGCGACAATCCCGTGCAGGCGTTTATGATGACGCTCAACCAGCGCGCGTTCAATTTCAACGCAAACTTCAATCATCCGGACAACACGGAAAATCTGAACACGAAACTGCTGGCCACCGTATCCCCTGTACAACGGCGGCAGCGACCTCGCGGCGCGTCAAGCCGCCCGTCTGGACAAGGAGGCGCGCGTCAATTCGACCGACGCCGTCCGCGAGAACGAGCTCGTGTTCGAGGTCACGCGAAGTTTCTACACCATCGGCAAGGCGCGGCGCTTCGTCAGCGCGACGGAAGCGGCGGTTGCCAGCATGGAATCCAATCTCAACCTCGCCAGCAATCGCTTCCTCCAGGGCTCCGTGCTCAAGAGCGATCTGCTCGACGCCGATGTCCGCCTGGCCGAAGCGCGTGAGAACCTGGTTCTCGCTCGCAATGCCCTGGCAACCTCGGAAAGCATCTTCCGCAACGTCGGCATTGGTGAGACAGGGAACGTGACGGTCGTCGAGGTCGAGTTCCGTGCGACCCACGACTCCATGACCAGTCCGCTCGACGTTTCGCAAGAGGCCGGAGCTACTGGCCGCGCAGAAAGTCGTAGCCGCAGCGGAGCGTCAGGTGCGAACGGCGGTGGGCGGACATCTGCCGCGCGTCAACGCCTTTGCCAGTTACGACCTCGATAGCGGCGACGCGCGCCTGAACGAAGACAGTTCGGTGCCCGGCGTCAGCGTCGAACTCGACGTATTCGATGGGTTCCTGACCCGCGGCAAAGTGGCCGAGGCCGTGCAACCTGGATGCCGCTCGTGAGAGTTGCGACGGACGGAACTGGCGCTACAGCTCGAAGCCAGGGAAGCCCAACTGTCTCTACAAGAAGCGGGAGCGCGGCTGGAAACGAGCGGACGGGCGGTTTCGCAAGCTGAAGAAAGCGTGCAGATCACGAAGGAACGCTACGGCAACGGACTGGCATTGTTGACGCAATTGCTGGACGCGGAAACAGCGTTGACGTACCGCTCGGCAGCGTCGCGCTGCCGCGGAGGCCGACCGCGAAATCGCCCGCGCGGCCCTGGACAAAGCGTTGGGACGTGAAATGGAAGGAATGAACATGAAGATACGAACATTGATGATTTCCCTGACGGCGCTGGCCGTGCTGGGCGGCTGTAGTCGACGAAGGCGCCGGGCCGAGCGCCGGCGGTCGAAGGTGCAAACAATCGAGGTGCCGCCTTCAGCGCGTGCGGACATGTACGAGGCCGGCGGGAACCGTCGGGCGAAGGTGACCGCGACGGTGTTCGCGCGAAAGTCATGGCGAGCATCCAACATATCGGGTGCAACGCGGGCGATTTGTCCGTGCGGGTCAGGAACTGGCGCGCTGGACGACCGCGACATGCGGGCCGAATACGAGCGGGCCCGCGCGGACTTCGTTCGCGACAAAGCGCTGTTGGAAAGCCAGGCGGCGACACCCGCGGAGTCGACGCGGTGCATCCCGTAATCGCTGGCTCGAGGCCGAGAACCTGAGTGGCGCGAGCGTCACGGCGCGACTTCGAAGGCGTGGTCGGGCAAAAGCTGTGCGAGGCTGGCGATCTGGCTTCTCCTGGCAAGCCGTTGTTCGTGGTCGAGCAGCCGACGGATTTCCGTCTCGAAACACAGGCGCCCGAACGCTTCGCCAGCATGGTGCGCACCCGGGCAGGCGGTTCAGGTGTCGATCGACGCGACCGGAGAAAGCTGCGGGCGCTGTGGCGGAAATCGATCCGGTGGGCGATCCGTCCAGCCACAGCTTCCTCGTCAAGATCGATCTCTTCTGCAAACAGGCGTTGAAATCCGGGATGTTTGGCCGGGCGCAACTGCCCGTGGGGGGAGCGGCCGGGGCTGTTTGTCCCCACAACCGCCGTCCACGAACGGGGGCAGTTGACGTTTGTGTACGTGGTGGCCGACGGTCGGGCCCACCTGCGGTTGGTGAAAACCGGGAAAGCAGCGTCTGGGACCTCATTGAAGTGCTATCGGGATTGCAGCCAGGCGAAGAGGTTGTCGTCAGCGCGCGGGACCTGACCGACCAGCAGAAAATCAGTTCGTGACAACTCGACACGGCCAGCGCCAACCACCATGATCACGCCATCGCCACACGACACTCACCAGTTTGGCTTCGCCTCGCGCCTCGTCCGTTTTTTCATCGATTCGAAGCTGACGCCGCTGATCGTCATTGCGTCGGTGCTGCTTGGCATCGGCGCGGTGGTGTTGTTGCCCCGCGAAGAGGAACCGCAAATTGTCGTGCCGATGATCGACATCTTCGTGCGCGCGCCGGGGATGTCGTCGAAAGAAGTCGAGGAGCGCGTCACCAAACCGATGGAGCAACTGCTCTGGGAGATTCCTGGCGTCGAGTACCTCTACTCCACCTCAAGCCCGGGGATGTCCATGGTGATCGTCCGATTTCTGGTTGGAGAGAACGAGGAAGCCGCCATCGTCCGGCTGAACCAGAAGATGCAGGCCAATTTCGACCGGATCCCGCCCGGCGTGTCGCAACCGCTGATCAAACCACGCCGCATCGACGATGTGCCCGTGCTCGCGCTTACGTTGTGGAGCAAACGCTACAGCCATTACGATCTGCGGCGGATCGCCGCGCAGATGGACGCCGAGATTGCGCAGGTCAAGAACGTATCAGTCACCACATTGATCGGCGGCTACCGACGACAGGTTCGCGTGACACTGGATTCCGCCAGCCTGGCCGCCCATCACCTCGATCCACTCCGTATCACGCAGATGCTGCAGTCAGCCAACCAGCAGTTGAAGGAAGGCAGTTTTGCCGCTGACAACCGTGAAGTGCAGGTTAACACCGGCGGATTCCTTAAGGACGCCGGGGAAGTGGGTTCTGTCATTGTTGGGGTGTTCGCCGGGCAAGCCGGTGTACGTTCGAGACATCGCAAGGGTCGTGGATGGCGCCGAGGAGCCCGACCAATACGTGCTCTCTGGGCAGGGGGCGGCCACCTCCGGGGGCAGCGACGGTGAATATCCCGTGCCGTGACCATCTCGGCGGCCAAGCGGAAAGGCGCCAACGCCGTCTGGGTGGTGGAAGACGTCATGCGGAAGGTCGAATTGCTCAAGGGTCGGATCGTACCCCACGACGTCGAAGTCACGATCACCCGCAATTACGGCCAGACCGCCGAAGAAAAATCCAACGACTCGGGGCGATCACCGGGTGATCGGCCCGGCCGAGGAGTTCCTGGAGTACCTGCGGGTGCAGGGCAGGTCGCCGAACACGGTGAAGTCCTATGCGCGGGCGCTGGCGTTGTGGTGGACCTACCTTCGGTGTTCGGCCTGGCGTGGGACGAGCTGGCCCTGGCCGAGGTGGGCGGGTTCCTGGCCTGGCTGCGCAGCGGGGACGGCCCGCAGGTCGTCTCGATCGGGCCGCGGCTGGCGAGGTTCGCCGAGGGGACGATCGGCACCCGGCTGCAGGCAGTCACGTCGTGCTACCGCTTCCACGAGCTGAACGGCGTCGCCAGGCGGCGATCTGGTGCGGGTGGTGCACGGGGGCCGGGCGGCCTATAAGCCGATGCTGGAGCACGTGGCGCGCAGGAAGGGTCGGCAACGTGCGGTGATCCGGGTGCAGGCAGCGCGGCACGTGCCGCCGCCGGTGCTCACGCCAGGGCAGATCGAGGCGATCTGCGATGCGTGCGCGCGGTTGGATCCCGGCGGGCGGGCAGTGGACGGGACGGGTCCGCGACCGGCTGCTGTGGGCGCTACTTGCCGAGACCGGCCTGCGCCTGGGGGAAGCCCTCGGGTTACAGCACCGGGACTGGCATACCGGCCGCGGCGACACCCCGTTCATCGAGGTGGTGCCCCGCGACCATCCGCACGGGGTCCGGGTCAAGGGCGGGACCTACCGGCGGGTGTTCATCTCCGACGAGCTGGACCGGCTCTACGGGGAGTACCTGTGGCAGCTGTGCGAGGCGGGCGCCGACCTAGCGGTGGCGGACATGGACACCGCGCCGGTGTTCATGAACCTCGCGGGCGGCACCCGGTTCGCGCCGTGGCGTCCCGAGAGCGTCTACGACCTGGTCGGGCGGCTGCGCCGGGACCTGGCCCGGCAGGTCCCGGCCGGCTGGACCCCGCACTGGCTGCGACATACGCATGCCACCGCCTTGCTGATGGCGGGGGTGCCGGTGCACGTGGTGTCGCGCCGGCTCGGCCATGGCGACGTGCAGACCACGCTGGAGCTGTATGCGCACGTGACCGAGGACGCGGACATGCGGTCGGTCGCCGAGTGGCGGGCGTTCACCGCGGGATGGCGGGCGGTCTCGGTGACCGGCGCGCAGGCCGGGCGGTGCGCGTGAACGGGATCAGCGCCGAAGAGCTGATGGACTGCTGGGAAGCGGCCTGGCTGCGGGCATGACGCTGCCGTGCTGAGCCGCCTGTGGGCATCGGTGCCGCCGGGGATGCGGCTGCCCGGGCTGTCGCCGGGCACGGTTCCGGAGCACTACCGGGGCGGCTTCGCCGGGGGCGGCAAGTCATACCCGGTGGCGGACGTCAGCGCACTGCCCGGGCCGATGCGCCAGGAGGTGACCTGGTGCATATTCCGGGTCATCGAGCTGGGCGGCAGGGTCCAGATGCCCGGCACCGTCATGCTGGTGCGCCTGGCGCACCGAGATCACCGCCGGCCGCGGCGCAGGGACACCGCACTCGCTGATGGACCTGCCCGCGCGCGCCTGGCTGCAGGAGATCCCGCTGGCGGTGCACCGGCACCGGGAAGGCTCCCGGCCCCGTCGTCGGTCATGCAGATGCGGCAGGTGCTGCTGCGGTTCTTGTGGCTGCTGGACCTGGCCTACGACACCCGCCCGTGGTGGCAGCGGGAATCGTGGCATCCCGTGGAGGACCGCCGTATCCCGGTGCGCCAGCACGAGCCGCTGGGACGCCAGGCCATCCATTTCCACCGCATCACCGCCGGGTGGCTGCGCCGCGCCGCGCAATGGCACGGCAAGGTCGCGCTGGAAACCGGGACGCTGCGCTGGTCGACCCTTAACCAGCGGGTGTTCGCGCTGACCGTGCTGGATGCGTTCTTGGCCGGGCGGGGCATCAGCGAGCCGCGGCTGGACGCCGGCCCGGCCCGGGTGCGCCAGCTGATGCAGGACTTCCTCGGGCACGTGCGGGCCACCCAGTCCAGCCGCGGCCCCACCGCGGGGCAGCGGGTATCGGCGGCGCATGCCAAGACGGTGCTGGTCCACGTCGAGCAGTTCTACCTGTTCATGCACGACCACAAGGACGCGGCCGCGGCGGCGACTGGCGAGCCGGGATGGCGGGAACTGGGAGCCGGGCACGCCGGCTTCTACCGGATCAGAGAGCTTCCCCGCCCCGGCAGGCGCGACCCGGGCCTGGATGTCATCGGCGACACCGCCCTGGCGAAGATCATGGCCGGGATCGGCCAGCTCGGCGAGCCCGCCGCTGACGGCGGCCTGGATGACCCGCAGGCGATGCGGATCATGATGCTGCAAGCCCGCCTCGGCCGCCGGATCAGCGAGATCCTCATGCTGGACACCGACCCGCTGCTCCCGCTGGCCGGCGCGTCGGCGGCCAGTGAGCCGGGCGCGATGGTCGCCCGGCTCCGCTACCAGCAGACAAAGATCGACGGAGCGCCGGACACGGTTCTGGTCGACGCCGAGGTGGTCGCGATCATCCGGGAGCAGCAGGAGTGGGCCGCCACCTGGCTGCGCGAGCACGCCGCGCCCGGAGCGTGCCCCCGCTACCTGTTCCTGGGCTTGCTGTTCAACCGCAACGCCGACCGGCCGTATGTGTCGGCGACCCTGCACAAGGCGCTCACCGAGCTGGCCCGGCGGCTCGATATCCGCGACAGCGCCGGCGCTGGTCGACTTCCAGCGGACCCACCGGTTCCGGCACACCCGGGCCACCAGCCTGCTGAATGCCGGCGTCCCGATTCACGTCGTGCAGCGCTACCTCGGGCACCTCTCGCCCGCGATGACGATGCACTACGCGCAGACCCTGGCCGAAACCCACGAGGCGGAGTTCCTGCGCTACCGCAAGCTGACCGCCGATGCCCGCGAGCTGCAGATCGGCACCGGTGACCTCTACGACATGCTGCAGCTGGACCAGCGGACCGACCGGATCTTGCCCAACGGGTGGTGCCTGCTGCCGCCGCGGCAATCCTGCGACCGCGGAAATGCCTGCCTGACGTGTGACAAGTTCGCCACCGACGCCAGCTTCCTGCCCGAGCTGCGGCAGCAGAAGGACAAGACCCTGCACCTGATCGGCCAGCGGCAGGAAGCATTCCGCGCCCGCACCGGCGAGCCGATGAGCGAGGACAACGTCTGGCTGCAAGGCCGCCGCCGCGAAGCCGCCTCGCTGGAGGCCATCATCACCACGCTGCAGGACCACCCAGAGACCGAAGGCAGGCCGGAGCCAGCAGCCGAGCCCGGCGCGCCCGGACGCCAGCGGGTGGCCCGCGGCGCCGGCGTGACCGCACGCACCGGCCAGCTCGCCGCCCGCGCCAGCCGGCCCGGCCAGGACGGGGCACCGGCGTGACCGCCAGCAGGCCCGGCAACCTGGCCAGCCTGCAGAAGGCGGCCGCCGCCCGCACCGCCGGCACGGCAGCCCGCGCCGAAGCAGCGCTCGATCACATGCTGCGCACCGGGCAGCCAGTCACCTTCCGCGGCCTGGCCGCGGCCGCCCCGGTGTCGCTGGACTTCCTCTACCGCAACCCCGCCATCCGGCAGCGCGTCGAGCAGCTGCGTGCCCAGCCGCAGGCCCGTCCCGCCCAGCGCCGCAACGCCGGACCGGAGCAGCCCGGCAACGTCATCGCCGCGCTCACCGGCGAGCTCACCCAGCTCAAGCGCCGTCACCGCGAGGAAATCACCGAGCTACAGCACGCCCTCCAGGCCGCGCACGGCGAGAATCTCATGCTGCGCCGCCGTCTCGGCCACCAGCCGCAAGCGCCGGGCGCCCCGGATCAGTGACAGACAACCGACGGCGCGCCCCCCGGCTACCGTCGCGGACGCGTCCGCCACGGCCCGACCTGGGCAATGTCCAATTTCATCATGTTTGCACCCCGGATAACGCTGGATTACTGGCGGATCTGGTTCTACGTGCTCGAGGCGGCCGGGCTGGACGTGCAGCTGGTGAACGCCCGGGACGTGAAGAACGCCCCGGGCCGGCCGAAGACAAGCTCGATGCGGTGTGGCTGGCGAAGCTGACCGAGCGGGGGATGCTGCGGCCCAGCTTCGTCCCGCCGGCCGAGATCCGGCAGCTGCGGGATTACACCCGGCTGCGGACCGACCTGACCCGCGAGCGGACCCGGCACTGGTCGCGG
>CAVQMY010000002.1:0-263897 GCA_963713705.1 uncultured Verrucomicrobiae bacterium
AATAGAACGGAAACAACACCGACAGATAGCGGGGAAGCGATTCCAGCACGACTGCTGCAAACGAGAATCATCTGAAGACCACGAAGATGACAAGATAGGTGGGACGAAGCCGCCACCGCACCGCCAGGATAAACAAGTCTATCGCCATAACGCAAAAGCCAAAAAACCAAATGCCGTAGAACCGTTCGTAACGATGGAGATGAAAGAATGCCAACCACGGCCACGTCAATCGTCGTCCTCCAAGGGGCCTTTCGGACTTCAGGAACGCCAGCGGCTCGCCAAACGTCCAGTTGAGATACGCTACATAGGTCAAGAAACCCAGGGCTGGAGCCGCACAGGCGATCAGGGCCCGTCCGATGCCGGCGCTACGCCAGCTCAGATTGCGACGGTTCTGGAGGAAATACTCAGCCGCCAGGGGAACCACTAGGAGCAGGCCCACGACCCGACACAGGGCGGCGGCATACGCGCACACAGCCACTGCGAGCCAGCGCTGTGTCCGGGTAAAGTACAATGTACTCACCAGGCACAGCAGGTACAGCGATTCCGTATAGATGGAGGAGTAGAACACCGTCATCGGGTTGAATAGCAGGAATTGCACGACGTGTTTGGAGCAAGACTCATCGCGCATCTCGAAGACGGCCAGCTTCCACAGCAGGACGATGGCAAAAAACAAGGCGACGTTGGAGACGAGGTACCCCACGAGCCGATCATCCACCGCCCCGCCGAACGTAAGCAACCGCACCAGCACCGGGTAAAACGGAAAGAAGACCACGTTGCTATCGCTGTCCCCGGCGTGTACATGTAACCCCGACTCACGATGTCTAGGTACCATCCCGTGTCCCAATGATTGAATAAGTCGAGGATGGAATGCGGTACCGTATAGAACTTCCCTTGCTTGAAAACCAGCAAGCTCATGCCAGCGACAATCACCAGCCACAATCTGGAAAAGAGGAAGTTAAATGCGAGGAACGACCACGGCGTGCGCGCTGTCTGGGCAACGGTGTTGTCGGTCATTCACGAAACCTGTATCGATGAGTCTACCTGTCTGGTCGAGACAGGTCAACACGCGGCATGCGGGAAACGCACAACCGGGCAACAAGAAAGGCGGGTGCCGGCCAGGTCAGATGGGCTTTGACTTCACAATGAGCGTGAGGGCCTTCAGGCAGAGTTCCGTCGCCAGAAATGGCTTGGCGATCAGATCGTTGCCGCCGCTGCGGCACACATCGGCGCGATGCTCGAAGTCGCTGGCGCTCGTCACAAACAGGATCGGCGTCTTCTTGTAATTCGGCAGCGAGCGCAGCTTGGCGCACAATTCCACGCCCGTCATGCCGGGCATTTCGATATCGAGCACGATCAGGTCGAACTGCCATTCTTGCGCGACGCTGAATGCCGCGCCCGGGTCCGACAATGCCTGCGACTTCAGGTTGGCCTTTTCCAGCGCGTTCATGACCGCCCGCAGGGCAATTTGCTGGTCATCAACCGCCAGGGCCCGCGCGGTGACGAGGTCCACTTCGCGACCATCGCCATCGAACAACGCGCAGAGCAAATCGACGGTCTGCGCCATCGTGCGTTGGACGGATTGGTTCAGGCAATCGGGCTTGTCCACCAATTGACGAAGTAATTGCTCGAAGGCGGCCACCACGCGCGCGATGGTGGGAAGCCTCGTCAAAATCGGGTTGTTGCCCAATGCCTGTACCCGGTCAAACAATTCTTGCAGCTTGGGCCCGTCGCCCGGATTCTTCGCCACGGCTTGCAGCGCCAGGCGGATCGGCACCATGGCCGGACGCGCTTCCTCCAGAGAACTCTTGCGCACTTCGGCCCGCAACGCATCATTTCTTGTCGTCGGCTGATCCACCACGCTCATTGGTTTGCTCCTTTGGTAAAAATCTGGTCACACGGGAAATTTGTCATGGGCGACGTTGTGAAGAAGTCATGGACGGCTCAGGGTGAAGGGACACGGTGGGCGCGAATTGCGGTCGGATTGCAGGTTCTGTCGCCAGAGTTGCGGTCGGCGACATTATTGCCGCTAGCGCGGCTGTCGCGCGCGCATCCGTGCAGGGTTCTTCGGTTCCGAGCCGTCCAAAATCTTGTTGTTCGTCTCTCATATTCAGGACTTCCCGTCGTCGTACCCTGCATCCATCGTGCCGGATTTCACTTCCGTGCTTCGCAAGCCCGTTTGTTACCGAACTCTCAGGGATGCAACCGATAGGGGTAACGTTTTTGGCCGGACAGCCAAGGGGGCAAGGAGTACTTGGACAATTCTGTCAACAACACGCGGTTTCAGTCCCATGAATCTCATGAGGTCTTGGCGTGCACGCGTTGGTACGTTCCGTCGGAACGGCGAAAGAATTGGTGGCCAAAGTCAACCGCGTGGTTGTTCCCGATGCAATTCCTGCGTACCGCAAAGAATCTCGCGGTGTTGGCAGGTCTTCCTTGACGAAATCACCCCGTGGCAGGTAAGGAAAACGGTGACGAACGATTCCTGAGACGAGAATGCAACCAACACTGCTGGTCATGGCCGCGGGCATGGGCAGCCGCTACGGCGGCTTGAAGCAAATCGATCCCGTTGGTCCCAACGGCGAGACGATCATTGATTATTCGGTATACGACGCGGTACGGGCGGGGTTCGCGCGGCTGGTATTCATCATTCGCCGCGACATCGAGACACCCTTTCGCGAAGCGATTGGCAGCCGGTTCGAAACGCGGATCGCCGTCGATTACGTTTTCCAGGAACTCACCAGCCTTCCGCAAGAATTCACCGTTCCCGCAGGACGCACGAAACCGTGGGGCACAACCCACGCCATCCTCCAAGCCGAGGAAGCGCTGAACGAACCGTTCGCGGTAATCAACGCCGACGATTTTTACGGGCGCGAATCCTTCCAGGTCATGGGCGGCTTTCTGCGCGCAGGCGGCAGCGATTACTCGATGGTCGGGTACACCCTGCGCAACACCTTGTCGGAACACGGCAGCGTGTCCCGCGGCGTGTGCGAGTGCGATGGCCAGGATTTTTTACAGGCGATCGCGGAGTTGACCAAGGTCGAGAAACAGGGCCGTGGCGCCCAAGCCGATGGCCGCGCCCTGACCGGCGACGAACTCGTGTCGATGAACTTCTGGGGGCTCACGCCACTGGTGTTCCCGCAACTGCGCGAGCGGTTCTACGAGTTCATGCGGCGGCACGGGCAGGAACAGAAGAGCGAGTGTTACATCCCGACAACGGTCAATGAGCTGGTCGCAGCGGGCGTCGCCCGCGTGAAAGTATTGCGCACGCTGTCGTCCTGGTTCGGCGTGACCTACCAGGAGGACAAACCTCGCGTCACCGCCGGCATTCGCGGACTCATTGCCAGTTGCGATTACCCGCAGAAACTGTGGGAGTAGCGGAGCGAACCGATCGAGCACCTCAGGGCGCTGTGGCCCCGGGGGACGTTGCCGGTTTCAATTCGTTGAGTCGCGAGGCGGCCTGCTCCCAGTCCGCGACGGCCCGGGCGAGGCCATCCGTGACGTGGCTCAATTCACGATTGATCGCCACGGCGCGGCCGGGTTTGTCGTAGGTCTCGGGCTTTTCCAATTCGGTGGCGAGTTCTCTCTGCGCCTGTTCCAGTCGGGCAATCTCCTTTTCGAGATGACCGACGATCTGTTCCTGAGCGCGCCGCTCGCGCGACCGGACCTGGCGCGCTTCGGCTTCCAGGCGTTTCTGTTCGCGGGCTTTTGTTCGCGGAGAATCCACCGTGGGCGCCGCCGCAACCACCACCTGTGCGGCGACGGCGGCGGATTTATCGAGGTAATACTGGTAATCGCCATGATAATGCGTGAGATGGCCGTTGTTCACGTGCAATACGTGCCGGGCGAGCTGGCGAATGAAATAGACGTCGTGGCTGATGAAAATCAGTGTGCCTTCGAATAATCCGAGCGCCCCGATCAAGGCGTCGATGCTGGCCATGTCGAGGTGTGTGGTCGGTTCATCCATCAACAGAAGGTTGGGCGGATCGAGCAGCAGCTTGACCAGCGCCAGCCGACTCTTTTCGCCGCCGCTGAGCACGCCGACCGACTTGAACACGTCATCGCCGCGAAACAGGAAGGAACCGAGCACGGTTCGGGCGAATTCTTCCGAGATGCGCTGGGGAGTATCGAGCGCTTCCTGCAACACCGTGCGCTCGGGATTCAGCATCTCGACGCGATACTGTGCGTAGTAACCAACTTTCGCGTTCAACCCCAACTCGCGCGTGCCTTTCTGGACGCCGAGCACGCCCGCGAGAAGCTTGAGCAATGTGGACTTACCCGCGCCGTTCGGGCCGACCAAGACGATGCGCTGGCCGCGCTCGGCGTGAAAATTCATGCCGCGGTACACGACGGTGTGGCCATACGCGTGGTGGATGTCCTTGAGCGTGACGACACGCAACCCGCTGCGTTGGGGTTGCGGGAAGCGGAACTTGATCTTGCGCGCCTCGTTCACCGGCGCTTCGATCTTGTCCATGCGCTCGATCTGCTTGAGCTTGGCCTGGGCCTGGGAAGCTTTGCTGGCTTTTGCCCGGAACCGGTCGGCGAACTCCTGCAGGCGTTGGATGTCGCGCTGCTGGTTCTTGTAGGCGGCAAGCAATTGTTCCGACTGGGCCTCGCGCTGGATGAGGTACTCGTCGTAGTTGCCGCGGTAGCGGAGCAATCGGCTCTGGCGAATCTCGACAATGCTGCCGACAAGCTCGTTCAGGAATTCGCGGTCGTGGGAAATCAGCAGAACGGCGCCGGGATACGTCCGGAGGTATTCCTGGAACCACTGCAGGGCTTCGAGGTCGAGATGGTTCGTTGGTTCATCGAGCAACAACAGGTCGGGCTGTTGAACGAGCAGCCGCGCCAGATATGCGCGCATCACCCACCCGCCGCTCATCGCCTTCAATTGCCGGTCAAAGTCGCGTTCGCGGAACGCCAGGCCGCGCAGGATCGTCTTGGCCTTTGGTTCGAGTTGATATCCCCCGAGGGCGTCAAACCGCGCCTGCACCTCGTGAGAATCGTGCGACTCCGTGTCGTGGCCGGCCTCGAATGCCTTCAGGCGACGCTGCAACTGCGCCATCTCAGGCGTGATCGCGATGGCCAATTCCAGCACCGTCTCTTCGCTGACCGGCGCGGTCTCCTGCGGCAAGTGTCCGAGCGTGCCGTTCCGTTCGATAGCCATTTCGCCGGCATCCGCCGAGTCGTGACCAAGAATGAGAGAAAACAAGGTCGACTTGCCCGCACCGTTCGGTCCGACCAATCCGATGCGGTCGCCACGGTTGACCTGCAGCGACGCGTCCTCGAACAGCACGCGCGCCCCAAACGCCTTGGTCATTCCCGAGATCGTCAACATAAGAACCGCACAAGCTACTGGCGACAGCGGAAGCACGCAAGGTCGAATTCCCGGAGAAACTGCCAAAAACCTGACCAACGTGGGCAAATGACGACACTGGACGGGGTGGATGCGGAAGGGTACGAGACTATTTAGCAGGCATTGTAAGGGCGGTTGCGACCGTAGGATTTCCCTAATTTTGCAGGGATTTGTGGACATTCTCACCCCGCGTGACGCTCCCGGAGCGAGCAAACCACAGAGAATCGAGCACGCGCGGTGCTTTGAGTTGATGCATGGAACCGAGAGCCTTGCCGTCAACGTCTTCGTCCCCCGGGAAACGAACTTTGTCAGTCCCTCACGCGTCGCTCGCTCCGCATTTGAATCGGAACCCGAAGGCGGCGCGGCAATTCGCCGAAGCGCATCGGGACCGGTTGTACGAGGGCATCGCGTCCGTGGACCTGGGCCTCCGCTCGGAAGAACTGGAACTCCATTTCGTCGGGATGCCGCTACGGTACTGGCCGCGCGTGGACGCGGCGACGTTGCGGTGGCATTTGGATATCATTCACGAATTTATCGACGGTCTCGCCCGCAGCGATGCGATGCTGGCGCCTCCTGTGGTTCGCTGGCGGCACTTGCCGGATCGGGGATTTTCCGAAGTGGTCGTCTGCACGTGGGACCGTCTGGGATTACTGGCGAAGTTCGCGGGATCATTCGCGGCGGTGGGCCTGAACATCGTGCGCGCGGACATCTACACGCGGGCGGACAACGTCGTACTCGACATTTTCCAGATTTGCGACGAGCAGATTCGTCACGTCCAGGACGTCTCGCGGTTGAAACAGATGGAGCATTTGCTGACGGTCGCCCTCAGCCCGAATGGCAATGGCGACCTGGCCCTGCGCACCTGGCTGCAGCACGCCAGCGAGCCGTCGGCGGCGGCCCCCTCCAGGAGCACCGCCGGGTCCGTGGTGGTGATGGACAACGAGCGCTCGGACGATTACACGATGCTGGAAATCCAAGCCCCCGACCGGGTCGGCTTGTTGCACGACGTTTTGGAAACGGTTTCCGCCGGCGACGTGGACATTGCCCACGCCATCATCGTCACCGAGGAGGGCGAAGCTGCCGACGTGTTCTTCCTCACGGGCACGGACGGCAAAAAGATCTGCGATACGAAGCGGCTGGAACAAATTCGGGAAGCCGTGCTGGCCGCGCTGGGGTAGCACGGACCAATGGCGTGAACGGCGTTAGCTAGTTGGCCGAATTGTTACAATGATTGGACGCGACCTTAGTTTTTTCTCTTCCACTTTGGCGATCCGGCGATTGATTTGAAGAGCGATACCGACAGAACTCCCTTTTGAGTGTTGGTAGGTTTTCCGTCTGGGCGGTTTTTCAATCTGTCCAAACGCTGCCGGATTGCTTCGCGCGAGGCTTCGTAGATCTCAACCAAATCGTAAGCGTCATCTAAAATGACCAACACGACACTATGCCATTTTTTTCGAAGTTCAGCTTTCCAATTCGCTGGCTTTTCTTCTTCTGCGCGTAGCTGCGTCCTTTAATCTGAACCAGCTCTTCGACGCCGTTTGCGGATCTTCGTCTGGCGTCGAATCCAGGGCTACGAACCTCTGCTAGCTCTAAGTGCCTATCCCAGAACCTCGGCGCGGCGATAGGTGATGATCGCGCAAGCAAAGTGAAGTAGCCCCAAGTAATTGTCCGCTTTCTTCTCCCACCGAATCAGAATGCGGCGAAACCGATTCAGCCAACTGTGGGTCCGCTCGACCACCCAACGGCGCGCTTTGAATCGAGCGTTGCGTTTGAGCGCCTGGGCTTCCTCACCGCGACTGCGGATGTGAACCGTGTAGCCAAACTCCTGCGCCAGTTCCCGTACTTCGTCGTAATCGTATCCTTTGTCCAGACACAATCCTTGCGACTGGCCGCTCCCAACGCCTGGTCGCTCCACCGGAATGCTTTCCAGCGTTTCTCTCACCAGCTTGAAGTCGTTGCGGTTGGCCCCGTCAATGGCCAGTCCGATCGGCACGCCTTGACCCTCCGTCAACAAGCTGCGCTTCACCCCGTCCTTGGCTCGATCCGTGGGGTTGGGGCCGATTTTTTTCCCCGCCCAACGGAGCTTTGCTCATCGCTCCATCCATCGCCTGCCAGCGCCAGTCAATGCCTTTGAGTTCGTCGTATTCCGTCAACCCCTGTTCCCAAAGTTTCGCAAACACCCCGGCGCGCACCCATTGTTGAAAACGCCGATGGGCGGTGGAACTGCTGCAGATGCCCGTCGCGTTAAGCGCGTTCCACTGGCAACCAGTGCGCAACACGAACAGAATTCCGTTCATCGCGTGGCGGTCGGCGACCCGCGGTCGCCCGCCACGCCCCCGCGCGTGTCGCCGCGGCTTGGGCAGGAGTGGCTCGACCTTACTCCACAATTGGTCAGACACGAGCCAACGCTCGTGCGATCTGCTTTTCCCCATAGATGCCTCCTTGGCATCCCCATTATATCATTGCTAGAGGGGTTTTGGGATGGGTTCTAAGCCAAGCTTGTCCGCAGCTTCCAATTCGGCGATCTCCCCTGTGATACCGAGCGGCTTTCCTGTAAGCTGATAGTATTCGCGCGAAAGTCTCTTCGCCTCGGCGATAATTTGGCGCACCCGTCCTGATTGTTTGGGTGGCGTCATACTATTCGTAGTAGTGGTAGTTCACATCCGGGAAGATGTTGTCGCGCCACTCGATGGAGGCGAGCCAGGGCTCGTCGACGTGGTGGGACTTGATCTGATCGTAGAGGCGCGTGAATCGCAGGATGTGATCTTTCGTCCGTTTCACGGCGTAGGGAACCATCGTTCCCGTCTTCATGATGAACGCCCAATCGCTGGACTGCGCGAGCAGGAGTTCGCGGGCGGCTTGCTTGAGCCCGCGTTGCGTGAGATGGTCGCCGTTTTTGAAATTGCGGGCCAGTTCGGTCATCCGTTGCGCGGCGACGTGCAGGTGCGGATAAATCCACGAGTTGGACCCCTCGAGCCAGACTTCCCAGTAGCCTTTGTTCCCCCAACTGGAGGCGCTCGGCTCGGTGATTTGTTGCGTGGGGTACTCGCGCAGATATTCGGTCGGCGTGGTGAGCTTGAACGTCTGTTGATCGAACGCGACCTTGCGGGTGAAAAAGTTGATGAAGTCCGGTCCCTCGAACCACCAGTGACCGTAGAGTTCCGCGTCGTACGGCGAGATGATCAGCGGTGGACGTTTCATGATTCCGTGGAGATGCTGGACCTGCTTCTCGCGGTTGAACATGAAATTACCGGCGTGGGACGCGGCTTTTTCCATCGCCCAATGGCGGTTGTAGGGCTCCTTGTTCGGCGTCTTGCCCGTGATACGGTAGTACTTCATGCCCGTGAAACAGCGGATGCCGTCGGGATGGATGTAGGGCTTGATGTAGTCGTACTCGAGATCGAACCCGACGTCGCGATAGAAATCGCGGTAGTCCGCGTCGCCGGGGTAACCTTCCTCGGAACTCCACACCTGCTTCGAGGATTCGACATCGCGTCCGAACGCCGCGACCGCCGAGTTTGTGAACACCGGCGCGTAAATGCCGTAGCGCGGGCGCGGATGGCCGAACATGATGCCATGCGAGTCCATGACGAACCAGCGGATTTCGGCCTCCTGCAGGTATTTTTCGATGCCGGGCGCATAAGCGCACTCGGGCAACCAAATACCGCGCGGATCGCAGCCGAAACATTGCCGGTAATGATCGCGGGCGATCATGATCTGGGCGCGGATGGCTTCGGGATGCTCCATCATCAGGGGCAGGAACCCATGGGTGGCGCCGCAGGTAATGATCTCCAGCTTGCCCATCTCCTGAAATTTGCGGAACGCGCCGACGAGGTTGCGTCCGTAGCTATCGCAGAATGTGGCGCGGGCCTCTTGAAAGCGGTTGTGATAAAACCACGCGAGATCGTTAAACGCGCGATCCCATTTCGTGCGTTCGATCTCTTTTTCGGTCAACTCGATCAGGCGGGTGATGTGGCGGATGTAGCGTTCCTGGAGCAACGGGTCGAGGAGCATCGAACACAGGGGGGGAGTCAGCGACATCGTGAGGCGAAAATCGACGTTGTCGCGCACAAGGCCTTCCATCACCTTGATCATCGGGATGTAGGTCTCGGTGATGGCCTCGTAGAACCAGTCTTCCTCGAGGAAATCCTCGTACTCGGGATGGCGCACAAACGGCAGATGCGCGTGCAGAATGAGCGCTACATAACCTTGTGGCACGGCCAGGATTCCTTTCCGCGTTTCGGTTCGGCCCCAGAACCGTTGTGTTGCCCCGAATAAAACGTCCGGCCGCGCATCAGACTGCCGCGGGCGACTTGAGGTGCGCCGGCTGTTTAACCGTGCCGACCTCACCTTTGGCCCGGCTCTGGCGCTCGAAGGTCAACTGCACCTCACGCTTGTCGTCGCCCGCTTTCGAGACCGCCACGACGGGCAGCTTGTACTGACCGTCGGGGAACGAATAGTGGAACGAGAACGTGCCGTCGTTGCGCAGCTTGATGGGTTTGCCGTCGACGGTGACCTTCGCGTCGGGCTCGGTCGCGCCATAAATGATCAACTCGGCGTTGACAACAAACCAGAATCCCTTCTGGGGCGCCGCCGACCAACTGGAACCGCTGGGGCTGAACGCGCTGAACATGCCGGAGCTGAGTTCCTCCTGCATCCGGCGGCGCAGCCACTCCGAGATTTCGAACGACCCCATCTGGATGCGGCGGAAGAGATCGCCGCCGAGGATGCGCTCCAATTCGGCGGCTTGCTCCGCGGTCCACGGGCCAAGTTCCAGCCCGAGTTTGAAGGGGAACCGAAAGCCGGCGAGTTGGAGGCGATGCAGGGCATCGGCCAGCGCTTCGCCCGCGCGCATGTGGCCGCGAATGATCTCGAACAATTCGCGGAACGGAATATCGATCGGGATGGTGACGAACCGCGCCGTGGTATCGGGCGAGACCGAGTCCGGCGGCGTGGTGGCTTCGCGCGAGTGGCTAATGACATGGAACTGGCCATCGTGGCGCCAGTAGCCGAGTTCGGCGCGGTAGGTGGTGGCCGCCTTGTTGACGGGAATGTACCAATTGCGCGAGTCGTGCCCGAGCGTGAGGACCTGAATCGGGTCGTCGTGGTTTTTCTCATATACGCGCAACAGCAGGCGACCATCGGAGGCCTGGCCACGGGAGTCAGCCATTTGTTGCCAGCTCAAATCCCAGTAGGCGTAGAGCCAGTGCGGATCGCGCGCGGTGAGAAACAGACGGCCTGTGCCATAGGAATCGGGCAACTCCCCGAGATGCTCCTCGTGAAATACCTGACTCGGAGGCGGTGGGGCCGGTGTGACGTCGAATTTGTGCGCGGAAAGCTCGGTGGACGGCTGAGTTGCGCCATTGTCCTCGGCGGTCGAGGGCGCAGGTGACGGAGCGGCTTTGGGTTGTCGCGCCAGGCGTGGCAACCGCGACTTGGCGGTAGCCGCGACTTTGGTGACGGCTGTCTCGGGTTCATCGGCGTCGGTGCGACGGCGGACCGCGCGGCGTTTGACCGCATCGGCGACTTTTCGGGCGAGGGCGCCGACACCCATCGGGTGTTTGGCGGCGGCTCCCCTGGGTCGCTGTTGGGCGTCTTGGATGCGGTCGGCCAACTCTTCTTTGTTGAGCGTGGAAACGCCCCGCAAACCAAGCCGTTGCGCGATTTTCAGCAGTTCGGTTTTTGTTTTCGCCAATAAATCTGCCTTGTTCACGACGCATCTCCTCCTGCCTCGAGGACGCGAGGCACACCCCGAAGTGCTCGGGGCAACTTTTCTCCAAGCGCGGCATAGCTTAGACCAGAAATTGCGGGAATGTAAGAGGATTTTTTGTGAAAATGGAGTTGGTGCGTTGGCGGAGCCGGTTGTTTGTGGCCCAGAAGCAGTTACGTTGGTTTCTGGCTCGATGCGGGCAGCGACAAAACGTCAGTCTGGCAAGTCGCCGGAAAGCTTCTGAAAGCGAGCCGTCCCCCCGAAGTGGCACAAGCCCGCAGAAGTCACTGACCTGCCCGCAGTCGCGCGAGGGCGTTTCTTGGCCGGGATAAAATCCGGTCGTAGCTTCAGTGCCTGCTGGTAATGCTCGATGGCCTCCGGCGTGCGGCCCAGCTTCTCCAATACCAGCCCCAGATTGTACCGCGCCTCGGGGAAATCAGGTTTGATCCGAATGGCCTGCTCCAAATGCTCGATCGCTTCCGGCATCCGGCCCGATGTCATCAGGGCAACCCCGAGATTGTAGTGCGCCTCGGGGAAATCAGGTTTGATCCGAATGGCCTGCTCCAAATGCTCGATCGCTTCCGGCATCCGGCCCGACTGTCCCAAGGCGATCCCCAGATTGCAATGTGCTTCGGGGAAATCGGGTTTGATCCGGAGGGCCTGCTCCAAATGCCCGACCGCTTCCGGGTTTCTACCCGACTGCTCCAAGACAACCCCCAAACCGTCGTGCGCCACCCAATTATCCCGGGTCACAGCCAGAGCGCGCCGAAACAATGTTTCCGAATTCCTCCAGTACTGGACCTGAACCCTCGACAGCACCGCACAACCGGCCAGCACTGCCGCCGCCGCGACGATGGTAATCACTTTCAGGTTCCGCCGCTCCATCGTGCGGGCCGGCACGCTCCAGCACAGCATGATGAACAACCCAATCAACGGCAGATACGTATACCGGTCCGCCATGGACTGGCCCCCGACCTGTACCAATCCAATCGCCGGCACCAATACCCCCACAAACCAGAACCACCCCACAGCCAGATGCGGATCGCGCCGCGCCCTCCGAATCACTGTGGCCGACACCGCCGCCAAAATCGCCCCCGCCACCATCACCGTCGCTGGCGACCACGCCCGATACGGATAATAAAACGCCAGCCCACTCGGCCACACGGCCTTCTCCATGTACCGCACGTACGACACCACCGCGTTGGCCATCCGCGGCCCCAACGGCAGCCGCTCCAACGAACTAATCGCCCCTCCACTGTGCTGCGCCCGGATGGTCACCCCACACGACACCGCCGCCAGCGCAAAAAACGGAATCTTCTCCCTGATCAATTCGCCGAAGCGCAACGGGGCGTTGTTACCGACCACTGACCGCCTCCAGCGTGTCCTCCCCAGCGGCCAACAATCCAGCAGCAGCAGCACAAATGGCAGCGTCACCACCATCGGCTTCGCCATCAATCCCATCGCGTACCACCCCACCACCGCCGCATACCGCAACCGCGTCGGCCGCTCCACGTACCGCGCGTACCCCCACATCGCCAGCATCCAGAACAGCCCGCTCAACACATCCTTCCGCTCCGCCACCCACGCCACCGACTGCACATGCAGCGGATGCACCCCGAACACCGCCGCCACCCAGGCGCTCCGCCATGTCGCCCCCGTCATCCGCCGCAACACCAAGAACAGCAGCACCGTACTCGCCGTGTGCAATATCACATTCACCGCGTGATACCCGGCCGCGTTCATCCCGAACCATTGGCAGTCCAACGCGAGCGACAGCCACGTCAGTGGAAACCAGTTCGAATCGTGATACGCGGTGAACGCCCATATCACACCCGGTACCGTCAATCCCCCCCGCACATGTGGGTTCGCGGTCACATACAGGTCGTCATCATAGGTGAGGAACCTGGCGTGCACCACCGGCCAGTACACGGCAGCAATCAACACCGCCAGACACACGCTGGTCAGGATGGCTTGTTGCCGTTGGCGAGATGTACTCATTCCCCAGAAAAAACACCGCATTCTACGCGCGGAACCGTCACCACGCCCCGTTGGTTTCCAACTGAAGCGCCGCCTGCGCTTTCGTCAACTTGTTCCTGATGTCGGCGGAGTCCGGTTTCAAACGCAACGCTTCTTCGTACTGATGGATCGCTTCTTTTACCCCGCCGGCTTTCAACAACGCATTTCCGAGGTTGGTGTGGGCATCGGCGTTATCCGGTTGCAGACGGATGGCTTCCTGCAATTGGCTAATCGCCTCCTGTTCAATTTGGGCTTTCTTGAGGAAGGCAACGCCGAGGATGTTAAGGTGAATCAGCTTGTATTTCTCGTCGGGCACGGGGCCAAAGGCGAATGGGAGAGCACCCCAAATCGAGCTGTAGAAGCCTGCAGACCGCTCGAAATGCATCGTTGTAACCCACCGCCGGAGGTGGATCGTAACCAAATCGCAGGAGCCGATCATACTGGAAGGGAGTGGGGCCACATTGCTGTTGTTACTCGGTTCGACGATGGTGTCGAAAGAGGAGCAGTCCACCTGCCTGAGATCCAGCGGTCGCGCTCCGAACGCCTCCATGTAGTACTGAAATCCCCAATGCCCTTGGAAAAGCACTTTCCCGGACTGACCCCCGGTTTTCCTCTGAATCAGTTCAGCAGCTTCCCGGGCGGAATTCGCCAGCCGCGTATCGCCCCACGTCACCCAGAGGCTTAGCAGCAGCGAGACAGCCAGGGGAACGGTGAATATCCAGGATCTGGTGCCGCACTTCGGATTTGAATCCAGCGCGCGAACAATCAGGATCGCAACTGCGGGGACAAGGGGAAGCACCGACCGCGCGCTGACTGTCCAGTTCAGAAAAGCCGCGAAGATAAACGTACCCAGGACCCACGCCAGCAGCAGAACCGAGTCGGCTTCCTGGCGTCGCCAGAAATCAGACCAGGCCAGTGCGAGGGCAGAGAGTCCGCCGGCAATGAACAGTGCGAACTGAGCAGCCAAAAACCACTGGTGATCGCGCGGGAAAGAGCCCTTGCTTATCCATCCCAAAGCAACCGCACTCACCGACGAGAAAGCGAGGCCAGCAAGAATCCCCCTTTTTTGCCAGAGCCAAGGGACGAATGTCAGGGCGGGAAGTGCGCAACCACCGAGGAAGCTCAGTCCGACGAGAGAGGGTGCAAGAAAGGAAAGAGGATGAAGATGGTGCCCTTCATTGGCGTAAGCGGTCGCGTCGGAAAGCAAGCCGTGTCCGTAGAGGGCACGCGTCCAGATCTGGTAACCAGCGAGTATGCAAACCGGAATCAGAAAATACAACGCCCAGAGGCCCAGCCGCCTCTTCTTCCACATAGAATAAAGCAGTAGCAGCAGAATCAAACATGCGCCGAAATACTTGGTCAGCGCACACGCCGCCATAAGCACAGCACCTGCACTGAGGCGGATGGGATTTTCCGTCTCAAGTCCTTCACGCCAGAGCACGATCGAAACCATCCAGAGAGCCAGCATGGGAATATCACTCATCAGGCTGGTTGAGGAAACGAGAAAGCCGGGCGCCGCCAGCGTAAGAGCCGCAGCCAAAACGGGCGAATCGCAGAGTCCGCGAGCAAGTTGATAAGCCCCAAGAACGACGATGACTGCTGGGAGCAGGAACGCCATGTGGAGGTGGAATTCCGACCATCCCATCCAAGCCCCGGTCAAGGCGGCATAATATGAGGCCAGAGGCGGATTCTTGGTCACTTCATGCATCGGCATGCTGGTTTTGTACCAGACAACAGGAAAGCCGTAGGGATCGAGCGGGTGCTTAACGATCTGCTTCGCGGCCAACACAAACACTGTGTCGTCCATATGGACTGCTTTCCACAGAAACGGTGTTAAGAACGACACGGTAAGAACCAGAAGCCCACCGCACAACTGGGTTGCTGAGAGGGCAACCAGACCTCTGTGCTCAGAGGACGGACTTGACTCGGCCGTGCACGCCGCCGGTGTGGGTTTGGATTTGGTCGTCGGTCTGCACATAGGGCTCTCCAAAATTACTGCTCAACCTTAGGAGGTCGGGAACCTTAGCATACCCATTTTGTAGCTGGAATAGCGGTACGTGACAAGCTTTGTCGCGTTCCCGGCCAGTAAAGGGCGGTCGTCATCAGCACCACCACCAACATCAACAGCCGGGAGCGTCGCCCAGAATGTTCGGCAACCACCGGAGCCGTCCCCGTCGTTCGCTTGCGTTTCGCCATCGCGCCCATGCCAGCCGGTCGCCGCGTGCCACACAAGACTCGTCAGCAAGCTGTGGGTGTTCCCCACGCGACCAGTGTCGCCGCGCATGCACTCAACGCCGCGCCCGTGTTTGGCTTCCTCTGGACACTGCTGGGGGCGGTGCCGTTGAGCCCTGGCGAGCGGTTGGTGGAGCATGCGTAACCTCATGATTCGGATGTCAGGACACGGAACGCGCGAGCAGCCGCTCACACCGAGCGCTGGCGTCTTAGTTTGGCCTTGTCTACGGAAAGCGAGGGAGGCATCCTGTGATGCATGTTACTGAAAAGCCGCTTTTGGCAGGCCAGGCTGTGGTTCAAACCCGATTTCGCTGAGGCGGCAGGACAGGGAGACACGACAGTGGACCGTTCCATGAATCGCCATGGCCCGCGGATACCAATCGATTTGACGTCCGCATATGAGCGCTAGCCCCGGACCGAAATGGGCGGAATTTGTAGCGCGCCCTGAACTCTTATTGGCTGTCATCCTTACTCTCGCGGCCGGTTATCTCCACATCCTGGTTCTGACGCACGCCGGTGCGCTCTGGCGGGATGAGGTGGGCACAGTAGGTCTGGCCACACTTCCAGATTTCACTGATACCTGGAAAATGCTGGCACACAATGCGGATCCGATCCTGTTCCCGTCCTTGGTTCGGGTATGGGCAGCGTTGGGTTTGGGCCGCACGGATTTTGGACTGCGACTGCTGGGCTTTGTCGCTGGACTTTCTGTGGTCGCAGCCATTTGGGTTACCGGACGATTGATGCGTATCACCTGGCCGGTGCTTTCGCTGGCCTTACTGGCGACAAATCTGGCAATTGTACGTTGGGGCGATTCATTGCGGCCTTATGGTTTGGGCAGCGCGCTCCTGTTACTCGTCGTAGGTTCTGTCTGGTCGTTTATCAGCCAGCCCTCCCGCAAGCGGTATCTGATAGCCGCGATGGTCGGCGTATTGGGCGTGCAAAGTTTGTATCAAAGCTCCTTTTTTCTTTTGGCGACGTGTTGCAGCGGCGCAATCGTCTGCCTGCGGCGCAAGGAGCGGCAGATGGGGTTGGCGACCCTCTGCATCGGGCTTCCTGCGGCGCTGTCCGTTGTCCCTTACGCGCCGCTGATAATTGAAGCCCAAAGCTGGCTGGCCATACAAAAGCGCGTTTTTCATCCCCTTCTCCTGTGGAATCGTTTTTTTGACGCTCTCAGTTTATCCGCGAGTTGGATGTACTTGGTCTGGCTTGCGCTGTTCCTGCTCGCACTGGGAGTCGGCTGTGCGACATTGGCGACAGGGGGACGAACCGCCTCTGCCGATGCGCGCGATCTGCCCTTCTTCGCAAGCTTGAATCTGATCCTGGGCACGATCGGGCTTCTTGTCTTCCACCGGATCGCGAGGTTTGACATTTATCCCTGGCATTGGCTGCCGTTCATGGTGTTTGCCGCAGTGAACATGGAGGCGGCTCTCGCGGTGTGGGCGCAGCGCATTCGGACTCCCTGGCTGATTCTGGTCTATATGGTGTCGCTAGTGCCACTTCCCGGTACTGTACGCGGCGCGAACTGTGCCCACACAAATATGAATATCGTCGTGGCTGAAATGTCGAAGTACACCAAAGCGGGCGACTTCATTGTCGTCTATCCGTGGGAATTTGGCATCACCTTCGCCCGGTACTACACGGGCTCCGTGGAATGGGTGACATTGCCTCCCGTGAATGACCTGCGGTTCCACCGCTACGATATCGTCAAGCAAGACATGCTTGCTGATAAGCCGATCAAACCCGTGCTGGATCGCATCGAACGGGCGTTGGCTTCGGGCCACCGCGTGTGGGTGGTTGGCGGTCTGCCGAACCAAGGACCAGGAGAAACCGAGGTGCCCACGTTTCGGCCTGCGCCAGCGCCCAATAGCCAAATCGGACAGTTTGCCGCAGATTACCCGTATATATGGGGCCGACAGGTGGCAGACTTTCTGGTGAAACATGGCCAGTACATTTGGATACCTCCAGTGCCCTCGGATCATTGTCTGATCGGGTATGAATTGGTACCGGCATTCACGGTCACGGGCTGGAAGAATGCACGGAGTAATTAAAACCCATGTTGAAGCTCCATGACCCAGGTCACGCCGTGGCGACTTGCGGCGAGTGCCTTCGGCCTCCTCATTCGCGATGAAGAACGAGTGGAAACTATTCGTCGCAGCGTGTGCGGTGGTCATCGGGATGTACGCGTACACCGCCCCGTTGGGCCGGTTGGAAGAGTCGAGTCTGAATGCGGCTGACACGAACTACAATTTGCTGGTGCAGGGGTTTCGCGTCGGCCAACTCAACCTGAAAAAAGAGGTGCCACCCAGGCTTGCGCGGCTCCCTGACCCCTACGATCCAGCCGCCAACGGTTTGTATCAGGATTTCGCTTACAGACTGCGCGACCTGAGCTATTACAAGGGCAGGCTCTACACCTACTTTGGGGTAACGCCCGCCCTGATATTATTCTGGCCGTTCGTCGCGCTGACCGGCCACTACCTGTTTGACCGACAGGCCGTGACGATCTTTTGCGCCATAGGCCTTCTGGCCAGCATGGGCTTGCTCCGTGCGTTGTGGCGGCGTTACTTTCCCGAGGTGAGCGTCTGGGTGGTAGCCGCCTGTGCGCTGGCGCTCGGCTTGGCGTCAGGTTTACCGACGATGTTGCCGCGGTCCCAAATTCACGAAGTGGCAGAGAGTTGCGGGTACATGCTGGCGATGCTGTCCTTGGGGGCAATTTGGTGCGCGCTGCACGAGTCGGAACGGAGGGCTCAGTGGCTGGTGGCAGCCAGCGCAGCCTACGGGTTGGCGGTCGGAGCGCGGCCCTCGCTGCTGTTTGGCGCGGTCATCCTCCTAGTGCCAGTGGCGCAGCCTTGGCCACAGTGGCGGCGAGTTGGGAGGCTACTGGTTGCGGCAACCGTTCCGATCACATTGATCGGGTTGGGATTGATGCTCTACAATGCCCGGCGATTCGGTAGTCCATTCGAATTCGGCTGGCGCTATCAGTTGGCCTCGAAGCGACAGCTTGAGATGCAATTCCTGAGTCTGCGTTACCTCTGGTTCAATTTCCGGGTTTATTTTCTACAGCCGGCGCGCTGGAGCAGTCAGTTTCCCTTTGTGCACGATATCGCCGTGCCACCCCTGCCAAAGGGTTACTATCTGGTCGATTCTACCTTCGGCATCCTAGCCGACACTCCGCTGGTCTGGCTGGCGCTGGCAGCGCCCCTGGCGTGGCGTCGTCGGTCAAGTCAAGAGGCGTCGGCCTTGCGCTTGTTCGTCGGCGCCACGGCGCTGTTGTTTGGGGTGTCTGCGCTAACGGTCGGACTTTTCTGTGCCGCGAGTCCTCGTTACGCGGTCGACTTCCTGCCGGCACTGGTGCTGCTGGCGGTGGTTGGCATACTCGGATTGGAGCGCGTGCTGGCGGATCGGCTGGCCTGGCGGCGTGCCGTTCGCTGGGGCTGGGGCCTGCTGCTGGGCTTCTCCGTGGCGTTTAGCTTGTTGGTGAGCGTCGTGAACTACTCGCATACAGCCTGTGGATTGGCGACCGTGCTGGCGCTCAAGGGCCGGGTGCCGGAAGCCATTCGAGTTTTCGAGAATGCGCTTCGAATCGAGCCTGATTTCGCCGATGGCCACTACAATCTGGGAAACGCTTTCATGCAAACAGGCAAGCCGCAGGAAGCCATCCGGGAATATGAGTGCGCGCTACGGCTGAAACCCGATTATGCTGATGCTCATGTCAATCTCGGGACGGCGTTGGCCAAGCTGGGCCGGTCCGCAGACGCCACCCGACATTTCGAAGAAGCCGTGCGGATCAAGCCCGACAACCCCGTGGCTCACTACAACATCGGGTACACTTCGTACCAGATGGGCCGGATCCCGGAAGCGATCCAGGAGTTTGAGGTGGCGTTGCAGATCTGGCCGGACTACGCCGAGGCACACAACAGCCTGGGTGGTGCCCTGTTGCGCACGGGCAACGTGCAGGACGCCATGGGCCACTACGAGCAGGCGCTGCGGATCAACCCCGATTACGCCGAGGCGCACTACAATTTGGGGATCGCGCTGGCACAAGTGGGGAGGGCGCCAGAAGCCATGGAGCATTGGGAGGAGGCGTTGCGAATCAACCCCGATTACGCCGAGGCGCACTACAATCTGGGAGTCGCCTTGGCACAAGCGGGGCGGGCACCCGAGGCGATCCGACATTGGGAGCAGGTGCTGAGACTCAAGCCCAATGACGTTGACACGCACTATAACCTCGGAACCGCTCTGCAACAACAGGGTCGTGGGCCGGAGGCCATCGAACAATTCGAGCAGGCCCTGAAGCTCCGGCCGGATTTTAGCCAGGCACGGGACGCCCTCGCGCGGCTGCGGGCGAGTCAATGACACCCATGGGCTTGCGGCACAAGGGCTGGCCGCTTCTTCTACGCATGAGGCAAGCACCAATGTCCGCTGTCGTGATGGCATTGCGGCGAACACCGTGGGCCGAACGTGCTGACGGCGCCGAAAAACAGGAAGCGTTCTCGATTGAGTGTGGGTGGGACGAGTGGTTGGATTCGTTTGTATGACTGTCGGCCGGAAAATGTTGCTTGGAGTGGCTCTGGTCATTTGTGCGGGCACCGTCTGCCTGTTTTGGCCGAGCGTCCACGGCGGGTTCTTGTCAGGAGACGATGTGGAGTACCTGCGGCAGTCGGAGCGGTGGAACGGCCTGACGTGGAACGCTGTCAAACAGGCGTTTACGTCCACGTACTTTTACTATCACCCATTGACGCGGTTGACCCACGTTTTGGACTACCAGATATGGGGAACGAATGCGGCGGGTCACCACGCGACGAGCGTGTTCTTGCACGCACTCAATGCCGCGCTCGTGTTCGGGTTTCTGTGGACGCTGTTGGGCGCGATATCCTTGACCACTGGTGAGCGGCTGTCGGTGGCCTTGTGGGTTGCGGCGGTGTTTGCGATTCATCCGTTGCAAGTGGAGTCGGTGGCGTGGATTTCCGTGCGGACGCAACTATTGTACACAACGTTTGCGATCGGGAGCGTGTGGGCCTACGTCGCGGGCGCGCGCCGATGGGCAGTGTGGGCATTATTTGTGGCCGCGCTGTTGTCCAAACCAATAGCAGTGTCGCTGCCATTCGTGATGCTGGCGATCGATTACTACCCGCTCCGGCGCTACGAGCGGTTCGGCTGGGGCCGGTTGGTGTGGGAGAAGGCGGTGATGATTGCGCTGGCGGTGGCGGCGAGTTTGGCGGCGATGATCACCGAGTCACGCCAGGGCGGTCTAGCGAGTCTATCCGCGGCTGTCCCGCTGTCACTACGTGTGTTCCTGATGGTCAAGAGCCTCACGTTTTATCCGTTGAAACTGGTTTGGCCGGCCCATTTGTCCCCCATCTATCCGATTCCTTGGGGTTTGTCGCTCGATCAGTGGCCGGTGTTGGCGTCGGTGCTCAGTGTTGTGATGATAACGGCAGCGGTCGTAACGGAAAGACAACGCAGGCCGGTGCTGGCAGCGGCCTGGGGGGCGTACGTGGTGTTGGTTCTTCCTGTCTCGGGGTTGATGCTGACAGGTGACCAATCGGTGGCGCAGCGGTACGCGTATGTGGCGATGCTGCCGCTGCTGTTGTTGGGCGGCGGAGCGGGCGTGTGGCTGTGGCGGCGTTTGCCGACGGTCGCGCGTGTTGTGATGGCCGGCCTGTTGGCCGCCCAACTCAGCATTTTCGCCACCCGCACTCGCGGCCTGATACCGGATTGGCACAACGACGAAACCAAGCGGCGAGCTGTCCTGGTGGCGCTTCCCAGCTCGGAGGAGGCCAATCGGTTGTTCGCGACTTGGTTGTTGGATCAGGGCAGAGCCGATGAGGCGCTCGAATATGCGCAACGAGATGTCGAACTCGCGCCGGAGCTGAGTTACTCGCATATGACGCTGGGGTCTGTACTGCGTCGGTTGGGCCGACTACAAGAGGCCATGGCAGAGGACGAGCAAGCGCTGCGAACGAATCCGGATTCCGCCGAGGGGCATTACAATTTGGGATTGGCCCTGACGGAGTTGGGCAAGGTGCCCGAGGCAGCGGAACAGTATGAGCAAGTACTGCGCGTCAACCCCAATTTCCCCGATGCCAGTCTCAATCTTGGGGTGGCATTGGAGAAACTGGGCAGGACCGCTGATGCCATCCGACATTACGAAGAAGCGCTGACCCTGAATCCCCGTGACGCCCAGGCACATCTGGATCTTGGAGCCGCCCTGTTCACACAGGGCCGGGTGCCGGACGCAATCACGCATTACAAGGAAGCGCTGCGCCTCAAGCCCGATTACGCCCAGGCGCACTACAATTTGGGGGTCGCCTTGTCACAAGCGGGGAGGGCGCCAGAAGCCATCGAGCATTGGGAGGAGGCCCTGCGCCTCAAGCCTGATTACACCGAGGCGCACTACAATCTGGGGGTCGCCTTGTCACAAGCCGGGAGGGTGCCCGAGGCGATCCGGCATTGGGAGCAGGTGCTAAGACTCAAGCCCGATGACGTCGACACGCACTATAACCTCGGAACTGCTCTGCAACGACAGGGTCGTCTGCCAGAGGCCATCGGACAATTCGAGCAGGCCCTGAAGCTCCGACCGGACTTCACCGCGGCACGGGATGCCCTCGCGCGCCTGCGGGCAGGTCAGTAAGTCCCACGGGCTTGCGCCGTAAGGGCTGGCGGAGGGGGGTTCTGAAGCCTCGCTTACGATTTCAGCGCCTGGGAGATGAGGTCGATGCTGCGGGTGGTGGCGCCGACGTTGGATTCGATGACGCGATGCGCGGCATCGATGATGGATCGGCGGCGGTTCGTATCCTCCAACAGCTCCTGCACCGCGCGGCGAAGGCCGTCGGCATCCGGGACCTGGATGCAGGCGCCCTGGGCGACGAACTCCCGGGCGATGGCGCGGAAGTTTTGCATGTTGGGACCGAAGACGACGGGATGACCGCTGGCGGCGGCCTCGACGATGTTCTGTCCCCCCTCGCCCACGAGGCTTTTGCCGACGAAAATCACCGTGGCGATCTTGTAGAACCACTTCAATTCGCCGGTGCTGTTGACAATGAGGCAATCGT
Organism: uncultured Verrucomicrobiae bacterium; assembly: GCA_963713705.1. Lineage (GTDB taxonomy): Bacteria > Verrucomicrobiota > Verrucomicrobiia > Palsa-1439 > Palsa-1439 > Palsa-1439. The sequence continues at coordinate 22,364 of CAVQMY010000002.1, forward strand.
AGGGTTTGGCGGTTTGTTCGAGTCGCGAATTGATCTCGGAGCGGAGGATGAATTTGACCTGTTTGCGTTTGGCGAGGTCGACAACTTCGCGGGTGCGCTCGACGTGGCGCGGGACGAGGACGAGGAACAGGCGGGGGAACTTCGTCCGCAGGTCGGCGAGCAGGTCGAACAAAATCTCCTCCTCGCCGGGATGGGTGCTGCCGGCCACGAGGATTGGTTGCGCGGGCGACACATCGATCTGCTTGAGTAACTGGACGGGATCGACCGATTGCGCGTCGGCGTGGGGCATGGAGATGTCGTACTTCATGTTGCCGGTCATGTGGACGCGGTCCGGGGGCACGCCGACGGCGATGAAATTGGCGGCGTCCTCGTGGCTTTGCGCGCACACCAGCGAGAGTTGGCTGAACACGCGTTGCGACAGCCAGCCCAACCGTTTATAGCCGCGCTCGGAGCGGGGCGACATGCGCCCGTTGACCAGAAAAAGCGGGACGCCGCGCGCGCCCCCCGTCCAGATGTGGTTTGGCCACAATTCGGATTCGATGAGGACGACCAAGTCCGGTTGAATCAAGCGGTAGGCACGATGGACGCACCACGGGAAATCCTGCGGGAAATAGAGCAACTCGACTTCCTGCGGCAGGCGCTCGTAGGCCTGCGTGTAGCCGGTCGAGGTGGTGGTGGTGACAACGACCCGCAGGTCGGGAAATTTTCGCTGCAGGACGTTGATGAACAGCAGCGCGACATTGACCTCGCCCACGCTCACAGCCTGGATCCAACACCGGCGCTCGTTTTTCTTCCCGAGCCACCGGCGCAGGTCTTTCGAGTAAAACCCGAATCGTTGCCAGAAATTTTCGCGGTACTTGCCCCGCTTCCACATTTTGTACAGGAACATCGGGCTCAACAGCACGAAGCTCACCGCATACAGAACCGTGTACAGGAGACGGATCACAACGGGACAATAGCCAATCCGCCGTGTGGTTGCGAACCGATTTCTGACATGCCTGAGCCAGTCACTTGACAAAATTGTGCAGGTCCGGACCACAGCGTACGGATCCAGGCGGCAATGTCAGCCAAAACAACGCAGGTACCGCATGGCACGGGAGTTGCGGCCAATATCAATGGATGAATGTGGCTCGTACCAGCGTTTCTCAGCCCGAGGCGGACGCACCATGCCCGGATGAAGCCTATTTCCGATCGTTGATCGAAAACGCTTCGGACATCATCACGATTCTGGAGCCGAACGGGGTCGATCCGCTATGAAAGCCCGTCCATCGAGCGTATCCTCGGCTACCGACCGGACGAGTTGGTCGGATGCAATGCGTTCGAGTTTATCCATCCGGAGGATGTCGCCAGTATCCAGCGGGTCTTCACCGAAATGCTCGCCCACACCGACTCCGTCGAATCCCGCGAGTTTCGCTACCGCCACAAAGACGGATCCTGGCGTGCGTTTGAAGCCATCGGACGGAACCTGCTCCACGACCCTGCCGTCCGGGGCGTCATCGTCACCTCGCGGGACATTACCGGCCGCAAACAAACGGAGGAAGTCTTGCGGCAGAGCGAAGAACGCTTCTCGATCACGTTTGAACAGGCCCCCATCGGCATGGCGCTGGGCGCGCTGGATGGCCGTTGGCTCAAAGCCAACCGCGCGATGTGCGAACTCGTCGGATACACCGCCGAGGAGTTGTCACGCATGACGTTTCGGGACATCACGCATCCCGATGATGTGCAGGCGTGCCTGGAATATCTGCCCCAACTGCTGGCCGGCACGCTTCAATCGTATCAGTTGGAGAAACGTTATCTCCACAAATCCGGGCGCATTATCTGGACGCTGGTGTCCGTTTCCCTCGTACGAGACACCGACGGTCAGCCGCTCCATGTCATCGTCCAGAGTCAAGACATCACTGACCGCAAACAAATGCAGGAGGCGCTAAAGTTAAGCGAAAACAAATACCGACTGCTTGTGGATCAGGCTGACGCTGGTATTTTCGTCGCCGACGAAACCGGAGCGATCCAGTTTGCCAACCCTAAAGCTTGTGAGATGAGCGGGTACACCGCGGAAGAAATCACTCATCTCAACATCGCAGACACCTACTCTCCCAAGGAAGTCGGCGAGGGGATCTCACGGATCAAGGCCCTCTCCCCCGGCCAAACCGTTTGCTTCGAGCGCATCCTGCGTCGGAAGGACGGTTCTGAGTTGGCGGTGGAAGTCAATCTCCGCAAGCTGACCAATGGTTGGTGCCAGGGCCTCACGCGCGATATTTCGGAACGTAGACGGATTGAAGAGCGCCTCCGTCTCCAAAGCACGGCCCTGGAAGCCGCTGGCAACGCCGTCGCGATCACGGATCGCGATGGCTCGATTCTCTGGACCAATCCGGCGTTCACGCAACTGACCGGCTACACGGCGGAAGAGGCCCTCGGGAAGAGCCCCAGCATTCTCAAGTCCGGAGCGCACGCCGAAAGTTTCTACCGACATTTGTGGGAAACGGTTACGTCCGGCCAGGTATGGCGCGGTGAGATGATCAACCGCCGCAAAGATGGCAGCGTCTACAACGAGGAGATGACGATAACCCCGGTGCGCAACGAGCGCGGCGAGGTCACCCACTTCATCGCCATCAAACAGGATATCACCGGTCGCCAGCAGACGGAACGGGCGCTTCGCGAGAGCGAGGAACTCTTCCGCTCGCTCAGTGCCAGTTCGCCCCTGGGCATTTTCCTGACCGACACTCACGGGCTGTTCACCTACATCAATCCCCGCTGCCGCCAGATTCTTGGCTGCTCTCTGATCGAAAGTCAGAACAACGGTTGGACCAAGGTCATCCACCCGGATGACCGCGAGGCCGCCTGGCAGCATTGGCTGGAGTATGTCCAGTCCGCCGAGGGCGAGTACTCGTACGAGTATCGAATCCAGGGCGCGGACGGGACCACGCGGTTCGCCCAAGTGCGAGCGGCGCCCCTGCGGTCGGACGACCGGTCGCCGATGGGTTTCGCCGGGAGCGTCGAAGACATCACCCATCGCCGGCGGTCGGAGGACGAATTGCGGGAGAGCAAACGGAATCTCGAGCGCGCGATGCAGGAACTCCGTGCCGCCCATGATCAGGTCGTGCAGCAGGAACGCCTGCGCGCGCTGGGCACCATGGCGAGCGGTATTGCCCACGACTTCAACAACGCGCTCGCCGCCATTCTCGGTTTCACGGAATTACTGTGCAATCGTCCCGAGACCCTCGCCGATACGAAGAAAACGCTCCGGTATCTGCAGATGATGAACACGGCCGCGCAGGACGCGGGTGTCGTCGTCAACCGGTTGCGCGAGTTCTATCGCCAGCGCGAGGAGGGCGAAGTCTTCGCCCCGGTCGATCTCAACAAGCTGATCGAACAGGCCGTGTCGCTGACCCAGCCGAAGTGGAAAAACCAGGCCGAGGCCAAGGGCGTCACGATCCAGGTCGTGACGGAGTTCGAGCGAATCCGTCCGGTCGCCGGCAGTGAAGCGGACCTGCGGGAGGCGCTCACCAACCTGATTTTCAACGCGGTCGATGCGATGCCGCAAGGCGGGACCATCACCGTGCGCACACGTTCCGCCAATTCGCGGGTCATCATGGAAGTCGCCGATACCGGCATGGGAATGACCGAGGACGTGCGCCAGCGATGCCTCGAACCGTTCTTCACCACCAAGGGCGACCGCGGCACCGGCCTGGGATTGTCCATGGTCTACGGTATTCTGCAGCGCCACCTGGGCTCCGTCGAAATCGACACCGCGCTCGGCAAGGGCACGACGTTTCGCCTGTCGCTGCCGGCCGCGCAGGAAAAGCCCCGGCCGGCGAACACGACTCCGCGCCGGTGACCATCCGCCCGTTACATGTGTTGTTGGTCGATGACGAAGAGATCGTGCGCCAGATTCTCCGCGAGTATCTGATCGGCGACGAACATGTGGTAGAGACCGCCGCGAATGGGCGTGATGCGTTGGACAAGCTGCCGAAGGCTGCCTTCGACGTCGTGATCCTGGATCGTGCCATGCCCGGGTTGAGCGGCGATCAAGTCGCGGTCGCCATCAAGGAACTCAAACCCGAACTACCCGTCATCCTGCTGACCGGTTTCGGAAACATGATGCAAGCCGCCGGAGAGACACCGCCCGGCATCGATCTTGTCCTGGGCAAACCCGTGACGATCGCCGGACTGCGGTCCGCGTTGGCGCAGGTCGTAAGGTCTCCCTAGCCTTCGCACCCCCAAAGCCATTTCCCGCACACCGACTGTTCGCGCCTATTTCCGAGCCAGGCTGTCCACGTACATGCTGGTGATCATGGACAGGAGAATGGCGGTGGCAAACCAGTACACGCCCTGCTGCGGTTGTCTCTCCCAACGTCGAACGATGGAAGGGGAATGCGTCCGCGCTCCATCCCGATGGTCGAAAACACCTACGGTTTCACGTTGCCCGCGGCATGATCGCGCAGGTCGCGAACCGCAAGGATATACTGGTTCAGGCGCTCCACGTGGTCGGACACATCCGCCGTCTTGAGCATGGCACGAACGCGAATCAACAGCTCCCCCACCTGAAATGGCTTGCCGATAAAATCATCCGCGCCGGCTTCCATGCATTCCTCGAGGCGGCCTGTGGCGGTGAGGGAGGTAACGATGATGACCGGAGTGTTTCTTGTTTGCGCACCGGCCCGAATCGCCTTGCAGAACGTCAACCCATTTAACTTGGGCATGCTGATGTCCAAGAGGATCAAGTCGGGTTTTAGCGCGAGCGTCTTTTGGACGGCGTCCTTGCCGTCAACCGCCGTGCACACCTCCACGTTTTCGGTAACCAGGATGCTTTCGAGAACCTCCCGCATTCCCGGATCATCGTCGACAACCAGCACTTTTTGTCGATTCACGGGCGGACACGCTCTGGGCCGCTTATACAGAGGCGGTCATGCGAAGGCAAGCCATTTCGTTGGTTGACCCGAAACCCGTCGCAATCAAGCGAACGCGAAGTCCCGATCCGCGCTCGTCATCCCCAATGGCCACTGATCCACACGCCGCTGCCGCCACGACGTTCCCAGCGCCCGCCGATCCACACGGCGTGGCGATGCGGAGGCCATGCCCAACGGCCTCGCACCCACACCCAGCGACCGCCGTACCACGTCCATGAGCCTGCAAGCCATACGTAGCCCGGAGCAGGAGGCGGGTAGTATTCCTCCACAATGGGCGGTGGAGGAGGTTGCGCCACTTCGACCGCTTCATAAGACGAGCTATCCGGCGGAGGCGGCGGGGCCGAGTTGTAACCGTAGCTGGCGGTATTGATCATGAAGTCGATGACTTTCTCGCTGACGCCCGCGTTCTTGAGGTCGATGATCTCCGCCGTGCTCAATTGATACACCGAATGCGAGTTGCGGATCTGGCTGATAATGACTTCGTCGCTGACACCGGCCTTGGCCAGTTCCTTGACGTCGGCCAACCCGAGCGGTTGCCCCTGCTCGACGCGTTCCCACGTCGCGGGCGCTTCTTGTTGAATGCGGGTTCGTTGCTGTTCATCGATGGAATGGCCGATGATGCCTCCCGTGAGAGCCCCGACCGCCGCTCCGATCAGCGCGCCCGCGCCGGCGTTATGGCTCGCGCCGCCGATGATCGCGCCCGTGCCGGCGCCAATGGCACCGCCGGCCAGCGCGCCCGTGGCCGTATTGTCGGGACGCCCCTCGGGTGTGTAACACCCCGTCAAAACAACCCCGACCGTCAGGATTGCAACAACCAAATAATTCGGTTTCATTTTCATCCTCCTACCGACTACTTAGACGAAACACCGGTTGCCCGGTTACGTTCCGCAATAATTGACGCACAACAAAGCCCTGTGTTCAACCCGTGTGCGTCGACACATCCATTTGCATACAGAAGATGTTGATAATCAATAGATTTTTTTCGGCCGGCAAAACGGGGTGCCACGCCGAAGAGGAAGTTCATGGTATCATTTGGTTTGATCTGGTTTGATTGGGTCGGATTTGGTCAGATTGAGTCTCCGTCAGGGGCCGGGGTCATAGGGGCAGTTTGGGTTCCCTGCTGGCTTCTTGTGGGGCCGCGTCCTCCGCGACCACGCCAAACAATATCTTCCGCACCCGGTCTATCCGTTCCTCGGGTGTCTTGTAGCCCTGACAGATTTCATCGCGGTGTTCCCGGGCCCATTCCCAGAAATCCTCCTCGCGCAATTCGCGGAATTGGTCGCGCTCGAACTCCAGCCGTTCCCGTTCGAGGTTCAGTCGTTCGGCGCTGTGATCGCCCTTACGCAGGGCGACGATGTCCCCGCACAACTCGCGGAGGAGTTTCAAATCGATTTCGCCCTCCGCGTTGGACTGGCTGAGCGCTTTGGCCGCGATCACGTAGTATGCGGCCAGCCGTTGCGTCAGAAGGTCCGTCAACCGCACTTTGCTGGCCTGATTCAGCTCGTCAGCATCGGCGTCCATGTGTCGGACAAGGTCGATAACCTCCTGCTGGAGAACCCAGTCGCGGTAGCCGCCCTGTTTGGCCGGGTCGTTCCGCCGGCTCGCGCTGGATCTCCTTGTGTTGCTGGGCTCTGTTCTGCTCTGCATCGGCCAAGGCCTTCCGATAGTCTGTGGCCCTCTCCAGATTATACCCGAAATATTCCTGCAAATCTGGCGGGAGTTCGGCCAGCGGGATTCCCGCGACACCTGTTTTGTGGAGAACCGAGACGGTTGTCGGCGTCACGGTGCCAAAGGTCACGTTGGAATAGATTATGCCGTCAACCGTGACGGTGGCGGGCAATAGTAGTTTCACGATGTCTTTGTGACCTCCTACCGCCGCTTCGTGCAATGGGGTAGCGCCGTCATAGGTCTTCGCGTTGACATCAGCGTTGTTCGCGAGAAGAAGTTCTACGATGTCTTTGTGGCCCTTGTTCGCGGCATCGACCAATGGAGTCCGCCCATCGTTGTCCCGCGCATCCACGTCGGCGTTGTGCGCCAGCAGGAGTTCCGCCACTTCCTTCTGCCCGTCGTACGCCGCCATGTCCAATGGAGTAACGCCGTCCTTGGACTTTGCGTTGACATCGGCGTTGTGGGCAAGCAAGAGTTCCGCCAGCTCCTTGTTAGCCGCCACGTGCAATGGGGTCCACCCGTCCTTGGTGTGGGCATTGACGTCGGCGTTGTGCGCCAGCAACACCTCTGCAACGTCTTTGTGGTCCCATTTCGCTGCCTCGTACAATGGAGTAACGCCGTCCTTGCCTTTCGCATTCACGTCGGCTCCCTGGGCAAGGAGGGCTTTCACTCTGGCGACATCCCCCGTGGCTGCTGCCGAAATCAAGGGGGACTCTGGATCATCGGCGCGGGCCACAGAGCCAACCAGAAGTGTGGCGAGTATCAGACCAAGTTTTGCGCAGTGGATGAACGAGATGGGCATACGGCTGCCTCACTGATGCGGCGAGTGTAGTAGGACCGGGTCGGTTTGGCAAGGCTGACCCTGAGGTCGGAGCGTGAGCATCTGTGGCGTGCGGCCGGTTCTACAGCCTTGCCGCCGCATCCCGCGCGGCGGTAGGATAGAGACGCGCACCTTGGAACACTCGGAAAATGCTGACCGGCTACCGGTCATCCGTGACAAACTCAGGGCCTATGGCCCGAGAAACAGAGAAGGAAGTGCGACATGAAGATGAGAACACTGGCCAGTATAGCTGTTTTGCTGGCGGCCGCATGCAGTTGGGCGGCGAGTTCGATGGACGGCTGCATTCGGACCTCGGATCCATCGGGTCGGGCGCAAGGGGACGCGGATGCCCACGGGAACGTGGCGTTCGCGGTGAAAGTTACGACGAAAAACGATTGCGACGGCGAGCGGTCGGTACAACTCGTCATGCAGGGCGTTGACAAGGATGGGTATGAAATCGCCAAGGGCCTTATTTATGGAGACGTGCCGGCGAAATCATCGGTAATCGTGACCGGCTCCGTGCCGGTGAAAGCGAGTGAGGCCGGTAAGATCGTTGCGTGGCAGGTGTCGATGATGGCGGCGATCCCGGACCATGTTCCGAAGAGCTGACGTTCCCTCACCTTGATCCTCTCCCGGCGAACGGGAGAGGAGAGCGGCAATTCCCACCGAAGGCACGAATTCCATTTCAAAGCACCCTCACCCGAACCCTCTCCCTGGGAGGGAGAGGGGACGCAACGGCGGATGCTCTGGGCGGTTGTCAAGCGTCTGGGACGCTTTTCTTGATTCTCAAAACCACCACAGATTATCGGTTTACAGCATCACATCCAAGCCGTTGTCATCACTTCGCGGGCTGGTCCGATTTGGCTGCGGGCGGCGCGGCGTCGGGTTGCGGTTTCGGCCGACCGGCTTCCTCAGTGGCTTTCTTCAGGACAGCTTCTGCGCCATCGCCGTACCCCGTCACGAATCCCCGACGAAAATCATCGCCCGCGCTGGGCGGTGCGTTGATGATATACGCGCGCAGGTATTCGACCAACCACTCCTGGGAAACGGTTTTCAGTCGCAGCGCCTTGCCGGAGTCGTGGCCGAGCATCAGGTTGTCGCGACCATCGAATTGCGAATAGGATGGCGGGGTGCCACCGGAATAGTACGTTGGCGCATTGTCGTAATCGTAATACGGCGGCGGATAGCCGTAATAGTCGTAGTAACCGTCGTAATAATACGGTGGCCACCAGTATGGACCCCCGAACCAGCCCGGCCAGAAACCGCAGAAACCATAATAACCACGGCCATAGTAATGGCCGTGTCCATAAAAACCCCGACTAGCGTAGCCGTGCCCTTCACCATATCCGCCATACCCTCCGCCGCCGTGAAACCGCCTCCAAATCCCCCACCACCTCCGCCACCTCGCGCGTTGGCGGGTGAGACTGCGGCCAACATCAATACTGCAATTGCTGCGGCGATAGAACCAAGATGTGTCTTCATGTCCAATCACCTCAATGCATTGGATGCTTCCGTACGGGTTTTGGTTCAATCGCAAGTCTGGATCGAGCTCCATCTGCTCAATCAGGGCCGTATCAATGGCGGGAAAAAGCCAAAACTCCCTCAAGGTCTGAGGGAGTTCTGGGCTGCGTCTGCGTATCTGGGGTGCGCTAACCAGCGGTTCTACTGCATCGTCAATTCTTCGTCGTTCCTTCTCCGGAGCACCAACGCAAACTCCTTCATCTCCTGAATCGATCTGAACTCACCGAATAAAAGGCCTTTCCTCACGTAGACTTCACGCGTGGAACTAACCATACCTCGGCACCAGAAGCTGGTTAAGCTAGCCGTGTGCCACGTAGACGACACACGATGTCGTCCCCCCGCCCGGTACTATCACAACATATTGCGGATAAGATTGTTACGTGCCACACCCCGATCAGATGCACTTCGATCTCGTTGACTCTACGCTCAGGGAAGTGTAAACAACTGCGACACCCCGGGCGACATGCCTCTGTCTAACTATCGAACACTCAATGTGTTGTGTTTGGTTGACAGTAACCGGTTGCCTGTAAGGAAGGTCGACATCGGATACACCGCCAAACAGCCCCCATTTTATTGAATTGAATCGAAGCGCCGGCCTGTTTAGCATCCAGTACACACTAATGACGCATACCCAAGGGAAGGAAACTCTTGTGACCAAAGAAACCCAAGCCACAGGACTGAAGGGCTGGATCGGCTACCGCCCGGAGATCAAGGTCATGGATTGCACGATCCGCGACGGCGGATTGATGAACAACCATCACTTCGACCACGAATTCGTGAAGGCGGTATACCAGTCAAACATCGAGGCCGGTGTCGATTACATGGAAATCGGTTACAAGGCCTCCAAGAAACTTGCCAGCCGCAACGAACACGGCGCCTGGAAATTCTGCGACGAAGACGATATGCGGCGGATAATCGGCGACAAGAAGTCGTCGGTCAAAATCTCCGTCATGGCCGACGCCGAGCGCACCGATTACCACACCGACATCCTCCCCAAGGGCAAGACCGTCGTGGACATGGTGCGCGTCGCCACCTACATCCATCAGATTCCCACCGCGTTGGACATGATCAAGGATGCCCACGACAAAGGCCACGAAACGACGATCAACATCATGGCCGTCTCGACCGTTCCCGACCTGGAACTCGACAACGCACTGGAGGTCTTGTGCAACTCCGAAGTCGGGACGCTCTACATCGTCGACAGTTTCGGCACGCTCTATGGGGAACAAATCCAGGCGCTGATGCACAAGTTCCTCAAGTTTGCCAGGCCGGCCAAGAAGACCATCGGGATTCATACGCACAACAACATGCAGCTCGCGTTCGCCAACACCATCGAGGCGATCATTCTCGGCGCCAACATGCTGGATGCGAGCGTCGCGGGTCTCGGACGGGGAGCGGGCAACTGCCCGATGGAGCTGCTGTTGAGCTTCCTCCACAATCCCAAATTCAATCTCCGCCCGGTGCTGCGCTGCATTCAGCATCACGTGGAACCGATGCGCGAGAAACTGCGGTGGGGATTCGCCATTCCCTACATGGTGACCGGCCACCTCAACCAACATCCGCGCACCGCCATGAAGTTCATGGAAGAAACCGACGGGCGCGATATCCTCAAGTTCTACGATACCGCCATCGAAGAAGAATAACGCAAGCCCTGCCCGGCGAGCGATCCGGCTCGCTTCCGGGAATTCAATGAAGAGCTTGCGCTACGGCGCCGGCGGCTGTTCCTTGGGATGGCCTTCTTCTTTCTCCTGAGGCTTCTTCTTCTTTTTGGCGGCGGCCTTGCGCTCGGCGTCGGTCTGTTGCTTTTCCGTCTTTTCCTGTTTCTGCGCCCCGCTCTTCTCTTGCTTCTGTTCCTGTCGCTTCTCGGAAGCCTGGGCTTTTTGCCGTCGTTCCTGCTCCGTCGCGTGTTCTCGTTGCTCCTTTTGCGCTTGCCCGCTCTGCGTCCGTTGTGCCTTCTCCACTTGCGTGGCCGTCTGGTGCTCCGTCCCGGGCTTCGCTCCAACCCCGATCGGCTTGCGCGCCGCCCGCGCCTGTTGCAATGCTTTCACCTTGGGTTGTCTGGCGACGACCGCCGCTTCCTGCTGGTGGCGCAATTGATTGACCGGGACAGGTCGGATCTGTCGCCCCGTCGCGCGTTCAATGTTCTCGGTGCGCGGCCCCACGTTGATGACTGTCTTGTTCACAACCTGGACCTTCGTGATATTGACGGTCTTGTTGATGATCGTTGTCTGATTCACGATCACGGTTGTGGGTCGAATTGGGTCACAGAAATTTCGCTCCGCGACGAACACAAACGCACCTGGGGCAATCACTCCCACACTGAACGACCCGCCTACCTCAACTCGCGCACTCACCCCCAGAGGCGCCCACCCGCTATAACCGCCTCCCTCGCGCCACGCCACCCACGCTGGCGCCCACTGCGTCTGCGGCACCCAGATCAACCGTAGGTCGGGTCCAAGACCCAGCGTCCGTAGTGGTAGGTTGCCCAGCCCCACGGTTCATCGCTCACCCAATACCATCCCGCGTCCGTACTCTCCCAATGACCGTAGCAATACGGCCGCCAACCCGACTCAACCCCGGCGGGATACCAGACCTGCCCGTATGATCCGACGGTGACCCATCGCCCGTACGGGCCCAGCGGCGCGTAAAAATCCGATGACGCCCGGACCTCCACAACAGGCGCTTCCGGTGGAGGCGGCGGAGCTTCAGGTTCCGGCGGTGGTGCATAGGCCACGGGAGGTGGCGGTGGCGGTGAGGACGGCTCGAACGTAGGTCGTGCACCCACCCAGTAATCCTACCGTCAGCACAGAAATCCAAAAAATGAATCCAACCCGGACGGACGATCGCTTCATCTTGTTCATTAAGCTTTCCCATTTATGCGTAATTATCGTGCGGGCGCGCCCCATGTATGTTCACTTCAGGTTTGCGCGCCCCTCCATTGGCTGAGACGGGAAACTATTACGCGGGAACACGTCTTGAGCAACTGATTTCTTTACCGTCCATCGCCGTACGCCAACGCAATAAATCTCGCCTCACGTTCAGGCCTGCTGTACCGTTCCAGAATTGGGTTTCAGCAAGATGATACACCCGAAAGTCCTCAACTACCTTCGCGGCGATCTGACAAAGAAAACCATGCTCCTCGTGCTGCTTCCGCTGATTCTCATCTCGTATTTCGGAATTCTGGGACTGGCCGTCTGGTTGTACCCGGAGCCTTACGATTGGCGGTACCTGTCCATCTCCAAGTTGCTTTATCCGCGAACCAACCCGGAATTTCATTACATTGCCTCGACCAGCGTCGCCGTTTCCGGCGTGCTGATGATCCCCTTTGCCGGTTATATCCGCCGACGATTGAGCGGCGCGGCTCCCACGGCGGCAATCGTCGGAGCCGTCGTATTTTTCGGAGGGTGTATTTGTCTGACCCTGGCAGGCTTGATCGCGTCGCACCCAGCGCATGGAACCTCGCGTCTTCCCAAGCTGCATGAAATACTGGCGCGTTTCTCGGTGATTGGCATCGGCGTTGGGAATGGTGGTGTTCAATGCCTGCGGAACGAAAGGATATTTCCGGCCGTCATCAGGAAAGACGCGCTCCTCGACGCAGTCTTGTGGTCTCGTGGAACCTGCTCACGCTGCCCGCGGTCCTTATCACCGTGGCGTGGCTCGTGATCCGCATCTTCTTGAAGCAATCGGGTCCGGCTCATCACGCCATCGTCACTTCCGCCGCTTGGCACCTGGGGTTCTGGGAGTGGATCGGGTCGCGTCGCGATATCGCATTCCTCGTCTGCGCCGTGTTGTTGCTCCCGGAACGCGATTCGGACTAAGCAATCCGTTGGGATACGGCGATTGCGCCTCGGCGTTGCATTTCACGCCCAAAAGGTTTATGTAGAATGGCATGAGGTTCGCATCGCGTCGCGCCGCGTCATCGGACTGTATTCGATTGGGAAGTGTTTTGCTGGTCCCTCCCCCGAGGAAGGTTCGACCTCTCATCATCCTCGCGGCCGCGTTGGTTGCCGCGACATCCCTTTCAAGCACCGGACGCGCACAAACGGGCACCGTGGCCTTCGGTCAATCACTGTATGCGGTGGACTCGGACCAATCGAATGCCACGATCACCGTCATCTTTACGGGCAGTACCGACGACACGGCCGGAGTCGAATTTGACACCAGCGATGGAACGGCCACAGACGGAGACGAATTACGTGGGCGTGAGTACGATACTGGGCTTCACGCCAACCGTCGTGACCAATTTCGGCATCATCACCACGAATAACATTACCACCAATACCGTCTCCATCACCATACTGGGCGGTGGTGCGCCGCAGTCAACCCAGACGGTCAACCTGGCCCTGTCGAATCCGTCCGGAGAGTCGGTCTTGGGCAGCCCGTCTACGGCTGTGTTGCAGATTATCAATACCGAGGTGCAACAAGTCGCGTTTAGCCAGTCAGCCTATACGGTTGACGACACAGATACGGAAGCCGTTGTCACGCTCATCCGAACCGGCGGGACGAACGGGACCATCACCGTCAATTTCAACACGAGCGACGGAAGCGCCATGGCCGGCGTCAACTACACGGCAACATCGGAAACGGTCACGGACGCCGACGGCGTGGTCACCAACACCGTCGCCATTCCGCTGTTACCGCCGAGCGGGCTGACAACCAATCAAACCGTCAAGCTCACCCTTTCCAGTCCGACAGGAGGCGCTGCCCTCGGCAGCCCGAGCCAGGCCATACTGACGATCCGGGCCACCGGCCCGCCCGTGATCCAATTGAGCGCCGCCAACTACAAAGTCCATGAGCACATCGGCCGGGCCACGGTCACCGCGATCCGCTTTGGGGACGCGTCGGCGCAGGCCACTGTGGATTATGCCACCAGCGATGGGACAGCACGCAACGGCATCGATTATTTCAGCACCAATGGCACCTTGATCTTCGGGGCCAACCAGTCCAGCCAAAGCTTTAGCTTTTCCATTCAGAAGTTTTCGACCTTCCAAAGCAACAAGACTGTCAATGTGACGCTCTCGGACGCCGTCGGCGCCACGCTGGGCGCCCAGGACACCGCGGTGGTGACGATCGTCAACGACCGGCCGCAGACGATCGTCTTCACCAACTCCAGCGGTGACGTGATTACCCTGATGCTTCGGTCAATCGGAACGATGCAGGTTTCCCAACAGGAACCCCTCGATCTCCTCCTGTCCGAAACCGAGACCGCCACCAAAATCACCCTGAAGGTCAAGAGCAGCAAGACGGCAACCGCCCTTCCCCAAATCGGGCAGATTACCGGTAACGGGGACTGCGGCCTCTTTGATGCTCGGGGTTTTGACGTGGTGGGCGCCGGCGTTCAGTTGGATGGGTACCTGAAACAGTTGAGAATCCACGACCTCACCAATGATGCCGTCGTGACGTCCAATGGCGCGGGGAATCAGGGCACCTCTATCTTCGCCCACAATCTCGAGGACGGTTGCGCCATCATCGTCAGCAATCGGATCGGCAGTTTACAGGCGGCGCGGTTTGGCAGCGGGTCAGCCATCATCGCACCGCAAATCGGTGCCGTGTCGATCAAAGGCGACAAGAAACATGGCCTGCCTGGTGACTGCGAAGGAAGTATCACGATTTCCGGCGTCGGTCTGACCGCCAATCAACTGGCCTTGGGATCGCTTGTGGTGGCGGGCACGATCAGCAACACGAGCGTCATCATCTCCAACGGCAGCGCCAGCACCGTGAGCGCCTCACAGATGATTGATTCCACGGTCTATCTTGGTTACACGCCCAATAATCCGGGCAATCCAATCTCTGGCGGAGGCGCGTTTGTCGCCGGTCTGCGGCTGAGCAGCGTCAACATTCGTTCGTCGGCCAACGGCTTCGCGAACAGCGACATTGCGGCATCGCAGATTGGCGGCGTGCGGCTGGGCAGCGTCGTGACCGACAACGGCGGCCTTCCCTTTGGTGTCACTGCCCAACAAATCTCGGGTGTTTCCTGCAAGACGCCACCGTTCCAATTCGCCCCGAATGGGGCCAGCGATCAATCCCTCGGCGATTTCCATGTCCTTCTGCAGTAGGACTGTGAAATCCGATTGTCCTCGTTCAGCTCTTTTTCGTATGCGGCTGGCGGAGATGGCATTGGCATTTTCGATCCCCGTGATGTTCGCCAGGGGCAGCCAACGTGCCGCGTTGATCTGGCGTCAGGGGAGCCCACTCGATTTCCAATAATATTGCTCGTTTCCCAGCCATTCCGGCCGCGGCCCCACCCGCCCCGACCCACGCAAAAAACATTCTGTCCCCCGCCGTGAACTTTTCGGGTTCGGCTTGCAACTACTGAGGGAGAGGAGACAATCTCAGGCAGGTGCAATCCGACACTGATACCATAGGCCGGTTATATGGGCAGCACGCCAGCGAGCTGTACCACTACCTTGCGAGGCGATGCCCGGATGCCGCGACTGCGGGCGATCTCTTGCAAGAAACCTTCTTGCAGGTTGTCCGCCAATCCGATCAACTGGCCAAGGTCGCCATGCCCCGCGCCTGGCTGTTTGCCATCGCCCGCAACATGTTGGCCCGCCACTACCGCCGCCAGCGCGACCCCCAACCCGTCGCGCAGCTCTGGTATGAACCCGCGGAACAGAAGGACGACCGGGTTGCTGTCATGCGGGAGGCCATCGGCAGCCTGTCCACCGAGTTGCGTGACACCCTCGAGTTGCGGCTGGAACAGGAATTGTCCTACGAAGAGATCGCCCATGTGCTGGACGTCCCGGTCGGGACCGTCCGCTCGCGGTTGCACAACGCCGTGCGCCAGTTACGCGACCGCATGAGCCAGCAGGAGGAAACCAGGCAATGAAACCCGATATCATGGAACGCTTGCTGCTGGACCACGCCTTGGGGAGCCTCGACCCCGACGTCGACGCGTTGCTGGCGGATTATCTGGTCAACGACGCGTCCGCGGCGACCAAGGCCCGGGAACTGCAGGACGTGGTTCATCTGGCCAGCCAGGCCGTTCGTCAACCCGTGCTTGCGGTCGAGCCGCCAAACCAAATCCATCGAATCGTCTGGCGTCATCGAACCGAACAGGCGCTCGCCCTCGCCGCCTCGTTTGTAATCGGCGTGGGCATCACCGCGTTGGCGTTCCGCGCCAATCTCCGGCATGAGGACAAGGCGGTCTCACTCGCGCCATCAGTCCAAACTGTATTGAGACCGTCGTCAGGCCGCGACGCCCTCGTCAAAAACAAAATCGAGTCCCTTCCCTTCTGGTCGAACCAACGGTTGTACCTGCTGGCATCGGCGTCCGCCGCCGACGCCAACGCAAAGGAGATGGTGAAATGAATTCTAGCAAATTACTCTCGCAACGATTTCTTTTGGCAGTCTCCGGCCTTCTCGTGCTCTGCGCCGGCTGCGACCCGACCGACTGGGTTTGTTGGGCGCCGGACGGTGAGCACGCGTTCGTACAGGGATCGGACAATGCTACCTTCCTGATTGACCGCACCGGCAAGATCCTTGGCAACGCGACCGACGCGCACGCCTGGCTCCCAAACTCGCGGGGCGTGATTGCCATTCATGTGGTAAAGCCCGGCAGTTGGGACGAATACGCCAAGCTACTCGGCGCTGACCGCACCGAGAGGACGACCAAAGCCGCCATCAGCATGGTGGAGGTGATTCAGGCGTATCACGGTGATTGGGCCAAGTTCGGGGATTCGCCCGAGTACAAGAAATGGGAGAACGAAGTGGTTGGGCACGCGTACAACGCGGAATGGCTGACACGCGCGGTCGCGTTGTATCTCCAACAAACGAACCCGAAGATTCTTGCCCCCATCCTCGATGCAAGTTCCGTCTCCATAACCAATCTCATCTCCGACATCTACGAACTCAGCACCCGCAACGTATTGCCATCCGAGCCGCCAGCCGAAAAGCTGCTGGCCCGTTTCCCGGACGAGGTCAAATCGGTGTTTCCCTCGCCGAACGGCCAGGTACTCGCGTTTACCGTTGGAGAACCCGACCGCCCCGCCCTCTACGTCATCGCGCAATCCACGAACAGTTCTCCCGTGATGGTGGACGAAGGAGTGACCGAAGCCGCTTGGTCGACGGACGGCCAGAACCTCGTATACCCCAAGACCACCGTTCCCTATGACTTGCTTCAGAAGAGTACTCAACTTGGGACCATCACGAGCCGCCGCGTTTGCGGGACCAATGGACTACTGCTGGCCAAGTTCGAGGATCCCAAGGACCTCGCCGGAATAATCCTGGGACAGACCTTCACTCGTGTGGCCTGTCTCCCCGACGGTCGGATACTCTTCGCGGCGGCTCCGATTCGTCTACCGGCGCTTTCCTCCGACGAGCCGAGCCAACTGACGCTGTTTGCCATCCGGCCCGGCCCAACACCAAGGCTGGAGTCGATTGTGCGTCCCGCCGATATCACGCGACTTCCGAACCGGGTGGACCGTTTTGCGCTGAGCCCTGACAAAAAGCGGGCGTCCATCGTCGACCAACAGGGACATGTGAGCATTGTGTCCTTGGATACCGGGGAATTACTGGCGATCCAAGAGACAACCGTCTATTCCAACACCGATAAATACACGCAACTCATCCCGACTTGGCGAACCACCAATGATGTCACATGCCTCGTCCCGATTGGCGATCCTTCCGGGCAGCACCGCTCGCGTGGAGGTTGTCCTCGCGAACCTGAACGGTCAGAAGACCGCCATCAGTCTGTCATGGTCGAACGCGCCGATGAAGGGGCTGCTGCTGCCCAGCGAATAATCTCGCTCGCTTATGCTACGCCGTCGATGATTCTCCATAATGCGTTCGCACGACCGCGGGCGTCCGGGCGGCGGATGTAATACTTTCGGAAGCAAGCTCATACACACATCCAAGTAGTCTCAACAATAATGATGCAACAAGATACGCGAATCGCATTGGCGAGTGAACCATTCCGTCGTATCATAGGGTCGCATCGCCACATGTCCCTTAACTTATTGAAAGCACGATGAATACGAGATCACCAGCCGGCCCCGCAACAAGAAGAACATCCCCCGCTGTCCCGTTCGCCGCCAGAGCCGTAGCGTCCCCCACGACACTTGGTCTTGTGAAATCGTTTGGGTTCGGCGATCGCTTCGGGTTGGCCACGCCGGGGCACCTCGCTGCGGCGCAGAAATTCGATTTCGCCCCGATTTTCGCGCAGCAATCCATTCGTGAACTGGAACGGACGCAACGCACACCCCAGCAGGTCGTCAAGGCCGCAACCGCCGCGCTCGCGCAGCGCGGCTACAGTGGCAAGTGGGGAGCGGACGCCGACCACTTGAAGACGACCGAACACGTGGACCGGACGGCGGAAGCCGGTTTCTGCTTCTTCACGATCGATCCCTCCGAGCACGTCGGCAAAGGCGCGGTCAAGCCCGAGTTGGAGTCGGCGTACTTGGGACGCAAATTCAATGTACCCAATGTTGGGAAATTGCAATTCGACGCCCCGTCACTCCGGAGCGCCGCGATAAAATATGGGCGCGCCCTCGAGCACGTCGGCCTCGTGGGCCGTCACATCGCCAAGACGATGGGTCCGCGCCCGTTCGAGATCGAGGTCAGCGTGGATGAGACCAGTGAACCCACCAGCGTGTTGGACCATTTGTTCATCGGCTTGGAACTTCGCCGGCTGGCCGTTCCCCACGTGATCAGCGTGGCGCCACGATTCATCGGCGACTTTGAAAAGGGCATCGATTACAAGGGCGACCTCCAGAAATTCGAGGCGTCCCTGCGCGAACACCTGGAGATCGCGCGGTTCTGCGGCCCGTACAAGATCAGCGTTCACAGCGGCTCGGACAAGTTTGCGATCTATCCCATCCTCGGCCGCGTCTGCGGCCCCCTGCTCCACGTGAAAACATCCGGAACCAGTTACCTCGAAGGCCTGCGGGTCGTGGCGCGCACGGCCCCGCCGGTATTCGCGGAGATCGTCGAGTTCTGCCGCGGCCGGTTCGAGACGGATCGTCAGAGCTACCACATCTCGACGACGCTGGCGCACGTTGCGGCCCTGCCGAAATTCACCGGGCTCGGGGAAGAACCCCTGTTTCTGAACGAAGTGGCGGGTCGGCAACTGTTGCATGTGACCTTTGGCTCGGTGCTCACGCATCCGACGTTCAAGCCGCGGATCCTGGAAATACTGGAGAAGCACACCGCGTTGCATGAAGAATTGGTGGAGCGGCACCTGACGAAGCACCTGTCGCTGTTGGCGAACGGGTGAGTCCATGCGGGCGTTCATTACCGAAAACTTTCTCCTGGAAACCCCGGTCGCGCGCGAGTTGTATCACGAGATCGCGGCGCACGAACCGATTTTTGATTATCATCGTCATCTCCCCCCGCCCGGTTGCGTGCGGAATGGCCACGGACTCGTCATGGTTGCATCCTTTCTATACCATTGACCTGACCGTGAGAGACAGGTTAGAAGTGGTTCCGGTCGTAACGGACGAAGGGGCGAAGGCAATCAGTGATACCAGACTTATGACGATGCGCGACGTGGCATCGCCGCCGCACAACGGATTCTGCGGGTGGGCTAGGTCATCCGTGCTTTTCATCACCGTCCTGTTGGTCATCGGGCTGGGATGGGTGTCCGTCTATCGCGCCGCCTACTCGCCCGATCATCGGTCTGATTTCACCGTGTACACGGCTGCGGGCGACGCCGCTCTCACCGGCGCGGACCTTTACAAAGCACAAAATCCGCGTGGCCTGTCCTACGTGTACCCGCCTCCGTTTGCCATTCTGATGGTTCCATTCTCAGTCCTGCCGGTGTCGCTGGGAACGCTGGCATGGTATGCACTCTCGGTATTGCTCACGTTCTGGTCGCTACGGATGTGCGTCACCATGGTGCGAGAAGAGCGGCGCTTTGACGGCGATACGTTCTGGCTGGCGGTATTGGCGGCGGTGCTGGTCCTGCCGTGGTTCATCCAGGGAACGGCGGAAGGCCAGGCAACATTGTTGATGTCGTGGCTGGTAGTAGCGGCGTTGTATTGGCAGACCAACAACCGCCCGATCCTCGGCGCAACCTGTCTCGCCGGCGCAATCCTCGTGAAAGTCTTCCCGGCAGTCTTGCTGGCCTATTTCGTGTGGCGGAAGAAGTGGCGGTTTGTCGCGGCCACGCTTGTGCTGGTCGCCCTCGGGGCCATCCTGCCATCCGCCGTGGTCTTCGGCTGGAACAAGACCTTGACGTACTGGCGCGAATGGGCCGCCGTGGTCGCTGGCCCCTCGCTGGGCAACGAGCAGCAGCGTCTCGAAAGTCCCGTGAACGGTCAGTTGCTCAGCCCATACAAGGTGCGCAGCCAGACGCTCGAGGCCGTTTGCTGGCGGCTGACGGGTGCCCGACACGCCCGTGGAATCGCCGTGGTGACTACCGTCGCCATGCTGGTGATCATCGGGCTCGTCGGACGGCGGTCGCAGCCGCAGAGTGAATCCCTGATCGTTTCGGCGGTGCTGGTCTGGATGATCCTGGCCGCGCCACTTTCGGAGTTTCATTATCTCCTTGTCTTACTGCTGCCAATGATGGCAATGGTGTTTGTGGCAACCCATGAGCCGGACGGGGCGACCCGCTGGCTGGTGCGCGCGATGTTGGCCGTGTTTGCCGTGGCCGGACTGTTGACGCTGGCGTTTGTGCCGCTGCAGCAAATCGGGTTGTTGTGTTGGGCAATGATCGGGTTGTGGGGCGTGCTGTTGACGGTTGTGATCCGTCAGGCACGAATGAGCGGTCGGAATGACCCGTGTGGCTGATCGGTGACGCGCCAGCCGATCCATACAGGAAATAGCAAGGAGGGTTATGCATCCGGTTAAGGACGGAAGCCGTGGACAAATCACCATGCGGTTTGCTGACGAAACAATGGTACACGATGACAGCCGCGGGAGCGGAACCGATTCACAATGGTTCGGTGCTCCCGTGTCCACACCCATTTCGTTGGTGCTGCCCATGTTCAATGAAGGTCCGGTCGTCGACGTCACGCTGAAACAGGCCATCGAAGGTCTCGAACGCAAGTTCGCGGATTTCGAAATTGTCGTGGCGGATGACGCCAGCACCGACGGCTGCGCCGAGAAAGTGGAACAGTGGACCCGCACCGACCCGCGGATCAGGCTGGTGCGTCTCCCGCACAACCAACGATTTGGCGGCGCGCTGTGCGCCGGATTGCGGGCCGCCTCGAAGGATTTCCTCGTGTACACCGATTTCGATCTGCCGATCCGGCTCGACAGCCTGCCGCGCCTGTTGGAAGCGTTCTCGGACGCGGATGTGTTGACCGGCTATTCCGATGCCGGCGCCAAATACGCCAATTGGAAATCGAAGGTCATTTCCCTCGGCTACAATTCGATGGTGCGCGCGTTGTTCGGGTTGCAACTCCGCGACATCAACTTCGGCTTCAAGGCCGTGCGCCGGTCGGTCTGGGAAAAACTGCGGCTGCGCTCCCGCAGCCCGTTTGTGGACGCCGAGCTGTTCGTCCAGGCCCAGCACCTCGGCTTCCGTATGAAGGAGATTCCCGTACCCTTTGTGCAACGGCACTTGGGGGCGTCCCACATCCGCCGACTGGACGTGATCGCCGCCACCATGCTCGACATGGCCAAACTTCGCCTGACATTGACCCGCCATCTGGGGCAACGCGCCGCTCGTCCCAGCTAATCGTTCGTGAAGCTTCTGGTCGTCAACGCCGACGATTTCGGGCTCGACCCGGCCGTCAACGCGGCGATCACCAAAGCCCACACGAGCGGCCTGTTGACCAGCGCCAGTGTGCTGATCGCCGCGCCGTACGCAGCCGAGGCGATCGAGTTCGCGAAAGCCCATCCGAAACTCGGTGTCGGCCTTCATCTTTGCCTCGTCGACGGTCGCGCCGCGGCGCTGCCGGACAAAATCCCGTCGCTGGCAACTGCCACGGGAGAATTGCCGCCGAGTCCGTTCGCTCTCAGCGTCCGATTGTCGTCCAACAAACAATTGGATGCGGACATCGAAATCGAACTCCGGGCACAAATCAGCCAGTTCATGGCCACGGGCCTGCGTCCAACCCATTTCGATACGCATCAACATACGCACCTGCACCCGCGCGTGTTGAAGGTTGTCATGCGGCTGACGCGCGAACACGGCGTCGCTTTCATCCGCGCCCCGGTCGAACCCCTGTGGCCGGCGATCCGATGCAGTCGCCAGCGGTTGGCGCGAAGGCTCGTCCGCTGGACAATTTTTGCCACACTCGGTTCGCGAACGAAACGGCAACTGCAGGAAGAGGGTTTTCGCACGGTCGACCGCGCGGTTGGCGTGCTTGACCCCGGCCATCTAACCGAACAATTTCTCGCACCGTACCTGCGCCGATTGCCGGACGGACTTACGGAAGTGTTTTTCCATCCCGCCGACCGCCCGGCCGAACCTCTACTCAAGATGCAGCGCGGCTACGAACACGCCGCCGAATTGCAGGCCCTCTGCAGCCCGCATCTGCGCCAGATCATCAATGACTCCGGCATCCGCCTCACCAACTTCCGAGAATTGGCTTTATCCTGAGTTTGACGAAGGGCCTGTCCCAATTCCAAAGGCGGAGCCTGCTCCGACCGAACCCAATCCAAGGGGGGACGAACCCAACGAATTTTCCGAATTCGCATCGTCCTAACAATCCGTCCCTCAATCACATCCGCGCGCAACTTCGCATCGACACCGTTGGGTTCGTTTCGCAATTTTCCCCTTTTTTTGGGCGACCCGCTTACCTTGGGCGCATTCCGGGCACAGGGGTACCGCCGGAGCCGTGCCGCACTTCCCCGGGTTCTCCCTGCAATTTTGTTGGCTGTGGCCACGACGCTTGCCCGCCTCAGGCGTGGCTCTGCCGCCGTGTCCCAGTCCCTATCAAAGAACCACAACCGCGCCTTCAATACACTATCGCATGCCTCTTGTCTACATAATTCCATTAACGGTTACATTGTGTGAACAATACGCCCGAGGACCCGGAAATGACCGCTCGCCGCGCCCGCCCCTCTGCCTGCTCCGTGCGCGATTTACCCGCCGACGGCGGGCTTGCCTCGCGAGCGGAGCCTCCTGTCTTCTGAACCAGTCGCGCTACACCCCCGCCTCAACCGGAAGCGCTGGCGATGACTGGCGGGGCGACGCAGCATGGAGACCAATGGCTTCTGTGATGGCGGCGCGCAGCTCGGCAACGGTTATCGGCTTGGTAATGACCAAATCCACGCCGGCGGGTTTTTCGTTGACATCCTTCATCATGGCACCGAAGCCGGTAAGCATAACGACGGTTACGTTTGGATCAGCCGATCGGATGGCCGTGGCCACCCGGTCGCCGTTCATGTCCGGCATGGCGCGATCGACAACCACGAGATCGAACCGACCTTCGCGGAACTTCTCCAGTCCGTCGCGCCCGCTGTCGGCAACGACCACCGTGTGTCCGTCATTTTTAAGATATTCAGCGATGATCGTGCGCACGATCGCTTCGTCGTCCACCACGAGCACGTGCAAGTGCTCGAGCGCCTTCCCCGGCTGCGCGAGAAACACAGATTGCGGCTTGGCCAACTGGTGTGGAATGCGGATGATAAACGTGGAGCCCTTGCCGACCTCGCTCTTGATGTCGATGCTGCCCTGGTGGCGTTGCACAATGCCATACACCATGGATAATCCCAGGCCGGTGCCATGCGTGCCTTTGGTCGTGAAGAATGGTTCGAGACAGCGCTGGCGTACCTCGTCGGTCATGCCGCCGCCCGTGTCCCTGACTTCGAGCGTGACCTGACGGCCGTCGCAACGCGCGCGGATGACGATGGTTCCGCCTCGCGGCATGGCATCGACCGCGTTAAAGATCAGATTCATCAGCATCTCGCGCAACTCACCTCCGTTGCCGGCAACCAGCGGAACGTTCTGGACATCCTCCTGCACGATGATGGCGATGTTTTTGGCCTCCGCTTGTGTCTTCCACATTGGTTCCGTCAGCAAAATGCTGTCCTTGATCAGCTGATTCAGGTCAACCATCTCATAGGCTTCCCGCCCCTCGCGGTACCGGTAGAACTCACTGAGACGATTCACGACACCACCGGCATCCTTGGCGCTGGTGTTGATCATCTCCACGTAGCGCTTCACCTTTTGTTTGTCATCCAGGTTCTCCGGGTGATGCAGTAACAGTTCACTCAAGCCCAGGATGCCGACCAGGGCATTATTGAAATCGTGGGCGATACCGCTGGCCATGCCGCCCAGGGCGCGCAGACGCTCCTGCTGAATGATCCGCTGCTGGGTGTCCCTCAGCTCTTCGAGCACGAGTTTCAGTCGCTGCTCGCTGTCGCGATGCTCGGCGATCTCGGCAAGAAGCTTCTCATTGGTCACCCGCAGATCCTGGGTCCGATCACGAACGATTGTTTCCAGATCAGCCATCTGCTTCCTCACTTGGTGGATCAACCGCCACTTCTCCGTCAGCGCATTGGCCAATTGCAGGATTTCCACCGTGTCAAACGGCTTCTTGAGAAACAGCAGACG
The DNA here is from genome assembly GCA_963713705.1 of uncultured Verrucomicrobiae bacterium. Taxonomy (GTDB): domain Bacteria; phylum Verrucomicrobiota; class Verrucomicrobiia; order Palsa-1439; family Palsa-1439; genus Palsa-1439. The sequence continues at coordinate 46,728 of CAVQMY010000002.1, forward strand.
ATCCGAGTTCCCCAGCTTGGCAATAATCTCGTCCCACGAATAATCCGAGTACGCGCTGCAAATCACCACCTGGAGATCAGCATCAACTTCCCAAAGCTTCTGCGTGGTCTCAATTCCGTCCCAACCGGGAGGCATTCGCACGTCCACAATCGCCAGCGCGTACGGCCGCCCACTCGCGTGGAACTGGCGAACCTGCTCCAAGCCCTCCTCGCCTTGATAGGCAGAATCGATGTCGAAGAGGGCTGATTGGCGGGCACGGGCCGGTTCGTCGAACAGTTTTGCCTCTGTCTCACGTAGCGCCGTTGCCTCGGCGCTGGACGGGCAAAGGATTTTCCGAAAATCCTCGTGAATCGCGCGATTGTCGTCGATCACCAAAATTCGGTAGTTCGTATTGGAATCTTGATTATTCATAGCTGCTTGTGCTCCTGTTGCAATGGCAGGGACAACGTAAATGTTGCCCCTTGACCTGGACCGTCGCTGTGCGCGCTCAAGCTCCCGCCCATCTCCTTCGCCGCGAGGGCGCCGCTGTGCAGGCCAAACCCGTGTCCGTTTTTTCGTGTTGTGAATCCGTACGAGAAGATTCGTGTCAGATTCTCGGGCGGTATTCCCACGCCGTTGTCCATGACCGAGATCTTTACAAAACCGCCCCTGTCCGTCGCCACGCCAATCGTCAAGCGCTTGTCCTTTCGTCCCCCTTCATCCAGGGCGTGTTTGGCATTTCGCACCAGATTAATCAGAATCTGCAGTACCTTGTGCTTATCCACAGGTACTGACGGCGTGGCGGCATAATCACGAATCATTTGCACCTCATGGCGCACGAGCGCGTCATTATTCATTCGCAGTGCATCTTCCACCAAATCCACAATCGGCAGTGTGTCCACGATGCCGGAGGCTCGCGCATAACCTTGTTGCATGGTCACGATTTCCTTGATGTGTTCGATATTGGCAGTGAGCGATTCCAGTTCCTTGAGAATCACGGCCTGTTCCTTGCCCAGGTATTGAGCCAGGTTGTCCAGATAGTCACACACCTGCAGGCCTTTCGGGTCCTGGGTAAGGTAAGCCGCCAGGTCATCCCGATGCGCGCGCATCAACACCACAACTTTTGCCAGATTTGACACCTTGGATTCTCGAATCTTCTCGGAGACCAAAGCGGTGGAGACGTTGACGCTGTTGAGCACATTGCCCACATTATGGAGGACATTGGTGGCCACCTCGGCCATGCCGGCATCGCGCGAGATATCCAGAAGTTGTCGGTGCAGGTTCTCCATCTGTGCTTCCGCCCGTCGGCGATCCGTGATATCGCGAAGGATTCCGATCGCCATCCACTCGTCTTGCAGCTTCAGCGCCGAAACGGACAATTCCATTGGGAACTCTGTTCCATCCTTTCGGAGGGCCGCCAATTCCAGCCTCTTGCCGATGGCCATTCCCTCGCCAGTCTGGCAGAAATGGGCAAATGCTTTCCGAATCGCCTCATGGTATCGCGGGGGCGCAGCAGCGTGTGTGCGTCCCGGCCGATCACCTCCTGGCTGGAGTACCCGAATGTCCTTTCCGCTGCCTCGTTCCAAAATGACACGTTCCCGCCACTGTCGATCATGATGATCGCGTCGGTGGCGGAGGCTGCCAGACTGCGGAATCGTTCCTCACTTTGGCGTAGTGCCTCCTCGGCGTGCCGGCGCTCGGTAATGTCGCGGAAATACCAGACGCGGCCGTAGTATCGATCGTCCGATCCGAACATCGGCGCCGAGTACCGGTCAAAGGTACGGCCATCCTTGAGAATGATTTCATCCCGGCTGGTCTCCTGCCGGTGTTCGTAGAGGTATCGAACGCGCCGGAGAAACGACTGGGGATCCGCCAGTTTGCCCGCGACAAACTGCAGGAGAACCTCGTCGACTTTCTTCTCAATCACCTCCGTCGGGACCCCCCACACCTCGACAAACCGATGGTTGAACGACAGGATGTTGGTGTTCTCATCGACCACGAGGATTCCATCAATCGAAGCTTCCTGTTGTGTGGACAGAATGATGTTCTTGAATTTTAGTTCCTCTTCCGCTTGCTTGCGCTCGGCAATCTCCTTCTCCAACTCGATGGTGCGATCCTTCACTCGCTGTTCGAGGGTTTGTTGGTAGTTGAGAATCTCCGCTTGCGAGTGCTGAAGCGACCCGGCCATCTCGTTGAACGCGCGGGCCAGTTCCCCAAATTCGTCCGAACTCGTCACGGTGACGCGAGCGCTCAGATTGCCCCCGGCCAACTCCTGCGTGCCCATCACCAAGCCGCGCATCGGTTCCGAAATGACGTGTTGCAGTTTTCGAGACAGGAACAACGCGGCCAGCAACGATGCCGCCGTGACCGACAGCACAATACTCGCCGCCCGTTTCAGATACGCCAGAACTTCCGGGGCGACGTCGGCCTGCAGGCACAACGTCCCGATCTTCTGTCCGTCAAACACGACACTTCGCGACAGCGTCAGGCGACGGTATTCGAATGTTGCCGAACCGCCGAGCGGAACCGTCGCCGGGCAGGATTGACTGCCACCGTTCCGCGTGTAGGTGGCAAACAGCGTTCCATCCTGCGCATATAGACAGGCATTCAGGATGTTCGGCTCAGCCTTGAGACCCCGGAGGGTTTCCTCCGCCGAGCTTTGGTCCCGAAAGGACAGCGCGGCCGTGGAATTCGCGGCAATGACGTCGCCCAGAGATCGCCAGATTCTGTTTTTCGTCCTGAATGAAACTGAGCAGTTGGTAGCCCACAAAGCCCACACAGGACAACAATAGCGCCGCGCTGCTGGTCAACATCATGACCGCCATCAGCTTGCGCTTAATGGGAAGATTCTGGAATAATCGATTCATGGTTCAAGGGTTTGATGGTTCTGGCCAGCTTCAACAACTGGGAGCTAATGGTCAGGTGCGCCCGTTGCGCGGACTCCAGATTCACCTCAAATCGGACTTTCTTGTCCTCAATCAACAACCGGACCACGCCGCCCGCGTCCAAAAAGTCGTCCGATTCTCCGACGGTAAGCACGCCCGGAGCCGCCACGTGTTTCAGTGTCCCGGCGGCATCCGTCGATTTCGGAATGAACAGTATCTGGCATTGGGAAAGGTCTTCCGAAGGCGCCAACCGTTTTACGACAATGGGCCGGGTCCCAATCGTCTCGCCCGCGACCAATTGATCCAGGGTAGACCCGAAGGGATCCTCCCCGACAATGCCAATGGTGACGGGGGTATTGGTGGCCGCAACCTCTTCGGCCGGCCATTTGGTGAATTTGGCAAAATTCAGCAGGAACGCTCCTTTGACCTTGTACTCCAGTGACGCATGAGATTCGGCAAGTCCCACGCCGGGGCTGACCGTTAACAGCAGCGCCACGACCAGCATCCCGACCGCGGCAAGACGGTGGCGGCCCGGCCGTCGGCCTGGTCGCGCGGTCGGCAACTGGCTGTGTTGTGTGAGAATCACTTTCACCGTGGAATCATCGGTTAAAACGTCCAGGTCATTTTGCCGTAAACACTGCGTCCAACTTCCGTTGTTTGCGACTGGAGCGTCCGGGGCAAACTCCAGGTGCTCACTGTTCAGCAGGTCCTGGCCGACGATCGAGAACTCAAGGTCCTTCCTCGGCTTCCATGCCAGCCGCAGATCGAGTGAGAAATACTGGGGCACATGCAGGACGGTGGTATTGTATACTGGCGAGATGGTCAGCCTGTCCACGTACCGTAGCGTGGCGTCCAACTGGACCTGATGGGGCAAATCCATCAATGAACGCAGAGAGAACTGCTGTTGTGGGCTCGCGCCCGGCTGGATTTCCGGGTTCGTGGTGGCTGCGTCGTCGACGTGAAGCTGCACGTGAAGCCAGGTGTACGTGGCCTGCCACCGCCACCAATCGAGCATCTGCCAGTTGCCTGCGGCCTCGAGTCCGTAGGTTTGGGCGGATGAATCGTTTCCGATGGTCTCGGGAACCACCAGATAACTCGGCGGAGTCCCCGCGACGGGCGCGCCGGTCGCGTAGGTAGCCGAGCCGGGAGTAGTCATTGTAAAACGTCGCGAAGTCCAGCGATACCCGCTCGCAGGGGCGTACCCGATAACCGAGTTCATACGCCAGCAGGTCCTCCGAAGCGAAGGCGTTGTCTCCTTCGGCCGTTACCAACGCCGGCGGAGAACCCGGGTACAGCCCTCCCGGCGGAATCGCTTGCAGTTCGGTGCGTGAATCCCGCTCTTCCTCCGACGGCGTGCGGACCGCGCGGGAAACCGCCGCCCAGACGGTTTGATGGATCGTCGGCGTCCACGAAATCCGCCCGCTGGGTTCCACTTCAAACCCTGTGAAATCGTTGTGTTCGAGTTTGGTGCCCAGCGTCAGTTTCAGTCGGTCCGGTATCAGGGTCACTTCATCCTGCACGAAGCCGCTGAACAATTGCCGGTCGGTGTGGTTGGGATTGAACATGACGGTGGAACTGTTCCTGATGGCTTCGTCCTCCAGGCGGTAGCCCAGACCCGCGATCACCTCCTGCCGCGAGCCGAAATGCTGGTCATACTGCAAATCGATGTCAAACGTGGTGAGGTTGTCTCCAAGAATCGCGGTGTCGCGGACGGTTTTGTCATAGTACGTCTGTAATTTGACCTCCGCCCCATTCGCCAGCGTATGCGTCCAGCGGCCAAGCACGTCGCCGCCGGAGACGCCGGTGGCCTGGGTCAATTGTTGCGCGTAGGGCGACGTGAGCGTGGGCACGCCAAAGACCTGGCCCTCGGTGCCATCGTAGGCATCTCCTTGGACGGTCAGCAGGTTGTCGCGAGACGGTTGCCAGTCCACCCGGAACCCACCACGGCCCTGCTGCCAGCCGTCGCGGCCATTGCCGCCACCCAACATCTCGGAATCAGCATGGTCGAAGTACGTGCCGTACAGCCGATAAAACAGGTCGTCACCACGCGAGCCGCCGTAGCGGAACTCTCCGAAGCCCCGGTCCTGGTTGCCGCCGCCGCCGCTGAACAGCCAGCCCTGCGTGTCTTTGGCGCTCTTCGTGATGATATTGATCACGCCGTTGACCGCGTTGGCGCCCCACAACGCGGCACCGGGACCGCGGATCACCTCGATCCGGTCCACATCCTCCAGCATCGGATCTTGCACGTCCCAAAATACACCCGAGAACAGCGGCGTATACACGCTGCGCCCGTCGATGAGCACCAGCAGTTTGTTGGCAAATTCACCATTGAACCCGCGTGAGCTGATCGCCCACGTGTGGGCGTCGATGCGCGCCACATCCAGGCCGGGCACCAATCGCAGGGCTTCCGGAATACTCGTGGCGCCGGACCGGTGGATATCATCTTGTGTGAGCACGTAAACCGCTGCCGGCGCTTCGGAGAGTTTTTCCTCTTTCTTCGAAACCGACGTGATCTCGACGTTCATCAGATCATCGAGACTCATCCGCTTGAGGGATTGGATGGAGTTGGTGTCGACCGTTGATTCGGCGCGTACGGTGGTTGTTGCCAGTAACAAGAGGCTCAGGAATTGGCACGCCATGAACCAACCGCACCGCTGGAGTCGAGTCTTCATGTGATTTTACCTTTCCGTGCTTCGGCAAGACTGCGATAAAGACACAGCCGATAGACCGGGGAGACCTGACCCTGCGATACACCGGCACAGAGAAACTTCGGAGCGCATTTCTGTTGAATTGTCCGCACCTTCTATGCCTGCCACCATACTGGAATCCATCTAAGTAAAAACCACTAGCAACGGCCGTCACATATTGCGGGGTGCCAGAAATTGCTGCTCGCGAAGTCCGTCGGTAAGGATGTCCGCTACGATACGACTCCAACCGCGCCCGGATCTTATCCGCCACCTGTGTCTTCCCATCCGCGCGGGCAAACTCGATGGCCGTTTGGGCCGTGGCGACAGCATCACCAAATCGTCCCGCGGCTGCATACGCGGTTGCCAGGGTGTCCAGATATCCGCCTCCGAATCTCGCTGACGACGGATCACCCAATCTCATCGGTTTTTCCGTTACAGAATGATCCGGGAATCGCTACTTGAAGTATCTTGACAGCCTGCGCGCGCGGGCGTACAAGCCAATTATCAGCCCGTTTGTACGCCGCACCTCGGCCTCAATGCGCCCCGTCTGCGCGAGGCTGGGACTTCCCGGTAAAGTGGAATGCGAAGCGCCGCGCAATAGGAGAAGTTCAACCCTTGGAAATGGCTTAATACCCCCGTAAATCCTGTGCATTTGATGATTCTACGAGGGTGACACTCAGTTCTGGAGAATCCAATGAAGAGAACACTTTTGGCGAAATCAATCGCGATCCATGGTTTTTGGTGCGGCATGGCCTTCCTGGTGGCTTGCGGCATCCCGACGGTCGGTTCCGCCCAGACCCAGACGATCCGCGTCGTAACGTACAACATTGATGCCGACCAGGGCGAAGACGGTGCTCAGTATACCCTTCCGCAACCCGGATTGATTGCGCCCGCCAGCGGCGGAAGCGTGACCAATGGCGGCGTGCTCGAAGGGATTGGAGAAGAGGTTGTGAATGGCGATCCGGCACAGCCGATCGACGTTCTCGCCTTGGAGGAGACGACCAGCAACACGACCACCGTCGTACCGATCGTGAACGGGTTGAACGCCTTCTACGCGTACTACAACAACCCGGCCGGGTACGCGATGAGCCCCGCGCAAGCCGCGTGGTGTTGTGGCACTCCCATCGATGGGGGCGGCCCCAACGCCCTGGTGTACAACACGAACACAGTACAACTCCTCGCCTCCGTTCCCGTGGACCCGCCCGGCGGCACGAACCAACTCGGGTCTGCCAGTGGCGAATATCGCGAGGTGATGCGCTACGAGTTCGCGCCGGCCAGCGTGACGCCCACGACGAACAACGAGTTTTACATCTATGTCAGCCACTACAAAGCGAGTACAGGCAGCGTTAACGCGGCCCTCCGCCTCGGCGAAGCCCGAATCATCCGCAATGACGAAGCCGCGAACCTCCCCGCGAGCGCCCGGGTGCTTTACGTGGGCGACTACAATCCCGACGACAACAGCAGCGAACCCGCGTACCAGACAATCCTCTCCAACAGCGCGCCCAACGGCGTGCAGCAGGGTCAGGGAATCGACCCTCTCAATACGTCGGGGGCCACGAACATCGATTGGAGCGACAGTACGACCGATACAAATATCCTGTTTATGTTGACCGAAGAGGGCTACAGCCTCTACTACCGGGACGATCTTCAAGTGATGACCAGCAACGTCTTTTACGACGTGGCGGGGGGCTTGCAGTACGTTCCCGGAACCTACCACGCGTTCGGCAACAATGCTTCGCTCCCCTATGGGGATACCGTGGTTGACCCTTCCAATACCGCGCTGAGTGGGATTCCATCCAATGCGGTGATCAGCGCCGCGCAGTGTTATATCAACCTCATCTTCGCCACCGATCACCTCCCCGTGGTGGCGGATTACGCCATCTACATCGGACCGCCCGCGCCAGCGGCCAGCTTCACGGCGAGTCCAACCAACGGAACGGTACCATTGAACGTCAGCTTCACGGACACCTCATCCGGTTCGATCACAGGCTGGGCGTGGGCGTTTGGTAACGGCAACACGTCGACGAGCCAGAACCCGACGAACCTCTACGTTAACGCGGGCACGTATACCGTGCAGGAAGTCGTTAGCGGCCCAAACGGTGTCAGCACCAACGTGCAGCCCGATTACATTGTTGCTCGTTGCCCGACGATCACGCTATCTCCGTCGAGCCTGCCGAATACAATCGTGGACAGTTCCTACATCCAGACAATTAGCGCCAGCGGCGGCACGGGACCGTATACCTACACCGTAAGCGTCGGCGCGCCACCGTCTGGCCTCTCCCTGAGTTCGGGGGGCGTCATTTCCGGCACGGCGACCACGGCGGTAAACTCCAGCTTCACGGTGTTGGCCACGGACACGACCACCGGTTGCACCGGCCAGCAGCGCTACACGGTGGCCGTGGTTTGCCCCACGATCACGCTGTCACCCAACGGAGCCAATCCGACGGTGCTGGGCGGCGGCACCGTGGGCGCGGCCTATAGTCAGACGATCACGGCCAGCGGCGGAATTGGGACGTATACCTACGCCACAACGTCAGGCACGTTGCCAGCGGGCCTGAGTCTTTCACCGGCGGGAGTGCTCTCCGGCACACCGACAGTGGCGGCCACGTACACGTTCACGCTGACGGCGACGGACGCCACGGGATGCACCGGTAGCCAGTCGTACACCGTGACAACGTCCTGCCCGACGCTTACGTTGAGCGCGACAAGTGTCACACTTCCGGCCAAAGGCGGCTCGAAAAACGTTCGCGTGAAAGTCAACGGCACCGACTGCGCATGGACGGCGGTAAGTAACGATCCATTCATCACGATCACTTCCAGCAGCAGCGGCTCGGGCAATGGCACGGTCCATTACACCGTCTCCGGCAACACAAGCACCACGCCCATTACCGGCACGATGACGATTGCGGGCCAGATATTCACCGTCAATCAGGAGGCCGGCGGCTGCGCGTTCTCGCTCAGCCCGAAGGAGGGGAGATTCAGGGCGGCCGGCGGCTCGGGCACCCTGAAGGTGAAGCCCAACTTCAGCGATTGCGCTTGGACGGTTGTCAAGAACCCTGCGTTTTCGTTTATCACGATCACGAATGGCGCCAGTGGCGTTGGCGAGGGAACAGTCAGTTACACGGTCTCTCCCAACAGCAACGACATGCCGCAGATCGGGTCCATCACCATCGGCGGTGAGTCGTTTATCATAACAGAGGACGGGGCGCAGTAGGACCGACAGGGCTGGCCGGATTCTGACGGGCGTCGCCGCGTCCTTTGCAGCGGCACGCCACTTTGGACGGTTTGCGAGCCCTGCGGTTTGAACTCCCGACGGTTGCCATTGCGCCGCTGGCAAATCTTCGGCGCGTGTCGTCGAACTCCGCTTACGGGCGAGCTTGCAATCGGGCCAGCGCGGTTCGCGCCTCGGCGAAGTCGGGCTGGATCCGTAACGCCTGCTCGAAGTGGGCGATGGCTTCCCGCTCCTTGCCCGCTTGCTCCAAAGCCATCCCTAAAGCGCAGTGCGCCTCGGCGTAATCCGGCTTGATCCGCAAGGCCTGCTCGTAGTGTTCCACCGCTTCTGGCACCTTGCCCATCTCCATCAAGGCGACTCCAAAACCGAGATTCGCACTGGCGGAATCGGGATTGATTTGGAGCGCCTGCTCAATCTGCCGGATGGCCTCCCGAACCCGTCCCAACTGACACAGCACACGCCCCATTATCTCGTGCGCCTCGCACACTTGCGGCGCAATTTCGACACCTCGTTGCGCGTATTCGAGCGCCTCGCTGGCCCTCCCTTGATCCGAAAGCTCCGTAGCCAGTGCCCGATTTGCCTCTTCGGAGTCCGGGAACTCCACCAAGGTGGCTCGCCGCATGGTTTCGTCGTTATGCCAGTCCGGTATCAGACGAAGAGTGCCTGTGGCGAAGACGCATAGTTCACACACCAAGAAACCGACCAGCGCGAGGCGTGCCGCCGCCGTCGAACGCCGCCACACCCACACTCCCCCCGCACCGACCAACAGCAATACCGGCAGCATCGCCACATAGGCATACCGCTGCGCCACCACTTGCGAGCCGACCGGCATCAGCCCGGACACGGGGAGAACCAACATCACATAGGACGCCCAAGCCGCCGCCAGTATTGGCATGCGTCGTCTTTCCATGACGGCCACCACCGAGACAATTATAACCGTAAGCACTGACGCCAACACCGTCCACGGACCAAGCGGCACGTCCGAAACGTAGTTGGGCGACAGATGAGATGGCCAAACCAATTTCAACGGGTAAAACGTCAGGCTCTCGAATACACGGAACACGTGTACCGACAGCGGGACCATCCGCGAGGCCGTTCGACCATGCTCCCATGGCTCGGTAATCATCGTCGCCACCCCCACCACCCCCGCGATGGCGATCATCACCGCCTTCTCCCACACCAACCGTCCCCAGCCGAGCCGCTCGTAGCGCCGTAGTGGAAAGTAATCGATCGCCAGCATGACCAAGGGCAACGATATCGCCATGGGTTTGCACAATACAGCCAGCACGAAGAAACCCCACACCACCCAACGACGCGCCCCTGCCGCGTAGGCCCAGATGCTGCCGATGCAACACATCGTGCATAGCAGTTGTGTCCGTCCCGACATCCAGGCTACCGATTCGGTTTGCAACGGATGAATTGCGAACACCGCCGCCATCGACAAGGCCACCATCAACCGCTCGCCAGTGCTCAACGACACCGCGCCCAACAGTGTCCAGAGGAAGCCGAACACGAGCGCGGCGTTGAGCGCGTGCAAGAACACACTGGTCGCGTGGTGACCCGCCGCATTCTTTCCCCAGATCTGGTAGTCCAGAACGTGGGACAAGCGAGGCAGCGGGTGATAGTACGGGTCCGTGCTCGTAAACGCCCATTTCACAGCGTTCCACGTCAGGCCGTGCCACCACATTGATTGCTGCAAATACTTCAGATCATCCACTCTCAAAAACCCACCGTATACACTTGGCCAATAGACCCAGGCAGTGACCGCAAAGATCACCAGAGCTATTCCAACCAGTTTGATGCGGCTGACGTTCATGCAAACGAATCCAAGCACACGTCCCCCCCACAGGCAACCGAGAACACTCTCGGCGTTCCAGTGTCGGCAACTGCACGCCGTCGGCAGATCTTCGGCGCGGTTGCGCCACCGTCTCGCGGCAACCCTTGCCGCTCGGCTTACGGGCGAGATTGCAATCGGGCGAGCGCGGTTCGCGCCTCGGCGAAATCGGGCTGGATCCGTAACGCCTGTTCGTACTGTCCAATCGCCTCCGGCACCCGGCCCACCCGCGCCAGGGCCTTCCCCAGATTGTAGTGCGCCTCGGCGTAATCCGGCTTGGTCCGCAGCGCCTGCTCGAAGTGGGCAATGGCTTCCTCGATCTTACCTGTGCGCGCCAAAACAATCCCCAGATTGTTGTGCGCCTCGGCGAAATCGGGATTGATCCGCAGCGCCTGCTCGTAGTGTCCGATGGCTTCCTCAATCTTACCCGTGTGCCCCAAAGCGGTCCCGAGGTTGTTGTGTGCCTCGGTAAGATCGGGATTGATCCGCAGCGCCCGCTCGTACTGCCCAATCGCCTCCGGCAGCTGGCCGAGTTGCATCCAGACATTCCCCAAGCTCTCGTGCGCGTCGGGATAATCGGGCTTGATCCGTACCGCTTCCTCGTAGTGGGTGATCGCCTCCGGTACCCGGCCCTGCGTCATCAGAGCGCTTCCAAGATTCACGTGCGCCTCGGCGTAATCGGGTTTGATCCGCAGCGCCTCCTCGAAGTGCGCGATCGCCTCCGGCACCCGGCCCAGTTGCACCAGGGCCGACCCCAGACTCTCGTGCACCTCAACGGAATCCGGATTAATCGACAGCGCCTGCTGGTAGTGCCGGAACGCCTCGGAGACGTTGCCTGCTTGGAGCAGTTCATTGCCCAGGCCGGCTCTGTACCTCGGCATAATACCCAAGACCCGCCAACAGATTAAACGCCACCGAGACACCCAACAGCAGGCCCCAACCCCAGCGCACCGCACGCCGCTGAGCCCGCCGGTCAGCCTGCCCCGACTCCGAGGTCGGGGCCAGGGTGCGCTCCAATCCAAGAATGCCAACCACCGCCAACAGCAGCAGCGCAGGCAAAAACTCCACTTCGAAACGACCGGCGGTGCAGTAATACAAGCCCAACGTCAGCGCCTCAATCCCGAAGAACAAGGCTACCGCCGCCACAAACCAGCGCAAGACCCCGCCCGCCGGCTCGGATCGACCCCGCCACGCCAGCGGCACCGCCAGCGCCAGCCATACCAACGGAATGGTGGTCAGGACACCGAACGGGCGTTCCACGTTGCCCTGATCCGGCGGGACGGGCGGCATGACGATTCCCTGCACAAACGGTGAGCGAACCGTCCAGCGCACCGGCTCCAGAAAATATACCCGGAAATTGAACCAGAGATGATGCAGACTGAAGAATTGCCGCGCCATCCGCCGCTCGGCGTGCAACTGGTAGTGCAACCCGAATTCGGATGGATTGTCGAAGCGCCGCGCATTGTAGAGCATCAACCCCAACCCGATGAGCACGATCGGACCGGTCGCCGCCATCAGCAGAGCCCAAATCTTCCGGCGCTCACGCCACGCTTGTGCCACCGGCACCAACAGGATGACCGCGCCAAACAACAACGAGGGCCGCGCCCCCACCGCCAGTCCGTAGGCCAGGCTCGCAGTTGCCAGCCACTGCCACCTCCGCTCCGATTCGTGCAGCGCGCACCAGATCGCCCCCAGCGCCACCATCGTCAGCATATACCCGCAACTGATCGGCACTTCCCAGACATCGGACTGCGACAACAACACCGGTACGCCCGTCGCCAAGCCCAGCGCCACCACGCAGGCCACGACCACCCCGAGGCTCACTTCCGCAAAATAGCGCCGCCACATCGCGCGCAGCAGACCCACGCTGGCCAGAAAACCCAGCCCACAGAAGATCGCCACCGCCTCCCGGTGAAACAGGTAGTGGCCCGTCAGCGCGGCGAACGGCCAGAATAATATCAACGCGGGCGTAACCCCAAAATAGAGGTAGAGCCGGCCCTTGTAGTAGCTGAGATCGAGCAATCCCAGGAAGTTCGTACATACGTGGACAGATCGTATGGGTCGGCGAGTTCCGCGAGTGCGGGCGGCGCTTCTCTTTTCACGCTGAGTTGGCCGGCGCGAAAGCCCTGCACCAACAAATTGTAGTAAGCGTCCGCCGCATTCGAACTCCCCAGTTCGAACACGCCCGGTTGGACCACATACGCGTACACCCCGATGACCAATGCGCACACTGCCGCCAGTGAGATCCATGCGTTTTTCATTGTGCCACAGCCCGTGTAACGTTGTCGCAAAAATGTCATCGGTCTGATGTCATTTTATCCACTTCTCCAGTCGAACACACGCGTCTTGTAAAGTGAGGAACCGTAACAGCTCGTCCGCCGTCTCCACAATGCGGTATCTCGTCGGACTCTCTTACGGGCGTGCTTGCAGTCGGGCCAACGCGTCTCTCGCCGGGGCAAGATCCGGCTGGAGTTTCAGTGCTTGCTCGTAGTGCTCGATGGCCTCCGGCGTGCGGCCCATGTTCTCCAAGGCAAGCCCCAGATTGAAATGCGCTTCAACGTAATCGGGTTTGCTTCGCAGGGCCTGTTCATACTCCCCGACGGCTTCCGGCAACTTTCCCATTCGCTGCAGAACGGCCCCGAGATTGTTGTGCGCCTCCGCGGAATCGGGTTCGATCCGCAACGCCTCTTCGTAATGTCGGATGGCATCGGCAAGCTTGCCCATCCCGACCAACACCACCCCCAAATTGACGTGCGCCTCGACGAAATCGGGGTTGATCTGCAGCGCCTGGTCGTAGTGTGTCATCGCCTCCGGAACTCTGCCAACCTCCGCCAGGGCCACAGCAAAATTGTAGTGTGCCTCGGCGGAATCGGGATTCATTCGCAACGCCTGCTCGTCCTCCGCCATGGCCTCCTGCAGGCGTCCCAACCGACCCAGCACATGCCCCAGCGTCATATGCGACAGCCACAGTTGCGGCGCAATTTCGACATCGCGTTGCGCGTATGTTAGCGCCTCACTGGCCTTTCCTTGGTCCAGCAAGCCCATGGCCATGCCGCGGTTTAGCATTTCCGAATCTGGAGATTCCGTTATGGCCACACGTCCGAGCGTTTCCTGATCGTGCCAATCCGGGATCACGTCACGCGCTCGGATTCCTAACGCACACAGTTGGCCGATCGCCAAACCGACCAGCCCCACACGCACGATCGTCGTCGAACGCCGCCATATCCAGACCCCGGCCGCACCGGCCAACAGCAGCAGCGGCAGCATCGTCATGTAGGCATACCGCTGCTCGACTACTTGGGAGTCGGTCGGCAACAGACCAGACACAGGCAGAAGCAACAGTGCGTAGGCTCCACAGGTTGCCAGCAGCACGGGATTTCTCCGTCGTTCATAAACAACGACCACCGTAACCATCACCACCGTAATCACCCATGCCAACACCCATCCCTGGCTGAGCGCCAGGAGACGCATCGGGTACATGACCGCCAAATGAGATGGCCAGATTAGTTTCGACGGGTAAAACACCAGGCTCTGGCACAGGAACAACATTCGTTGCGATAGTGGGGCCATCCCCAACGTGGCCATTCGATCACCCCGGGTAACGATCGTCGCCAACCCCACGGCTACGGCGAGGACAATCATCGCCGCCTTCTCGCGCACCAACCGGCCCCAACCCAACTGCTCGTGCCGCCGGAGCGGATAGTAATCCATTGCCAGCATCACGAACGGCAGCGATACGGCCATCGGTTTACACAACAGTGCGGCCACGAATAGAGCTAAAACCGTCCACCAACGCGCGCCCCGTACGTATGCCCACAAGCATACGATCCCGAACGTCGTGCACAGCAGTTGCGTCCGCCCCGAAATCCACGCCACCGACTCCACTTGCAACGGATGAATCGCAAACACTACCGCCACCCACAACGCCACCGTCAGCCGCTCGCCAGCGCTCAGTAACACCGACCCCAAGAGCGTCCACAGGAAGCCGAACACCAGCGCCGCATTGAGTGCGTGCACCGCCGCGCTGGTCACATGGTGACCTGCCGCATTCTTTCCCCACATCTGGTAGTCCAGGACGTGGGACAACCTCGGCAACGGATGGTAAAATGAATCCGTGGATGTAAACGCCCATTTCACGGCGTTCCATGTCAGGCCGTGCCACCGTTCCGACTGCCGCAGGTACTCGTTGTCATCTCCACCCAGGAACTCGCCATGCACGCTCGGCCAAAACAGCCAGACGGTGGCCGCAAAGATCACCAGAGCCACTCCCACCAACGTTGTCCGGCTGACAGTCATCCGAATGAATCCAATCACACGTCCCGCCCACACGCAACCGAGAACACCGCGTCGTGGCGTGGCACTAACTGCCCGGGTGGTACGTCGTTCGTCAGCCGGAAATTGGCTCCGCAGGAAGGACTCGAACCTTCAACCTAGTGATTAACAGTCACTCGCTCCACCATTGAGCTACTGCGGAACCTGAAAGTGATGCGTTGTTATATAGGCGACACGCCCAGTTTCGTCAACTCTGCACGCGCCTGATTGGGATTCTGATAGTGGATGGCCTGCATCCCGACCCGGCGGGCGCCCTCCACGTTGGTGCTCAGGTCGTCCAGAAACACCGTGCGTTCCGCCGCCAGCCCGTATTTCTCCAGCGTGTATCGGTAGATGGCCGCGTCGGGCTTGAGCAGGCCGACCTCGTGCGAGAGCACGTGCGCGTCGAAATCGTCCAGAAACCTGTATCGCTCGAAAATGTAGTCCATGTGGATGGCGTTGGTGTTCGACAGCAGCAGACGCGGCAGGCGCGTTTTCAACGATTCTGCCAACGCGATCATCGGCTCGATCGGGGTGAACACCTCGCTCCAAATCAAGGCGAACTCGTCGTACGTGCCGTCGAACCCGAGCTCCCTGGCCACGGTGTGGTAAAACCGCTTCTTCGAGAGTTTGCCCGGGGCCAATTCGTGGCCATGGGGCGTGCCGCGAATATATTCCTCAATTTGTTGCCGCGTCTTGCCGGTGCGCGCCGCCATACGCTCCGCCGCGCGCCCCTCATCCACCGCGATCAGCACGTTGCCCAAATCAAAAACCACCGCGTCAATCCCGTTCATACCCGCCTCAAAATCTCCTCCGCTCCCTGCCCCGCTTCTTTCATCGTCGTTCCAAACGAAACAAACCCGTGATTGCGCATGATCACAATCCGGTGTCCATCCAGCGCGCCCAAAATCTCGGCGACCAACTCCGGCGTACCGTACGGCTGTTCGCGCGCCGTAATCGGCAGCCCCAACCGTTCCGCTTCCGCCAGCAACCGTTCGCTGTGCCCGTGGAACACTGCATTGATTTCGGGTCGCGCGGCGTAAATGCCGGCGTGCATCAGGCTTTCGCTGGACGGCTCGTACAATCCCACCACCGTCAGTTCGGCACGGTCCGGTTCCGCGTGAACCACCTCGACAAATTCCTGGCGCGTGATCCCGCCCAGATCGCCCGCGGTGCGGTTGATCAGAAACCCGTCCACGGTGCGGAAACTGAGGTTGCCAACCGTGTCGCCGACCAATCCCAGCGCGGCCCAGCGCCGGCACCACGTCAGCAGTTCGCCCAGCCGCTCGTCGCCCGACACGGCCCGCCGCGCGAATACCGTCCGAAATTTCGTCCCGACGTAGACTTCGCCCATGGTCGTGCTATGTCCCGAACCGCCGTCGAATCTGTCCCGGCGCCACAATCCCCCGCTCCGTGATAATTCCCGTGATGTATCGGGCCGGCGTGACGTCAAATGCCGGATTCCCCGCCGCCGCCCGCCGTGGCGACACGCGGACGCGGGTGAGCTTCAATCCTGCGGTCAAACCAGAAACGAAGTGCACTTCATCCTCATCGCGTTCTTCAATCGGGATGTCATCGCCGCTGCGGCACGTCAGATCGATCGTCGAACTCGGCGCCGCCACGTAAAATGGAATGCCGTTCTCGCGCGCCAGCACGGCCTTCTGATACGTCCCGATTTTGTTGGCCACGTCGCCATTGGCCGCAATGCGGTCGGCACCCACGATGCACAAATCGACCTCGCCCCGCCGCATATAAAAACCGCCCGCGTTGTCCGCAATGATCTTGTGCGGCACGCCTTCCTGGAGGAATTCCCAACTCGTCAGGTTCGCCCCCTGGTTGCGCGGGCGTGTCTCGTCCACCCACACGAATACCTTCCGTCCACGGCGATGCGCCAGATAGATCGGCGCGGGCGCGCTCCCCCAGTCGACCAATGCCAGCCAACCGGCATTGCAGTGCGTCAACACGCGCGTCCCGTTCTTGATCAGTGGAAGGCCGAATTTGGCGATTTGTTTTGCGCGCTCGACGTATTCATCCGCAATCGCTTCCGCTTCCGCCACCGCTTCTTTCGCCGATGAGGCGCGGCGGCGAACCCGGTCGAGAGCATGTTTCAAATCCGCTGCTGTCGGCCGCGTTTCGAGCAGGGTGCGATAAGCCCGGTCGATGTCCACACCTTCGGAATATGCCTGGGCCAGACCGTAAGCTGCGGTGGCGCCGATGGTCCCCGCGCCACGGATAACCATCGTTTGGATCGCCCGGGCCGTTTCACGGTGGTTCCTCAACCGCAATAACTTAAACCGATGGGGGAGCAATGGTTGATTGATCACGACAACGTCGCGACCCTCCATCCAGACAGCTCGGTATTCCCGGTTTCGGACTTTCATGGTGCGGATACAATCAACTACACCTGTCGTCGGCCTTCCAACGCTCGGGACAGCGTCACTTCATCAGCGGTTTCCAGCGCACTTCCCGCCGGTAGTCCCAAGGCGATCCGGCTGACCGAAACCCCTAGCGGCTTGAGTTGGTCGATCAAATGGCTGGCCGTCGCTTCGCTCTCCACGTCGGCTCCCAACGCCAGGATGACCTCGGTGGGTTTGTCACGCTTCACCCGCTCCAACAACGCGGCGATGCGCAGTTGCTCCGGGCCAACGCCGTTCAACGGGGAGATCCGCCCCATCAACGCGTGGTACACGCCCCGGTGGACGCCGGCGCGCTCCAGGGTGAGAATGTCGTTGGGACCCTCGACCACGCAAACGGAATTCTGGTCGCGCCGCGGGCTGGCGCAAATCTCGCAGGGGTCGTTTTCTGTATAGCTGCCGCACCGCGAGCAATTGCGAATCTTCGCCTTGGCATCGAGGATCGACTGGGCGAGTTGTCGGTTGGTATCGCCGTTGGACTTGAGCAGGTGCAGCGCGATCCGCTCCGCGCTGCGTTTGCCGATGCCGGGCAGGCGCGCGAATTGCGCAATGAGATTCTGGACGGGCGTGGGATAATCCATCGGCGTCGCGCCGCTACATCATCCCCGGCAGGTTCATACCGGCGGTGACCTTGCCCAGTTCTTCTTCCTGGGTTTTCTTCGCGGTCTGCAGCGCGTTGCTCACCGCCCCGAGGATCAGGTCCTCCAACATCTCTACGTCCTTCGGGTCCACCACCTTGGGATCGATTTTGACCGACACGATCGAGCCGTCGCACTTCGCCACGGCCTTCACCGCACCCCCACCGGAGGTCGCTTCCACTTGGCGTTGCGCCAACTCCTCCTGCACACGCTGCATTTCCGCCTGCATTTTCTGGGCTTGTTTGAGGAATTTTCCGAGTCCGGCCATTCTCCACCATCACTTTCTGACTTCGACGATTGTTCCTTTGAAAATCTCCAGCGCCTTCTTGATCAACGGGTCGTTCTTGAATTCATCGAGGCTCTTTTTGACCGGCTCCGTTCCCTTGGCTGGTGCCGACGGAGTCCGCGCGGGCGTTGGTGTCGCGGACTTCACCACTTCAAACTTCAACGCCACGTCCATCCGCAGTTTTTCCTTCAGTTTGGCCTGCAACACCTCGATGTTGCGCGGCCGGTCGGCAAACTCCTTGCGCTCCGCAAACTCCTGGTCGAACCCCACCACCAACACGTTCCCCTGCATCCCCAACGGGCGCGTGCCCACCAGATAACTCTTGGCGATCGGGGTGACCTTCCCCAAATGCTCCACCGCGTACGTCCACGCCTCCTCGATGGAGACCGGCAAATCCGCCGGCGCTGCCTCGTTGCCGTGACGTTGCGGCGCGGGCGCCACAGGTTTGCTGACCTTGGGTTCGCTCACTACCGGCAGGCTGGTTGCGCTCGCGCCGATCACCACCTGCCCCTTCAATTCGTTCAGCTTTTTCAACACACCGTCGATCCCGACCAATTCGCGGGCCTTGACGGCCTTTACCAGGGCAATTTCCAGAAACACCCGCTTGGACAACGCATAGCGCAACCGTCCTTCGGCGGCCGACAACGCGTCGATGATGCGCAGCACCGCGTCCGCGTCCACGCGTTTCGCCTGCGCCCGCAGCAGGTCGATCTCCGATTCCGGCAACTGCAATGACTGGACGCCCTCCTCGCCCAAGGTCACCACCAGCAGATTGCGAAAATGATCGAGCAGGTCCGCCATCAACCGTTGCAGGTCCTTGCCCACGTCATCCAACTCTTTCAAGACCTTCAGGGCCTTCGTGGTCTGCCCGTCAATGACCGCGTCCGTCAATTTCGCGATCCGGTCGTGGGCGACGAGCCCGAACACCGATAGCACGTCGCCCTCGGCGATCTTGTTCCCGCAAAACGCGATCAACTGGTCGAGCGCGCTCTCGGCGTCGCGCAAGCCGCCCTCGGCCCCGCGCGCAATGGCGGCCAGCGCCGCGTCATCGATCGACACCTTCTCCTTCCTGGCGATGTCCTTGAGGTGCTTGACGATCAGGTTCGCGGGAATCCGCCGCAGATCGAACCGCTGGCAGCGTGATAGGATCGTCGGCAACACTTTCTGGGGTTCCGTCGTGGCAAAGAAAAACTTCACATGCGCGGGGGGCTCTTCGAGCGTTTTGAGCAACGCGTTGAACGCCTGCGTCGTGAGCATGTGAACTTCGTCGATGATGTAGATCTTGAACTTGCCGCGGGCCGGCGCGTAGCGAACCGTGTCGCGCAACTCGCGGACCTGCTCGACGCCATTATTCGACGCGCCGTCGATTTCCAGCACGTCCAGCGAGCGGCCCTCGGTGATCTCCTTGCAATTATCGCATTCATCGCAGGGAGTGATGGTTGGCCCTTTCACGCAATTCAGCGCCTTGGCGAAAATGCGGGCCGTGGAGGTCTTGCCGATGCCGCGCGGGCCGACAAACAGGTACGCGTGCGCGAGGCGGTTCTGTTCAATGGCGTTCTTCAGCGTGGTGGTCACGTGCTCCTGTCCCACCACGTCGTCGAACTGTTGCGGGCGCCATTTCCGCGCCAGAACCTGATATTGTTGCGCCATTCCGTTCCCTATCGACTCCTGCCAACTGAAAAATGGCCGTGCACCTCACGTCGACGAGCGACATCGGCTTGCGCGCCGCGGTTAAAGCTCCAGCCAGGCGACCCGACGGCACATGGAACATCAAGCTTACCGTTGCTGTCTTCCGACCCTGGCGGGGTTCGCAGGCAACCATTGCATCGGACCCGGCTTTCAACGCCGCCCCGTGGTTTGCTCACCCACATCACCGCCTCGGCGAGGAATTCGACCCAGCTATAGCGGGTTGCTGGTGCAGGGAACCGCTACCTCCCCGTCTAGCACGACCAAAACTGCCGCCGCGACACTGTTTCGCGGCCACATCGTGAACCAAAAATCTGGAGCCAACGGCCCCGAACGCTTTCGGGGCGACCTCCTCCGAACCTCGGACGCGAAGTTCGGAGCTGCTCTACCTCAACTCCCCACAAATCTGGAGCCAACGGTCGGAATCGAACCGACGACCTGCGGTTTACGAAACCGCTGCTCTACCAGCTGAGCTACGTTGGCATTTTCATTCGCTCATCGAACCGACGACCTGCTCCGAAATCCGCCTCCGGATTTCGGAGTTGCTCTTCTCCGAATATGACTACGCATATTTCGGAGCTGGCCAGCTGAGCTACGCTGGCAAAATTCGTACGGGGCATTATGCCACGTTTGCGCCCCCGCGCAAGCAAATCGGCGCGGCCAGTAGAGCAAAAGGTGATGCGCTTCGTTGCTCTACACTTCACAAGTACTTTGTAGCACGCGACCGGCCGTTGATAGCAGGGAAAAGCACCCCCAAAAGGGGAACCTCACGACCGAAAAAGGCGCCTACTCAAGTCGGAACCAAGACAGGCCCGGGCCCCTGAGTGAATCAAGGGCCCGGGCCAAACAATTTATATTATACGCGTGCGTGCCAGCAGATTCTTGCTACGGGGAAGAGGGCATCTCGGTCAAGTCGCCCACCGCCGTATCTCCGTTAGCCGCGCCGCCAGTCGACAGAAGGATGAACGTGTTCATGACGGGCGGGGTTTGAGTCATATCCAACGTCGCAGAAGCTTGTCCGAACATCCCGAGGTTGAGAACCACCCCGGTGGTGTCGAGAATCGTGCCCGTGAATGGCACGTTGCCCCATAGGCCTCCGGGGCTGAAACAGCCCCAGGGCATTCTGTTGTGCGCGGTTCCGGTATTGAGATAACCCCGCAGCAAGCAACTATTCGTATTCTGGTCGCTCACTTGAAGGGACAGTGTCGTCTCACTGTAACCGCGCTGCGAATCCGCGACAGCTACCTGACCGGTCCATGTTCCGATGATATTCGGGCAGGTAATCACTGGCGCCGTGGTAACCGTGAAATTGCTCACTTGCCATATGTCACCGGGCTGCCAGGACTCCACCTCCAGCTGAAAGGGGTTGAAAGGGACCGTGACGTTACTGGTTATTGAGTAGGCCTCCCCGTTGATTGACCACGTGAGCTGGCCTCCGCTCGAAACCGTCATCACCACGTGGTAGTTTGTCTCCGCACTTACCGAAAACGGTACCTCGCCCCAGACAGTCGTGTTACCGGATGGCGCGTCCTGGTCGATGCGGAGCGCGTCC
This sequence comes from uncultured Verrucomicrobiae bacterium, assembly GCA_963713705.1. Lineage (GTDB taxonomy): Bacteria > Verrucomicrobiota > Verrucomicrobiia > Palsa-1439 > Palsa-1439 > Palsa-1439. The sequence goes on from CAVQMY010000002.1 coordinate 68,232, forward strand.
TGCCCGTCATTTCGGTAGATTGTGAAGGCCACCGTGGCGGGATCGGGATTGCCCGTGCCCTGGCCCGGAGGCATGAAATACAAGGCCAAATAACCGTCCGAAGTCGACCGCGCGTCCAGGGACATATCATAGGAGATGGTCACCGGAGGAGTAAACGTCTGGACGGTGCGCACTGGCTGGCCATCCAGCGTAACGGTATTTCCATTGGTGACCGCCGGCTCGCCTTGGGGTCCTGGCCAGTTGCTGTTGGTTGGAAATGGCAGGATTTGCCAGGTGACCGACTGTGCAAAAGCGAACATCGTCCAAGAATAGATCGACAACACAACGAAAGATCGCAGGCAGGTATGCAAACGACGAAAACAGAACTTACTCATGGTCTTCTCCCTTCGTAGCACCCCCGTGGCGGGGCCAAGTTTGTTTCACTCAAGTACGTGAGAAAGTTTGCAGGGCCAAGGATATGTTGCCTTCCACGGTCGCGTCAAGCGACATTTCGTATCTGACTCAGCGCGTGTCTTGGGTGTTGCCGTGGAGCGCGGCAGTGTCTCGAACAAACCACGGGCAAGCAAATCGAGGACGCGACATTCTCCGCGTTCGGAACTTGCGGAACCACGCTCATTCTGTTACCAGTTGCCCACGCTTCAGCGGGCGAGATCCCGCGTGGCTGCGGTTGACGTCAGCGTTCGACAAAGGGGTTGAGGAACTTGTTTCTCCCAGCGAGATAGCCGAGCTTGCAAACCGAATCTCAATCAGGCGCAGTGGCCCGTCCGGGCGTCGGCGGGTTGCTCGGGATTTTCCGACCCGCTTCCCGCGCGGCGGTCATGTTGACCGATCCGCAGGAGATTTCGGCGAAATATCACTCGTGGCAGAAGCGCGTCCTGGTCGCTTCGATCATCGGCTACGCCACGTTTTACTTCGTGCGCAAGAACTTGAGCATCGCCATGCCGTACATGGAAAAGGACGGCATCGACAAGGCGCACCTCGGCATGTTCCTGACGATGCACGGGTTGTTGTACGGCGTCTCGAAATTCGGGAACGGCTTTCTCGCCGATCGATCGAGTTCGCGCGCGTTTCTAACGGTCGGCCTCGTGGGGTCGGCTCTGATGAACGTGCTGTTCGGCTTCAGTTCCGCGGTGTTGACCATGGGCATCATCTGGATGGTCAACGGCTGGTTTCAAGGCATGGGGTTCCCGCCCTGCGCGCGGTTGATGGCGAACTGGTTCCCGCCGAAGGAAATGGCGACCAAGTTTTCGATCTGGAATTCTTCCCATTGCATCGGGGGCGGCCTGATCCTGGTGTTGTGCAGCAACCTCGTCTACTTCGGCTTCGGCTGGCGGTCGTGCTTCTTTGTCCCGGCAGGCATCGCCCTGGTTTGCTCGGTGTTCATCTGGTTCAACACCCCGGACACGCCTCCGTCCGTCGGCCTGCCGGAGGTGGAGGGCTCGCACATCGCGGGGACACAAGAGCAGTCACGCGCGGAGTTCCGCGCGTTTGTAATCGAGCGCGTCTTCAAGAACAAGTACATCTGGCTTGTCTCCATCGCCAATTTCTTCGTGTACACCGTTCGTTTCGCCGTGCTGGATTGGGGTCCGACGATGCTGATGCAGGCCAAGCACATCGAGATCCGGCATGCGGCCTGGATGGTCGTGACATTCGAAGCCTGCGGGCTGATGGGTGCGTTGATCGGCGGACGGCTCACGGACCGCTGGCTGGCGGGACGCGCTGCGCGGATGTGCCTCATCTACATGATCCTGGCGGGTGTCGCGGTCCTGATCTTTTGGAAAGTGCCCGTGAAATCCGAATTATTGACGACAGCCATGCTCGGCGCGGTCGGCTTTTTCATCTACGGCCCACAATGCCTGCTGGCGGTCACGGCTGCCAACCTGGCCACCAAGCGCGCCGCTGGTACGGCCGTGGGGTTGACCAGCATTTTTGGTTATGCGAGCACGGTGCTTTCCGGATGGGGACTGGGCAAGCTGGTCGAGGTCCACGGATGGGATGCGGCCTTCTGGGTGCTCCTCATCGCCACGATCCTCGGCACATTGCTGTTCGCCGCCGCCTGGCCCGCCAAGGCCAACGGCTATGCCGATTGAATTGAGTCATTCAACCAAACGAGAGAAAAACCATGAGCCAGCATATATCAACGGCCTGTCAATGTCGGGAACGCCGAGAACACCCCGGGACCTTGTCCCACCTCTACCACCGGAGAATTGGGGTCATAATTCGCCGTGGATCCATGCGCAAGCTCACGCTGAGTGTTGCCGCCCTGTTGGCAAGTGCGGCCTTTTCACTGGCCCACGAGGCCAAGGCACCGGTGTCTCTGCCCGGCCAGCGCCCCGACGGTTCCGTTCTGCTACCGAACCAGTGGTCGCTTCGCCCGGTCGGCCGGCAAATCGACCTGGGCGACTTCCCCATCAACATCGCCGTCGATCCCACGGGCCGTTTCGCCGCGATCCTGCACGCGGGCTACAGCCAGCATGGACTCCGGATCGTGGATTTGAAGACGGAAAAAGTCGTTACCAACGCCCCGCTCCACGAAACCTTCTACGGAATCGAGTTCTCCCGCGACGGCTCGCAATTGTTTTGCAGCGGCGCCAGTGACGAAGTCATCCACGGGTATCATTTTACTGACGGCCTCCTGACAAATCCGTACGACATCCGGCTGCGCAACACCAACGACGTCGGTATCGCCGCCGGATTGGCCGTTGATTCCAATTTGCAGGAACTCTGCGTGGCGAATCTCTACGGGCAGAGCGTTTCGCTCGTCGATTTGCGCACGAATACCGTCGTCGACGTCCCCCTGACGCCCGATTCACTGACCAACTCCTACGAAACGGTCACCAAGCCGGCGAACTCGGTCGACCTCGAACTCAATCACCTGGGCGTGTTCCCGTATGCGTGCCGCATCGACGGGAAACGGCACCGGTGCTACGTCAGTCTGTGGGGCAACGCCGAGGTCGCCGTGGTCGATTTGGATTCGCGGAAAGTGATCGCCCGCTGGCCCACCCAGGAACATCCCAATGAAATGGTCCTGACCGCCAACGGCAATACGCTCTTCGTCGCCAACGCCAACCGCAACACCGTCACCGTGCTCGACATGGAAACCGGCAAGACCCTGGAAACACTCACCGCCGCGCTCTATCCCAACGCGCCCTCCGGCTCGACCCCCAACAGCCTGGCCCTCACACCCGACGAGAAAATCCTCTTCGTCGCCAACGCCGACAACAACAATCTCGCCGTGTTCGACGTGAGCAAGCCGGGTCACAGCCACGCTCTCGGTTTTATCCCCGTCGGATGGTATCCGACTTCCGTCCGTGTGACGCCCGACGGCAAACGTCTGCTTGTTAGCAACGGCAAAGGCATCCTCCCGATGGCCAACCCGAACGGCCCGCAACCCGGCCGCAAAAGCCGCGCGGAAACGCTTCCACAGTATATCGCCGAACTTCTCAAAGGCACCCTCAGCTGTCATCGATTTGCCGCGGTCGCGCGACGAATTTGACAACCAGCTCGTGGTCTACACCGCCGCCGCCTACCGCTGCAGTCCGCTCAAGGCGGACAACTCGGTGACCGCCCCCCGTCCCGATGACAGCCCGATTCCGCAGACGCCCGGCGACCCGAGCCCGATCAAGTATGTCTTCTACGTCATCAAGGAGAACCGCACGTACGATCAGGTTCTGGGCGACATGAAAGAGGGCAACGGCGATACGAACCTCTGCCTGTTCCCGGAAGAAGTGACGCCGAACCAGCATCAGTTGGCCCGTGACTTCGTTCTGCTCGACAATTTTTACGCCAACGCCGAGATCAGCGCCGACGGGCACGAGTGGACCATGGGCGCGTACGCGAGTGATTTCGTCGACAAAACCTGGCGGCTCCAATACTCCCACAACCAGAACAGGAAGTACGTCTACCCTGCCGAGGGTGTCTTCCCCATGGCCGCACCCGCCGGTGGTTATCTCTGGGACCGGGCCGCGGATGCTGGCTTGAGCTATCGCAGCTACGGCGAATTCGTCGCCAACGGAAAAACTCCACAAGATCCCTCGGTCCCGCGCCTGAAAACGCTGCGAGGCCACATCGATGAAGGTTATCGCGGGTTCGATCTCGATTACCTGGATGCCAAACGCGCCGACCGTTTCCTCCATGAACTCAAGCGATTCGAAGACGCGGGTGACATGCCCCGCTTGCAGGTGGTTCGACTGCCTGGCGACCACACGTATGGCGTGCGTCAGGGCAAGCGAACGCCCAGCGCCTGCCTTGCTGACAATGACGCCGCGCTCGGTCGCATCGTCGAGGGCATCAGCCACTCCAAATTCTGGCCGCAGACCGCCATTTTCGTCCTCGAAGACGACGCGCAGAACGGGGCCGACCATGTCGACGCGCATCGCACGACGGGCTTCGTCGCCAGCCCGTACATCAGACGCCACACGGTCGATTCCACCATGTACTCCACCAGCAGCATGCTGCGCACGATCGAGTTGATCCTCGGCCTCAAGCCCATGTCGCAATTCGATGCCGCCGCCGTGCCGATGTTTGCCGCCTTCCAGGGCAAGCCCGATCTGGCCGGCTACACCGCGCTGCCCGCCCGCATCGACCTCAATCAGCTCAACACCCAGGTCACCTGGGGTGAAAAAGTTTCTCGCACGATGGATTTCACCAAGGAAGACGCCGCGGATGACCTGCTTCTCAACGAAGTCATCTGGCGCTCCGTCCGCGGTGAAAATTCCCACGCCCCCGCCCCCACTCGCGCCGCCTTCGTCGTCGAACACGACAAGACAAAAATTGATAACGATGATTGACGTTATCCGTCGGCGACAACCTGGGCAGGCCACCTCCCTAATTCGTATCAGCCTTAGCCCACAGGCGTTCGACACGCTTGGGTATTGACAACGCGCGCTTGCTGCATGCCAAGGATTGCGTTGACAGGTCAACAGGTGCCTGCTACGTGTTGCCATGAGTGAGCAGGGCAAGGCTCGAGGGGAACAAGCTCAACAAGTGCGGTCTTGGTATTGACACGTCAACGCACCCTTCTTGGATGCTGAGGATTGATTGATAGGCCAATGGGTGTTTGCGACGTGTCAAGAACCGAGCCGGAGAAGAACAACTCAAACAAAAGGAGTCGCAGAATGAAGAAGTTAAGTATTATCGCTGTCACATTGCTGGTCGCTGGAACCATAAGCAGTTGGGCGGCAGAACAGGACTCATTCTTGGTTGGTCCCATTCCCGTCACGATGACAGGCAAACTGAGCAGCAGTGTTAAGGCCAATACGGGCTCGGTAGATGCCGAGAGCATCAACGGAACCAATGTTGAGTTCGGCGTGGTACAGTTGCTGGACACTGGCGTGTCTACGAATACGGTTTATGTGATCGGCAACGGCCTTTCTACGGTGACCACGAACCAAGCGGGGACGACGAACGTTATTTTCACCGGCACGGTAATCTGGGACGGGGCCGACGCCGTTGTCACAAAGTCGTCGAAGAACTCACAAACGGTCCTGGTTGGAATGCAACAGGTTCAGAGGGTTATTGGCGTGGACACAGACGTTGTGGTTTCTAACGCGACAAGCTCCATCGGGGCAAACGTAATTACCAACTCGGTGCTCTTGGTTACAGTCAGCGAGTCACAATCTGTTAAGAGCGGTGTCACGAACAACACCGGGAGCGCGAAGTTTACAGGCATCTGGAACGAGACTGATGGTACCGCGGTTTCGGGGACCATCAAGGCAGTGAAGTAAGGCTCGGTCCAAGTATTCAAGAGACGGAGAGGGTGTGCGCACCCTCTCCGTTTGCTTTTGTGGAGGGCCAGTGCCCGCCGGTAGCGCTCATGCCGTTCGCGCCTGAGCCGTGCTCGGAAGCCATTCACTGACTGTTCAGCGAATCGGTGGCCGTTTGGGCGGCATCCCGGATGTCCCCATCACGATCGGCGAGAAGCGGCTGCAACAACGGGATTGCCCGCTTATCACTCAATGAATCGAGGGCCTGGATGGCCGATGTTCGGACCTCGTCCGGCTGGTGTTGATCCAGTCCCTGAACAATTTGATCGAATGCCGACGGATCGTCGAGGTCGCCCAGTTCGTCAAGGATGTCGGTCTTGACCTGCACGCTGTTTTCGTCGCGAAACATGTAACCCAACGCGCTGGCGACCTGCGGTTTGGGAACGCCGGCGTCAGCCAGCTTCGCCATGTCGCTGGCCATCGTGGAGCGAGCGATCCTGTCCGAGGCTGTGTGAAAGTTGCGCAGCGCGTCCTGTAATCTGGAATCCAGGTTCTGAACCGGTGTATCGCCCAACAATGGCGAAGTGGCGAGCGGGCTGGCCTGTGTTTGATTCTCCGTGGATATCGGCTGCTCGGCGTTGGAACTGTCAGCCCCTGCCCGGTTCACAATCTCGGGCCCGCCCCCCGAACCCATGGAGGACTGGGGATTCGCGGGCTGGGCCGTAGTCAGCGCGCCCCGCGAAGGCGGGTTGACCGCTGCCTGTTTCTTGCCGCAGCCGCATAGAAGAATCGGAAGAAGAGCCAGACCGGCAATGAAGAACTTTAATCGACACATGGCTTCAAAAACCTCGTCCTCTCTTGTCACCCCATCGGGCGTCCATCAAAATAAAGGTTGTTGCGGTTATGGTGGCTGAGCTGACGGTTGTTGTCAAGGCACGGCACCTAAACGCTGTTTCGTTCGCACCGGTGGTGTTCGCCCGGATCCGAGGCGAGCGACGATTACGGTTGGAGCGATAGATCGTTGTATGCACAAATACTGATCGCAAGGTATTCTCTCTTCCCATGGCCAGAAACATCGAAATCAAAGCGCGGATCGACAGCGTCGATGCGCTGCTGCCACGCGCCCGGGCGATTGCCGACGACGGGCCTACTGAGATTCTTCAAGACGACACGTTCTTCTCCTGTCCGAATGGACGATTGAAGCTCCGCGCGTTCTCGGAAACAGCGGGGGAACTGATTTTCTATCAGCGCCCCGACAATGCCGGCCCAAAGGAATCATTTTATGTGATCTCCCGAACGCCCTCGCCCAACACGCTCCGTGAAGTTCTCTCGCTCGCTTATGGTGCGAGTGGCCGGGTCCGTAAACGCCGCACATTGTTCATGGTGGGAAGAACACGGGTACATCTCGATCATGTCGAAGGACTGGGTGATTTTCTCGAATTGGAGGTGGTACTTTCGGAAAACGAAACCACCGGGTCCGGAGTCAAGGTCGCCCATGAATTACTGGCCAGGCTCGGCATCTCCACGAAGCAATTGATCGAAGGCGCGTATATTGATCTACTCCGCCAAACCGTCCCATCCACCCCACCGAGAGACGCTCGCTAGCGCTCCTCTTCGTGCGGCACCGGATTCGGTGGCGGACCGTTGCGGAATTCCGAATGGCGGATCTTCCCGCCTGCGTGACTGATCCACGCGCCCACGCCCAGCGAGGCCAGGGCGAACACGAGCGTCGCGAGCGCCAGCGGCAACTGCGTGCGCGGACGAAACCGCGGCACCACCAGCGCCACCGCCGCAATGGCTGCCGTCACGTAAAACACCCATTCCCCGGCGTCGGCCCGGTGCATGTGAACATCGAGCCATTGCTGGGCCTCCTTGTTGGACATCGCATACACGCGGTCGGAAGCGCGCTCGCCAAATTCTCCCACGGGCCACACGGAGAGCGCGGCGAAAATCACCACGATAAACGCCGTGATCTGGGCCGGCCGACTCCGCAGGATCAACGCGACGACCAGCGCGAGAATTCCCGACGCCATCCCGTAGACGGGAATCGGATTCAGCAGCACGTGAACATACTCGGGCTGCCGAAGCTGCTGCAGGAAGTCGTGCAATTCCGTCATCCTGGGAGCGACCGCCCGGCGGTTCACCGACTCCTGGCTACTTCTGAATCTCCGCGTTTTCGATCATGTTGATCCCGTCACGGCTGACAAGCTTGCCTTTGACGGTGATCGTCTTGCCGGCGTATTGCGCCAGCGTCGAGTTGAGCGGCTTGTGCTCGCCGATCAGCAGATACGTCTTCCCGTCCTCGCCCTTGATGCCCACGGGCAAACCCGACTCGATACACGTCGCCGCGCACTGGGCGTGTTTCTCGCCGTGCGCGCCGTGGTCGAGGTAACAGGCCATATCCAACACTTCACCCTTGACGGTGACGGTGCTGTCCGCGTCCGCCGCCCGGACGCTCCCGGCCACGATCAAACTGGCGACAACAACCGCGACACTGAATGCCACGAACGTTTTCATAGACTTCCTCCTGCTTATTTGTTCGGTTCCGATCAGAATTTCGCCACCAACGATTCCTTGATCAGTATCCACCATTTTACCCGACAGTTCCAGTCATCTTCTGCTCGCGCCCTTTCCACAATAAATAAATCGCCGGGTAGACCAGCAATTCCATCAGGAACGATGTGAACAATCCGCCCACCATCGGCGCGGCAATCCGTTTCATCATGTCCGCGCCGCTCCCGACCGACCACATGATCGGCATCAACCCCATTGCCGCCGCACCCACCGTCATCATCTTCGGGCGGATGCGTTTCACCGCGCCGTGAATGATCGCTTCGTGCAAATCCGACAGATTGCGCAATCTTCCATTCCGCTTCGCGTCGTCGTAGGACAAATCGAGAAACAGCAGCATGAACACGCCCGTCTCCGCGTCGAGCCCCATCAACGCAATCATCCCGACCCACACCGCAATGGAGACATTGTAGTTCAACAGCCACAAGAGCCATACCGCACCCACCAACGAAAACGGCACGGCCAGCATGACGATCAGCGCCTTGACGCCCGACTTCGTGTTGGCGTACAGCAACAGGAAAATCACCGCGATGGTCACCGGCAACACGATCTTCAACCGCTCGCGCACGCGCAACATGTTCTCGTACTGTCCGCTCCAGACAATCGAGTAGCCGGTCGGCAGTTTCAATTCCGCCGCCACCGCCCGCTTCGCGTCTTCGACGTAACCGCCGACATCCCGTCCTGTAATGTCCACATACACATACCCGGCGAGCATCCCGTTCTCATCGCGAATCATCGACGGCCCATTCACCAGCGAAATGTCGGCCAGCTCCTTCAATGGTACCTGACGCCCCATCGGCGCCATGACCAGCACGCGTTCCAGTTGATCGAGGTTTTCGCGCAAATCGCGCGGGTAACGCAGGTTGATCGAGTACCGCTCGCGACCTTCGATGGTGGTGGAAATCGTCTCGCCGCCAATGGCCGTCATGATGACGTTTTGGACGTCGTCGATGGTGAGACCGTACCGCGCAATCGTTTCGCGCCTCGGTGTGATGTCCACGAAATAGCCGCCGGCGACGCGCTCGGCGAAAATGCTGCGCGTGCCCGGCACGTTGCGAAGAATGCCCTCGACGCGTTCGCCGATGCGCTGGATTTCGTCGAGGTTGGATCCAAAGACCTTGACGCCGACCGGTGTGCGAATTCCCGTGGCGAGCATGTCGATGCGATTCTTGATCGGCATCGTCCAGGCGTTGACGCTGCCGGGAATCTGCACGGCGCGGTCCATTTCGTTGATGAGGTCCTCCTGCGAAATGTGTTCGGGCCAGATATGGCCCAACATCGCGCGCAAGGGTCTCGGCCATGAGGAAAAGAACCGCTGTTTCGGCGGCCACTCGGACATCGGCTTGAGCTGGACAACCGTTTCCATCATCGAGAACGGCGCGGGGTCGGTCGACGTATCGGCCCGGCCCGCTTTGCCGTGGACCGAAACGACTTCGGGGAACTGCTTCAGGATGCGATCCTGCGTTTCCATCAACCGCTGCGCCTCGGTCACGGAGATACCGGGGAATGTGGTCGGCATGTACAGGATCGACCCCTCGTTCAGCGGCGGCATGAATTCGTGACCGAGCTTCAGGTAGACGGGCACGGTCGTGGCCACGATGACCGCCGCCAGCGCAATGGTTGTCTTCGGATGACGCAACACGAGTCGACACGGCCTCTCGTACAGCCAGAACAACACGCGGCTGACGGGATGTTTCTCCTCGGGGTAATATTTCCCGACAAATACGCCGTCCATCAGTTTTGCGAACCAACGCGGCCGCATTTTGAACGGCTCCATCCGCGTGAACAGCATGCGCACCGCCGGGTCAAGCGTGATGGCCAGCAACGCCGCCAAGCCCATCGCCAGCGTCTTCGTGTACGCCAGCGGTTTGAAGAGTCGGCCTTCCTGGTCGACAAGCGTGAACACGGGCAGAAACGCCACCGCAATCACCAGCAGCGAGAAGAAGACCGATGGCCCGACCTCCATCAGGGCTTCCAGGCGGATCTTGTGAAAATCGCCCTGCCCGTCCTTCTTCCTGCCAGCGTTCGAGTTTTTTGTAGGCGTTCTCGACCTCGACAATCGCGCCGTCCACGAGCACGCCGATGGAAATCGCAATCCCGGCGAGGCTCATGATGTTCGACGTGATCCCCATGAAGTACATCGGGATGAACGCCAGCGCCACCGAGACGGGAATCGTGATGATCGGCACAATCGCCGACGGGATGTGCCAGAGGAAAAACAGGATCACGAAACTGACGATGATCATTTCCATGATCAGGTCATGTTTCAAATTGTCGATCGACCGCTGAATCAACTCGGAACGGTCATAGGTGGAAACGACCTCCACGCCTTCCGGCATGGAAGACTTGATCTCCGCCAGCTTCGTCTTCACGCGCTCGATAACATTGAGCGCATTCTCGCCATGGCGCATGATCACAATCCCGCCGACGACATCACCGTCGCCATTGAGATCGGCCACGCCGCGCCGGATCTGCGGCCCGAGCGCGATATCCGCTACGTCACGCAACAATCACCGGCGTGCCCGCCTTGGTTGTCTTGACGGCTATCTGGCCCAGATCCTCGGTCGATCTTGACGTAGCCACGCCCGCGCACCATGAACTCCTTGCCGTTCCACTCGATGAGGCGGCCGCCGACCTCGTTGTTGCTGCGTTTGATGGCGTCCATGATCTCGACGACGCCAACGCCGTATGCCTGCAGTTTCACCGGGTCGACCGTCACCTGATATTGCTTCTGGAACCCGCCGAAGCCCGCCACTTCGGCAACGCCCGGTACGCTCTGCAACGCATACCGCAACACCCAATCCTGATAGCTCCGCAAATCCGCGAGGCTGTGTTTGCCTGACTTGTCCACGAGCGCATATTGATAAACCCAGCCCACGCCCGTCGCATCGGGACCGAGCTCCGGGCGTCACGCCGGCCGGCAATTGGCCGGTGATTTTCGAGAGATATTCATTCACCCGACTGCGCGCCCAGTACAGGTCGGTGCCATCCTCGAAAATCACGTACACATACGAAAATCCAAAATCGCTGGAGCCACGGATGGCTTTCACGCGCGGCGCGCCGAGGAATGCGGAGATGATCGGATACGTGACCTGATCTTCCATGATGTCCGGGCTGCGGTCCCATTTCGTTAACACGATGACCTGCGTGTCGCTGAGGTCGGGGATCGCATCCAACCGGATATTCTTCATGGTGTAGAACGAATACGCCACCGCCGCGGCCACGAGCAGGACGACGAGAAGACGATTGCGCGCGCTGAATTCGATGATTCGCTTGATCATGACCGGGCCGTCACTCACGGTTGGCGCGAACTGGCCGCCATCGACTCCAGGGCGGCCTTCATCGACGACTCGGAGTCCACCAGGAAGTTGGCGGATGTGACGACCTTGTCGCCGGCGCTCAATCCCGCGAGAAGTTGGTAGTACCCATCGCTGCGTTCGCCCACCACGATCGGCGTCGGCACAAGGCGCCCATCCCCCGCATCGCGAAACGCGTACGTCTGCTGTCCCGTGCGCATCACCGCGGTTTCGGGAATGGCCAGGCCCTTCACCCAATTCGTACGGAGAGCGTGGCCGTGGCGAACATTTCCGGTTTCAACAGCAATTCCGGATTCGGAATCTCGAGACGCGCTTTCATGGTGCGACTCTCGGGATCCAGCGTCGGCGAGACGAACGTCACTTTCCCCGTAAACTTCTTGTCGGGCCAGTAGGACAGAGTCAATTCGACGGGCATGCCGACTTTCACATACGGAAGATCGGATTGGTATATGTCGGCGTCGGCCCAAACCGTCGACAAATCGGCGATGACCAGCAGCGGTTCGCCGGCGGCGATCTTCTGGCCCGGCAGCACCATGCGTTCGATAATCCAGCCGCTGGCCGGCGCGAAAAGTGTGAGCATCTTTTCCGCGACGCCGGTTCGTTCCAGTTGATTGATCTGCTCGTCAGAAATATCCCAGAGTGACAAGCGCCGACGCGCCGACGCGACCAGATTCGATGAGCCAGATCGCAATGCCGTGAGGTATTCATTTTGCAACGTCAGCAGATCGGGACTGTACACGGTCAGTAGCGGATCACCCTGTTTGACGAATTGTCCCGTCGTGGCGGCGAAGAGTTTGTCCACCCAGCCGTCCACCTTGACGGTGACCCGGTACAATCGCGTTTCGTCCGCCGCGATTCGAGCCGACGTGCGCACCTCGCGCGCCAGTGCGCGCCGTTCCACCACGCCCGTTGTCAATCCCATCCGTCGCCGCGCGTCTGCCGTGATCGACACCGCTGCCAGGCCCGACGGCGTTTTCTCCGCCGACTCCTCGATTTCAAATGGCACCATATCCATGCCCATCGAGTCTTTGCCCGGCTGGTCACTGACCTCGTTGGGATTCATCGTCGAGTGGTACATCGTCTTTTTCGTTGCCACCGTGGCCGTGGTGGCCGTCCCGTTCTTCTTGTGGGAGCACGCCACCGCCACCACGCCCACTGCGAGCGCCAACAAAACCGCCAGTAACCGAACAGTCCGGTTCATTTCTTCTCCTCCGCCGACGCCGGGGCAGACGGCCTCCCACCATTCGTTCCAGTGACGCCAACAGCCGTTGAAATTCAGCGGCGTGATGTAGATTTTCCATTTCCAGGTCAAACAGCGTCCGACGTGCATCCAGAATATCGAGGAATCCACCCTGGCCGGTCTCGTACGCCGCGCGGGCCGCTTCCACGGCGAGTTGCTGCTGCGGGATCAGTTTCCCCACGCACAATTCGTAATGGTGATGCATCGTGTGAATGCCGTCGTAGAGTTCCTGTACCTCGGCAGCGGTTTGCACGCGCAGGGCGTCCAACTCGTCCCGGCTCGCGTCGAGGTTGGCACGCGCCTCGTTGATGGCGGCTTTGTACTTGCCGTGGTTGAGCCACGGGAAATTGACCGAGACGCCCGCGTCATATTCCTGGATGCCGCCCTTGCCTTCGTATTGCCAGGCTTCCACCCGAACCTGTACATCGGGGTCATAGCCTTTCTTTGCCAACGCCAGCGCCGACTCGGCGCTGCGCACCGCGCCTTCCTGGAGGCCCTGCAATTCGGGCCGACACGCGGCCGCCGCTTGCAGTTGATCCAGGGTGACGGCAGGCTCCGATACCGGGGCGGTCACGTCAGGTCCGATCTCGACAGGCGAATCGGGTGCGCGCTTCATGAGCCGATTCAACTCCGCCAACGCGACCTGGTACGTCCGCATGCGATCAGTGCGGTCCTCGGCGAGCCTGGCCAACTCGTTTTGGGCGCGGATAAGGTCGGACTCGGAGGCCTTGCCCGCCTCATAGCGCGAGCGGGCCACCTCGACAAGTTGCTGCATCAAGTCTTGATCGCGCTGGTTGAGATCCAACTCGTGTTGCGCCTGCCAGAGATCGTAGTAGGACCCCTTGACCATCGCCACGACCTCCAGCGTTTTCATCCGCCACACCATTTCCGCCCGTTTTGCCGCGCCCGTCTCGACACTGCCACGCAAGTCGCGTTTCCCGAACCACGGAATGTTCTGGGAAGCCATCAGGCCGGTCTGGCTGGCTGCCGCGGCCCCCTCGCTCTTGCGCCAGGCGTCCACACCGACCGTCGGATCGTCCAGCGCGCGCGCCTGCGGAATCTTCTGCAATGCCGCGTCCCATTTCCGGTGGGCCATGGCGATCTCGGGATTGTTCGCGAGGGCGGTCTCGATGAGCGCATCCAGTGACTCATTCGTTTGCGCGGATGCGGCCATTGCCCCGACCACAAAAGATGGAGGCCAGTTACGGTTGTCTTCATGGCGTTGGGTGATGCATCCCGAGAGGGCCGGCGGCGCAGATTTGCTGGCTTACAAGCGCTGCGTACCGTGGCTGTTGGTCGGGCGTTAACAGCGCGCGCACGCGGAGGATGTGGTCGAGCGTGGCGCGCTCCGAATCAGCCTGGGCCGCGGCCATGCGGTCCACGCAGCGCATTGGCGCGGGTGAGATCGACCTGCGGTTTGGCAAGTTCCTGGCCCAATGCAAAGCGCGCGTCGCAATGCACGTCGCAGCAGTGGTTGACCTTCGCGCGAAATTCCTGGTTCAATTTGTCGATCGCGGCGCTCTGCGCATCGGTCAGGTTCAATTCACGCTTGAGCCACGGGGTGTCGTTGAGATCGGCCATCCCCCGGCTCACGGAGCGATGAACGCACCAACTGGCCACGCCGTATGAGAGCGACGAAACGAAAACCGTCAGGAGCGCCAGGGCGATTAGCGTCTTTTTCATCGCAAGTCCTTTGCAGCGCCTTGCAGGTAACTGCCCGCCAGCGTGCCCGGTGCCAGAAATTGAAGCTCGCCCCGAGAGGTGTCCGCTGGGCGCGACGTGGAAGCGACGCCGCCCCAGACGCCGACAAGAGCCGCCACGACCAGCGCCGTGGCAACCGACCACGCGGGCTGCCACAGCAACCGCCCCATTGCCTCAATCAGGCTGACTCGTTCGGGACGACCGGCGGCAACTCGAATTCGTCGCCAGACATTGGCCTCGAAGTTGCCCGGCGGCTCGATGTCGCGCCATTGCCGCAGCAAGGCTCTCAGCTTGTCGTCATTCTGGTTCATCACAGAGTGATACGTCGGGGGTAAAAAAACCCTCGCTGTTTCCAGCGAGGGTTTTCAGCTTCCGACGGGATAAGGAGGGCCTTTGGCGATGGTGTTGGTGAGGTTGCGAACGCCGACCATTTTGGCGTCCGCGCACCATCGCGCGCGGTTGCCGAGACTATTAACATCCCGTGTGCCAAGCTTGCGTCGGTTCTGTGAATATCCCGCAACTCCCGTGGCCACAGGAAATTCCGGGTCGTCAAGAATTATGAGCGTGAACAGGCACGCGGAAATCCGCTGACGTGAATCAGTCAGTGTGGTTAAACTGCAACAGCCATGTCATTCCAACAGGTGGTGTAACGCTGTTCTCAGTGTTTGCCTGGCGCGGTACAAGCGCGACTCGACCGATTTTTCGGAACAGCGCATCACGCCCGCAATCTCGGCATACGACAGACCGTGATATTCGGACAGGACGATGGCGGTCTTCTGCTCTTCGGGGAGTTTCGCGATGGCCGCGGCAATCTGATCGCCCATCTCGCGCGCGTCAACCGCCTCCGCGGTGCCGGATGGCGACACAATCTCCGGGGCCGATTCGATCGACTCCGTTCGATGGCGTGACCGCCAACGAATCCGATCAATCGCGGCATTGCGCGCCAGCGCAAACAACCACGTGGAGAACTTCGTTTCGGGCCGGTAGGTATCCAGATTCTGGTACACGCGCACAAACACATCTTGGGCGACATCGTCCGCGTCCTGGGCGTTCCCCAACATGCGGAAAATGAAATTCACCACCGGACGCTTGTAGCGCCACATCAACTCGTCAAATGCGGCGGCCTCGCCCGACTGAATTTGGCGGACAAGCTCGGAATCTGGTTGTTCGTGAAGTTGCATGACTGACCTGAGACGGATACAAGAGACACCACGGGCGTGGCGCTCGGTCTCAGATCAGGAAAGCATGCGTCCAGAGGTACGGCGGGGCGGCGGCGGGTGTCGAAGCGTTTACTCTCGCGGCGAATGCCGGGCGGCACCCAATTTCGCTCGCGAGCGACATGGTGACCGCTGACGTGACCGTGATTTTTGCGACCCGATGACCGGGAGTTGGGGTGGCACGGGCCGGCGTTCGGTTCGACGCCGGCTGACATGGCGCGGACATATCGCAACGGCAGTGTGCGCCCCGACAGCAATTCATCGGCTGCGACCGCCCGTGGGCGCAGGGCGCGGTGGCTGGTTCGCAGGATTCGGCGCGCATGGGCAGACCGCCCGTGAGCAAAACCGCCACGAGCGTTGTCAATATTCTCAAAGCCTTGCGCATTGGTGCTTATAGCTTACGCCAGCGGCGGTGGCGCGTCAAGAAACCGCCGGCGAGCCAATCCGGGGAAGGCCGCACTTGCGTAGGGGCATAGAGTGGACTAGATAGTGTCATTCGAACCATGAACATCCAACCCCATGCATGGCGCAGCCGACTGTTGATTCCATTGTTCTCGGGTGGAATCGCGCTGGTCGCGGTCATTCTGACTGTTGGACCGGGCGTTTGGGCAGAATAACGTCCGTGTCGCCCAGCCCGCGCCCTTGTTTGTAATGAAGGAAGCCGCACGGCAAAACCATCCGACTCACCGATTTCAAGAACAAGGCGCTGATCATCTGTTTTCTCGCGACATGGGACGAACCCAGCCGCAAGCAGATGCGGATATTGAATGGCATGGTGGGGCATACGGGGAGACGAACCTCGCTGTGCTCGCGCTGGCGCTCGACGAGACAGGCCCTGAGTCCCTCACGACCTACGCGGAGCAACAACATTTGCGCTATGCGTTGCACGTGGCCGATTACGACTTGGTCCAGACGTTCGGCGGGTTGACATCAATTCCGATGATGTTTGTCATCGACAAGAATCAAAACGTTATCGACAAATACGTCGGCGTCACCGAGACGAATCTTCTCGACGCCGACGTGAGAGCCATTTTGAAGCAATGAAACAATTCCGAGTGTCCATTCTTGCGCTGGCGGCACTGGTAGTTTGGCTCGTGCCATTGGCGGGCGACGCGCAACAGGCCGAGTTCAAGGTCGATACCCTCCTGTCAGTGGACAAGCTGACTCCGAACACACACTTCCGTCTGGCGGTGGTCATCGATGTCGCCGAGCACTGGCACATCAATGCCAATCCCGCCAACGCCGAAGGCCTGATCCCGACGACGCTGACGCTTCAGCCGCCGGCGTCCATTGTCATTGATCGCATCATCTATCCGAAGGGCATGAGTACAAAGGTTGCGTGGAACGATGAGCCGGTCGCGCTCTACACGGGCCGGACGATCGTCTTCGCCGAAGGACATGTGACCGCCGATGCCAGGAGCGGGCCGCTGAAACTCGGAGGCTCGCTACGCTACCAGGCGTGCAACGACAGTGTTTGTATCGCGCCGAAAAACATTCCCGTCGTCATGGACACCGAGATCGTTCCCGAATCGCAGAAGCCGCAGCCCGTTCACGCCGACATTTTCGGGGCCGCGACGCCAAGCGCGCCGCTGGCGCCGCTGGTTACCGCCGGCAATGCCAGCGCGGACAACCCGATCGCCACGCTCGTGCGTGAACGCGGGGATGGTTTGTCACGATCCTCGTGGTATTCCTGGGCGGGCTGGCGCTCAACCTGACTCCGTGCGTCTATCCGATGATCGCGATTACGGTGAGTTACTTTGGCAGCCAGGGCGGCGAACGAAATGCGCGGCGCGCGTTTGTCTCGTCATTGATCTACTGCCTGGGAATCGTGCTGACGTACTCGACGCTCGGACTGATCGCGGCGCTGACCGGGTCGCTGTTCGGCTCGGCGCTGCAAAGTCCCGTTCTGCTGATCGGCATCGCCTGTTGCTCGTGGCCCTGGCCCTGAGCATGTTCGGGTTGTACGAATTGCAACCACCGCAGTTTCTCATGCAGAAGGCCACCGGCCTGTCGTCGAAAGCCGGTTATCTCGGCATGTTCCTGTTCGGGGCGGTGATTGGCGTGATTGCCGCGCCCTGTCTGGCGCCGTTCGTCGTCGCGCTGCTGGCGTTTGTCGGCCAGATCGGCAACCCATGGCTGGGGTGGTGGTTATTCTTCGCCCTCGCGTTGGGATTGGGCCTGCCGTACGTCGTGCTGGGGACATTTTCGGGATTGTTGACTCGCCTGCCAAAGTCCGGGACCTGGATGGTGTGGGTAAAGAGTGTTTTTGGGCTTGCGCTGATTGTTGTTGCCGCGTGGATCACCAGCCCGCTGTGGCTCGACCTCGCCGCCTCCAAAGAAGGCGGCGTCGCGTTTGAACCGTTCAGCGCTGAGAAAGTCCAGCAGGCGACCGCCGAACATCGTCCGGTGTTTATTGATTTTTCGGCGGAATGGTGCGGCCCATGCCGCAAGATGGAGCGCACCACGTTCCACGACAAACGCGTCCTGGAGGAAACGAAACACTTTTCGGTGCTCAAAGCCGATCTGACGCATGAAGGCTCGCCCGATGTCGAAAAGTTGCGCAAGGATTTCGGTATCTGGGGCGTCCCGACGCTCGTCTTCATTGGTCCAGACGGTCGGGAGCACAGCGAGTTGCGGCGGGTCGAATACGTCACACCCACCGAACTGTTGGACTTGTTGACGAAGGACGAGAGCGTCGCGCCGACAAACTCCACGACGGCCCGCGCCCCCGATGTCCCGGTGCAATTGCTGAATCCGTTCTAGCCGGTCATCAGTCAAAGAGCAGGGCGTTGACGAACCACTGGGGCAGGCGATGTCCGCCCGGCAATTCACTTCAGGGCGATTTTAGCAATCGTTTCTTCCAAGACAAGCCTGTCGTCGAGTTGCGTGGTGACGAGCTGGTGGTTCGCTTCCAGGAGCAAATCCATGGCGCGGATCAATTCGGACGTGGAGAAATTCTTCGCGGCGAGCGCGCAGCGGTACAACCGCCAGGCATTGGGCAGCGCGCCGTCCTTCGTTCGCGGAAAATGCGCGGTCGTTTGTTCGGGCAGCCGCTCGAAGGCTTTCACGAACTCGAAGTTGCCGCCCTGACCGTCGCGGGCGGTGATGAGTTTGCGCTGCATCAGGTCGCGGGCGAGCAACATTAACCGGAATTGCGCGACCAGCATCATCAACACGCCCATGGGTTGCTCGCCGGCGTCGAGCAGGTTTTCCAATGCGTGGATGGCTTGCGACGTGCGGCGCGCGCCGAGTGCGTCCGTCAATTCCCAGATCACCGCCTGCCGTGAGGCGGAACAGATGGCGCGGACATCTTCTTTCGTGATAGCGGTGCGTTTGCCGACGTAGGTGAACAGCTTCTCCAATTCGTTGGCGATTTCGCGGAGGTTCGGCGCGACGAGTTCGCGGAACGCCTGCACCGCCTCGGGACTCATCGTCTTGGCGTCGGCGCGCGACTTCGACTGGATGAACGCCTCGATATCCTCGTCGGCGTCACCCTTGCCTTCTTCGAGGGCCTCGAAGAATTGCACCTCGCCGACTTTCTCGAGCGTTTTGTAGAGCGTCTTGCGTCGGTCGGTGCCGATGGCGCTAATGAGCAACGTCACACCGTCGCCCAGACCGGCCTTGAGCAGGTCGGCAAGTTCGGCGAGCGCTTCCTTCACCGCTTCCGCGCGGGTCATTGGGCTATCGGCGAGAAGGTCGGTATTCTTCAGCCAGACGAGTTTGTCGCCGCCGCCGAACAAACCGACCGTACTCAACGCCTCGCGTAAACGGGAGAGGACCTTGAGGGCTTCATCCTGGTTCGCCGCCGAGCCTTCGATGATTTCCAGGCCGAATTCGCCCGCCTTTTTCGGCGCGAGCTTGTCGGCCAACTTGGCGGCGGTTTCCTTGATCGAAAACTCGTCCGCACCCCCGATGAGGTAGATGGATTTGGTCTTTGTGGCCGCCACAGGCATGACGGCAGTTTGCGGATGGTGGGGCAGGCTGTCAAGCAGGGGAGTGAAAGGGTAGTGGTACAGTTTGAAATCAGCTTGGCTTCTGCGACTGGTTAGCCTCATCCGGCGAGCTTCTTGAGCTCATGCTTCAAGATGTAATACTCCAATTCAACTTGGGGCTTGTCTGGCGCTTTTACTTGCATCCATAGTCGGCGAGTCGTTTCGGAATCTCCATCTTCATATGCCCGAACTCCTGCATAAAATAGAGACATCCTCTCGCGTGGCGGGGTGCTTGCCTGAACCTGTGCCAAATCTATCTCCCGACGAAGAAGCCTGGCAAGTGAACCTGGAAAGTCTGCCCCCATAACTGGCCGCTTCTTTCGCAACAACTTGTCCAAAAGCCCTGCTGCCTCGTCGTGCCAAACCTCATCCTTCAACCAGACTGATGCGAACCAAAGGAGAAGACCACCCTGAAAGGTCCCAGTGCTGGAATATGTGTACCGCCCTTTAAGAGCCTCCTCGCAAACTCGCGACCAAACCGTAGCTGCGCCGAGGCTGTCACCCATCAACCAAAGCGCGACGCCGAAGCCGCTAATCTCAGCGTCAGAGTAAACACGCATGCGCATCCGGGAATTCAAAAGGTGTCGCGTCGCAAAACCGCTCAGTGCTGCGTCCAAGTCGCCAGACTCAAGCGCCGCTTTGGGTTCGGGCATTCTTCGAAACTCTCTCCACTCTTTTACTGGCTCTCGCATAATGAGGTTAACGACCAAAACTGAGCCACGCCGAGACCTCAATGTCAAACGCGAAAATCAAGGCAACAGTCGATGGTTGTTGGCTTCTGGTTTGGCCAGGGGAGGTCGACAGGGGTTTCGATACGGTGGCGCTCTTTGGGGTAGCGCAGGCGGATGGCGACCCGATATACTGGCGGCGGATAGCAAAGAGAAAATGAAGCAGGCCAAACTTCCCACGTGGCTGGAAAACGTTAGCGAGGAGCTTCGCAAGCAGGCGTTTTTTCCCAGCAGGCACGCTCGGAAGAGCAACGCGTTCAAGGTTGGGTATTGGCTCGGACACGGCCTGGCAGTGTTGCCACTGCGAAAGGAGTTTTTGGCGCAGAGTGGGTTGGAATCGACTTCACCGGCTGGCGACGATGATGCGGAATTGCGGATGGTCGCAACGGTGACCGCCGGTGCTTGTCGCAAGCCGGCTTCCGAGGCTGTAGAGTATTTTCGTGGTCTTACACTTGGACTCCAGAAGGGGTTGCGGTTTGGGGAGTTTGAGGTTCCCGGCACGGCCCAAACGTTCACAACCTATATGCTGCTGGTGAGGAACGAAGCCCGAGTGGAAGAGCTTCGGTTGCGAGGTGGCACCACCCGCGAGTTGGCGGATTTCCTGTTGACGAAGATGCCCGGCTGCGCAAGGGCGGCGGATCCGGGAAAACGAGTTGCTTCATGCCGCTTTTGCGAGAAAGATCCAGAAGATTTGCCAGCGCATCGGGCTGTCCATGGCTCGACGTGGGCGTCCCCGCCGAAAATCAGACAGACACCGATAGTAGCTGTCGGTATTTTCCATTCCCGCATGGGCTACACTGAGCCGTGATTAGGAAACAGTCACGACGCAAGGGGATGGCCCTCGATAGACCTTCCCACCAAACCAAGTTCGCGGGCTGAAGCCCGCGGCTACAGGACTACTGGCCAAAACACTTTCGGAAGGAGAGAGCCATGAATGAGACTGAGGGAACCCCCACGAACGTATCGCTGCGCAGGCTGGAGGCGAATCGGCGCAATGCGGGCAAGTCGACCGGGCCGAGGACGGCGAAGGGAAAAGCGATCTCGCGGATGAACGGCGTCAAGTGGGGGATTTTCTCCAAGAGGGCGGTGGTCCACGGGTTGCAAATTCGTGAGCGGTCGAAAGAATTCGACGAGCTGCGGGAGCGATTGTGGGAGGAATTGGCGCCGGTGGGGGCGGTGGAGGAGATGCTGGTGGATCGGGTGGTGACGGCGCACTGGCGGCTGCGGCGGGCGTTGACGGCGGAGGCGGGGGAGATCGCGCTGAGTGTGGATGGGGGGCACTGGAAGCGTAAGAAGAGCGAGCCGGATGAGTTCCGGGCGTTCTTCCGCGGATTTCACGATACGCTCACTGCAATGGAACAGTCGGCGCGGGGTTTGTCGTACCTGATCCACGTGTTGGACGAGCTGCGGGAGCGGGCGCGGCACGAAGGAGAAGTCACCGAAGCGGCGTTGGGGCAATTTCGGTGCCGGTTCGGCGAGATGGGTAATGCCTTGACGCGAGAACTGGAGGGATTGCGGACGGAGTTGGCGGCGAATCCGGGCGGATTGAGCGCGGAAGCGCTGAAAGAGAAGATTCAGCAGGCGATCCTGGGGCGGGTTGAGGGGAGGCTGAACCTGTATCGGTACTTGAGTGGGGAATGCGAGGAACGGGAAGAGAAGGAGGAGGCGGCGCGGCAGGCGGCGGAGGTGTTGCCATCGCCGGAGGTACTGGACAAGATCCTGAAGTATGAGGGGAAGCTGGAGCGACAGTTGTATCGAGCCATGAACCAGCTAGTGTGGTGTCACTGAAATGCCTTTCCAATGTCCATCTGGTCAAAATGAAGCGATTCATTGTAACGAAGCGTTAGGGACAGCACACTAGAACGACTGCAGAGGCGTCGGAACGGGGAGCTGGTGCCGCCACCGATCACTGTGGATGTGTCGTAGGGAGCGTGGAGCGACGAGAAATATGCTTTTTTGGCAAAACGAACCCAACGGGGTCGACCTGAAAATGAGTATCGATCTGATTACGCGGCAGGGGTTTGGAAAAACTGAGCGAGCGAAAAACCGTTGGGTTCGTCCCCCCCTCCGGATGGGTTCGGTCGGCGTATCGGCGACGGGACGCGACGGGAAAAGGCGCGTCAATTTGCGGTCCCGGCGGTGGAAGGAGCAGATGCGAGATCGTTTCGCAGGGGGCAATCCGTCAGGTGCTTGATTGCCTCCACCACGCACGCGGCATTCAGTCGGGCACCGATTTTCTTCGTGTGCTGGTAATCGTTGAAATAGGTGGCGGTCTTTTCCTGGCCGAGCGCGTCGTAGTGGTCGGCGGCGATGGCGTTGAGGTCGATGAAGAGAGCGCCGCTGGCCTTCGCGGCATCGGCGGCCCACTGGGCGTAGCCATCGAAACCGCGCTTGATTTTGCCATTGATCCATGTATTGCGCGGGACCGGCGAGCAGATGATCACGGTCACGCCTTTGGCTTTGGCGTCGGCGACATACTGGCGCAGGTACCAGCCGTAGGAGTGGATGGTTTTCTTCGCGGGGCCGATCCCGAATTCGGTCGTTTCATCACCGCTGCCGGTGATCGTGGTGCGGTCGGGGTAGTTCTGCGAGTTGGCGGAGTCGTTGTGACCAAACTG
The DNA here is from genome assembly GCA_963713705.1 of uncultured Verrucomicrobiae bacterium. Lineage (GTDB taxonomy): Bacteria > Verrucomicrobiota > Verrucomicrobiia > Palsa-1439 > Palsa-1439 > Palsa-1439. The sequence goes on from CAVQMY010000002.1 coordinate 91,321, forward strand.
GACGATTACGAAATCCCCGGACTGCAATCGATCGAGGATGTTCGTCCACAGCCCCTCTTCGATGAACGACCGACTGCTGCGCCCGCCATGGCCTTCATTATACACGTGGATTTTCGCGGGGTCGAAGAGCGGGATGATCTCGGAGCCCCAGCCCCACGGGCCGGTGTCGCCCGTGCCGGTGCCCGTCTTCATGATGGAATCGCCGACGAGGAACAGCGCCGGGTGAAGCGTGGCCAGCGGCGGGGTCTGCGGGAGGGTCTGCGCCACGGCCGACGCGACGGCGAGCAGCGTCACGACCGGGAAAAGGATTTGGTTTCGCATTGCGACGGAGAATCTCCATCAGTCAGCGAAACGGCGTCAAGCGCGGAATCCGGGCCTGGCGTGGGGAGGAGGTGCGTTGACTTGTCTGGGAGCCGGTCCTATAAAGGCGTCATGGAACATCTCTGGGCGCCGTGGCGGATTCGATACATACTGGGGGAACGGGAGACGGGCTGTTTTTTCTGTCGGAAGACGCAGGAGTCCGATGACGCGAAGAACCTGATCCTGATTCGCGAGCGGAATTGTTTTGCGCTGCTGAACACGTATCCGTACAACGCCGGCCACCTGATGGTCGCGCCATACAAGCACACGGGCGAACTGGACGACCTGTCCGAGCAGGAACTCTCCGAATTCATGGCGCTGACCCGTCGCTGCAAGCAACTGCTCGCCAAGGCGCTCAAGCCCGAGGGGTTCAACATCGGCATCAACCTGGGCCGGTGCGCCGGAGCGGGCGTGCTCGACCATATCCACATGCACATCGTCCCGCGGTGGAACGGCGACACCAACTTCATGCCCGTGCTGGCCGACACGCACGTCGTCCCCCAGGCGTTGGAGGAGTTGTATGCGGAGCTGCGGAAGAAACTGGAATAGTCCCGGATTGGAAAGGCTTCACGGGAACGCTTTGACGGGCGCGACCGCAACGGCTATACTGGAGGGGTGAGGGTGCCGAAGCAAATAGCCGTCATGCCGTTGCCCAACGCGATCCTGTTCCCGCGAGTGTTGCTCCCGCTGTATATTTTCGAACCGCGCTACAAGCAGATGCTGGCGGATTGTCTCAACGGCGAGCGGATGTTTGCGGTGGCGCTGCTGCGCAAGGGCTGGGAAAAGGAAGGGCGCAATCCCACGCCCCACCCCATCGCCGGGATCGGTGTGATTCGGACGTGTGTGGCACGCCCCGACGGCTCGGCCAACGTGATTCTGGAAGGCATGGGCCGGGTGCGCGTGACCGAGTACGTGAAACTTCGACCGTACCGCGTGGCGCGCGTGGAACCGTTGACAAGCTCCGAGGAAGCCGAGGCCACCCAACGCACGCCGCTGCTGAAAATCGTCACCCAACTGGCCCGAGCCCGGGCACGCATGGGCGTGGACCTGCCGAAATCCGTCCTGTCCGCATTGCGCTCGGTGAAGAACGCGGATTACCTTTCCGACCTTGTGAGTTACACGCTGCTGGACGATTACTACGAGAAGCAGTCCATGCTGGAAACACTGGACACGAACGAGCGGCTGGAGAAACTCGTGTCCCTGTTGCAACGGAAAGTCCACCAGTTCGAACTCTGGAAAACGCTTCAGGGCAAACTGCCGAATAAACATGTCGGACACAATTGACGCGCCCGCGCAGCCAGCGACGAGGCTCGAACCTGTTGCCGTTCTCGATGGGGCCGGCATGAATCTCCAGGTTCCGGCGCGTGATTACGTCCGGCTCGGGCAGGGGTTTTACTTTATTTTCTGGGGATTGCTCGTGACCGTGCTGATGGGAGCGCAGCTATTGATCCTCAGCGAGATTTCGCCGTTTGCGGAACTCTTCCTTGGACTGGGCGTGCTGGCGACGGCGGTCGGTTCCTGGCGGTTGTACCAGGTGGGCAGCCTGGGAGACGTTTGGCACCATCGAACGCGGGCCACGCTGGCTCTGGCCGGGTTGATGGGGTATTTCTGTGTGTTTGTCTACCTGTGGCGGCGGGTTCCGGACAACGACTACCTGCTGACCAACGTCTTCGCATTCGCCGCCGCCGGCATCCTGTATATTATTACTTTTAACCGCGTGGTTGCCGTGTTGGCGGCGACCCTGAGACGCAAGGACATGGCGCTCGAATCGCGCGTGTTCGGCACGGGCAATGTCGGGCTGCTGCTGCTCCCCTTCGCGGGCATCGTTGCCTACATCGTGGTGAACGCCGTGTTGCGAAAGGGCAACCTGCTTACCGAAGTACGGTTCATCCTCGACCGTGCGAACCTGCTCGTGATCATCGTGTTGTTACTACCGTTTTCGCTGACGTTGTCCCTGGCGTGGAGCTGCAAGGACGCCGTGTTGCGACAGCTTTCGAACCTGGATCATCGCGAGGACTACGACGCCGACAGCCCATGAATGGCTATCGCCACCGCTTTCCCCATTACGGAACCCTCGGCTTGGTTATTCTCCTGTTGATGGAGACGGCGGTTTTCTGCTCGCAGACGGACGCATTTCCGGAAGTCGCCTGGTGGCGAATCACGACCTGGACCACACCCGTCTGCTGGTGGGCGTACATCCTGATCGTCGACGCGTGGATCTACCGCCGCAAGGGCACGTCACTGCTCACGGACCGACGGGAGTCGCTGGTCATACAATGCATCCTGTCGATCGTCTTCTGGTGCTTGTTCGAGGCGTACAATCGGGTGATGCCGGGCTGGCGTTACGTGCATTTGGAACAGAACCTGTCGGTGCGTTTGCTGGGATACGCCATTGCCTTTGCCACGATCATGCCGGCATTGTTTTTGACCGGCAAGTTTCTCCAGAGTTACGAATTCTTCGGGCGGGCCTGGATGCCGCAAATTCGATGGAGTCGCGGCGCGCTCGTCGCATCGGTCGTGGTCGGCGCGGTATTTGTCCTCGTGCCGCCGTTGATGCCGCCCGAGACGCGGGGGTATTTGTGGGCGTTCGTGTGGATCGGCTGGTTCTTTCTGCTGGAACCGTTCAACTATTGGCGCGGCCTGCCCAGCCTCTACCGCGATTGGCAATACGGTGACCTGTCGCGCACGCTGCAATTGTTCGGGGCAGGGGCGGTGTGCGGCTTGCTGTGGGAGTTTTGGAACATGTGGGCCTACACCAAGTGGGTCTATATATTCCCGTTCGGCCAGAATGCGAGATACTTCCAGATGCCCCTCGTCGGTTTCCTCGGTTTCCTGCCGTTCGCCCTCGAGTACTTCACCATGTTCCACTTCGTCGCCTCGTTTTTCACTCGCGACGACAAACTGGGCATCTGAGGTTGGCCACTCAGCCGGCCTTGGAGGTCGCGGGTGGGAAGCTCTCCGTGATTTGGCCCGGTTTGCGTTCCACGAGCGGGTCCCAAAAGAACATGCGCAGGGACGTCCACACCTTGACCGGCGGACTGTGCGGCTCGACGCGCCCTTCGCGTATGGCGCGAAAGATCGAGGACATTGTCGGTTCCGCGTCCACCATTGTGTAATGGCGGCCAAACATCCAAAGATTGTGCGCGTCGGAACTCGCTACGACCGGTTTGCGGTGTTTGCGTGCGATCCGCATCGCGCGCTGGTTGAAAATATCCAGCCAGGAAAAATGCATCGACGCGTACTCGACCGCTTCAAACAGGTCGATGTTCGGCTCGAAGTCCCGGCCGAGGCTGTGACCCTTCGGATAGCACGGGTGCGGCGCCACGATCAACAGATCCTCACCGCGTTCGCGCTTGTACGTGCGAAGATCGTCGAATGTGAGCAGCTTTTCCGCATCGCGTTGGGTGATGTTGTAAAGCAACACATCGCGACCCTGGATGTTCCACTCGACCGCGCGTATGAGTAGCAGCCCCTTCTGCCGCGCGTATTCGAAGACCCGCTCATCCTCGAGCACACGGCAGTGAAGGGTCACGGCAATCGCGCTGTACCCGAGTTCCACGGCGCGATCGATCAACGCCGTCGCCGGATAGCGCAACCCATCCTCGGGGTCTTCCCCCGAGTGCATGTGCATGTCCACTTTGATCATCAGTTCACTTCTTTGACGGTTCCATCGACCAGGAAAAGCAGCAGTTTCTGAGCAAGCTCAATGCCGGCTACCTGACGGAGCGCTGCTTCATACGCCTGCAGTTGCTGCGTGTACTTTGCCACTTCGACCCGCGCATCCGTTTTGTAATCGACCAGCACCCACCGTCCTCGTTCGCAGAACAACAGATCGATCTTTCCCTCCATCAACCCTTCGTCCACGACCTGGGTAAAGGGTAATTCCCGGTAAAGCTGGTCCGCGCGTCGCGCGCGCGCCAGCAACTCCGAACCGAGCGCATTGCTGACCAATTCAATCGCGCGGCGCCTGTCTGCATCACTCAGACCCGTCCGGGCAATGAACTGCTCGATTTGCCCACGTTGTTGGGCGGCGGTTACCGTCAAATCGACGCTTTCCAACGCGTCGTGAACGGCACTTCCAAAGTCCATCGCTTTCTCGCGATCGGCGCCAACCGGCTCGTCGCCACGTGGCTCGGCCTCCGCAGCCAGCTTCGATGGCCTGACTCGCGCCAGTGGCTTGGCCGCGCGTACGAGCAATTGGGAGCGAGACTCCTGCCATTCGCGCCTGCGGTCGGCCAACTGGTTCACCGAGATGGTTCTCGTTTCCGTCTTCCCAGGCTCGACAACCGCAGACCCCGGCGATTCCAGATCCGGCGCCTCCACCAACGCGCCGGCTTCGGGCTTGAATCCGCGCGCCAACAGCTCGATCCGCGCTCCCTTCTCCGCGAACCACGGAATCACCAACCGCTCCTTTGCGCGGGTAGCCGCGACGTACAACAGCCGGATTTCTTCCGCCTCCTCGCGCTTGCCTTGCTCCTCGTCCGCTTCATCAAAACCCGCCGTTCGCATGCCGGCAAATCGCAAATCCCATCGACCATCCGGGCTGAACAACAACTTTGCGCCCGCGTCGGAAGACCGTCCTGCCAGGTCAGCCAACACGACCACGGGAAATTCCAGGCCCTTCGCCTTGTGCATTGTCAGGATGCGCACCACGTTGTCCGTCTCCTCGCTGGCCGGCGATGGCTCCTCCTCGACGCCGCCCAACACCGTCTCATGCAACCGCCGCACGAAGGCGCGGACCGACCGCAGACCCAGGCCTTCGAGCTGTCGAGCCAATTCGAGGGCCTTGAGCAGGTTTGCCACGCATTGGGCGCCGTCAGGTTGGCTCGCAAAGAACGCTTCGCAAATCCTGACACGGGCAAACACGTGATCAACGTAGCCCGGAACCGAGAAATCATGCCGACGGTTGTGCAGTTCCCGCAGCAGGGCGAACGTGGACCTTGCCTGTTCCGTCGCGTCGGCCGGGACATCGGCCAGGTAGTCCAACTTCGTCTTCTGGGAGATCAGGAACACCAGTTCATCTGACCAACCGAACAATGGACAGCGCAAGGTGGCCACGAGATTGAGCTTATCGGCTGGATTATCGAGGCATGAGAGCAGAGAGGACAGCGTTTGGATTTCCTGCCGCTGGTAGTACCCCTTCCCGCCAATGACGCGAAAGGGCACGCCGTGCTCACGAAGGACATCGCTGTATGTCTCGACCCCTGTGAAACTGCGGAACAACAGCGCCACGTCGCCCCACTGGCAGGCACCTGTCGTCACCTGTTGGCGAAGATAGCGGGCGACGGCCGCTGCCTCGGCGCGACGCAATTCATCCGCCGTCGTCTTGAGGAACTGTTTCGGTCGAAGCAACGTCACCGCCGCTTCCGTGGTCTTCAGATCCGGCCATGGTTTCAGCGCAATATACCCGGGCTGATAATTGCCGTGCTCGGGTTTGACGAGAATCTTCGCAAACACCTCGTTCACCCAATCCAGAATCGTGGACTTGCTTCGGAAATTCTGTTGAAACGTCAAGGTCCTGCCCGTCCGTTCGATTTGTTGACGGGTGCTGGCGTACATCTCGATATCGGCGCGGCGAAATCCATAGATGCTTTGCTTGGGGTCGCCAACGACAAACAGTTTGCCCGGTGCACCTTCGCCGAGCAGAAGCACCAACTCGGTTTGCACGGGGTCGGTGTCTTGAAATTCATCGACGAGCACGAACTTGAATCGCCGTTGCAAGTCGTTTCTGACCTCTGGGCTGTCGCGGAGCAGATCGCGCGCTTTCACCAGAAGATCATCAAAATCGAGTATTGCCCGTTCGTGTTTGACCTTTTGAAAATGATCGATGAACCCGCGCAGCCATGTGACCAATTCGACAAGAAGGTTGTGGTCTGCCGCGGCGCTGAAGTCTTCCAACAACGCCTTCAGCTTCTTCACCACGTCTTTCATCTCATGGAATGCTTCTTCGCCATCAAAATGCGACGTCGCCCGCGGCGTGATCATCTCCAAGGACCGAATCACCGCGATCTGGCGCTCGGTCGACGCGCGTTCCACTGATGGCAGAGTGTCGAGCAGGGTCCGCGCACGGAGATACGCATTCTCCTTGCGTTCCACGAAATGTTTCAGACATCGCTCCAGTGTCGGCGCGGACGACTTCAGTTCCGCCACCACTTTGGTAACGTCCAACGGCACAGGCTCCGGCGGTGTGGCGAATGCGAGGCGGTCACGATAATCGACCAGCAGAGCTACCAATTCGGGAAGCCTGTCCAACTCGACACCGCACATCAGCGTCTGGCGCAACGCCGGCGGATTCTTCGCCAACTCGGCTTCCAACCATCCTTCCCATGCCTCTTCGAACAAGAGCTGCCGCTGTAACTCATCGGCGACCATAAACTGCGGGTCTACCACGGCTTCCACCGGACGCTCACGCAGAACCCACGCGCAGAAGGAATGGATCGTGGTGATATGCGCCCGCTCCAGGTCGCTCAAGGCTTCCGCGAGCTTGCCGCCCTTGAGTGTCTCTTCGAGTTTCTCGCGCAACCGCAACTTCAATTCCCCCGCAGCCTTTTCGGTAAATGTGATCGCGACGATCTCGCGGAGCCGCGCGCGACCTATGCCCACTGCCGACACGATGCGCGCCACCAACGTGGTGGTCTTGCCCGTGCCCGCCGCCGCCTCGACGAACAACGTCGAGTCGAGATCGTTCGCCGCGCTTTCGCGCGCAGCATGGTCGACCGGCCGCGTCATTTCACGCTCTCCTTGATTGATCGGAACGGTTCCATCCGAGCATCGTCATGCTTCCGTTCATACAGTTTCAGGATACCGTTCCCGCAGATCGCGCGGTAATCGCACTGACGGCAACCGTCGGCCGTGGCGTATTGTGCGAACACACCGTCGCGAATCATACTGGCCGCGGTGCCGAGCAGGTCGGACAATGCCGGACGTTGAGCGTCCAGCGCTTCGTGCGAAAAGGTGACTGTTCGATACCCTCCGCGCAAGGTAAAGTAAAGGTAACTGGCCGAGTCGACTCTGATCTTCGGCAACAGGTTCTCCGCCGCGAGAATGTACAAGGGTAACTGGAGTGTTTCGCCGCCCGCCAGCGAATCGTCCCGGACGTTGCGCGGCACCCGACCCGTCTTGTAGTCCAGGATCCGCGCGCGCTTGCCGTCATCGCTCCGGTCGATACGATCGATCGTGCCGCGCAGCTTCACGGGTGGGGCGACGGCGATGCCCTGAAACTTCTTTTCAAAGTCTGTTGGGCGCCAACCAACGGATGCGTTCCGATCGCGTTCGATGAACGCGCCCAGTTCCTCCATGATGATCTGTTTCTTGACCTCCCAGACCGTTGGGTAGCCGGTCACGCCGCGGCGCTGAAACTCGTCGAAATGCTTTTCAGCAACCGTCGCGATGTTGCTGGCATGCGACCGGTAATAATCCTCCAGAATCGCGTGATAGAGCGAACCGAGATCCAACGCGTCAATCGAAAACGCCGACTCCGGTTCCTCCCATCGCTCGATGCCAAGGACGTGCTTTTGGAAATAGTAGAATGGGCACCCGAAGAAATCCTCCAGCGAGGTGGTGCTGATCACGAGTTTTTCCAAACCGAACCGCTCACGGAGAATCTCCCGCGCATGGGCGCTGCTCAACAGACCATCGTATGGGGTGAGCGCTCGATCGCGCCAACGCGTCCCTGCGTTCCCCACGCCTTCGGCCAACACGGTCGACACATGCCGGAGATAGCCGTGCTTGTCCGCCACCGACATAAGTCCATCCAAATCAAATTCGCGCTCGTTTAACGGCTCTGCAACTGGACGCACTGGCGATAGCGGAATCCTGACGGCGCGTTCGTCGAGCGCCCGGAAGTTGTTCACGGCGGCATATTCCAGCAACAGGAACGAAGCCATGCGCGGACGCGACGTCGATGGTTCCAACCGCGGATAACCGAGCACGAGTTTCTCGCGCGCCGCCTCCGTGGTGAGCGAGAACAACAGCTGTTCCTCCTCGTACCCGTCCAGCTTGCGGGGCAGGTCCGGGCTGATGCGGGTGCGTTCCTCATCGGTCAGGAGCGGATCTTCGCGGATGACGCGCGGAAAACTTTTCTCCACGAGACCGAGCAGAATGACCAGCGGCCACGACAAGCCGCGGGCGCTCATGACGTCGCCGACAAAGATCCCGCCGCCCTGAAATCGCTCGGGTTGGTCGGTGGATGCTTCGATTGCTTGCCAACAATAGTGGGCAAACATCTCGAACGATACACGCGGCTGAAACTCCTCCAACTCGGCCAGGGCGCGGATGCAATCGACGACGGCTTCGCTCCTGCCACCCAATGCACGGAACGCGGTGATGAGGGTGGTACCATAGTCGCTCCATTTCGCTTCACCGGGCAGTCCGCCGAGAAGCGACATGAGTTTCCTGACAAACGCCAACGCCTGCTCGGCATCGCGGTGCCATCGGTCGTGATGCCGTCCCTCATCTGACTCCCGTCGTTCTTTGTCAGGCGCGGACGAAGCGGCTTCGAGACGTTCGATCCATTGCTGCTGGCCGCGGACGATGCCGAGTTGCACGGAGAGCGTGTCCCAGTGTGAGCGCGGGCCGGTATGACAGGCCAATTCCATCACGGACGCGCGGCTAAAGTCGGAGCGGACCGTGGCCAACAGCAATGACAGCAAGCGTGCATCTGTTTGTTCCACCAGCGGTCGGCCACCACGGAAGTACGCTTTGATTCCGAGGTTGCCGAGCGTGTCCCGCAGGATGGCGTCGTATTGTTCCCGGCTTCGGCAGAGAATGGCCACATCGTTGAACGAACGACCCTCCTCTGCCGCCACGAACGCGAGCGTTTCGCGCACGGCCTCCTGCACTTCACTCGTCTCACCCGGGCACGAGAGAATTGTTGCGGGTGTGGGATCCATCCGGGGAGAAGATACGGCGGACTTGTAGCCCTGCGGTTGGAACCAATTCAAAAGCGGTTCGGCGTAAGCGTTGCGACCGGTCGACGGGAAAAGAACCGTTGTCGGAGAGAGCTGCAACACAAACTTTTTTTGAACAGCCGTAAGATCATAGAAACCGTACAGAAACGTTTCGGTGCCCGCGTCCGGCACCTTGGCGCTCCGATACAGGTCGGAGTCCGTTACGAAGCCGTGGTCCGCCAGCCAGTTGCGATACGCCGTGTAGGCAACCGACAATTCGGACAACTTGCCGGACTTCCCGGCGGTTTTGCGGAACAATTCCGGCGAGACGCCAGCTTGTTCGAGGTCCTTGAACGTCTCCAACAGCGAATTGCGAAAGCCCTTGGTATCACGAACAGGGGCGAAATAGCCGTTGGCGGAAATCTCGTTTCGGGCGATCTTGTCACAAAGAAGCTCGAGGCCGAGTCGGGGAGCCAGGCGCGCCTTCGGCAAGAGATCTTCCAGTACGTGGAACCGCAAATTGACGTGACCGTTGGGCAGCATTCGGGCCAGCGTCCGTTGAAGATGAAGGCCCAGCAGGCGCGTCGGGACAAGAATCGTCAGTGGAGCCAGTGCGCCACGCGACTTCTTCCGTGCCGAAACCTCGTCGGCCAGGGCGGCCTCCAACATGGGTTGAAACGACCCCATGTGGATTTTGCGTGGCGTTGACGCGGAAAAATTGCTAGTCGTACTCACAGCGAATGAAAATCCTCGCCAAGTATATCACACGGCAGGCGGTCATAACGCTGCTTTTGACCATCTGCGTCTGCACCTTCGTGCTGCTGCTGGCCCGCATCCTCAAGCAACTCAGCGACATGTTGGTGAACCAGAAGGTTGGGCTGGAAGTGGTCGGCTACTTCGTGCTGTTGATGACGCCGAATGTTCTGAGTCTCTCGCTGCCGATGGCGATGTTGGCGACGGCGATATTGATTTTTGGGCGGATGAGCGCGGACAACGAGGTCACCACCATGCGTGCCAGCGGGATGAGCCTCGGGCAGGTCGTGGCGCCGGTGATTCTTCTCGGCGCGGTGGCGAGCGTGTGTTGTCTGTACATCAACGCCGACCTCGCCCCGTGGTGCCGATTCGAGTTCAAAACGCTGTTCGTGCGGCTCGGGTCGGAACGGCCCATGGCGTTGATCGAGGAAGGCGCGTACATCAAGGATTTCCCCGGCTACGTGATCTACGCCGGCAGGAAGAAGGGGAACATCATTGAAGACGTGATGATTTACTCGCTCGACGAGAGCAACAACGTCGTGTCCAGCATGCGCGCGCAAAAAGGAATCGTCTCGTCGAAGCCGGAGGAACGCAAACTCCTGCTCGACCTGTACAACGTCCGCGGCGACTTCCGCGATTCGAAAGAACCCACCAACATCCACAAGATTCAACGCGACGCCACGATGCAGCATTACCCGATCGAGATGGACCTGGGCCGCGCACTGCGCCAAGCGCGGGCGGCCCGTCAATTGGGGGACCTCGGATTCAAGGAACTGCTGGACAGAGATACAGGATTTGCGCGCGCACGGCATTTATCCCGCGGCGGCCCTGATCGAGGCACATCAACGGGTGGCCGGCGCGGTCGCCTGCCTGGCGTTTACGCTGATCGGCATACCCTTGGGGATCAAGACGAGCCGCCGCGAGACATCGGTCGGGATCGCATTCAGTATCGGGCTAGCGCTGGTGTTTTACTTTGTGACGATACTGGCCAACACGCTGAAGAGCCGCCCCGCGCTGTTCCCGGAAGCGATCCTCTGGTCGCCGAATCTCTTTTTCGAATTTCTCGGCTTGTGGTTGCTCTGGCGGTTCACGCGGGCCTGAGGCGCACCGGTTGCGGCACAAGTGACATTTCATGGAGGGGGAACTTCTCAACGCTCCGCGCCTGAGACGGCTGGCGCCCGATGCTTGCGCTGTGGCTTTTCTGGCAGCATTTCTGGGCGTCTTTTACTGGGGTTTTCTCAACGGACGATGCTTTATCTGGGACGACACCCTGACGCAGTTTTATCCGGGCGTGAATTATTTTGCCAAATCGGTCCATGGGGGGCGGCTGCCGCTTTGGTTCCCCGGGGTCCGCGACGGGTCGCCCTTTTACTCGGACATTCAGGTGGGCGGGTTTTATCCGGCGCAATGGCTGCTGATCCCTTTCGTTCATAATGGACGATTGCCATTCGTCGCCTACCAGAGATACATCGTATTGCATTACCTGTTCGGCGGTCTGTTCATGTATGCCTTTCTCAAGCGGCTGAAGTTCAGTCCGATCGCGGCGGTCACCGGTGCGCTCGTGTTCTGTTTCTCCGGGTTTTGCTTCACTGCGAATCGCGAGCTTCACCATGTTTCAGGCATTTGCGTGGCTTCCACTCCAACTGCTGTGTGTCCACCGCCTCACGTGTGACCGGGGACGGTTGTCCTGGCTCGGGCTCGTGGGCGCCATGGTCGCGTCGCTACTAGCAGGATTTCCACAGGTGACCCTCTACTGCTGGTATCTGGTGACCGCCTACTGGCTGTATCGCTGTTACTCCGTTCACCGCAAGGAAGTCTCCGGCGCGCGCATGGCTGTTCGCCAGGTTGCGGGAAGGGACCTGCCAAGGATCGTCGGCACGTTCGTGCTCGTCTTCGGACTGGCCGCTATCATGGTGGCGCCGGGGGTCGAGAATTGGTGGCGTACAGCCAGACCGAGACGGTCATTTGAAGCCGAAGCGTTGGCCGACTCCTCGTTGCCATACGATCAAGTCCTGACGCTGTTCGTGCCCAATTTCTTCGGAACTTCTCAATCCACGGGTTCTCCGGTGCCATTCTGGGGATTTGATCCGCACAGCCAGACTGTCATGCTTAACGGTTCGACACACGCCGGGCCCGGCTATTGGCAGTATTGGGAATTCGGCGCCTACTCCGGACAAATTTTCTGGCTGGCCTTTCTTCTGATTCTGTTCAACTGGCGACGAATCGAAGACAAACGCGACCTCGGGTTCTGGCTGGCAATCTGGGTTGTGGCCACGTGGTTCATGTTGGGTCGATACGGTGGCTTGTTCCAAATCCTGTACCGGATTCTTCCGGGCGCATCCCTCTTCCGTGTCCCCGCGAGAATTTCCTGTGTTGCCACGTTTGCCGCGGCGACCCTGTGCGCGTATGCGGTGGATCTCATTCGTCATCGAGCGCGGGAGTTGCGCCTTTGGCCCGTACTCCTCCCTGGCAGCGGGCGGCGCCTGTCTGGCGGTGGTGTTGTACGCGGGCGGCGGACATCTGGGTGGCGGACTGCGGGACCTTGACAAGCTGGCATGGTCCCGGCACGAGACGTTTTTCGCCCTGGTTTTGGCAATCCTGTGCGCGCTGGCCGTCTTGGGCGTGATTCGCAATCAAACGCGATGGATTCAAACCGCGTGCTTATGCAGCCTCCTGCTTGTCTCGGCTGCCGACTTTTACCACGCGTATGGAAGTTTCCACCGCGGCGCCGTCAGTCCCGACGTGTATTATCCGGACACCAGCCGTTTGCTTTCGCTCTTGAAAGATTATCGGGAGCAACGCGGTCCATTTCGATTCGGCCAGATTATCCAGGGTCGAGTCGGCGAAGAGATTGCCACGTTTCGGAACCTCCCCTATTTCCATGACTTCCTCGAAGTCCCGGAGGGTTACACGAGCTTTTATTTGGACTCGGTTCGGAGATTCCAGACCATTACCAATCAGGCGGCCAAGATCGGCATTCAAAATGTCCAGGTCACCATGGAACGTGACGAGAACGGCAAGGACTGGTTGGGCACGCGCACGAATTCGTTGCCGCGTGCGCAGTTCTTTGCACGGATTCGCCGTTACGATTCCCGAGACGAACTGTTGGCGGCGTTGGAACGTGGCGATATTGACTGGCACAACGAGGTCGCCGTAAGCGAACCCTTCTCATTCGACGGGTCGCGTGGGGATGAGTCGAGCCCGGGAGCGGGCGACAACGCCTCGGTTCAATTCCAGAGCCTGACACCCGAGCGCTATTCGATCACCTACCACGTGAGCCGACCCGGCATCGTGTTCGTTTCCGAGGCCTTCTACCCCGGTTGGGTGCCGGACGATAAACGCATCAAGTTGATCGAAGTCTTCGGCGCTTTCCAAGGTCTCGTGATTCCCCGGGCGGGTGCCGGGCAGGTTGTCGTGAGCTTCTCCCCGCCCGCATTGAAGCTGGGTGCCACGATCACGATGATCAGCATCGCGCTAACCGCCTTGTTGTGTCTCGGCAAACGGTCCCGAGGCTCAAACAACGGCTGAAGAGCCTTCCCGACTCCATGCGACTGGCGCCGTGTCCGTGTGGGAGCGTTACACTCCGCCCAGCTGTTTGCCCATCACTTCGACAATGGGGCGGATTTCCGCCATCAACTGCCCGAACTGCTTGGGTTTGAGTTGCTGGCCTCCGTCACTGAGGGCCGTGGCCGGATCGGGATGGACTTCCACCAGCAGGCCGTCGGCGCCGACCGCGACGGCGGCGCGCGCGAGCGGGATCACCATATCGAATCGGCCCGTGGCGTGGCTGGGGTCCACGAACACCGGCAAATGCGTTTCTTTTTTGGCCACAGCGACCGCACTGAGATCGAGCGTGTTGCGGCAGGCGTGTTCGAACGTGCGGATGCCGCGCTCACAGAGGATCACTTTGCTGTTGCCATGGACGCAGATGTACTCGGCCGCCAGCAACCATTCGTCGATCAACCCGGACACGCCGCGTTTCAGAAGGATGACCTTGCCCGACGCCGCGACCTCGGCCAGCAACGGGACATTTTGGGCGTTGCGCGCGCCGATCTGGAGGATGTCGGCGTAAGACGCCACCATTTCCACGTCTTGCGGCGACATCACTTCGGTCACGATGGGCAATCCCGTGGCCGCGCGGGCCTGCCTTAACAACTCAAGCCCGTCGCGGCCCAATCCCTGGAAGTCGTACGGGGAGGTGCGGGGCTTGAATGCGCCGCCACGGAAGAGTGTCGCGCCGTACGACTTCACCGCTTTCGCGGTTTCCAAAGTTTGCGCCTGGTTTTCCACCGAGCACGGACCCGCCACGACGTGGAACGTGCCGCCGCCGATCTTGAGTCCGCCCACGTCGAGCACGGTATCGCGCGCCTGATATTCGCGGCTGACGAGCTTGTACTTCTTCTGGATGGGCGTGACGCTCTCGACCTGTGGCAAGACGATGAGCGATTCGAGGGTGTGGTGGTTACGTTCATCGCCGATACAGGCGACGACGGTGCGCTCCACGCCGCGGATCAGACGGGGCTCGTAATTGAACTTCTTCACCGCGTCGGCGACCTGCTGGACATCCTGTTCACTGGTTCCCGGCTTTAACACGATGATCATTCCTTTGCTCCTTATGTCCTGTACGCGGTTCGGTTTTGGGCAATAAAAAAACCGTCCCGCGCCTGCGGGACGGTTTGGTGTCAACGTTTACGGCATCAACACACAGCCCGCAGACAGGGCTGGCTAAAATAAAACCAATAATACGACGCCCGGACCGCGGAGATGTATTGATGCACTGACTTCATGTTCGTGTAAAAGGTAGCAAATCCGCCGCCAAGTGTCAAGCTACGGGATAGACGGATACTGTATCAGTCCGACCAGAAGGTCAGAAGGCGAGGGCGAAGCGCTTGGAGTCCCCGTTGTAGAAAAACAGACAATTAGCGAGGATGTCTCGTCCGACTAAAGCCTGAATGCCCTGATGGGCCAGCGCAACTGAGATCACAGGAAGTGCGGGTATCGACGCGGGCTCCTGCGTCCGGCGTCATTCCGATAGTGACATGTGGCATTGCCACAGTCTAACCGGACTATGGTAAGAGTCGAGGAAAAATTACTCAGACGCAGGAACTACATCCCGCGTGAGATACTGTACCTGCTCAACAACTTGAATCTGCTTCACAAGAAACGGCTCCAAGCCGCACTTCTCGTAGCCAGCGCTAAGTGCGTCCTCATACGTTCCATAGACGTTAAGCAGGGTGTCCCCGGAGATCAACGCGAACTTGCCGCGTTGCGCCTGTAGTTTTGGAAGCTCCCGCTTGTATGTCTCCAGTTCTTTAACTAGAACATTTGTTGGTTCAGCGGTCTTCATGGTTCGATCTTCCTGTTCGTTGGTTCGATGTGTCCGATCTCTCTCGCCGTGAGATTAGACAATACATCCTTTCCGTCCGTTCGACTCGTGATGTTTTTCCCCCACAACATCATCAACTCGCGACCTCCTAGTTCTTCATCTGCTAACGCGTGCATAATAGCTAAAACGGCACAAATGCGTCAACAACAAACATACGCGACTCACGCGTTATCGCACGTTCGGTGCCAGCCAGCCCGTGCCTCTTTCGATGCCGTATAATGGTAACATGATTCAACAAAATGTCCAATTTTTGATCAAAATATCGCATAATTGTGACGAACATCCTGTCACGGTTGTTCCAATAAGGCAACAATCTCCTGAATGCCCCATACGTGATCGGCAATTCCTGCTTCCATCGCTGGCGTAACGCGCAATGTCTGGTGAATGCGGCAAAAATTATAATACATGAAGTGTAACGCCAGCGCCTGCTCATGGTTCTGAATTTTCTTTGGGTGTGCGTTTGTGGGGAATGGGCTGTCCCCAAGGAGGTACAGCAGGACAGCCCCCACCCCCAGATATTACGACTTACTGCGTGCTAGTTACGACTACTTCAGGTTGAAGCAGAACGCCTTCGCGGTGCGCGGGTAAACCCGCTGACCGGTTCGCCAGTGGACGAACCAAGCCACGAAGACCTTGCGGCCTTCGACACGAACACGAGGTCCATTTTTCAAGTGGCCCTCCTTTCCTTCGCGAACCTTTTGGTTTGACTCAGGTGGGCTATGGATGTACGGTTCTACACGCAAAGAATCCTGAGCCGTCTCACGATTCGCTGTGAGGCGGTGTTACGAGGGTCTCGGGGTCACGTGAGAGTCTCGACCAAGATAAGCTCACGTGACCCCTGTTTTTTATGTCATCGCGCTACCGGGGCCGACCGTTTTTCCCCGTTGCGCTCCTCTATGTGATTTCATGCGGGTGCCTCCATTGACGGCTTACACCAAGCGATATATTCCTGGTCGTCGTCCACGTCCCTGTTGTACAACGACGGCCCTTCCGCGAGCAACCAAGCCAGACAGGGCGAAGGAAATTGTGCTCCGGCGGCCAATCATTTCCGGTCGCCGTTGCACTACAGCCTCCATCACGTCCTTAATTTTGAAATCCGCTGGAACTTGCCCACGGATGATCTCAAGTATGGAATCTTCAAACTCCGTATTGGCGTGACCGAAATGCTCCACAGGCGCTTCGGACGTTGGAACGTCCTGAATTAGGGTATTGACCGTCACGTTCCCGGCCGACTCTAGTCGTGGGATGTAGCGTGGAGATGGGGTACCGTCCCGCTTCCTTCGGAGTGACAATTCGAGTACACGGTCAATCGCCTCGATGTCCCGTTGGTACTGCTCCTGCAACTTCTTCTTCATCCTCCTAGCTTCACTTGGCGACATACGATCCCTTTCGTTATTGCCGGTTATACCGGCACAAGACATATTAAATCCGCCGACAGGAATTGTCAATGGCACAAAAGATAAAAGCTATAAACGCGAAGGCGCAACATTCTAAGTTGCTTCTATTCAGGTTGTTGCGATTATAGGAAGCTACAAAACGTTTTTGGTTCTACGAATCTGTTCTGCTCTTGCCGCTGGCCGAGCCCGCTTTACGAGCGATTTCTCTACGCTGTTCCGCGGTCAGAGCCTGCGAATTAGAGGCCGGTGCCGGATGGCGATTTTGCTTTACGCGATGCCGCCGTTGACGCGGAGGTTCTGGCCGGTCACCCAGGCGGCGGCGGAGGAGGCGAGGAACGCGACGACGTCGGCGATGTCGGCGGGTTGGCCGAGGCGTCCAAGGGCGGCCTGCTGGGCAAACCGCTGGAGCTGTTCGGGGGTCTTGCCGTCCATGAGCAACTCCGTCTCGGTCGGGCCCGGTGAAATTGCATTGACCGTGATGCGGCGCGGGCCGAGTTCCCCCGCGAGGGAACGGGTCAACTGTTCCACAGCGCCCTTGGTGGCGACATAGGCGGCGTAGTTCGGCATGATACGGGCAGTGGTCGAACTGGACAGATTGATGATGCGGCCACCGTCGGCGAGGCGGGTGGCGGCCTGCTGACAGGCGAAGAACGTGCCCTTCACGTTGACCGCGAAAATGCGGTCGTACTCGGTCTCGGACACGGCGGTGACGGGCTTGGTGAGCATGATGCCGGCGTTGTTGACGAGGATATCCAGCTTGCCGAAGCAGGCGATGGTTTCGTCGAAGAGCCGGACAACGTCCCGGACGCGCCCCACATCGGCCTGAATGGCAAACGCCTTTCCGCCGGCGGATTCGATTTTGCCGACAAGTTCGCGGGCTGCCGCGGCCTGAGTGGCGTAATTTATGGCGACCGCGGCGCCGTCATGGCTGAGGCGTTCGGCGATAGCGCGACCGATCCCGCGCGATGCGCCCGTGACCAATGCGACCTTTCCTTTCAGATCATTGCTCATATGGCGTACGATAGGGAAAAATCCACCAGCTGGCAATGCCCGGATGGGGTTCGGAAGGCGGCGGGAGCACGCCGCGAATAAGATTCGCGGCTACAAAAGGCAACCCAAGGTCGTGCGGAAGAAGGATTTTCCTGATTATCTTACAATGATATTTCTTACTGGACGCAGTGGGGGACGTGTGGTAGGATCGGCGGAAGTTGTCAGGTTCGTTGACAATACGAGAAGTGAAGGCATGAGCATGACAGGGAGACCCGTGAATCCACCTCCGCCAGGGTCAGGGACGGCAGGACGGCTCCGGGCCGACAGGGGGCTCACAGGGGTGAAATTACCAAACGAACCCAATTTCGTTCAAGCCGGCGTGGAAAATTATTTCTTGGAAAGCCAAAAACGAACCCAAATTCAGGGGTCAACGCCGCCTTGGATCGGTAGTGGGTTGGCCGAAGTAGCCTTTCCAGACGAGGTCGAGGCCTTCTTCGGTCAGTTTGACGGGCTGTCTCTTCAGCCGGCAGAGGTCGATGGAGCGGTCGATCAGGTCACGGGGATCACAGGCCTTGGGGATGCGGCCTTCGACCTGATATTTCCGCAACAACTGCACGACCAGGTTTTCGTCCGCGAACAATCCGCGGGAGCGGGCATAGCGCAGGAAAATCTCCGTGTAGGTCTCGGGGCTGGGTGCCTCGGCGTGGAGGCGGTAGCCCATGCGGCGCATGAAGGCTTCGTCTTCGAGGTCGGATTCGGCGAGGTTGGTCGCGAAGACCACGATCTGCTCGAATGGCACCTGGATTTTTTTGCCGGTGCTCATCGTGAGGTAATCGACGCGGTATTCCAAGGGCACAATCCAGCGGTTCAGCAATTCCGTCGCGGAGCAGCGCTGGCGACCCAGATCATCCACCACCAGCACGCCGCCGTTGGATTTGATGTGCAGGGGCGCCTCGTAAAAACGCTGGGTATCGGTGAACGCGAGTTCGAGGCTGTCGAGCGTCAATTCTCCACCGACCACCACCAGCGGCGGACGGATGCGGACCCAGCGGCGATCATGGGTGTCGTTCGCGTGCGGAACGGGCGTATGGTTGTGGGTGTCGAAGACGCGGATCACCTGGCCGTCCACCTCGATGGCATACGGGATCCAGATTTCGCCGGGGAGCGCGTCGACGAGGGCGCGGGCGGTGGCGGTCTTGCCATTGCCCGACGGGCCGGTGAGAAACAGGCTGCGTCCCGAACCGATGACCAATCCGACGATTTCCTTGGCGTAATCGGAGAGGATCAGGTTCGACATCGCCTGTTCGATGGCCTGGCGAGTCGCGGGCGGACGGTTGCGCACCTGCTGCGTGATCATCTCGGTATACGACTTCAGGGAGACGGGAGCCGGGCCGGCGTAACTGCAAAAGCTCGTGAGCCGTCGCAACTCCTGCCAGCCGCGATCGAGCATCGCGTAGCGATGGTTCTGCAGGCCCACCACGCCCTTGATTTCGATAAACTTGTCGTGGCACAACCGCTGGAGGAGCGCCTCGGTGATCATGATGCCGAGGTGCATGCGGGTCGCGATCGTGATGGTGCTGCAGTCGGAATCCAGCGGCACGGTCTTCAGGGCGAGTTCGGCGAGGAAGCCGGGGTTGACATCCAAATCCTCCAACCGTTCGGGGAACGGTGGGACGAACCAGTCGGCGGGATTGGTGAAGAGCGGGGTGACCGAATCCGCCGGGATTTCGGGTGTGACAGGGCCTCCCAACTCTGCATCAACCGCAACTTCCTCAGTATGTTGAAGATCGGCTGTGCTCATGAAATACTGGTCCGTCATCTTAAGGTAGCATGATTCAGGCCAGCCATTATCAGCCTCCGGGCCATGCGGTTCCGCCCATGCGGATTCGGGACTTGCAACGTTCCCACGCGATTTCTAGACTGCCGCCATGAAACACAAGGAGCTTCTCATTTTTGCCATAATGGTCGTCCTTTGCGCTACGGGTGCACCAACTGCGCCAGCCCAGGACCAAACCATCGGCCAACAGGTATCCATCCTCGACGAGCGCCTCAGCAAGTTGCGGGCGGATGTCGATGCGATCCAGGCGAATCAGCAGCAAATCCAGCAGGACCTCAAAGAAATCCAGGCGCAACTCGCGGAAGTCCATCAATCCGGACCGAGCGCTTCCGTCAACGATCTGCAGGCACTGGAGGCGCGCGTGAAGGCGTTGGATGCCGCTCGCGAAACCGACAAGAAGGTCATCCTCGATCAGCTCGCCAAGGAACTCGCGTCGCTGAGTGGTTCACATGGCGGCGGCGGCGGCGCCGGCAACCCAACGGCCGTCCCAGCCAATGGCAATGAATACGTGGTTCAAAAGGGCGACACGCTGACGTCCATTGCGAAGAATAACGGTGTCACCATCGCCGACTTGCGGAAGGCCAACAACCTGACCAGCGACTCGCTAAAGGTCGGGCAGAAGCTCGTCATTCCGTCAAAGTGATAGCCGTGAGGTAGTCGTCTCTGAGACAAGCAGCGCCTCGGCGCTTTGGACGTGAAGGGTTTCTCACTCTAGGCCGCGGCGAAGCGGCGCTCGCGGCGGCTGCCGTTCGTCGCGGCCAGTTTCTCGGTGTCCACCTTGAGCCAGACGCTGTCTTCGCCGAGGATGGCTTCGACGTCGCGCACGAATTGCTGCGTGGGTGACACGGAGAAATGTTCGTGCGCTTCCAGAAACACCAGTTTGCCGTCGGGATAAATGAAGCAAAATAAAACGGGCACGGTCCCTTTGTGCGCGTGCAGCACTTGCTGAACGCGGGTGAGAACGGAATCTTCCGCTGTGCCGGCGGGGACACGGATGTGAACTGCCTTCGTGAATTTCTTCGGCACGTCCTCCAACGGAATGACCTGGTCGGCGACAATCTTGGGTTTGTCTTCGCGCAGATTGGCCATGCCACACACAAAGATCGCGGCATCCACCTTCAAGCTCGGTCCATATTTGGCGTAGGACTCGGGGAAGACCAGGATTTCCACCGAGCCATCAAGGTCTTCCAGCGTCATGATCGCCATCGGCTTGCCCTGCTTGGTCGTTTTCGGAGTCAACTTGCTGATGATGCCCGCCGATGCGGGTCATCTGTCCGTCCTGGAGTTGCACGAGTTGTCCAGATGATGCGAGTTCGTAACGCCGCAGCACCTCGGCGTACTGAGTCAACGGGTGCCCGGTGACGTAGAAGCCGAGAAGCTCCTTCTCGAAGGCGAGCATCTCGCTTTCCGACCAGTCCACCGTGGGCGGCTGCCCCGTGGCCTTCTGTCGCGCATTGACGGGCTCCACATCGAACAGCGCCGTCTGCCCGCGTTCGCGGTCGCGCTGGACGCTGGAGGCGCGGTTCATTTGATACTCGACGGCCGCAAACACCACGGCGCGCGGTTGCCCGAGTGAATCGAATGCGCCACATTTCACCAGGCATTCCAGCACTTTCCGATTCACAATCCGCAGATCGACCCGCGTGCAGAAATCTTCGAACGACTGGAACCGCCCACTGGCCTCGCGCACCTGGATGACATTTTGTACCGCGATTTCACCGACGTTCTTGATCGCCGCGAGGCCGAAACGAATCCTGCCGTCGCGTACGGTGAAGCGGACGCCGCTTTCGTTCACGTCCGGTGCCTGGACCTCGATGCCCATGCGTTTGCACTCGTTGATGAATAATTGGATCTTGTCGGTGTTGGCCAGTTCGTTGGAAAGAAGCGCGGCCATGAACTCGACGGGGTAATTCGCCTTGAGCCACGCGGTCTGGTACGAAACGACCCCATAGGCGGCGCTGTGCGACTTGTTGAAGCCGTATCCGGCGAATTTCGCCAGCAAGTCGAAAATCTGGTTGGCTTTGCCGCGCGGGATTTTGTTCTTCTCGTGGCAGCCCTTGATGAAAACCTCGCGCTGGCTTTCCATTTCCTCGGGCTTCTTTTTGCCCATCGCGCGGCGGAGCACGTCGGCGCCGCCCAGCGAGTAACCCGCCAGAGCGCTCGTGGCCTGCATCACCTGCTCCTGGTACACGAATACGCCGTATGTTTCCCGG
Source organism: uncultured Verrucomicrobiae bacterium (assembly GCA_963713705.1). Taxonomy (GTDB): domain Bacteria; phylum Verrucomicrobiota; class Verrucomicrobiia; order Palsa-1439; family Palsa-1439; genus Palsa-1439. The sequence continues at coordinate 113,145 of CAVQMY010000002.1, forward strand.
AGGATTGGTTCGAGCAAGGGATGGTCGTACGCGACCTTGACCTTGCCGTGTTTGCGGTTGACGTAATCGTCGAGCATGTTCATCGGCCCCGGGCGGAACAGCGCGATGAGCGCGATGATCACGTCGACGGAATCGACACCGATGCGACGGCACAAGTCGCGCATCCCCTGGATTCCAGCTGGAACACGCCGATGGTGTTGGCTTTGGCGAGCATGTCGAACGTCTTCTTGTCATCGAGCGGGATCTTGTCGATATCGAGACGCTGTCCCGTGGTCTGCGCGATGATGTCGAGTGCGTCCTGAATGACCGTGAGCGTCTTCAGCCCGAGAAAGTCCATCTTCAGCAGGCCGAGATCGCCGAGCGGATCCATCGAGTACTGGGTGACGACTTCGTCCGAGTTCGTGCCGGTGGTGAGCGGGACGACATTCGTCAGCGGCTCGGCGCCGATGACCACGCCCGCGGCGTGGGTCGAAGCATTGCGCGAGAGGCCTTCCAGCGTGAACCCGTAATCGATCACCCGTTTGACGGTCGCCTCGTTGTCGTAGGCACCCTTCAATTCGGGATTGATCTCCAGTGCCTTCTTGAGCGTCATACCGATGTCGGGCGGGATCATCTTGGCAATGCGGTCGCATTCGCCGTAGGAAAGCCCCATCACGCGGCCCACGTCGCGCACGACCATCTTCGCGCCCAGCGTGCCGAAGGTGATGATCTGCGCGACGTGGTCGTCGCCGTATTTCTTGCGCACGTAATCGATGACCTCGGCACGGCGGTTGTAGCAGAAATCAATGTCGATATCGGGCGGCGAGACGCGCTCCGGATTGAGGAAACGCTCGAACAGCAGGTTGTAGCGGAGCGGATCGATGTCCGTGATCTTCAAGATGTACGCCACCACGCTGCCGGCGGCGCTGCCACGACCGGGACCGACGGGAATGTTGTTGCTCCGCGCGAAATGGACGAAATCCCAGACGATCAGGAAGTAACTGACAAAGCCTGTCTTCTCCATGATCTTCAATTCGAATTCGACGCGGTCGACGATCTGCTTCTCCTGCTCGGTTTTGGGCTGTTTCCATTCGATACCGTAGCGGTCACGCATTCCCTGCTCGCACAAATGCCGCAGGTAATGTTCCCGCGTGAAACCCGTTGGCGGTTCGTAAACCGGAAACCGCAGCTTGCCGAATTCCATCAGGAGATTGCATTTCTCGGCGACCGCCAGGGTGTTCTGCAGCGCCTCGGGTGTCTCGGCGAACAATTCGTGCATTTCCTCCGGTGTCCGCAGGTAAAACTGCTGCGATACGTACCGCATCCGCTTTTCGTCCGAGAGCAACGACTGTGTCTGGCAGGCAAATCAGGCAATCGTGCGCCTCCCAATGCTCGCGTTCGACGTAATGCACGTCGTTGGTGGCGACCATGGGAAGATTAAACTCCTTCGCCCACGGGATCAGCGTGCGATTGACCGTGCGCTGCTCCTCGATGCCGTGGTTCTGGAGTTCCACGTAGAAGTCGCCGGGTTCGAAAATCTGGCGATAGTCGTCCAGGGCGGCCCTGGCTTGGGGAATCTGGTCTTCCTTGATTTTGTTGGGCACCTCGCCCTTGAGACAGGACGTGAGGCCGATGAGCCCTTTGGAGTGTTGGGCCAGTATCTCTTTGTCGATGCGCGGCTTGTAATAGAAGCCTTCGAGATGCGCGGAGGAAACGAGCTTAACGAGATTCTTGTAGCCGACCTCGTCCTTGGCCAGCAACACCAGATGGAACGCGGCGTCGCGGGCGTTGGTGGATTTCTTGTCGAAACGCGAGCCGGGGGCGATGTAGGTCTCGCAACCGATAATCGGTTTGAGTCCCTTCTCCTGAGCGGTCTTGTAAAACTCGATTGCCCCGAACATGTTGCCATGATCGGTCATCGCCACCGCCGGCATTTTGCACGCGTGCGCCTTGTCGACCACGTCCGATATGCGGCATGCCCCGTCGAGCAGGCTGTACTCCGTGTGCAAATGCAGATGAACAAAATCCGAATGCTTCATCAAAACTGTCGCGCCTCGCGCTTGCCACTGTAAGTGCGACGGCGATGGCAATCAAGACTTCTGGGGAGTTTACTTCGCGGTCGGCGCCAGTTGTGGGTCCAGACGTTCGTAAAGGCCAACGAAAACGGTGCTGGAGTCGTAGAGCGCGCGAACGAAATGGTGGTGGCGATTCATCCAGTCATGGGTCGTTCCAGCGAGGTCTGGATGGAATTGGTCCGGGTACAGAACCAGCCAGATGCGACGAAAGCCACTGGTAGACTGCGGCAATCGGCCATCCCCGGTCACGCGGAACAAATGCGGTTGGTACACGGGCGGGTCGATCACGCCCTGCCCGACTCCATCTCCCAAGTACCATTGAAAGGGTCGGAACGAGGATTCCGTTATGTGGACAACAACGTCACCCGCTTGAAACTCTTTCGCGAGCTTGCCGGCAGCCTCTCGCAAATCGGATTTCACCCATCGATTCTCCAAGAAATAGTAATTTCGCAAGGCATAGAGATTCGCAACCAAAAGGGCAATCCCCGTGAGAACCAGAACGGCCCGGGAGGCCATTTTGCGCGGCTGGGTCATGGCGCACCCGAGCAACAAGGCGAGCGGCGATGTCGTGCACAGCAGCACCCGCGGCAGAAAGCGGTTTTGATTCAACGACTGCAACACCAGGAGAACCACTGGTACAACAAACCAGAGGGCAAGCAGCGCCGCAAATTGACGAGACTCACGTCGGCGCAACAGAATTGCCGCCGGAACAACCAACGCGGCAACCGTAATCGCCACGGACACAAAACGCCCGTGCGGATCCCCAAGATACGCGCCACTAAAGAGTGAGAAGAAGGCCAGTACCCGGCTGAACTCCAGCGGCCCCAACCACGAACTGCCCATGGCCATCCTCGTTTGGGAGACGAAAGCAGGCAACCAGGGAGCAAACAGGAGCACCACCGCGCATTGCGATACGAGCCAGTAACGCAGTTTCTGGCGATCCCGCCAATAGTAGATGGCCACAAAGACATTCTGGGCGATGACGGCATAGAACGACGCGTACTGCGCGTACAAACTCAGCGCGGTGAAGACCGAATAGCCCACCCACAGCACGCCTCGTTGCTGCCGCAATGCCCATACCATGAACAGGAATGACAGGGCCACGAGCAACGTCTGCAACGCGTACATCCTGATTTCCTGGGAGTACCAGACGTGGAGCGGACACACCGCCAGAAATGCCGCAGCCAATAATCCCGCGCCACGTCCCGCCAGAGCGCAGCCCATCGAATACACGACGGCGACCGTTGCGACCCCGGCGAGCACGGATAACAGCCGCGCCCCTGCTTCACCGCCGGCTGCGAATTGCCAGTAATGCAGTATCAGGTAATAGAACGGGCTGTGGGTATCATCGCGAACGGCGTCGATAATCTCGGCGGGACCCGCTCTGGCAATCAGCAGGGAATTGGCCTCGTCGAACCACAACACGCGTTCCTGGAGATGAAACAATCGAAGCCCGAGCGCCGCCAGGAGCACGACACTGAGCAGCGCCACCGAGCGTCGGTTGTCGATCTTCAAGATGGCGGATCCGTTTTTCAAAGCGAAAGACCACCTACGGGATGGCACACCACAGCCGTGAACCAATCAACCACAACAGCAACGCCAGAATCAGGACCGTCACGCCCCACCAAAACCACTGCTTGCTCGTTCGCCGCGGGCCACGGCCATCCACTTCGCGGCGTTTCCAGTCCTCGTAGTTGAATTCGTCCGGGTCTTCGATGCCGGTGCCGTCATAGATTGTATCGTCCGACCAGCCCGTCTTTTCGTCCGCGCCACACTCGGGACACGCCCGGGCCTTTGCGGGAACTTCGGCGCCGCAATTCGGGCAAATGAACGGCTCGTCAGCGCGTGGCATGGCGCAACAGGCCGTCCACGCGTTTCTTCACGGCGTCATCCATTTTGATGAGGGGCGGCCAGAGACGCGTGTTCGCTTCGCCCTTGAGTTTATGCGTGGCATCGATGCCGATCTTGCTGCCAAAACCCATGACGGGCGTGGCGTGGTCGAGCACATCGGCGGGGCCCTTGGTGAAAATGATGTCGCGTTCGGGGTCAATGTTCGCGGTGAGACGGAACAGCACCTCGTTCGTGTCATGCACATTCACATCGGCGTCGACCACCACAATGATTTTCGTAAACATCATCTGGCCCATGCCCCACAGGCCGTGCATGACCTTCATCGCGTGATACGGGAACTGTTTCTTGATCGAGACAATGACGAGATTGTGGAACGCGCCCTCGGCGGGCAACGCCATGTCGACGATTTCGTTGAAGTTGGTTTTGAACACGGGCAGGAAGATCCGCACGCTGGCGGTACCCATATGGAAATCTTCCATCGGCGGCACGCCAACGATCGTGCTCGGGTAAATCGCGTCGCGGCGATGCGTGATGCGCTCGATGTGAAACTTCGGATACGGCTCCGGCAACGTGTAGTAACCCGTGTGGTCGCCGAACGGACCTTCCAGATCGAGTTTCTCCTCCGGCTCGACGTAGCCTTCCAGGACAAAATCGCAACCGGCGGGCACTTCGAGATCGTTCGTGTCGCACTTCACCATCTCGACCGATTTCTTGCGGAGGAATCCCGCGAGCATCATTTCGTCGATGCCGTCGGGGAGGGGCGCGGTCGCCGCGAACGCGTACGCCGGGTCGCCCCCGAGCGCCACGGCCACCGGCATGCGTTGTTTCAATTCCATGTACCGCCGCCAATGACGCGCGCCGGTCTTGTGCAACTGCCAGTGCATAAACGTCGTCCGCTCGTCGATGACTTGCATGCGGTACGTGCCGACGTTGCGCGAACCGTTGTCGGGATCGCGGGTGATGACCAACGGCATGCAGACGAATCGCCCCGCATCCTGCGGCCAGCATTTCTGGATGGGGAGCGTATTGACGTTCGGTTTCTGCTGAACAATTTGCTTACAGGTGCCAGACTTGACGCACTTGGGTTTCGCGTGGCGCAACTCGAACGCCGTCCCGAGCAGTGAGATGGCTTCCTTGAACGAGGTTGGTGGCTTGGCTTTGAGTAGGCTTTCGAGTTCGCGGGCGATGTCTTCGACATCGTTCACGCCCAGTGCCATCGCCATGCGTTTCGTCGAGCCGTACGCATTGATGAGCAGCGGGAACTGCGAGCCCTTGCATTTTTCGAAGAGCAATGCCTTGCCGCCGCCCGGCAGTTTCATTTCGCGGTCCGCGATTTCCGTGACTTCCAGAACCGGATCGATCTCGACCGAGATCCGTTCCAGTTCACCGTCGGCATCCAACTTCTGCACAAAGTCGCGCAAGGAATCGTAGGCCATGGCGCAACAAATAGCATACTCGCCCGCTAGTGGCTAGCGTACTTCGTCAGGTCGGCGACACCACTTACACGAAACGCTTTTCGACGTTCGGCGCATTTGTTGCAGCGGTCGCAGTGGAGGCCGCATTTCGGGGCGATACAGGAGAAGCTGAGGTCGAGCGGTAGTTTGAGACGAAGACCGCGGCGGACGACTTGTTCCTTAGTGAGTGTGCGAAACGGGGCGATGATTTTGATGCGGAGGTCAAGAGCCTCACTGGCGGCGGTGGCGAATTCGCGGAAGAAGTTGGGGGTGGCGTCGGGGAACGGGTTGTGGCCGAGCGAGCCGAGGGCGATGGTGTCGATCTGGTGGAACGCGCAGAACACAGCGGCTTTGGAGAGGAGCATCAGATTGCGGCCGGGAAGGTAGACAGCTTCGTCGGGGGTTTTCGCGCCGGGCACGCGCCGACCGGTCGTGCTCCAGTGCGAACCGTAGAGATCGTTTGCGGGCAAATCGAGAATGGTCAGCGGTTCATGGCGAACGCGGGCCGCCCGGAGATACCGGCGGAGTGAACGAAGCTCGGCGGTTTCCCAAATGAGGCCCTGACGGATGAAGACGGGATAGACCTTGCGGTACCGGCGGGCCAGCCAGGCGAGCATCACGCAACTGTCGAGGCCGCCACTGACCAACGCGCAGACGGAGCGCTTCACTTGCCCGCTCGGACCTTCTCTTTCTCGGCTTCGAGCTTGGCGCGCAACTTGGCGACCTCGTTGCGGAGGATTTCGTCGAATTTCTGCGCGTCCTCGGCTTTGCCGGCCGCATTGGCGGCGGCGATCTTCGGCTTCAATTCCAGTTCGCGCTCGGCAATCTTCGCGGTGTAGACACGATCAATCTCGGCGAGTTTGGCCTTCTGCTCGTTCGTCAATTTCGCGGAGGATTTGCCGCCGGTGCGTTCGAGCGCGAGTTCCCAAGATGATTTAAGCGCCATTAAGTTTCACCTTTACGTCGTTGCCTTCGACCACGCACTCGAACTTCTCGACCTTCGCCGTGGGAATCATGGGGTTTTGCCCCGTGCACACATCGAACTTCCAGCCGTGCCACGGGCAGGTGACCACATTGCCGTCAAGCGTCCCTTCGCCCAACGGACCGCCGCGATGCGGGCAGACGTTGTCCGTCGCGTAAAACTTTCCGCCCACGTTAAAGAGAGCCAATTCGCGTTCCCCGACGGCCACCGTCTTGCATTCGCCGGGTTGCAGGCCGCCAACTTCGGCCACTTTAATCAAATCACTCATTTATTTGTGTTCTCCTCCCGAAACACCTATCCTTGTGACATGAATTCGAGCCGCTTTCAAGACGCGATTGCCCGGATCGACGGAGGTTCCTAGTGTGGTGTCACTGAAATGCCTTTCCAATGTCCATCTGGTCAAAATGAAGCGATTCATTGTAACGAAGCGTTAGGGACAGCACACTAGTGAGATCCGACCACTTGAACATCGCCATTAAGGTTCCCCAAGCTGATCTGGTCGCCAAGGGCATGCAGTCGACCAAGTTACGCCCCGTAGCCGACGCCTTCGCGACCAATGCACGTGACATTCTTGGGACCCTCTCTTTGCCTGAAGCGTTAATGACACGAGGAATTGGGCTTGGATACCTAGTCGGAGCAAACAATGCCTCCGCTCGTAAGGCACGCACACAGGCGCAACTTGAGAGAGAAGCAGATAGGCTACTTATGGAGTTTTCCCGATACGCCGAGAACAAGAGACTTTTCGAGGTCTTTCATCAGGCAAGCGAAAGCGACTTTGGGCGCTTGCTAGAGGAAAAGACGGTAGCCGGGTATTATCGCGCGACATTGAAGGGTGCGGCGGTTTCTGCGTGGACAGCGTTTGAATGTTTAGCGCGCGACTTGTTCAAAGAAAGCAAAAGTATTTGCAAATCCGACCAGCAGAGAAATAACAAACTCGATGGCCTTGATGACATGAGAGCTTCATATCGCTGGTTAGCCGATGGATCACCAACGTTTGATGCAGTATTCGATGCGAAGGAGTTGAGCGAACTCGAAGCCGTACGACACGTCGTCGTACACGCCGGCGGCATTATAAACCAAGAGTATTTGGACCGCACCGGCCAGAGTTTGCCATTGAACAATCCACTTCCGCTTGATGGAGTTTCGGTATCGAGGCTCGCCAATAATGCCATTGCATTCGGGTGCGATTTGCTCAAGCTAGTGGATGCGCACGTTACTGAGCGGTCGCTGAGTCGTGGCGAATCGACATAAGATGCGGGAGTGGATTGAGGCATGGACCTAGTCATACCAAGTGCTGAGGGCGATTCGAAGAAACGCTTTCAAGACGCGATTGCGCGGATCGATGCCGCCAATGCGCAGGACCCGCGCGGCACCGAGCTGCCGTACGCGCAACGACTGAGCGGCTGGGTCGAGCGGCTCGCGCCGGATGCGTCGGAGGAATTGCGCCTCGCGGCGCGCGCGCAACACATCTGCCGCTGGATAATCCCGCGCGAATCATACCCGGCGGGACGTATTGGCTACCTCAAGTGGCGGGAAGACTTAAAACAGTTTCACGCGCAGAAAGCGGGCGAAATCCTGCGCGAGGTTGGTTACGATGGTGACCTGGTGTCGCGGGTGCAGGATTTGATTCGCAAACGGAACTTCCCGCGCGTGCCGGATGGCCGCGTGCTGGAGAATGCGCTGTGTTTGGTGTTTTTGGAGACGCAATTTGCCGAGACAGCGGCGAAGACCGGTGACGAAAAGATGGTCGGCATATTGCAGAAGACGTGGCGGAAAATGACCCCGCAGGCGCAGCAGATTGCCCTGACGATTCCAATGACGCCCGAATGTCGCGCGCTGGTCGAGAAGGCATTGCAACCTTCGTCGTGATTTGTCATGCTGGACGCGGTAACGAGCCGAAGGACATTCGTCGAATAGATTTATGAAGCTGGCTGACGTTCCGATCTCAACGACCGATCCAATCAATGCCAGGATCCTCGCCGTGTCCGAGGATCGGCTGCAGGGCTTTCAACGCGACCCTCTCGGCGAGATTGCGCGGCAGGCGGACGTGGAGATGCCGGTCGTCATCGAGCGGATTCAGGCGATGCTGCGCGCCGGAACGATTCGGCGCGTGCGACAGACGTTGCTGGCGACGAACCTGGCGCAGGGCGCGCTCGTGGCCTGGCAGGTACCCGAGGACAAACTCGAAGCCGCGTTCGATTACATGTTCCAGCGCGACCCGTTCAGCGGGCACATCGTCATCCGCACGACGGACACGGCCACCGTCGGCTCGAAATACCGTTTGTGGACCACGCTGAAGGTGCCGCAGGGGTTCTCGATGACGCGGCACTGCGAGTTTTTGTGTCGGCAAACCGGCGCCGAGAAATTCATTCTCCTGCCGGCGAAGAAGCTGTTTGCGCTCGGGGTCGGCCACGTGAGACGGCGCGGGCTCGAACCCGGTAGCCGTGCGAAGGTGCTGGCCGATGTGACGGACGTTTCCATCGCCGAACTGGACGATCTGGAATGGCGAGTGTTGGTGGCGCTCAAGCGGGAATTTGCTCCCGAGGATCTCTCGCCGGATATCTGGTCGGCGCGAGCGAAGGAAGCCGGGGTCCCGCTCGAACAGTTCCTCGAAGTTGCCGGCGAGTTGAATCGATGCAAGATTATTGGACGTTTCTCGACATTTCTGGAGCACGTCAAGCCCGTCGCCAATGGCGAACAGGTGACGCGGTACAACGCGCTGTTCCACTGGGCGGTGCCGCCGGGCCGCGAGGTCGACGCCGGGCGTGAGGTGGGTCGGCACCACATCATGACCCATGCTTACTGGCGGGAGGGCGGACCGGAGTTTCATAATGTTAACGTGATGGGTGTCGCGCACGGGACCGACAGACCAGTGCTCCTCGCCCACAAAGCCGCAATCGACACGCATTTGCAGGAGGCGGGGATTGCGGTTGCCTACACCAACGTCTTTTGGGGCGGTCGGAGCGAGATCAAGCCGAGCGAGATTTCGCCGTTTGCCTACCGGGAGTGGTCTCATGGTGTTGGCTTCCATTCTGAGGAGACGGCGAAATGAAGATTGCCTTTCTTGAGCTTCAACCCTGGGAAGAGAAGTATTTGCGGGGGCGGGTGGATGGGGCGCATGAGATCGTGGCGCTTCCAGGTGTGCTGGAGGACAAGCAGCTCGCCAAGATCGCGGATGCAGAGATCGTGTCCCCATTTATTTACTCGAAGTTGACGGCGGAACGATTGGCGAAGCTGCCAAAGTTGACGATGATTGCGACGCGGTCGACGGGATTCGACCACATCGACATGCCGGAATGCGCGCGGCGCGGGATCACCGTGTGCAACGTGCCGTTCTATGGCGAGAACACGGTGGCGGAGCACACGTTTGCGCTGATCCTGGCGCTGTCGCGGAAAGTGCATGAGGCATTCGTGCGCGTGCGGGCGGGAAACTTCTCACTGGAAGGGTTACGCGGGTTCGACCTCAAAGACAAGACCATCGGTGTTGTTGGCGCGGGGCGGATCGGCCTGCACGTGATTCGGATTGCGCGCGGGTTTGGGATGAAGGTGCTGGCGTTCGACGTCAAGCGGGACAACTTCTGGGCCGAAGTGCTGGGATTTGAATATGCGGAATTGACCGATGTGCTCGGGCGGTCGGACATCATCACGTTGCACGCGCCCTACAATCGTCACACGCATCATTTGATCAACCGGGACAACATCCACAAGATCAAACGCGGAGCGATTTTAATCAATACCGCGCGGGGCGGGTTGGTGAACACCGATGCGCTGCTGAAGGCGCTGGATGACGGCATACTGGCGGGCGCCGGACTGGACGTGCTGGAGGGCGAGGAAACGATTTATGAAGAAAGCGCCCTGCTCGGCGACGCGACAAACCCCGAGAAATTGCGGACGGCGATCCAGAACCATGTGATCCTGAAAAAACCGAATGTGGTCTTCACGCCCCACAATGCCTTCAACAGCCAGGAGGCGCTGGAGCGCATCCTCGACACGACGGCGGAGAATATTGCAGCGTTTGCGGCGGGCGCGGCCAAGAACGTCGTGCGGTAGGCCAGCACCGCCAGGATGCGGATTATTGAGATGAACACGGTTCCTCTTTGGTCGACCTTCCGACAGAAGATCGCCCATTCGTGGGCCTTGGACGTTCTGATTGTTGTGGGCCTGTTGCCGTTGGCATGGCTCGGATACTTCGCCACACCGCAATTCGCCGCCAACCTCCCGCAAGACGGTGTTGATTTTGCCGTGCCGGCGGTGAATTTGCTCGAGCGCGGGCGGTTCGTGGTTTCGGCCTATGGTCACGACTTCCCGTCGGCCCACCCATTCGGCACCTCGCTGTTGTTGCTGCCGTCGTACATGGTCCTGGGACATTTCCCTGGTAATGGGATCTACTCAATTTTTTGCTGCGCGTTCGGCGCCATCGCGCTCACCTACGTTATCGGCGTGTGGCTGGGCGGGCGACTGTGCGGATGTTTTGCGGCACTGTTCCTGATGACGAACTACGGCTTCTGGCAGTACTCACAGAAGATCATGAGCGAAGTGCCGTCCGTATTTCTGGCCACCGCGGCGTTGGCGTTGTTGCTCGCGAGTCGGGACCGGAAGCGGCCGGCGCTGATGTGGCTTGCGGCCGGGGGGGTGCTGGGGTTCGCGATTACCGTGCGGTATGACAACATTCTGCTCCTGGCACCGTCTCTCCTGTTGCTCCCGTGGGAGGACACATGGCGGGAGCGTATGCGGCGGGCCGTGTCGTTCGCGGTCGGATTGGCGCCGTTCATCATCATACTGGCCGTGTACAACCAGGCAACCTTTGGGAGTCCCTGGCGCACGAGCTATCGCTATTGGGGGCTTGCCGGGACTGCCGGTGAACCGTTGTTCTCCCCGGAATACGTCACAAAAGTCGGCTTCATGCATTTGAGGCAAGTCGAGCCGGGGCGCGCTGAGATTATCGATGGAAACGGGACCTTCTACGCCAAATCACTGCTGACGGAAGCGGACACAAGCCGCATCTTCGGTCACCCCGTTTATTGGCAACTACCCGGTCGCCGGCTCTACCAAATGCTGGCACCGCTTCGTACCGCTTTGGGAGTGGTTGGGTTGCTGGCCTGTCTGGTCGGATGGCGAACCAACGCTCTTCGACGGCAGCTTCTTCTCTGGCTTGTTGTCTCCACCGTCACATCCGTCGTCTTTTATCTGCTGTATGACTGGCAGGAAGAGCGCTTCCTCCTGCGACTTGTTCCGGCGTTTTGTCTGGTGGACGCGATCGGCGTGAGACTCCTGCTCGCTCTGTGGCCCGCAAAAGCCGCCCGCGCTACGGTAATTGTTCTTGTCAGTGTATTGCTTTTCGAGTTCGCGCGAATTAACTCGCAAGCTGGTTTTCCGACCGGGAACGGTGCGGGCCTCTATACAACTCTCTCCTATTGTGCCCAACAGATGGAGTCGAACGCCGTTGTCGTGTCAAACTTCGATCCCCTCCGCGTTGACGCCTACTTGATCCGCGGCACCGATCGCCTCGCGGTGCCGCTCGATCGCGTCAGCGGTTTCCATGTGTTTGTCGGGAGCGACACGAGCCCAACATCCTTTTATCCATTCGTCGCTTCCGAAGACCCTGCACGGCTGCGCGAGCTTCTCCATTCCGGGAGGCCGGTGTACTGGGTCATCGAGGATCCGTGGACAAAGAGGCGATCGCCCGAGTTCGACATCCTGCAGCAGTCGTTCCGCCTGAAGGCTCTGGCGGCCGGCGTCGCCAAAGACGGAATCAAGCAACCGTTCTTTGGCCGGATCGACGAACTGACGGAACGACATTGAACGCATCGCGGATGAAGAGTTGCGTCAGATCTAGTGTGCTGTCCCTAACGCTTCGTTACAATGAATCGCTTCATTTTGACCAGATGGACATTGGAAAGGCATTTCAGTGACACCACACTAGCAGGGTACTAAAGAAGTCGGGTTGACGGGCCGGTTATACTACGTGGCGAACAGGGAGGGTTTCGCATGCGTGGACAGATTGATCGGCAAGAGTCGTTGTTTGTGGTCGTTTCGTTGGAGCAGCGGGTGCCCCCGAACCATCCATTGCGGCCCATCAAGCGCCGCTGTGACGAACTGTTGGCCCAGATGAATCGGCAGTTTACCCGCGCCTATAGTTCGCTGGGGCGGCCCTCCATTCCGCCGGAGCAATTGCTCAAAGCCCTGCTGCTGCAAGCGCTGTACTCGATCCGTAGTGAGATCGCCCTGATGGAGCATATCGAGTTCAACCAACTGTATCGGTGGTTCGTGGACTTGCCGTTGGAGCAACGCGCGTGGACGCCGGAAGTGTTCAGCGTCAACCGTGAGCGTTTTGCCGAGCATGGATTGGTGCAGGCGTTCTTCGATGCGCTGGTGCGCCAAGCGATGCTGGAAGGCTACGTCAGTGACGAACACTTTACGGTGGACGGCACGTTGCTACGCTCGTGGGCCAGCCTGAAGAGCGTGCAGCCCAAGGACGGCGCCGCGTCCAGCGAACCGCCCGACGATCCGGGCAATCCGACGGTGAACTTTCATGGGCAGCGTCGCACCAACGACACCCACCAGAGTGCCACCGATCCCCAAGCCCGCTTGGCGCGCAAGGGCCTGGGCAAGGAGGCGCAGTTGTGCCACAGCGCGCACGTGTTAATGGAGAACCGTCACGGTCTGTGCGTCGGCGTCGCCGTGGATGCCGCGGACGGACACGCCGAGCGGCGGCAAGCGCGGGCGTTGGTGCGACGCGCCAAACGTCGACAGCGACTGCATCCGCGAACGCTGGGCCTGGATGGCGGTTACCAGGACGGCAAGTTTCTGGCGCAGTTGGAGCGCACCGGGATCGAACCGCACGTGCCGATTCGCCGGGGCGCCTCGTGGCCCGGGATGCGGCCGGGCGGGCCCGCCACCGAGCACGGCAGCGGATGCGCACGGCGCGCTACCGGGTCAGCCAACGCCTCCGCAAACGGGTCGAAGAAATCTTCGGCTGGTGCAAGACGGTGGGCCGGCTGGCCCGAACCCGCTTCGTAGGTCGGTGGAAGATTGCCCAAGAGGTCCTGGTGACGGTCAGCGCGTACAACTTGGTGCGACTGGTTCGTTTGGAGACCAGTTCATGAACCGACCGATTATGTCGAACTGTTGGCTCAACCCGCACGACACTCAGGACAGGGCATCGTTACAGCCCTCCCAAACCGCCATCACCCAAACCACTGCCGTAATGCAGACTTCTTTAGTAGCCTGCTAGAGTTGCGATACCGCCGTCTTCCAAATCGGGACGCGTTGTTTCAACTCGTCGATGATGAATTGCGCGGCGGCAAACGCCTCGCCGCGATGCGCCGCCTCCACTCGCACAAGCAATGATGGCTCGCCGACCGCAATGACACCGAGCCGGTGGATGATGCGAATTCGCTTCAACGGCCACCGTTGGCGCGTCTCGGCGAGGAGTTTGCGGAACTGGTGGTCGGCCATTTCGCGGTAGGCCGTGTATTCCAGCGCGTGAATTGGTTTGCCATCCTCCCGATCACGCACGACACCCCAGAATGTCACGACGCCGCCCACATCGCCGCTGAATTTGCCGAGCTCGGCCTCGGCGCGGTCGATGGGCTGATCGGTGAGAAGCAATTCGTCGGTGGGCCGGTCCGCCCCGCCCTGGAGTGGTGGCATCAGCGAAAGCACATCGCCGTTGCGGAGCCGGGCGGATCGATTGGCAAGCTCCAGACCGATGGCGATCAAGGCCGTCTTGTCGGCTTCCTTGAGCCGGGGGAATTTTACGTAGAGTTGAGAGAGCGCGTCGGCAACGGTAGCGCCATCGGGCAAATCGAGAAACAATTCGTTTTGTTCCGTGAGTTGACGGAAGAAACTGAAAAACTGGACGGTAATCTTCACGTCGTAGCGGCCATCGCCTCGGCGCGCAGCGTCCCGACGTAGGGCAGGTTGCGATAGCGCTCCCGATAATCCAAGCCGTACCCGACGACGAACTTGTTGGGAATATGAAAGGCCACGTAGTCCGCGTGGAAATCTTCGCGGTGGGGCACGTCCTTTTCCAACAGCGTGCAGAACTTGAGACTTCGTGGCTGAAGTTTCTGGATCATCTCGCGGACTTTGACGAGCGTCAGGCCCGTGTCGAGGATGTCGTCGACGACCAGCACATCGCGGTCACGCACGTCGAGCTTGAGCACCTTGGTGACGATCAATTCCCCCGCCGACCGCGTTTCGCCGTGATAACTGGACACGCCAATGTAATCGAGGCGCAGTTGCATGGGCAGCCGTCGCAGCAAGTCAGCGATGAACATCACGCTGCCGGTGAGGATGCCGACCAACGTAAGGTCCTTGTCCGCATAGTCGTGCTGGATTTCTGTCGCCAACTCGTCGAGTCGATGCTGAATTTGCGCTTCCGACAAAAGCACCTCTTCCAAGTCCTGACGCATGGGGTGCATGATTCGCGCAATCTATCGCATAGACCCGCCACAGGAAAGAAAAAGCGTAAGGGGAAACGGGCGATCGGCCACGGTCTTCGGCCCAGAAAAAAGTGATTTGGACGCTTGACGCGAGCGGTCAATGCGGTTATTTTGTGTGTCGTTAGGCGAAGTTGTTTGGCCCCTTGGTCGTTAGGCAATCCTGAATTACTAGCACTCAATCGGTTCACCATCTCCCATGAATTCAACTGGGAAAACTGGGTTATGAGACGGCTCACCACAGTCGGCCTCACGGGCGGTATTGCCACGGGAAAATCCACGACGTTGGAGCGGTGGCGTTCGTTGGGGGCGGCGAGCCTGGATGCCGACGAGTACGCGCATCGGGCCCTGACGCCGGATACGCCGACGTGGGAAGAGGTTGTGCGGGCGTTTGGCAACGAGATTTTGAATCCGGACAGGACAATCAATCGTCCCCGGCTTGGCGATATCGTGTTCGCCGACGACGGGAAGCGCGAGGCGCTGAACCGCATCATTCATCCGGCAGTGGACAGGATGTGGAGGGAAGACATCGAGCGGCTGAACCGCGAAGGACAAGCGCAGGTCGCGGTCGTCGCGATCCCGCTGCTGTATGAGGTTGGGGCGGAATCACGATTTGACTGCGTGGTTACGGTGGCCTGCAGCGAGCAGACGCAATTGTCGCGACTGGCAATGAAAGGTTTGAACAAGACACGGGCGCGCGCCCGGATCCGCGTGCAGTGGTCGTTGGCAACGAAAATGGACCGGGCCGATTTTGTGATTTGGAACGATGGCTTGCCGGAGGTGTTACACCAGCAGGCCGAGATCATTTGGGCAACCATCAAGGAGACCTACCATGCCCCGAGCAAAAACTAGCCCCGAGAACATCGCGGCAGGCAAGAGTGACGAACCGAAGGCGCCCGAGCCGAGCGCCCCGGCCGACACGGGACCGAAAGCGGAAGACGTCGAGAAGAACGGCGGTGTTGCTGTCGCCACCGCCGACAAGGACGAGGCCGCCGCCCCACACAACCAGTTGCCGGCGGGCGAGACGTTGAACCTCGCCGAGCTTCAGGCCATGAGCATGCCGCGCCTGCAGAAAATGGCGCGCGACGGCGGCGTGGAAGCGGTGGCGGTGCTGAAGAAGCACGAGATCATCTTTGAAATCCTCAAGAAGAATGCCGAGCGCAACGGCCAGATGTTCGGCGAGGGTGTGCTGGAGATTCTGCCGGACGGTTTCGGTTTCCTGCGCTCACCGGCGTACAATTATCTTCCCTGCCCCGAGGACATTTATGTCTCGCCGTCACAAATCCGGCGGTTTGAATTGCAGACGGGCGACCTGGTCGCGGGCCAGGTGCGTCCGCCGAAGGACAAGGAACGGTTCTTCGCGCTGTTGAAGGTCGAGGCGGTGAATCGGGACAATCCCGACAAGGCGAAAGAGAAGATCATGTTTGATAATCTCACGCCTTACTTTCCGACCAGCCGGTTCATCCTCGAAACCACGTCCGAGGAAATCAACAGCCGGGTGATGGACCTGTTCACGCCGATCGGCAAAGGCCAGCGCGGGTTGATCGTCGCGCCGCCGCGCACGGGCAAGACGATCCTGTTGCAGAAGATCGCCAACTCGGTGCTCACCAACAATCCCGAGGCGATCCTGATCGTGTTGCTGATCGACGAACGCCCCGAGGAAGTGACGGATTTCAAGCGAACGGTCCGTGCCGAGATCATCAGCTCGACATTTGACGAAGCGCCGGAACGTCACGCGCAGGTTGCCGAGATGGTGCTGGAGAAAGCGAAACGGTTGGTCGAGCACAAGAAGGACGTGGTAATCCTGCTCGACTCGATCACGCGTCTGGCGCGCGCCTACAACACCTTGCAGCCGCACTCCGGCAAGATTCTGTCGGGCGGCGTCGACGCCAATGCGCTGCACAAGCCGAAGCGTTTCTTTGGCGCGGCGCGCAACGTCGAGGAAGGCGGTTCGCTGACGATCATCGCCACGGCGCTGGTGGAAACCGGCTCGCGGATGGATGAAGTCATTTTCGAAGAGTTCAAGGGCACGGGCAACATGGAACTGTGCCTCGACCGGCATCTGGTCGAGAAACGCATTTTCCCGGCGATCAACGTCGAGCGGAGCGGCACGCGCAAGGAAGAGTTGCTGTATCATCCCGACGAACTCGAGCGCATTTACATCCTGCGCAAGGCACTGGCGGGAGTACCGCCGGTGGAAGTGATGGAGCTGGTCACCGAGAAACTCAAGAAGACCCGCTCCAACGCGGAATTCCTGCTGTCGATGAAATTCTGAGCGCGGGCAACCGTTGCCTATGCGCCGCCGACTTTCTCTCCCCCAGCTGGCGACGGTTCTGCTCTCGTGCCTTCTCTGTTCACACGTACAGGCGCAAGACACGAACTCCGCGTCCACTCCCGTTGTCAAGAGCCGGGTGGTGCTTGTGCGCGATCCCAGCGCGGTGGCCAATTACGGAGTGGACCCCGCGAAGGCGCAGGCGATGGTCGCCGCGGGCATCCAATCGCTCGCGGGCGAGAGCGACGAAGCGGCGGCGTGGCGACATTTCGTGTCCAGCAACGACGTGGTCGGCATCAAGATCAGCACGCAATGCGGCCGGCTCCAGTCGACGCGGCGGGCGGTGGTGGAAGCGATTGCGCGCGGGTTGCGCGCGGCGGGCGTGTCGGGCACGAACATTTATGTGTTCGACCGCGATCCGCTGCAGATGCAGGCGGCCGGATACCTTCCGGTCAGAGGGACGAATTCCCTGCAGGTCGTGTCGGTGGTTGACGGGACCGGCTGGGACGCCAACGTCTACTTCCAGAACAATCTCGCGGGGAAACTGATCTGGGGCGATCTGCTATTCGGCAAGGACGACGAGATGCTGAGCAAGCGATCCCATCTTCCGAAACTCGTGACCGGGACCATCACCAAGCTCATCAACGTCCCGGTTCTCCAGGACAACGACGCGTGCGGCCTGGCGGGGTGCCTGTACAACCTCTCGATGGGCATGGTGGACAACACGCGCCGGTTTGAGACGTTGGGCCAGCGGGGTGATCCAATGATCGCGGAGATTTGCGCCATGCCGCAGGTCCGCGGGAAGCTGGTGCTCAATATTATGGATGGATTGATTGCCGGCTATGCGGGCGGACCGGGATTCAAACCGCAGTATTCGTGGAACGACGGCGCGTTGTATTTCAGCACCGACCCGGTGGCCATCGATGCGCTGTGCCTGGAGGCCATTGACGCGCGGCGCCGAGAAGCCAAAGTGACACTGGCCGGACCCCAGGCGGCCCACATCACCACGGCCAGCCGCCTTGGCCTTGGTCAATCCGACCGCGCGAAGATCGACCTCGTCGAAATCAAACCATAGCTACGGAGATTTCGCGGGTGCAGGGGCCGGTTTTGGTGTTTCGTTTGCCGCCGGCTTTTCGGCTGTTGCCTGTTTCTCTTCGGGCGCGGGAGCCTTGGCTTCGAGGGCCTGCTTGGCGCCATCGACGATGTCGGAAGCCGGCAGAATCACCGGCATCATGCCCCATTGGTTGAGGTTGCTGAAGATGAACCCGCTGTCCTGATCGGTCTGGGTCTTGGCGCTGCGCAGCAACACGATGCCGACCAGTTTGCCGTCGAGGGCGAACACGGGCGCGCCGAGGGAGTAGCCCCACATCGATTGACCGAGCAGGTAGAACGTGCGCGGTTTGTCGATAATGCCTTCGATGCGGCCGATGGAGACGGCGGGGGCGCGATTGGCCGCCTGGCTGAGACGATTGACCACGATCACCTCGTCGAGAATCTGCGCTTTGGCGTCCTTCGTCAGGTCAATGGCGGCGAGCGGCTTGGCGGGCTTGTCGGATGGACGCAGGTACGCCAGGTCCAGATCCTTGTCCCGCAGGACGACTTCTGCGGGAATTTCCGTCCCGTCGGCCAACACAATTTTCACGTCGTTGAGTTCGCTGTCGAACTTGAACTGGGACATGTCGCCACCGCGAGCGGCAATGGCGCGGGCGTAGGCCTCTTTCACCGTGCTGCTGGGGTCGGTGGTCGCCAGCGAGACAACGGTCAAGCCTGACGGATCAACGACGGTACCCGTGGTCTCGGTCTTGCTTTCCGACTTGTTCTCGCGCCCGCCCATCGAGACGCTCTGTTTGATCGCGAGCTTCACGATGACGACGGCGCCCTGGGATTTGGCCAGGATGTCGCGGCCGGATTTGGCCAAGTCGTCCGCTCGCGCGGGGAGACAGACCATTGCGCCCGCCAGGGTGAAGGTGATGGATAAAACCAATATGATATGTTTTTTCATCTACAGGTTTCCTTTCAGGGCGGCCTTGCGACCTTCCCAGTTTGGCTCGAACTCCAGGTACAAGGTATGGATGCCGCGGATGACGCGCAGGACCGTGGTCTTGCGCTTGTCGGCGGCGACATGCTTCATTTTTTGCTTCAGCGAGGCCACGTCCGTCACGGGCTCGCCATCGACGGCGGTAATCAGGTCGCCGACGCCGAGCCGGCCGAGCGCGGCCCAACCGCCCTCCTTGACCTCGGTGACCAGCGCGCCCGGTTGTTCCTGCGACCATTGTTCCTGCACTTTGTCGATGAACGTCGTGTCGCGCGCGGTAAACTCGAAATCTTCGTCGCGGTACTTCTTCATTTCGCGTTCGAGTTTCGGGGACCGGACCAGCTCGACCGGGATGCTGAGTTTGTCCGCGCCGCGCTGGACAGCCAGCGTGGCGGTGGCGCCGATTTTGTACTGGCGAACCATGGTATCGAGAATCTCCTCGTCGCCGGGCTGCGAGGCTTCGATGCGGTCGCCGTCGAGGGACAGAACCAGGTCGCCGACTTTCAGTCCGGCTTTTTCCGCGGTGCTATCGGCGTAGACCTGGGTGAGGCGGACGCCGTGCAGGCCCGGGCTGCCGAGTTGCGCGGCCAAATCGCCGGTAATGGCCTGCGCGGCGACGGGGAGCCAGGCTTTTTGGGCTTCCAGGCCGGGATCTTCGAGCTCCTTGATGCCGACCCTGACGACGGTGAGCAATTGCTCCGTCTTGCGAAGGAACCCGAGGCGTGTCGGCACGGGTTTCGATTTGCCGGTGGTGATCTTGTCGGTCACATCCTGCATCTCGGCGACGTTGCGGATCGGGGTATCGTTGATCTCCGCGAGCACGTCGCCGGTCTGGACAGGCGGTTTGGCGTCGTCAGAGGGGCCGCCCGGACGGATCGAGGTGACGATCACGCCGTCGCGGCTCTTGAGTTTCAGTTCGCGGGCGGCGAGGGCCGAGATATCGCGGGCGGTGATGCCCCACTGTTTGAGTTCAAATTGCTGGCGCTGGTATTGTTCGCGCTCGGCGGTGGTGAGCTTGAGGGTCTTCTCCTGGCTATCGCGTTGCACCACCACTTCGACCTCCTGACCGACGGGTAAATCCGCCACCATTTGGTTCAGGAGCGGGATTTCCTCGGCGTAGCGGACGAGCACGTCCCGACCGGCGATTTTCGTGAGAATGTCGCCCGAATGAACGCCCGCTTTGGCCGCGGGCGAATCATCCACCACGTCCGAAATCAACACGCCGCGGTTGTCCTTGTCTTCCTTGAGCAACGGCTGGATTTCGACGCCGAGCCAACTGCGGCTGACCTTGCCTTTTTCAATGATCTGGCGGGCGACGCGCTGGGCGAGGTTGCCGGGGATGGCGCCGCTGAGGCCGAAGCTGATTTCGTTGATACCGATAACCTGGCCTTTCAGGTTGACGAGCGGGCCGCCCGAATTGCCGGGATAAATGTCGGCGTCGTGGCCGATCCAGCGGACGAGGGAGCCAACGTCCTCGCCGTCGAGCGTGAACCGCGAGGACAAGAACGCTTCCGGCATGACCATTTTGATGTTGCTGACGATACCGAGGGTGACGGATTGCGACATGGCCAGCGGACTGCCCATGGCCAACACCGAATCCCCGACGCGCATCGCGTCGGAATCACCAAAGTCGACGGTGGGGAACTCGCGTTTGGCGTCGGGCTTCAATTTCAGGACGGAGATGTCGGCAAGCGGGTCGGTGCCCACGAGGTCGGCGGGGATTTCCTCGTTGCTGGGGAGGATGACGACGATGCGGGTGGCGTGGCCGGCGACGTGGTGATTGGTGATGACGTGGCCTTCCTTGCTGATGATGACGCCGCTGCCGCTGGCTTCGAACTTCACCTCGCGACCCTGATAATACTGCGTGGCGACGACCTTGATGCGGACCAGCGCGGGCTTGACGCGCGCGACCGCCTCGTCGATCTGGCGGCGGACGGGGTCGACGGGTTCGATGGGGTCGGCGGCAAAGGCGCGATGGCTGGCGGGCAGCGAGAGAAGGGTGAAAATGGTTGTGAACGCCAAAACCCGCTTCGGTAAGAAAATCATGCGGCGGAGTATGGCAGAAGATTTTACCGGCGGAAAGAGGGAAGAAGAAAGCCCCTCGGGACTCGGGACAGGTGGGGGCGTTCCGACGTCTGCCCCGAAAGGGATTCGGGGCAAACCAAGGCTAATGGGACGGACGACGAGCGGGAGGCGGGGATTATCCCGCCTCCGCCGCTCGTCCAAGAGCCAATCTCAATCCAGGTACGTCGCGAAGCCGGATGCCTACTTGGCTTTGACACCCGCCTGTATGACGGTGAAGGTCTGGCCGGCAACGGTGACCGAGCCCGTGAGAATATTGGAGGTTGCGTTGGCCGGTACTGAGTACGTGACCGACCCCTTGCCGACGCCATTTGTACCCGCCGTGATGGTGATGAACCCGTCGTTGCTGACGGAGGTCCAGTCGCAATCGCTGAGGTTGGGGGTCACCTTGATGGTGGCGGTGCCGCCGGTGTCCTTGATTTTGCCGGCCTTGGGACTGAGCTTGTAGGTACAGCCGCCCGCCATCTGGTTAACGGTGAACGTCTGGCCCGCAATGGTCATCGTGCCGACCAAGGCCGTGGTGTTCGTGTTACCGGGGACGGTGTAACTGACTTTGCCGCTGGTCGTGCCGTTGGAGCCGGAGATAATCGTGATGAAGGGATCGTTGCTCACGGCGGTCCAAGCGCAGCCGGTCCCCTTGACCTTCACGCTCACGGTCTTCTTGCCGCCCTTGGCCGTGAGGGTGACGCTCGTCGCGTTCAAGGTGTAGGTGCAGCTGCCGCCATTGCTGGTGGTGCCCGATTCGGTGACCGTGAACGTCTCCCCGGCGGCCGAGATCGTGCCCGTGAGAGCGTTGGCGCTCGTGTTGGGTGCCACGCTGTAATGGACCGTCCCGGTGCCGATGCCGCTCGCGCCGGAGGTGATCGTGATAAAGCTCACATTGTTCGTGGCCACCCACGGGCAGTTATTGGAAGTCACGATACTGAACGAACCGGTGCCGCCCGTGGTCGTGAAGGCTGCATTGGTCGGGTTCAGGCCATAGGTGCAAGGGCCGACAATCTCGCCCGCATCCAGCACAAACGCTGTGCCACCGCCATTCAGGTTCGTGAAACCGCCACCAACGGTTACTCCGTAGAATTTCCCATCACTAGCCAAGGTGAACTGGCTGGGATTATTGCCGTCCGTACAGTCGGGGTCGTTACAAAACGAATACAACGTCGTCAGCGTTCCCTCGGAGGTGAGGCTGAACGCGGTGCCCGCGCCATTGGCGCCGCCGGAGGCGGTGACCCCGTACAACGTCTGATCGGCGTCCATGTACACCAGGATCGGCTCGGAGCCGTCGGGGCCGCTGAACTGATAGAGATTGGTCAACGCTCCTGTCGATGTGATCTGAAATACGGTTCCACTGCCCTGGGTTCCTCCGGCGATCAGCGTGCCGTAAAAATTATCGCCACTCTGCAAGGTTAACGTCGGGAAAAACCCTTCCGTTACGCGGTTAAACGAGTGCAACGTGGTCAAGGTGCCGGCGGTCGTCATCTTGAAGATCGTGCCCGCGTTATTCGTTCCGCCTTTTTGCGTCGAGCCGTAAAGTTGATTATCGTTGCTACTCTGGATGTCAATGATCGGGATGTCACCGTCGAGACCGGCAAAGTTATAAACGGTGGTCAACGTCCCGGCGGAGGTGATCCGGAACACCGTTCCGCTGCCGTGCGACCCTCCCTCGGCGGTGTTGCCGTAGAAATTCCCATCGCTGGCCTTGATCAGATTCCGAGGGTCAGAACCGTCCGGGCCGCTAAACTGATGGACCATCGTCAGCGTGCCTTCCGACGTGATCCGGAAGACCGTTCCGCTGCCGCCCGTCCCGCCGTCGATGGTCGTGCCGAAGAAGCTACCATCATTGGCCTGAACCGCTTGAATCACACCATTAGTGCTCTGGTAGCAGCCATTCGGTTCCGTACCGGTACTGTCATTAAACTGGAAAATCGTGGTCAACGTACCCGTCGACGTGAGCAGGAACGCCGTGCCATCGTTGCTCACGCCGCCGTACTGGGTAGAGCCCAAGAAGAGGCCGGGACTGATTTCGATAATGGCTTGCGGGAACGCCCCGTCAACGCAATTGCCATCGAACATTGGTCGCCAGGCAGAATGTGTAGATGGTATCGAGAGTTGCTGCAGTGGCGTTCAGCGCCCCCGCCAACACAGCCAAGACAGATATCGCCACCAGAATTCGAATCGATTTCATAAGTCGCCTTCTCCTCTTTGAGGTATGTACGCCAGTTTTATTCGCCAACAGGCCGGTCATCTCGCCTCCACAAGTTCAAGAGGCTCGGCGATATGTCATCCCACCGTCTATGGGGTATTCACCCCATACTGACTGCATCCTGCTCGCCTGCGCCTACGGGCCAGGGCGAATGCGCTCGTCGCGGACGGGCTCGGCATTGCCATCCTCGTTCCGCTCAGGAGACAATCTCAACACGCATGCTCCGTCAGCCGGATACGATTTTCTGCCCGACCCGATGACGGTCGAGGGCATGAAACTCTTTGCCGAGCTGGGGCTGTAGGCAGAGTCTGGAATTGCCGGTTACTTTGCGCCCGCCTGTATGACGGTGAAGGTCTGGCCGGCGACGGCGACCGTGCCTGTGAGAACGTTGGAGGTCGCGTTGGCCGGAACGGAGTACGTGACCGTTCCCTTGCCCGTGCCGCTGGCGCCGCTCGTGATGGTAATAAACGAATCGTTGCTGACGGCGGTCCAGTCGCAGTCGCTGAGATTGGGGGTCACCTTGATGGTGGCGGTGCCGCCGGTGTCCTTGAGTTTGCCGTCCTTGGGGCTGAGTTTGAAGGTGCATCCGCCGGCATCCTGATTGACGGCGTAGGTTTCGCCGGCAATCGTTATCGCGCCGGACAGGGCCGTGGTGTTGGTGTTGCCGGGGACGGTGAACTCGACCTTGCCGCTGCCGGTGCCGCTGCTGCCGGAGGTGATGGTGATCCAGCTATTCGTGGTGCTGGCCGTCCAGTCGCAGTCGGTGCCCTTGGCCTTTACGCTGACGGTCATCTTGCCGCCTTTCGCCGTGAGCGTGGTGCTCGTTTTGCTCA
The DNA here is from genome assembly GCA_963713705.1 of uncultured Verrucomicrobiae bacterium. Lineage (GTDB taxonomy): Bacteria > Verrucomicrobiota > Verrucomicrobiia > Palsa-1439 > Palsa-1439 > Palsa-1439. The sequence continues at coordinate 137,352 of CAVQMY010000002.1, forward strand.
GCGTGTAGGCGCATGAGGAGGAGACGGGGGTGAAGGTCGCCGTGTAGGCGGTGTTAGTCGAAGGCACGATGATGTCGTGCGTTTGCGCGCCGCCATCACTCCAGCTGGTGAACGAAAAGCCGCTATTGGCAGTGGCCGAAATCTGCTGCGAAGAACCGACGGTGTAAGTTCCGCTTCCTGTAACCGTGCCGCCATCCGACGGATTGGCCAACACGGTGATGGTGGCCGTGGATGAATTCGTCGACTGCGAGGTGAAATTGGCGATGTAGTTGGTGCCGGCCTCGGGCACAGTGACTGTCCGGGGGTTCTGAGTATTACCGTCGCTCCAAGCGGTAAATGTCCAGCCGGTGTTGGCGTTCGCGGCAATCTGCACATTCGTGCCGGCCGGGTAGGCGCCTTCTCCGGTCACAGTCGCGGCGTCGGATGGACTGGCTTCCACGGCGACCGATGGTGTCGACACAAGACCGTAGAACGAGGTATACGAACCGCCTGCGCCGCCGAATTCAATGTAATTGGGGATTTGGATGAACTCGAAGGTGTAATACGGCAGTTCGTGCGCATCGCCAGCGTCCACGGCGACATACTGGTTGCCGTCGGACGTCACGCCAAAATCGTACGCGTAGGTGCCGGTCGGATCATTGGTGTTGCCGTCGGTTGGATCGGCGACGATCCACTCCGTGCCCGGCAAGTGAAACTCGACGCGGACATGCGGGATCTGCTCGCCATAGCGAAACCCGGAAATACAGCGGGCGGGGATGCCGACGTTACGCAACGAGGCGACGAGCAGGGCCGAGAACCCGCCGCAATCCCCGATCCCATCCTCCAATACGCCGACCGCGTCGATCGCCGGGGGTGGTTCCTCGTACCTCAGCGCTTTCGCTACCGTTTATGAAGTGTGCGGGCGGTGTCGTACGGGGTCAACGTTGACAGGTAATTGGTTGGCAGGGATGTCTGGACGAAACTGGTGATGAGCGGGTTGGTGGATTCGCAGCGGGCGTCGGGGGCGAGCCACACTGTCCAATTGGTCGCGAGCGTACTCATGTCCGCCCAGGTATTGGTGCGGAGGACGGTGGGGTTCACGCGGGTGCGGCTGACTTGTACCACGAAGTTGTTCGTATCAGAGAACGTGCTGTCGACGAATTCGAGAAGATGGTTTGAAAGATCGGGAGGTTATAGGGCGGGGTCACGATGAGTTCCGCGTCGGCCGGGCCGTCGACGGAGAGAACGGTTTGCGCGCCGTGAGTGGTGGGCACGCCGAACACGACATATAGCAGCGAGGGGTTACTGCTAAAGGTCAGGAGATAGGACTCGAAGCCGTTCCACACCATGCGGATGAAACAGGTCGGTCGCGGTGATCGGCGGGGTGGGCGTGAGTGTGCCGCTGGCCGATTTGTTGGCGTTGGTATTGCCGCTGACGCCGGCGGGATCGAGCTGGATGCTCCAGGGAATCCCGTCATCCAGATCCAGGGGCCAATTGTAGCGCAAGGAATAGCCGTTGCCGGCGCCGACGGAAACCAGGTTCGTGTACGAGATATTGGCCATTGTACACACGATATTGAAGGGCGTGAAGGCGTGCCGACGATATTGAGCACGAGTTGAGGCCGTACGCGTCACCCACGCTGGGATTGCCCGCCGAGCCGTCGGCCAGGCAGGGGCCGGCACTGACAATGTTCAAACTGCACGCGGCGCGGGCGAATGGGGCCGCGCCCAAGAGCAGTGCAACAATTGCGATGCGAATGAGAATGTGTTGAAATTTTTTCATAGGAATTTGCCCTTAATGACCCGCCACTATTGCATGACCATTCAGTTGATCGTTAATGAATTCTGCAACTCTGGAAGGACCGAAAAAACGCTTGAGACGCCAGCCTCATTGCCACTCCAGTGAGTGGCGGAGTAGAGCAAAAAGCGTGAATCAAGTCCACTAAATTCTAGCATGGCGAGAATGCGGGGCAACCAGGGCGAGGCGGGCTGTTTGCGACCTCAAATACTATCTGGTCGCGTCTCGTCCGACTCGGCTTGGTGAGGGGCCAAATCGGGCAAAACTCTTCGCAACGTCTGGTCCGTGAATTGTGAGGCGGTGGCGGCGGACTCGATGAGGCGGATACATTAGTGACTAATGTACCCGCGCAGAATTCGTGTAGCAAGTTTCGTCGAGGACATTCGAGCAAGCTCAAAACTTGTGTCCTGCGTCAGAATCGTACCGGACATTTCCAGGTCAGCTTCGTCTGCTTTTTCTGGATCGACCAATTTCGGCTCACGGAATTCGCCCCCGTCAATGGCGAGTTGAGCCAGACTACTTTGCGCCCCACTCTGAGCTATCAACGAAAGGTATCTCTCGACATATTCCCGAGAGCGATTGCTGGCCGTAATGTCCTTTTCATATTCCCGGTCTGTGAAAGTCTTGTACCGGTATGATGAGCCAAAGAGGCTGATGGATACCTGCGCCAATGGCTAGTGTGCTGTCCCTAACGCTTCGTTACAATGAATCGCTTCATTTTGACCAGATGGACATTGGAAAGGCATTTCAGTGACACCACACTAGTGTGCTGTCCCTAACGCTTCGTTACAATGAATCGCTTCATTTTGACCAGATGGACATTGGAAAGGCATTTCAGTGACACCACACTAGTGTGCTGTCCCTAACGCTTCGTTACAATGAATCGCTTCATTTTGACCAGATGGACATTGGAAAGGCATTTCAGTGACACCACACTAGCATTGAAGCGCGGTGATCGCCGTTCCCTTCACGGCGAAGCGTTGGGAAATTATGTGGTCAGGACCGGCATTGTACGAGCTAAGCCCTGTGTTTTCAGCGAGGTGCGTAAGTTGCAGTGTACCAATTGTTCTGTTTTCCAAGCAAGTGTTTGGCAGCAGAATCTTCTTAGGCCCTCGCTAGGGGCGCGGCGGCGGGATAGGACCGATGGGACGAATGGGACCGATGAGGGGCGGGGGTGGCAGCAGGCAGAAGTCAGGAGCCAGAAGCCAGTAGCCAGTAAGCCGGCGAACCGGACGGATGGAGTACGGACGGCGGGAATACGGCGGCAAGCGCGGCGGGTTTGTCAGGCGGCTTGTCTGACGCGAGGGCGCGTCAGGCGGCACGCGGGGCGCGTGCGCTCCCCTGTTGCTCGGGACGGTGTACGACGGGCGTGGATGCGGAAGCGAAGAGGGGTGAGCGGAGACGAAGCGAAGGCGGACGGGGGACGGATCGCGCCTCACAGAGGCGCGGCTACACCAGCGGTCGGACCGCGGTTTAATATCGCGCCGACGCAGGCGGGAGGCGCTTGGCCGGCTGCATCGTATTATGATTGACTTGATATCCAATTAGGATATGCTGGGGGGCTGACGTTGGGACGTTCTTTGACAATGAGGGGGGGGCACCACAACCGGTGGGGGTGGTCGAGAGGTCGTCGAAAAAGTAAAAAATACAAACGAACCCAAGTTTGAGCAAGCCGGCGTGGAAAATTGTGAACGGAAAGCCAAAAACGAACCCAAGTTGAGGCCACAAGGGCAGTCACCGGGTAACCGAGCCCCGACAAGGAATCGGGGTAGATAGCCGAGTAGCCGGGGGAAAGGATGGGAGAGAGGGAGAATTGGAGGAATGGAGCGTTGGGGAGGGATGGGACGACACACCCCTCACCTATAATCCTTTGCCGCCTCGGCACAACCAGCGGCTTCTCGTCCGACTCGATTCCCCCCAAGGGGCGAGGAGACGGGGGACAGCAGCGGGCTGAAGGTCAGAGTTGGTAGAGGATGACGCCGGATTTGTAGCGGACGCGGATGGTGCCTTCGATGATGCGGTCGGTGGTGAGTGCGCCGGTGTCGTCGAGGGCGACGTGCCAGGGGCCGGCGGGGAGGGCGAAGTCGTAGCTGAGGTTGTCGGCGCTGTTGGCGATGACGCAGACGTGTCGCCAGGTTTCGCCGGGGAGGCCGTTGGCGGGCGGGTCGATGGTGAAGAGGAGTGAGCCGGGGTTGGGCTGGTCGTGGAAGGCGAGCCAGGCGGCGATTTGTTCCTTGGCGCGGAGGCGGAAGACGGGATGGGCTTTGCGGAGGGCGATGAGGTCGCGGGTGTAGGTGAAGAGGTCGAAGTTTTTCTGTTTGAGGGACCAGTCGACCTGGTTGACGGTGTCGGGGGCGTTGTAGCTGTTCTCGTGGCCGAACTTGGTGCGGGCGAATTCTTCGCCGCCGTTGAGGAACGGGACGCCCTGGGAGGTGAACAGGAGCAGGTAGCCGAGTTTCATCATGTCCTTGAACTCGCGGTCGGTGGCGTCGGGCTTGGAGAGTTTGAGTTTGTCCCAGACGACCCAGTTATCGTGGCAGCTGAGGTAATTGATGGCCTGGGCGGGCGTGGGCGCCCAGTCGCGCCAGCTGCCTTCGATGCCGCGCTGGACGTTGTCGATGCTGGAGCCGTCCTGGATGAAGCCGGCGTGGTTCTTGTCGAAGGGCGAGCCGAGGAGGGCGTTGCGGATGTTGTCGTTGAACGCGCCGATGCGGGTGCCGTGGATGGTTTGTTTGTTGGTGGGTTTGACGGGCGCCTGTTTGCCGCCGCCGCCCCAGGGTTCGCCGTAGAGGACGATGTTGGGTTTGAGGGTGCGGAGTTCGCGTTCGACGTCTTTCATGGTGTCGAGGTCGATGAGGGCCATGAGATCGAAGCGGAAGCCGTCGATGCCGTATTCCTGGACCCAGAATTTGAGGGTGTCGAGGATGTACTTGCGAGCCATGGGGGCTTCGGTGCGGAAATCGTTGCCGCAGCCCGAGCCGTTGGAGTAACTGCCGTCGGGGAGGAAGCGGTAATAGTAGCGCGGGACGAGGAGGTTGAACGGTGCGTTGTTGGCGGTGTGGTTGTAGACCACGTCCATGATCACGCCGATGCCGCGCTGGTGGAGGGCGGCGATGAGTTGCTTCAACTCGCGGATACGGCTCTCGTTGTCGATGTTTGTGGCGTACCAGCCCTCGGGCGAGTTGTAATCCGTCGTGACGTAGCCCCAGTTGTAATTCGTGCTCGACTCGTCGTTGTCGAAGTCCTGGATCGGGAGCAACTGCACATGTGTGATGCCCAATTCGGCGAGGTTATCGAGGCCGGTCTTGATCGCGTCATCGTCCGGCAGGTGCGCGCCTGCCTGCGCGAAGCCGAGGTATTTGCCTTTGTACTCGACGCCGGAATTCGCCGCGATGGTGAAATCGCGGATGTGCATTTCGTAGACGACCATGTCGACGGGCGAATCGAGGGGCGGGCCGTCTTTGGTGGTGTCCCAGTGGGGCGGGTTGGTTTTCGAGAGGTCGGTGATGCGCGCGCGGCGGCTGCTGTCGACCGCATTGACGCAGTAGATGTCGAGGACCTCGCGGTCGGTATCGTCGAGCTTGAACAGATAGAATTTGCCATCGAGGTCGCCATCAACCTTGCCTTCCCAAATGCCTTTGCCGGTCGGGTGGAGGTCGTGTGGCGTGCGACCCTTGTCGCCCGTGGCTGCATCGTAAATCACCACCTGCAACTTGTTTGCCGTCGGCGCGAACACGCGAAACGTCGTCGCTTCCGGGCGGTACGTGGCGCCGAGCACGGCGTGTGCTTCGTAAAACTCGTCCGCGTCATCCAACACGCCGCGCGGCACCACGCGCGCCGCGCCGCCGAACCCTTCGACGCTGACTTCATAGGCGCGTCCCGCGATGTCGAGCGGCGCGCCGAGGTTCAACTCGACTTCATTGGATGCGAGTTTTTTGTCGTGAAAGACAATCCGCGTGGAGACGGGCATTTGCGTTTTCTTTTGGCTGTCGGTGATCGTGAAACGGCTCGCGGCGACTTCGTCGGGTTTGACAAGGCGCGACATCTGGACGACGAGCCGGTTCGGCGTGTCCATGTAGGCGACGACCACCTGCGGACTTGTGTCGGGCGGCTGTGCCCATACCTGGTTCTTGTCACCGATCAAATAAATCTCATTACGCATGTCTGCCCTCCAGAACTTGTCTCCTCCAACGTCCTTTCGGTTCCAGTCGCCCGCCAAGCGCGGCAACAGGCCGATTTTGTCCGAGTCGCCCTTCAAGCCGTATGCGCCGCGATCCAGTTGCAGGATCGAGCCGTAGGTGTCGCGACCGACCTCGAAAATTTCGTTCTGCTCTGGCGAACGCTTGAAATAGGCGTCCCAGGTCCAGATGCTGACGTTGTCGTAATCCTCGTCGTAGCGATGATAATGAATCGTGATGAGGTTCCCCGGCTTGGACAGTGTGCGCTCTTTCCAAATCGATGGATCAGCCAGCACTTTCGTGCGGGACATCCGTCCCAGGGTCCATTTCTGATTCACGAACAGATCGCCGTAGCTCGGGTAGCACGATTCCAACGCGTCACGGCTGATCGCCAGCCAGAGGTCGTATTCGCCATCCGGCACGGGCGGCGAGGCGTCCATGGCTTGAATAATCACCTGCACGGTGCCGTTGTTCGGCACGACGGCTTCGCCACGGGCGACAATCCGCCCGTCGCGCGTCAAGCCCGCGAATACTTTTCGACCGGAGTTGCCGGGGGGCGCCGTGATATCCACGGTGGCAACCACGCCTCCTCTCGGGCGGGGTTGCGGAAGGAATCTCGTCTCGAACCGGACAGGACCACGCCCGCACGACGACGCGAAGATCGCCACCAAGACCGGCAGCAGCACACGGGACCGACGGAACAAAAGCGGTTTAACAAACCGCCCGGTGGCGACAACTGGTTTGTTCCATCTGGATTTGTTCACGTCAGAGCCCCGATCAGACCACACGAGCGTATACAATGAGAAAAACCAACACCAGCCCGCAAAGCAGCACCACGCCGTTCATCTGCACGCTCAAACGATGGAGCCCTTTCCATTCCCGCTCCAATTCTTCGTCTGGTTGTTTTCCCGAACTCTCCACCGCAGCCCGCTGGTCGCGCAGATGGTTCATATGAGGCATCACACCCTGACGAAGCCAGAGGTCCGTGCCACCCATTCCCGCCAGCAACAACAGTGTCAGGATCGCCGGCCATTTACCAAACGACCGATCTGCCAACAGCAGCCCAACGCATACGATGCCAACCGCCGAGCACACAATGCCGATCAAGTAGTACTTGGAAAAGATCCGCCGAATCAACGCCGCCGCGTCTTCCGGCTTGAGTGTCTTAAAGACTGTCGGCGCCACCGCGAAACTAAAGAACACAATACTGCCGATCCACACCGCCAACGTCAGCACGTACAACCATTTTACCCATTGGGTCATCGCCGTCGCAGCGTATCAGCCTCATTTGAGCCCGCCAAGGTCAAAAAAACCTATCGACGTAATCTGTGGCCTCCAGCCTGAACTTGCAGCGCAGGCCCGGACTGATTAGTCTGGCGACATGTCGACGGGTGGAAAACTCCGTTACGGTATTCTGGGCACGGGCTTGATCTTCGGCAAATTCGCCGACGCGTTTCGCCTGATTGACGAGGCATCGCTCGTGGCCGTTGCCAGCCGCGACGCCGAACGAGCCAAGGCTGCCGGCGTCAAGCATGGCGTCCCGCGCGCGCATTCGGGTTACGAATCGCTGGTTAACGATCCCGAAATCAACGTCGTCATTAACGCGCTGCACAACGGGCTGCATTGCGAATGGACGGTGCGCGCACTCGAAGCCGGTAAACACGTTCTTTGCGAGAAGCCGCTTGCCTGTTCCAGTACCGAGGTCGAGAAGATGTTCGGGGCCGCTCACGCAAGCGGGCGCTGGCTGATGGAAGGGTTCATGCATCGCTTCCATCCACAGATCGCCGAAGCCAAACGCATCATCGCCACGGGTGGAATCGGCCGGGTCCTGCACATCCGCTGCAACCGGACCGCCCGCGGGCGGAACCGGGAGAATCCACGCTACTGGCGCGAGGCTGGTGGCGGCGCCCTCATGGACATCGGCTGCTACTGCGTGAACCTTTCCCGCTTTCTTGTCGGCTCCGAGCCAAAGCGCGTTGTGGCCCATGCCCATTTTGACAAGCAGACCGGCGTTGACCTGACATTGAATGGCTGCCTCCAATTTGATGAAGGCGTCACTGCCCACATCCTCTGCAGCATGGAGGCGGAACCGTCCTATCCCGCGGAGATCGTGGGAACCGACGCCAAATTGTTGATCCCGCACCCGTGGCTGCCGCCCGCGTGGCCAGCCGAGTTATACTTCACGCGAGAAGGCAAGACGGACGTCATCCGTATCGAGACTGACGGCGTGCCGCAACATCCGCTCGCGCCTTTTGTACTGGAATTGAAATACTTCTCCCGGTGCGTGCATGAGAATCGCGCGCCCCAATTTCCCCCCGACGTTGATGCTGAGCACGATTCGCGCGCCAACATGCGTGTGATCGAGGCGCTGCTGGAATCGGCACGCGAAGGCCGGACAGTCAATATGCCAATGTGAAGCCCGTGAACTACTGCCCCTGTCTCTGGGCCAGAATCAGGTCACGGACAGCCTTCGGATTGGGAATCCCCTCGATTTCCTCATCCGCATCGACACGCGCCGCCGTGGACATGGTCAGATCACCAATACCGACCAGTCTGGCCAGCAGACTCTGGTCAATCTCGACCGAGCGGATGTCACGGACGATCAGCTCCCGATAGCTCTTCGAGAAAAGACCACGCTCCAACGTGATTCGTCCGGGGTAGATCCTCAGCACGACCGACCTCCGACGGCACCACGCGATAATCAACGGCACGATCAGCCAAGAGAACACCAGGTACCAGAAAAACCGCCACCACGAAGGTCGCACTTCGGCGAGCAGTTTGTCGGGCACGGCCGGCGGTTGCGCCACCTGAGACGCTACAGGAAAACCGCAGGAGGGGCAGGTGGCCGCTGCAGTCGAAACCTGTTTTCCACATTCGGGACAGTCAATCAGTGCCATAGTGTGTTCACCACATCCTAGTGTGCTGTCCCTAACGCTTCGTTACAATGAATCGCTTCATTTTGACCAGATGGACATTGGAAAGGCATTTCAGTGACACCACACTAGGCCCGCCGTCGAAAACCTGTCAATACCCGCCCACGCGCTTGTTGGAAGAGTTTCACCGTTGCCGATCGCCGTCCGTAAAATCCTGCTGTTGCAATGTTTAATTTCTTGATTCGCGTGGCATTCGTCCTAGAATGCGCGCCAAGGAGGAAGTTGATTTTTGTGACCAGTATTATTCGAATTCAAGCCCGCGAGATTCTCGATTCTCGCGGGAATCCAACAATCGAAGTGGACGTGGAACTTTCCGGCGGTGCGGTTGGTCGCGCGTCTGTCCCCAGTGGCGCGAGCACTGGTGAATATGAAGCTTGGGAACTGCGTGACGGCGATAAGAAGCGTTACGGTGGCAGGGGCGTTCAAAAGGCGGTCGCCAACGTCAATACGAAGATCGCCCGCGAGTTGATCGGTCACGACGCGCTCGACCAGGTCGGCATCGATCACCTGATGATCGCGCTCGATGGCACGCCAAATAAGGGCAAGCTCGGCGCGAACGCAATCCTCGGCGTCTCACTCGCCGTGGCTCACGCCGCGGCGTCCCAGCTCGGGGTTGAGTTGTTCCAATATCTCGGCGGACCAAACGCGAAAGTGTTGCCAGTCCCGATGATGAACATTCTCAACGGCGGCGCCCACAGCGATGCGCCGATTGATTTGCAGGAGTACATGATCGTGCCCAAGGGCGCGCCGAGTTTCCGTGAAGCGTTGCGGATGGGCGCGGAGGTATTCCATGCACTAAAGGGCGTGCTGAAGGCCAACAAGCTCAGCACGGCGGTTGGCGACGAAGGCGGGTTCGCTCCCGCACTCAAGAACAACGAACACCCGCTCGAAGTCATCATCGCGGCGATCAAGCAGGCGGGCTACAAGCCGGGCAAGGACATTTTCATCGCTCTCGATCCTGCGGCGAGTGAGTTCTACGACGCCGCGTCCAAGAAATACATCTTCAAGAAATCGGACGGTTCAAAACGCACCTCCGAGCAGATGATCGAGTTCTACCGCGGCCTTTGCAAGAAGTACCCGATCGTTTCCCTCGAAGACGGCCTCGCGGAGAGCGACTGGGACGGCTGGAAATTGATGACCGACCGGTTGGGTGACAAACTGCAACTCGTCGGTGATGACATCTTCGTCACCAACACGAAGTTCTTGAAACGCGGTATCGATACGGGTACCGCGAACTCGATCCTGGTGAAGGTCAATCAGATCGGCTCGCTGACGGAAACTCTGGATGCGATTGAGATGGCGAAGGAAGCTGGTTACACGGCGGTTATCAGCCATCGCTCCGGTGAGACGGAAGACACTACCATCGCCGATATCGCGGTGGCGACCAACGCCGGCCAGATCAAGACCGGCTCGTTGTGTCGCACCGACCGCGTCTGTAAGTACAACCAACTGCTGCGGATCGAGGAGACCCTCGGCAAGAATGCCGTATACGGAGGCAAACTCTAGGCAATGAGTTGGATCTTGGCGTTGTGGGGCCGATTGCAGTCGCTTGGGTTTTTCGTCTTCGTAGCGGTCGTCGGATTCGGCGTGGCGCTGCTGTTCGTACCATTGCTTCATCAACGGCACGCCATGCAATCCGAGATTGCCCGACTGGACCACGAGATCGAGCAACAAGACGCGCTTGAGAAGAAACAACAGACCGAGATCGAAGCGCTGAAGACCGACCTCAGCTACATCGAGCGGACTACGCGCAACAAGCTCAACCTCTCTCGACCGAACGAAATGATCTTCCGTTTCGAACCAACTCCACAGACGCCCGGCCTGCAGCGCTGAATCCGTTTTGACTTGCATGGTGCTGACCGGGATTCAGGGCTTGACGAACCAGCACTCCGCCTCTAAGGTGCACCAGACTTTTGACTGCGGGGTGGAGCAGCCCGGTAGCTCGTCAGGCTCATAACCTGAAGGTCGTGGGTTCAAATCCCACCCCCGCTACCAACTACAAGGGCCAGAACAAGTGTTCTGGCCCTTTGTTTTCAAGGCTTGTATGGCATGTCTCCAATTCACCCCCGGTTTGATGAAACATAGCGGACACCTTGAAACTCGGCGGACAAAAACCAACAAAACCACCAACCGGAACTTCAGGCGCCGTCACCTGAAGGTTTCGCCATTTTTCCCGGCGTTGGTGGTTTTGTTGGTTTTTTGATTCGAGCGGGAATGCTGCGGTTTTTTCCGTCTGGTGATTTCCGCGAGACCGAAATTCCGCTGGGTCGCACTGCGAGAATGGGAACTGCCCGTCCTCGGCGAGCGAGCGGCGTCTATGCCGCTTCAAGAGAGGAGGAATTGCCATGTGTTGGTGTGCCGAGGTGTTGGGGCGCATCAGAGATATCCGGGGCACCTTCACTGCGGCACGGTTTCCGCCCCGCCGCAACGGCCTCCAAATCGGTGCGACGCAGCCGAAAACTTCCTGGCAGCACCTCGACCTTCTGCAAAAGTCCCGCTTTGATCATCCGCCAGAGGGTCGCGCGGCTGACACCCAAGAACTTCGCAGACGCCGACATGCCCATCAGCAAGGGGCCTTGTGTCATCGGCAATGGATTGCGCACCCGCTGCTCCAAAATCTCGTCAATAGCTTCCAACTGTCCCGATGACGCATCCAGCAGTTTCTTCAATCTCTCATCTGTGGTCATGGGTTCACCGCCGGGTTGTAGCGCTGCGCACACCGGGCAATCGCAATGTTTCGCCCGCAAATCGGGAAATCGGACGGCAATGAAATGGAAATAGCAAGGCCGTGACGCAGCCATTCGCTTGCCGACCTCGGTTCACGAACGATTCATGTCGGTGACGAGATTGTGGAAATGGACGGCCCAAGACTGCGGATTGTTTGCGGAAAGTTGAAACCTTCGCGTGACCGCTGGTGCGGACGGTGTGCGGATGCACTCGTGGACGTGGACTGAACGCGGACATGGACTCTCCAGAGACACAACTAATCTGCGTCCACGGACTGTGCGAGATCGCGGACTGGCAATGCCCTGCCCTACGGATGGGACTGTGGCTTGGACATCGTGTGTCCGAAGCATGGGTACTGCGCGTCTGTTCTGCATCCTCTCCGCGACGATTTCGCGGACGCCCGGACCTTCTGCCCAGAAGGGGTAACGCGTGCCCTGTACTAAAACTGATGAGAAGCGCATAGCCTCCTTGCGCATTGGCAGTGGTGCCGGCAGTCACCCGGTTGCCCGGTGACGGATTCACCCGGAGATGTCGTCGGATGGTTCGCGTCTCGTTCTGGAAGGCCTCGGGATCGCCGGACTGACCCGGGCAAAATTCCAAGACGGCGTGTTCCACCTCGCCGGTGGTGCGCTCGGTCCTCAGAGTCTGCGTCATATTCATGGTCTCAGTTGACCACAAATCGAGCGCGTTCCGGTGTATCAGCTACACAGAGTCCGCCGACATTCCGTGTAGTGTCCCCGTCATGGTCACGGCCAAAACACAATACACGCTTAAGAACGCACAGGAGTATTTCGAGGAACACCTCTGCGTCGGCGATTACTACGATGAAGGCCAGCGGGTGGCCGGCGAATGGCTGGGACTGGGCGCGCAACGACTCGGACTGTCCGGGAAAGTCCACGCGAATGACTTTCTGCGGCTGTGCGAGAACCAGCATCCGGCCACAGGTGATACCCTGACGCAGCGGCTGAACACCACGCGGAATGAAGATGGCCACGAGACTGCCAATCGGCGGATATTCTTCGACTTCGCCTTCTCGCCGACCAAATCCGTATCGCTCGTGGCATTCCTAGGGCAAGACGAGCGGATTCTTAAAGCGCATGCCCGTGCGGTGCGGACGGCACTGCGGGAGTTTGAAGCGTTCACGGCAACACGCATCCGCACCGGTGGTGCACAGGGCGACCGTCTGACCGGCAACTTCGTAACGGCGCTGTTCACGCATGACACGTCGCGGGCTCTCGATCCGCATCTCCACACGCACTGCATCGTCTTCAACGCAACATTCGATCCGGTCGAGAATCGGTGGAAGGCTCTGCAAGACTATGAACTGCTGCGCGCGCGCAAGTTTGCGGAGAACGCCTACTACCATGAATTCGCCCGCGAACTGCGCGGGTTCGGCTACCGGATTCGCAACCGGGCACGCGGAGATTTTGAACTGGAAGGCGTTTCGGATGAACTCTGCCAACGATTCTCCAAACGCCGCGCTGAGATCGACGCTGGACTCGCCCGGTTGTTGGCCGAAAAGCCGGAATATGCGAACGGGGATGTAATGGCCATGCGCCGCCTGATCGCGACAGCGGAACGGTCACGCAAGCAACGCGATGTGAGCCGCGACGAATTACGGACGCTGTGGGCGTCGCAGTTTACGCCCGAGGAGCGCCAGACTTTGAGCCGGCTGTGCCAGCAGTCCGCACAAAGTCCAACCAATGACCGCCGAATTTCCGTGGCTGAGGCTGTGCAATGGGCTGAGGAACATCTGTTCGACCGGAACTCGGTCGTGCTCGAATGCCAGGTGTGGCAGGAGGCGCTGAATCGAGCACGCGGCGAAGAATTTTCGGTTTCGCAACTCACGGAGTTCACGCGGCAACGGGATTACATCCGGAACGCCGAACGTCCGGGCGAAGTGACGTTGCGCGACGTTCTGCTGCGCGAACGCGAGATTGTTCAAACGGCCAAGGAAGGTGTAGGCGCCTCGTGGCCGCTCGTGGCGAATCCTCGCCCACCGAATCCACAACTCGATGATGAACAACGCCGGGCGCTGGATATGCTGCTTTGCTCGACCAACACGGTGTCGGTTTTCCGCGGCGGCGCCGGCACCGGCAAGAGTTTTGTGCTGCGGGAACTGGTCGAGCAAATCCGTCAATCAGACCGGCCAGTGGTCGTCCTCGCCCCTCAACGCCAGCAGGTCGTGGACATGGAGCAGGCGGGATTTCCCTCGCCGGCGACCGTGACGCAGTTTCTCCTCAAGCGTGAACTTGCCGATCACGCTGCCGTCGTCGTGGATGAGGCCGGTCAGATTGGCGGGCGGCAGATGCTCGAATTGATTCGACTGTGCCGCGAGCATAATGCGCGGTTGATTCTGTCCGGCGACACTCGCCAGCATGGAGCGGTCGAGGCTTCCGATGCACTCCTCGCCATCGAACGGCATTCGGGCGTCCGGCCGGTTGAACTGCACACGATTCGCCGGCAGGACCCGGCACTCGCTCGTGACGAAGATGAACGGACGCGGATCAAGCGTTACCGGCACGCGGTGGAGTTGGCCGCTGCCGGCAAGCTGAGTGAGTCGTTTGAGCGACTCGACAAGATGGGCGTGGTTGTGTCGTGCGGTTTAGGCGATCAAGCCGACAAGCTCGCGGATGAATACCTGCGTCTGGCGGAACAGGACGCCTCGGCTGTAGTCGTCTCGCAGACCTGGGCGGAAGTCCACCGGGTCAACTCGCGGGTGCGCGATGCACTGAAATCGAAGGGTTTGCTCGGGGCTCAGGACACCATTGTTCAGGCGCTCGATAAACTCGATCTGACAAACGCGCAGAAGCGGGATGAACGATTCTACCCGCCAGATGCCGTTGTCGTGTTCAACCAGAAAGTCCGCCAGGCCGAACCGGGTGCGAAGGGCAAACTGGCCGGCATCCTGAAGTCTTACGTGCTGGTCGAAGTCAACGGGAGGTTCGTCACGGTCTCGAACAAGTGGCTGGACCGTTTTTCCGTCTGCCAGCCGCGCGAAATTACCGGTGGCGCAAGGCGACCGGCTGCACCTCAAATCAAATCGCAGGCTGGCTTCAGGGCGTCGTGTCACGAATGGTGAACTGGTGACTGTGAAGGCCGTCCGTGCGGACGGCGGAATTGAACTGGCGGATGGCCGGGTGTTGGACAAGGTGTTCCGCGAGTTCCTGCCCGGCTACGCCGTCACGTCCTACGGCTCACAGGGGAAGACCGTGGATTATGTGCTGTTCTCCGACTCGACCATCAAGGCTGCGACCAACGCCCAGCAATGGTACGTGACGATCTCGCGCGGCCGGCGCGGCGTGCGCATCTTCACACCGGACAAGGAGCAATTGCGCGAGAACGTGGCGCGTTCCGGTCACCGCCCGTTGGCGATGGAACTTGCCGGTCAGGATGCACCTCGCTGTGGCGTCGCGGTTCACGATCGGGTTTATCTTTGCATGCTTCGGTTCGGTCATCGCGCGGCGGAGATGTTCTCTCGTCTCCAACGCGTCCGTCGTCATCGTCGTCTAATCATGGAGAAACATGAGCACAAAAACACCCGAAAGTTGGGCGTCTGACCCGCAAGCCCGCGCATTGCGCGTAGAAATTTCCTCAGAACGGTCGCTGTTACTGCCGTTCGATCACTTCACCTTCTCGGAGTTGACCAGCGAGGGCAAAGAACAACGGCTGCATTTGGTTTTTACTTCGCACGATGTCGTGGTTCGCGGCCATGCGTTGCGCCGTCTTGAAACGGTCATGCAGCGGATGGAACTGGCGTTCGTCGCCACGGCACCGGGCGACCGCCGTTCTCTGACCGCTGAGGGGCAGCCGGTGATTGTTGAAATCGTGGTGACCGAAGTTGGTCCTCCAAATCAGTCGTCCCAAGCATCGAAGGAATGATCCGCTCTGCTTCGCCCAGGGCGTGTAGAGCGCGAGCGTGACCGGGGTAACGCTGGTTGAAGATACTTTGGAAGATGTGGCAAACCCGGACTCCATACAACGCCGACCTGCACGCGAAGAATCAGCTCAAGCACGGTTCGTGGGTGCTGCAAATGCAAACGGTGGAAAGCTCCTCGGGTCAATGAGTCGCTGTGATTGAGCAGTTGGCCGGAAGCTTCCCGGCGCGAAGTGTTAGAAGCCCGCCGTCCCCGGCTCGCTGAGAACTGTCACAGGTGGAGACACGAAGTGTTCGACCTTGACAGGCGCAAGCGAGCCGTACAATCGGGATCGACCCGCGCCGAGGCCGAGATGATCTATCCGAGTCGTGCGAATAACTCATGGCAATTTCCTCTTTACAGACCAGAGAACTTCTTGACGGCGCGAGCGCGCCATATAATCGAGGCGCAAGGCACGCCGCCAGTTGCCCCCAGCCGATGATTCGGCACCGGTGACGCCAAGCGATCTGAAGAAGCGGTCGGTGCCGGTGGACGGAGCGGCGGGCGGAACGGACGAATGGTCGTCTCCGCCGACCGCGACGGGAGACGGCACGGACCGCAGATGCACCAGCCCGTCGCGGCGCGTGTCGGGGGCGGCGGAACGAAATGAGTGAAGCAACCGCGACACGGGCCAGCGTGGGCCACCGCAGCATAGCGCACAAGGCATCGCTTCGTCATATCAATTGACGAAAAGATCCCAAGCCATTCGGCAATTCCGTGGCATGTCCAGCGCCACCGGGCACTTGGCAGAGGCGGGATTTCCGCAGGCGACTCGTTACCGGTAGCCGAAGAGTCCCGGAAGTCGCGCAGGATGGGATTGGCATGATCACCACCGCCGTCGGCGTTTCTCCTCCATCTCTGCATAGCGCACTTGGGCATGCCGCCATTTCGGGAACATCTTTACGAACGGCTTCAGATCCTTCTCCAGTTTTCGGATCATTCGCGGGGTGTCCAGCAGGCGGATCAATTCGGCATCCGGACAGGCACCATACTTCCGGAAGGTCTCCAAGATGGACCGCAACGAATACTCGCTGGCCGCGTAGAATCCCAGGCGCACCAGATGAGTTGCCTGTGCATCTCCTCGTTCCCACTTCGCTCCCAGTTCGACTGCTGTCCGTATCGCCTCCTGCACACGGGACGAACTGAAAAAAGCCCACGGAAAGGATTGCGAGTCATCGCACCAATGGAGAGTGCGGAACAGTTGCACCAGACAGGTCTGATCGAGGTCACCACGGGAGTTGATGTCGGCACCGCGCTCGACGAGATACCGGATGATTTCCGGTCGCGCCGAGAAGGTAGCGGTATGCAGCAGGTGGTTCAAGTCATCGCGCGCCGGATCGACCCCAATGCGCTTCAGGATGTCAAAGTGACCATTGAACACGGCGGCCTCAAGCGCGGTGCCGTGCATATCAGGATCATCTTCGGCTTCATATAGTTCAGGAATCCTTGCTCGCGGATTGGCTCCGGCCCAAAGCAGTCTGTAAACACCACCGATGTGTCCCTCCTTACAGCAGTAACACAGGGCGATGTCGGCTTGGGTTTGCAGGGCGGAAATCTTGTCGCGGTATGAACGATAGATACCCAACAGCGCCTTCTTGGTTTCGACCAACCCGATGGCGAAGCCGTTCCCCCGTGTGAGATCAACGCCACGATCCAAGAACAGGCGCACGACATCCAAGTCGCCGCACAGGCAGACAAGTTCCGCGCGCACGGAATTAGGGTCGGCGCCGTTGTCGATCAGCAGTTGGGCAATGCCGGAGTCCCCGCGTTTGACAGCCATTTCGAGTGCATTGCCATTAGCGTGGGAGGCGGCGCCATTCTGTAATAGTAGTTCGACCAGACTGTGAAATCCTTTTTCGACGGCAATCAGCAAGGGGGATTTTCGTTCAGTCGGCGGCACATTGACCGGCTTGCCCTGGCGAATCCACGCCTCGACTTCATACAGTCGTCCCCTGCGGCAAAGTTCCCTCAATTGCTTGGTCTCTTCCGGGCTGCAGAACGTTCTCTTTTCATGCCACCAGCAGCTTGGTCTCAATCGGCATTGTTGTCAGGCAATGGCGTGCTCGTTGAGCGGCTCCGCACCTGAAATGAATCATTCGGGCAGCAGGCTCAACAGATTGGTTTTGACATAGATTCCGGCAACCTGCGGGTCGTAACTGATGCCGGTGCGCAGCAACGGTTGCATATCAGAACAGAATCCACGGTCGCGGAGATGAGCGTCAAGAATTCCGATGAACTCGGCGCGACCTGCCTTGGTGCCTTCTTGTTCCATGTAATGCTGGAACGATTCGATTATCCCGGCCGGTTCAATGGGGCTGGTTGATTTGGTCAGCGCCGAATACAGGTCGAACAAATCCCGCCCGCGTCTGCGTTGGAACATCGCCCGCATCTTGGTGCCCAGCAGTTCGTGAATGTCATACCCCTTGATCTGCGTTTCGACTGATTGATCGCGGAAAGGGAAGCGAAACGGGATCGCCACTACAGGAAAATGCGGTTGGCGCTCGGTCACGTTCGCCTCGACCACGATGTCCAGCATTCGACCGGGTTCGATCAGCGACGGAAGCGAGCACGTCACCCGCAACACCCGGGATGGTTTGACGGTGTTGCGCAACGCCAGGGTGATCGTGTCCCACACCGATGCCTTCGGCGTTCCTAACACATCGGCCAAGACCCGCCAGACCGCCCGGCGGATATGCTCTCCCGTCCGAGTTCCCACCGCCACCAGATCAATGTCTTCGCTGTAGCGGGATGGCGGAGCGAGATGGACCTTGTGCAGCAGCGTGCCGCCCCGCATGGCGATTTGGGCGCTCAGAAAGGCATCATTGAAAAGCGCCACCATCGCCCGGCACAACAACAGGTCTTGCTCGATTTGATACTGAGCCGACCATGGCACAACGGTTTGATGCGCCAGAATATCCTGACGGGTGATGGGGGTCATGGTTTTAGTTCAGCGGAATTATTGAGGACCTGCCAGCGTTCGACGACGGGGATGTTTTTCCGGTCGCCCTGTAAGGGAGACAGGGGGACTAACGCCAATTTCGTGGGTAGCCAATCGTGAATCACTCGCGCCAACCGTTGCGCGCCGCCCGCTTCCAAGATAAATCCGAGCCGCTGGGCGGTCGCCGTCTCATTCTCCGCTTCGAGCACTCGCTTCAATTCGCGGGCACGCAAAAGTGGCAACAGTGGGCTGATGGTTTCCGCTGCGCGATCGATTCCCCCGATGCTGGTTGCGTATCGGACCAGATCAAATGCCGTAGCCTCCGGTGTGCTGATCCAAAGCGGTGCTGCCGCCCGCGCGAGTTGCTGCGTGGGTGTTCGCGCAATCCTGCGCTTGACGAAAAACCGGACATGAATCCGCCCCACCTTCAAGGCCCGGCAAGGCCGGTCGGTCATCACCTGCGTTATCTGCAACGCTTGCGGATTGGAGCCAAACGAGCTGGCCGCCGACTGAAGCGCCAGGTAATACGGGCGACCGAGCCATTTGAAATAATCGTCGAGCCACCAGATCGACGGCGGCGCACCCATGGTGCGATGTTCCGGAACAACAATCAGAAAAAACGGCTGCCGTGGCGAAACCCTGACCACTTTGCCCCGCAACCTGGACAATTGACGTTTCGCCGCGATTGCAGACAACCCTGATTCCTTCATCAAATCAGCCAGAGAAAATGCGAAGCTCCCCAAAGCCATGCGCGCGTCGATGAAGGCTGCTGCTGCACCAACGTGACGAAGCTCTTGAGGGCGTTTAGGCTTATTTGTCATGTGCGCATCGTACCGTCATACGGTTCATTATGCAAACGCAATATCTGAGCCCAAGCGGACTGTATCTTGGCGCAACGAAATGGCAAAGCGGTCGGTGCCGGTGAACGGAGCGGCGGGCGGAACGGACGACTGCCCGTCTCCGCCGACCGCGACGGAAGCCGGCACGGACCGCAGATAAGCCAGCCCGTCGCGGCGCATGCCGGGGGCGGCGAAACGAAATGAGTGCAGCGCTCGCGGCACGGGCCAGCGCGGGTTTTGAGGGTTTCCTCAAGAGTCGATCGCTTCTCGCAGGGGCGTCGCTGTCCTCGATCAGTACCCTGTCGATTTCTACCTGTTTATACCCATGTATAGCCACTTGGGGCTATAACCGATTATAAATGGATAGACTCTCCTCTCTTCGTTCAAGCCATTCGCTGAACCTTGTGCCAGTAGTGGAAAGCCTCCGGACTGACGCCTTTCAGTTTGTTGAGGTATTCCAATGGACGGTCTATGAGGAGACCCTGCAAGGAGGCAATGTTCTGCGGATCGAAACGGAGTGCTGGCAGTTCAACCTCACGGCGGTTGGCCCGGATGAGCCGAGTCAATAACGCGGCCTTTCCAGCACCGGCTTTCGCCTGCGGGAGTTTGAAATCCGACTGCACGAGGAGTGGGGCGATATTTGCGACACCAGCCTTGAGCACGGCTGTCCGTTGTGCGTCGAGGGCTTTCGTGAGATCGATTGCGGCCAGCGTCAGTGCTGCTTCATACGTGTCATCCAACGCCTGCTCGGCGGTGAACTTGTTGCCGCGGTACCGGTTCTCGGCCCCGAAGATGCGGCGGTATGCGGTGATGACCGTGTCCAGCCGCGTCACCCTGTCAAACAATTGGCTGATGTCGAAAAGCTGCTTGATGAGGTCCACCGGACTTTCGGCGTCATACGGCAGGCCGACCGTCGTTGGCGCAAAGGCGGTAAGTTTGTCGCCGAGCAATCCCTCGGCAGTAGGGACGCGAACGATCACCCGGTGATCAGGGATGAAGAACGGCATCGCGACCGGCACGTCCTCAACGACCGGATACAGATCGCCCTCCTCCAACACATCTACGATGACATGTCCCTCGTCACCGGTGATGGAGGACTTGAAGGCAAAATAGAAGTGCCGTTTCTTGGGCAGCGGTGGCTGCCGCCGCTGGCGTTCCTCGCAGCCGAGGAACGGCGCGCGCCGTCCGACCTCGGTGAGTTCACGCTCTAGTTTGGCGGGTGGGCACTGCGAACTGATGTCCACGTCCACTGACAAGCGATGCAGGCTCTTTAGGCGTAGAAGAACGGCTGTGCCGCCCTTGAAGATGAAGGGAATCTCGGCATCGGCGATCCGCCCCAGCAGTTCAAAGGCGAGGATGCACCGCTCCAACTGGACCGGCTCGACCGGGGCCAATTCGGCGGCCTTTCCCAAAATCCACGATTTCGTAAGGCATTGGCGGTCAATTGTCTGCATTGTTGCGATATACCAAGGCCAAAAATCGTCAAAAAGTGAGGATGGTATATTCCCTTGTCTCGAAGAGGTCCTGAAGCCGCACATTTCGGCGCTTGGTGTAATCCGAGAGAGCGGCCACATTCACTCTTCGACTGCGCACCAGATTCGTAGCCATCCGGCGGCATTCCTCCAAGTCCATCAAGGGTAACAGCCCACATTCGACATACAAATCGACCAGCAATTTCTCGATTGGAGCAACTTTGCCAGCAACCGGCTGCTGCGTAATGCTCGGCCGCACGACGACGGTTTTCTCCCGAATCGTGAAGGTCTTACCGGCTTCGGCGGGCGATGGGTCGAGCCAGGCATCCCACCGGCTTCGCGCAACGTCTCGAAGACAGCCGACCGGTTGTGGCGCTCGACGTACACGAACGATGCGAACCGCGTCAACGTCAGATGCACGTAGGATTTGACCTGCTCCGTGGACCAGCACGCAAAGTCTAACAGCGGATACTTCGCCTCCAGCAAACTGACCAGAGGTGCTACCGGGGCGGGATTGACCTCGAATGGTTCTTTGACGGAGGTGTACCAGCCCTTGCCGGCATCGTGGACGACGCCCTCCCGCTTCAGTTTGGCCAGGTACTGCTTGAGCGTGTTCGGGCCGGCGGCGCGGCGCTGCCGCTTCAACTCGGCCTTGACCGCTGCGAGACTGATGTACGGATGCTGCGCCAACAAACCGGGCAGCACGTCTTCCCGCAGGACCGCAAGCAAGGTGTTAGGTGGTTTCATAGGGCATTGTCCTCCACCAATTCAATTTCGGCGGGGGCAAGTTGTAGAGCGCATGTCCCAGTCGTTCGATCTCCTGCATCAGTGACCAGAATGCGTGCCTCGGGATCACACAGCAGCCCACGAACACGCCACTGCCAACCAAATCTCATATCACGGTCCTTCCATCGTAGTCCCGGCAGTAGCGCTCAACCTGCTCCCACGTGTCGCAGGTGTGGGTTGTCAAGTAGGCGTCATCGGGGTTGTCGATGCTGCTGTCAAACACGTCGATGGCGTACTCGTCCTGCTCCAGCCGCACATGAAAATCATACAGGGCGCGCTCCGCGTCCCATTCGGTCGGCGATAGCTGCTTGAATTTCGTTTCTGTTGGCTCTTCTGGCATCAGGGCAGCTCGCTCGCAGTTGTTACCACACGGTAGTCCACTCCCAACGTGTCCTTGAAGTGTTTTTCGCCGCAGTGAATCTTGCGCGCTTCATCCGGCCTGAGCTTTGTTGGGTCGTGCGTTTCTTTCGTCTCGCGTACCAAGTAAAGCAGGTCTTGGCCCGTCGGCTGGCCGTGTTCGTCGCGCTGCTCCATGACGATGGCCCAGTCGGGGTTGTACTCGCCAATCGGAGTCGGTACGGCAAACCAATCTGGCAGTTTCAAATACAATTTCACACGGTCATCACGTTCAAGCCCTTTCACGAACTCACGCTCGACCTCAGAATCGAAAATCACGTGATCATACACGGAGCGTTCTGCGGGGATTAGGTACTCCCGCCAGGTCTCGATTTCCGCGTTGTCGTACAGTTGTTGCATCTCGTACCACGCGTTGATCTTCTCGTACTGGATTCCTTCAACGAGTTGATCCATGAGCTTGCTCTTTACGACCTGAACCGTCACCGTCGCGAACTCATGCGGGTTGGCCATCGCCTCGGACTGCTTTCCACTTTGCCTGAATATCTCCAGCAGTGTCGCCCTGGTCAGCCTGACGGGTGGCGTGGTGCGTTCCATCATGTTGCCCATGATCTCAACCAAGTTGGGCAGCCGGTGCCTTTCGGTGATGTAATCCTTGCCGCGCTCGCCGATCCGAATCGCCGTAAATACATCCGTGTCTTCTTCTGCTTCGAGGCGGACTTTGGTCATGACCAACTGCGGCGGGCGGATCGTCAATTCCTGAAGTTCAGCGACTACGTCCCCTACGAGTTTCCCGGTGTCCACTCGCACCGCGTACCGGGTCTTCTGCTTGATCCGCTCCCACAGGGCCTTGAACTCAGGCTTGAGCGTGTATTGTTTCCGCAGCTTGGCAATTCCCCGCTTGCGGGCATTGGCAGGCTTGGGTGGCAGACCGTCCTTCCCAAACTCCGCCTCCAATTCCAACTGATACCGCTCGACGTAGTGCTCGTAGCTTTCGTTTGCCACCACGGTCAGGACGTTCACCTTCTCGTCGTGAACCCGGTCACCCGATTGATTCACCGCCAGACGGACGCCGCGACCGATTTCCTGCCGCTTCTTCACCTCGGATGCCGTCTGATTCAGCGTGCAAATCTGGAAAATGTTCGGGTTGTCCCATCCTTCCCGCAATGCCGAGTGCGAGAAAATGAAGGACACCGGCTCGTCAAACGACAACAACCGCTCCTTGTCCCGCATAATCAAGTCGTAGGCTTCCCGGTCCTTTTCAGATTCACCCGTTCTGCTGTCCTCCAGAACGACCTCGCCCGCTTTGGTGCGGTGCGACGCGAAGTAAGCAGCCTGGACCTTCGCAGGATCATCGTGCAGTAATGCGGGGTTCTTGGCTTTGATGTCCCTGTACGCCCGCCCGAACAGCGTGCGGATGATGCCGTCCTGTTTGGCGTAATTATCAACCCGATCAATGAAGAACAGCGTCAGCACCTTGATCCCGGTATCCTTCAACCGCGTCTGTCGGCGGAAGTGCTCTTCGACCGTGTACCGAATCTGCGCTTCGAAAATCGCCTCCTTGTCCGCGCCTCGCGTCTCGCCGGCCCGCAACTCAACACCGTTGCCAAACCGCACACACCGCTCGCCGGCGTCGATTTCTTCCACGACGAACGGCGCGTACTCGGGCCGGTTCGCCTTCTGTTCGAGCGAGTCTCCGGGCTTCACCGTCACGACCTGTTCTTTGACCGTCCCGTTGGCCATCAGCTTGTGAACGGCCAGCCGCGCTGTCAGCGTCGTCTTTGCCGTCCTGATGTCATCCACTCGCAGAAAGACCTGGTTCGCGTCGCCCGTTTTCTCGACGCCAGCAACCTCGATTCGCTTCACCAACCCCTGCCGGTACGCCTCAAACGGCGTCAGGCGATGCACCACGTTGTACGGGTTCCGGTGAGTGGCGCTGTAGCGCAATGCGAAAAGCGGATTCAGACCCGCAAGAGCCTTCAGCCGCAACTCACTTTCCATGTTCTGAGGCTCGTCCAGAATCAAAATCGGTCGCGTAGCTTGCACCAGGTGGATCGGCGTCTCGCCCTGCAACTGGTCCTTCGATTGGCGGATGACGTTCGACGCCTTGTTGAACGAATCAATCGTCATCACCATGAATTCCAAGCTGGCGGAAATGGCAAATTGCCGCACCTGCGACAGGTTCTCCGAATCGTAGGCGTAAAACCGGTACGGCGTGTTGTCGTAAAGCTCCTGCAAGTGTTTCAGCGTTACCTGGAATGTCTTGAGCACACCCTCGCGCACCGCCACCGACGGCACAACGATGATGAACTTCCGCATTCCGTACCGGCGGAACAACTCCAGCGCGGTGCGGATGTACACGTAGGTCTTGCCGGTGCCCGTCTCCATCTCGACGGAGAAATTGGCGAACTTCACCGGCTGCTTGCCTCCGACCGTGTCCGCTTCGCCCTCAATCCACTCCAGTGCATTGTCTGGCGTGAGCTTCTGCCGCTCCTGAACGCTCCGGACGTTGGCCAGCAACGCCGTCTCGTTCAAATCCAGCCGATTGGCAATCGCGGCAAACCCCGCGCCCAGCGCGAACCGTATCTCCGCCTCCACGCGCGGCTGGCCTTCCAACAAGTCCACCATCGCCTCAATGGCCTGAACTTGGTATTCCTGATTGGCGTCGAATTTGAACTGCATGCCGCCTCGCTCAGATCGTCTTCAGCCGACACTGCAACGCCAGATTTGCCGCCGCTTCATCGTCCAGGGCGCGGTCGCGGCAGATGAACAGATCATTCCGTTTCAGTTCCAACGGTCGGAGCGCCTTCAGCCGAATCTTGTCGTCGAGGCAGATGTAGAACGCCTGCTCCTTGTCCGGATCGGTGACGCGATGGACGACACAATCCTTGACATCTTTCACCTTCTCGATGGAGCAGTTCAGGCCATAACCCTCTTTGAGTGCAACTTCGTAGATCACTTTCTCCGGTTTCCAGCCGTCGAGCAAGGGATCGGTGTATAGCTCCATCTCCTTGGCGTAGCCTTCGCCTGCTTTGAGGTCCGCGCCGCTCCACGGGCGGTAATTCGACTCGGCCAGCTTGAACACCTTAAAGCCTAAATCCTCGGGCGTCTCCCGCGTCTTCAAATCCAACTCGCCAGATCGCGCTTTCGCCAGCTTTTTGATCACCCGCCGAATTCGTTCCTTGCCGATGTCGGCGATGGTCGGGAAATCCTTTCGGTCGGTCGGCTCCGGCAACTGCACCATGATGAACCGTCGATTGCCACCGAACTCGCGATTAAACTCAAGAACTGCCTGGGCGGCCGGACATGAGCCCGCAAAGAAGTCGAGAATGATGGCACCGGGATCATTCCATGTGCAGCCAACCAAGTACTTGATCAATGCAGAGGGCTTCGGGAAAGGGAATACCTTGCCATCGCCGAAGAACTCAACAACTTCTGCCGTGCCCTCCTGACTCCACGGGCCTACCGACACCGAGTAGAGTTTCGAACCGCGTTCTTGTCCTTGCTCATCCCTCAGGTACTGCTTGTAGCGCACTGACCACTTGCCGTTCTCTTTCCTGAATACGAGTTCGTCGTTCGCCAACGCCTGCTCAACGCGTTCCTTTGACCACTGCCACTGTTTTTCGGGCCACACGTCCTCCCCTTTCCAGCGAATCGCAAAACGCAGGTTCGTTCTCAAGTCCATGCTCGTGGTGGCCAGAGGCTGTGTGAAGTACGGTCCGCGAATCGCGTACTTATCGTCCCGCTCTGTGTAGCGCTTCCGAGCTTCTGGATCGGGCGGTAGTTCGATTTCTCCCAAGCTTTCAAGCTGTCGCGCGTAGAACAAAACGTACTCATGCTGAGCGACCAGATGCTTTGATTTTGGACCGCCGCCATACACATTTTGCCATGCAATCTGAGCGATGAAGTTCTCCTCGCCAAAAACCTCATTCATCATCATCCGCAAATTGTGGACTTCGTGGTCGTCGATGCTAACGAAGATCACGCCATCTTCGCGCAGGAGTTGGCGGGCAAGGAACAGGCGCGGATACATCATCGTGAGCCACGCGGAGTGATAGCGCCCGCTGGTCTCGGGATTACTCGTGAGCAAATTGCCCTCGGCGGTCTTCTGGCCGGTAATCTTCAGGTAGCTGTCCAGCGGATCGGCGAAATTGTCGGGATAAATAAAATCGTTTCCGGTGTTGTACGGCGGGTCGATGTAAATCATTTTCACGCGCCCGAAATACGGCTTGTACAACAGCTTCAGCACTTCGAGATTGTCGCCCTCGATGAACAGGTGTTGGGTCGTATCGAAGTTGACCGATTCCTTCTCCACTGGCACCAGCGTCGCGCGGCTGGGCGTCTGAAGCAGCCGGATCGCTTCCCGCTTGCCCGCCCACGTGAACGAGTACCGCTCCGGCCGATCATCGACCGCGTCATCGAGCAGCGAGCGAAGTTTGTCCCAATCAACCTTGCCCTCGGCAAACGCGCCGGGAAAAAGCTCCCGCAGCGTGTCGATCTTCTCGGCGAGAACGTTCGCGGTCTCCTTGCCAACGTGCTTGCGATACAGTTTTTTCTTTGCCATCGCGGCTGACTCCTCGGTGCGCAGTGTAACAACCCGACGCCGTCATTGCACGAACGATCAAGATTTTGTAACATCTCGCCATCGATCAACCGCGAGGTGGAAAAATGGCTAGCCACACCGGCGGTGGCGCGGGCGCCCATGAACGGATCGAGAACGATGGTGCCGGGCGGCGTGTCAATTTGCGATCAGCGACTCAGCTCGTGCGTCAGCTAACCGTTCGTCTGCACCACTTCAAAATCGAGAGCATCTTCAAGTTTGTCAAAGGGAGCGGGTACACCTGCGAAGATTTTTCGTCAGTCTTGTACCACACGCCCGCCTTGCCGTCCTTGTACCCCCATTGTGAATGCCAAATGCAGATTGCACCCGTCTGTGGATGCCTGAAGCGGACTCCGCCAAGCGATTGATTCGGTGGAAGGTCTTTTATCCGACCGACAACCCGATTCAACGAACGCGTTTCCCGCGTTCGCGCCGAGGTTTTGGGTTTGGGGCTCATTGGTTCTCCATGCGATGCAGGACTTCAGAGCGTAGGTGATCCTAGCCGGCCTTGCTCCAAGCGTCGATGAATTGGTCGAGGTCCCCGTCGAGGACTTTCTCGGGGATGTCTGCCGTGAAACCTGTGCGCAATTCAACCACCGCAGCGCGCGGGCTGAGAATATAGGCCCGGATGTGTTGGCTGGAAGGACTTGCCGGGCCGTGGCCGGCTTGGGCAACGTCCACCGAAGCGAATGAGGTGTGGCGACGCCTGTTGGGGTCGAACGGCGAGATGCGCGACAGCCGATGCACACCGTGTTCAGCCTTGAAGCGACCGTGGTCAGCCCCAGTCACCTGCACACTGGCACGACCTGGCTGGTCGGCCACGACCTCGTACTTGAGGCCGTGTGCCTCGCAATAGCGGCCGTACATCCGCAGAAGCATCTTCACCCAATCATTGCATTCCGCAGTATCCTCGGCAGCTCCGATGTTCAGGACAACGTCTGCCCTATCAATTGTGCCCGTGCTCATATCGAACCAAAGGTAGCAGAAAAGCCGATCCATGTTAATCCAGGAAACTGCAGCCCGCTCATCGGTGGCTTGATCGTCAACCAGAAGTATAGTCGGTACGACGTAATTCTCTTTTCCAGTGAACTACTGCGCATGGAATATACTTCCGACCGGTCGTGCGCCATGTGCAACAGCGCAGCATGCCGCGTTTAGTCCGTCCTCCTTTTTGGCTCTGGACCAAAGATGCTGTGAGAGACGGTGTTGACCGAATACTTTTCGGTGATTTCGACCGTCACGTAATGGAGCTTGAAATCAATCTGGCCTGGTTGTAGCCAGACCGTTTTTCCAACACGACCGACCCAATTCCCTCCGACTTGGTAAGGAGACTCGTGAATGTGCCCGCTACAGCCAAGCAACGGTTGATTATCAGCGGCAAATTGCAGCACCGTCGGCGACCCAACGCAGTGTCCGTTGCCACAGATGTCCATGCCCAATCCGGACGGCGGCTGGTGAATCATCCAGATGCTTCGCTGCATTTCGCCTTCGGCCAATTGTTTCTTGAGGCGATGCAGTTCCTGTTTGATGGATGGCTTGGCGGACAGGTGGGCCACCAAATTGTCCAGCGGCACGAACTCGCCTTTTTCATTCACGGTCAGTCCCTCGCCACAGTATTGTTGCGGGCAGGCGAGAAAGTTTTCATCCGGCACGCACCAGTGTTTATACCCGAACGGATAATCGCGAACTTTGTTCATGCCGCAGAAAATCAACCCCGCCTCGCGGTGAATTCGTCCGTTCAAATTGACGCACAGCCCCTCGGCTTCCAATTGATCGAGCAGCGGCTCAAGGACATGAAAATCATCGTTGCCCAAATACGTTAGCACGGTGACCGGGTCTCGCCGTTTCATTTCTCGGCAATAGCGGCTCAACTCCGGAAAGAAATCTTTTTGCGCTGCGTATCCGCCGGTTTTGGGGAGCAAGTCACCGGCGATGAGAACGAAGCGTGGCTTTTCCTTGCCGACAACCTTCACAAGTTCTTCCCATTTCTCGATCCACTGATGCAGATCACCGGTGACGAGGAATTTCATGCTCTCGGTCGAATTCATTCACGCATCGTCCAACGGAGTGTCGGTTCGGCTGGGAAAAGATCACTCACAGTCACGCCAAACTCTTTCGCGAAAAACGCGATTCGTAAATCGGTGACTGAAGAACGCTGCGTTTCAATGCTGGCGATGATGTCGCGAGTAATGTAACACCCTCGCAATTGCATTTTGATTGCGAGTAGCTCCTGCGTCCATTCTTGTTGATACCGAAACCGGGCGATGTTTCGCCCAATGATGTTTGCAGTTCGAGGAATGTGCATTTGTCGAACCAAGCATATCCTCTGTTTGGAATTGTCCACCAGTTCTACTTTACCAGGAATGGTTCCCAGTCCTTGATTCCATGCGCATTCCGGATGCTCAGTGTCACAGGAATCGACGATGGAGTTTTCGGAACGGCGATCAGGCGCAGCCCGGCCTCACGCGGCAGACGATCTCCCTTGCGAGCATTTACTTCCCGGCTCGCCAAGACACAGTTATCCCACGTTGTCCTTCCACCGCGCGAACGGGGAATGACATGGTCAATGCTGTTTTCGTCGGGGCGCAGAATCTTGCCCGTGTATTGGCAACGGTGCCGGTCGCGCTCGCGGATGTTGCGGGCCGAGAGCTTCGGGCGCTTCAACGGCACTTTAGCGTAACCGACACACACGATGACCGTCGGCACGCGCACAAGCCCGCGCGCCGTGCCGACCGCGTTGTCCTGCGGACGCACCGGCAATGTGAGCCACTCCGCCCACGAAACCGGACGCATCACGTCGTGGCCCTCGATGTCGAGGCCGGTCGCCGCGTCGATTGCCATCTGGCAGAACGCATCAGCCGGCGTGCGGACATTGATCGCCTGCCAGTTCCGGTTAAGGACGAGCACGGTTGCCTTGTTCAATACGTCATTCATACATTTTACCCGTTCTGTTTGGTGTTCGTGCTTTGTTGTGTGCGAAATGGAACTCCTATCTCACTGCCGCAAAGTGGTCGCCCGACGAGGTTATGCTCCCCGGACTCCTGGATGTAAGCCAGGCGTGATGCTATTTCACCATCGGGCGGGAACTGGCTGCCGAGCGTGGAATCGCACCACGATCCTCTCGTTCAAAGCGAGATGTCCTACTGTTGGACTACTCGGCAAAACTATTGGTGCTCGCGGCAGAATTCGCACCTGCACTGGCGGCGCTCTCGACGCCGTGCCTCTGCTGTTGGGCTACACGAGCAAAACTGGTGGGCCGGGTGGGAGTTGCACCCACATCTCGTCGCTTAAAAGGCGAAAGCTCTATCTGATTGAGCTACCGACCCGATGTGGTGCCCCCGGCGAGGCTCGCACTCGCTTCTTCGGATTGAAAGTCCGAGATCCTACTCATAGACGACGGGGGCAACTGGTCGGCGCGGCAGGACTTGCACCTGCACCGGGCACTGATCGAGTGCGACCGCGGTTATAAGCCGCGCTGTGCTCTTTACACCACGCGCCGAAATTGGCGGAGAGGAAGGGTGCTGCCCCCTCAGTCCGTGGCCGGACGCCGGTTTAGTAAGCCGGTGCGGAAAGCTGACTATCCGCGTCCTCTCCGTAACTGGTGCGCCGAGCCAGAGTTGCACTGGCACGCCACTGGGTTTAAGCCAGTGAGGTATGCTGGTTCCCGTCATCGGCGCAAACTGGTGGGCGAGGCCGGATTTGCACCGGCAAACAGCAAGGTTTGAGCTTGCTAGTGTAGTGCGTCATAAATAGCTTTACATAATAAGGCAGCGGGCCTATGCTTTTCTTCCATGAGGGTAGCACCACCGATCCTGCTGTCTTCGGAGGAACGGACGACGCTGGATAGATGGGCGACAGCACGTACTCTGCCGCTACGGTTGATTCAGCGTGCGCAGCTGATTCGAATGGCCGCCGACGGTATTCTGAATCAGGTGATCGCGAGACGGCTGCGCATTTCCCGCCCCACCGTGCAACTCTGGCGTGAACGCTTTCTGGCGTTGCGCCTGTCTGGACTGGAAAAGGACGCACCGCGTCCGGGACGAATTCCACGGATTTCGGCACGCAAAGTCGCCGTCGTCGTCAAGGCGACACTGCACACGACACCTTCGAATGCGACGCACTGGAGCACGCGTACGATGGCCGAGGCGCAAGGCATCAGCGAGGCCACGGTCCGGCGGATCTGGCACCAGCACCGGCTCAAGCCTCATTTGGTGGAGACCTTCAAGCTCAGTCGCGACAAGCGATTCATCGAGAAGCTCTGCGATGTGGTCGGCCTTTACCTGAACCCTCCGGACAAAGCCCTGGTCTTGTGCGTCGACGAGAAGAGCCAAATCCAGGCCCTCGACCGCACTCAGCCTCTGCTGCCCTTGCGTCCCGGCGTCCCGGCCCGTCAGACCCACGACTACAAGCGCAATGGGACCACGACGTTGTTCGCCGCCTTGAGTATGCTCGACGGCAAGGTCATCGGCGATTGCATGCCACGCCACCGTCATCAGGAGTTCATCCGGTTCCTCAACCGCATCGACGCGCAGACCTCCGACGATCTCGATTTGCACTTGATCGTCGACAACTACGGCACCCACAAACATCCCCGGGTCGTGTCCTGGCTGAAGCGTCACCCTCGGTTCCATCTGCACTTCATCCCCACATCCAGCTCTTGGCTCAATCTGGTCGAACGATGGTTCCGCGAACTCACCGACAAGCGCCTACGCCGCAGTTCGTTCCAGAACGTGCCCGACCTCATCGCGGCCATCACTCAGTACATCGACGGCCACAACCAGAACGCTCAAGTCTTCGCATGGAGCGCCTCGGTCGGAACAATCATGACCAAAATCGCCAAATGTAAAGAAGCGTTGGACGCACCACACTAGTGTGGTGTCACTGAAATGCCTTTCCAATGTCCATCTGGTCAAAATGAAGCGATTCATTGTAACGAAGCGTTAGGGACAGCACACTAGGTATGCTGAGTTCCCGTCACTCGCCCCCTGAGAGTTGGTGCTCCCGGCAGGAATCTCACCTGCAACCTCCCGGTTCGAAGCCGGGTGCTCCATGATTGAGCTACGGGAGCAATGAAACTGGTCGGCACGGTCGTCTTTGCACCGACAAGCCGCTGCTTCTGAGGCAGCGAGGTATGCTGAGTTCCCGTCACGTGCCGTTGGCTGCCTCGACTCGACCCGCCCGAGTTACTCCGGTTTCAAGACCGGCGCGTTTCTCGTTACGCCACGAGGCAGTGAAATTGGTGCGCCACATCGGATTTACACCGATACTGTCCAGTTCCTAAGACTGGTGCCTCTGCTGTTGGGCTAGTGGCGCATTGAGCGCATTTTTCTGCGCTTTGTGAAACGTCAAAACGACCATAATTCTCGACAGAAACGCATGACTGCTTGAATTTTATCAAACAAATCATGCTGTGATTTTCCATCCAGAATGAGCATTCTACTGCGCAGTAGAAATGGTCTCCACGGCTGGAATCGCACCAGCGGCCTTTCGGTTTGGAGCCGAATGCTCTGTCTCGTGAGCTGCGCGGAGTCGAAGCTGGTGCCCGCGTCCGGCCTCGCACCGGAATCCCGGGTTTAGGAAACCCGAACTCTATCTATTTGAGCTACGCGGGCAAATTGGAGCGGGTCTGTTGCTTTTGGCATCGAACGCCGCGCCTAGGATGGACGTCCAACCAAACCCACATCTTGAAACTGGCGACGGGGAGCAATTCACGGCTGGACGTGGCCCAGCACTCACCACGCAGTACCAGAGCCGCTCGCCAGATTGGCTGGATTGACGTGGATGAGAAGCAGGCGCTCCGCCGAACGCTGGCGCGTGACCTCCCCGTCATCGAAGTTGGTGGCTCCGCAGGGTAACACGCTCCCTGTTCCACGGATTAAGAGTCCGTTGCTCATCTGGTAAAGCTTCGGAGCCGAAATGGTGCCCGGTGAAGGTACTGCCCCTTCATCTCCACGATGTCACCGTGGCGATTTGCTTCCAATCTGGCCGGGCTTCTGTCAGGAAAACGGACTACTTTTCCTGACAAGGATTCTCCGAACGACCCGAGCTTCGGTGCATTCGGGAAACGGAAACACACATGTTTTGGTTACAAGAATGGTGCCTCTACGTGGTGTTGCGCCACGGTCTACGGCTTATGAGTCCGTCGGCCTGCAGTTGAACGATAGAGGCAAAATAGGGGCTGGCGCATAACGTCAGCCCAACTCAGTGTGCCATTGGACACATGAGCAATTGGAGCCGTCGTGCTTTTCGAGAGCCGTGGAGTGGTCGACAACACGCCACCCGAACTCAGTCGGCAACGGCATCGAAATGGCGGCCCGTGCCGGTGACGTTCCGGCTTCTGCCCGTTGAGAACGGGCGATCCTAGCTGATAGACGAACGGGCCGGAAGAATGGTTGCGGGGGTCGGCAGTCGAATCCGACGTAAACCGGCTTATGAGACCGGCGCTGGAGCCCTCCAGTCCACCCCGCGATCAGAATTGGTGCGGCTGGCGGGAGTTGCACCCGCACGATCTGCTTGGAAGGCAGAGATGCTGGCTGTTACATTACAACCGCGAGAATTGGAGGAGTCACCGGGAGTCGCACCCGGATTTGCACAATGCCATTGTGCGATGCTCCTGTTACACCATGACCCGACACTGGAGCCGGCACGCAGAGTCGCACTGCGATCTCGAACTTACCAAGTTCGCGTCCTACTGTTGAACGACACCGGCAACCTGGAGCCTCCTGACGAACTTGCATCGTCCTCTCCGCATTACGAGTGCGGTGCGTCGCTATCTCCGCTTAGGAGGCGTTCAAATTGGAGATCCGCCCCGGACTCGCACCGGGTAAGAGATGGGTTGCGGCCATCCGCCTCGACGGCTTCGGCATTCGGATCGTTGGGTTGCCCGACGGGTGCTGCCCCCGTGCTTTGAGCCTCACATGCTCAGGTGCTGCTGTTACACCACGGGCAACGTCAGACTGGAGCCTGCCTCCGGACGTGCGCCGGACTCTCCGAGGTACAAACTCGGCACGTCGCTGTCTACGCATGGCAGGCGCAATGGTGTTCCCGCCGAGAGTCGCACTCGGGACTCGACCTTCGCAGAGTCGTGTGATGTCTCCTTCACCACAGGAACTGAAAAATCCGCAGCGCCGGCGGATCGTGGAACTCCTTCCGGAGTTGGACGGTTCGCTCGACGAATAGGCGCGGCACTGCGAAATTTGGCGGCCCGCGATGGAGTCGCACCATCCCCTCCTGTGCTTCAGACAGGCGCTCTCCTACGAGAGCTTCCGAGCCGTCCTTCCGCGTGGACTTGCACCACGATTTCCCGCTAATCAGGCGAGCGTGCTTCGTTGCACCACGGAAGGGGAAATTGGCGGAGTCCGCAGGTAATGCTCCCGCCTCTGGCTCGCGCCAGATCTCGTTTTCAAGACGAGAGCCGCCAGCTTATATCGGCCTGGACTCCATGGCTCCATCGCGCGGATTCGCACCACGACCTCTCGCTGTAACAGAGCGGCGGACTACTGTTATCCCACGATGGAATCAAGACTGGTCTCCCCGGCAGGACTCGCACCTGCGACCTCCGAGTTAGAAGCTCGGCATTCTGTAATCTGAACTACGGGGAGTTGAAAATGGTCGGGCACCTCGGTTCTGCCCCGAGTGTCTCCCGGTTCCAAGCCGGGTGGATTGCTATCTTCCTCGTGCCCGCAAATTGGCGACCCGGAC
The DNA here is from genome assembly GCA_963713705.1 of uncultured Verrucomicrobiae bacterium. Taxonomy (GTDB): domain Bacteria; phylum Verrucomicrobiota; class Verrucomicrobiia; order Palsa-1439; family Palsa-1439; genus Palsa-1439. Next base: position 171,574 of record CAVQMY010000002.1, read on the forward strand.
GGGTGCTGCCCCCGCTATCTCCTGCTAGACAGGCAGGCGAGTCTGCTGTTCCTCTTCCGAGTCTCGAAACTGGTGGGTGATGGTGGTAACGCTCCACTCGTCGTCTTCCGACCGTGTTTAGAGACCGCGGTTCTACAGACCGCTGGCCGGAACATCACCCGAATGAATTGGTGGAGACAGTGGGAGTTGCACCCACCACAAACTGCTTGCAAGGCAGTCTCGCCGCTACGGCACATGTGTCCCCAAACTGGCACGGCGTGTTGGTGCCGCCCCAACCACGCCGAGTTTTGGAGACTCGACTGCGCGAGCTGGCGCACGCCGTAGACTTGGAATTTGGAGCGCTCGGCGGGAGTCGCACCCGCACCTCCGCGTTGGCAACGCAGTATTCTGCTCCTAAACCACGAGCGCATGGAAATTGTGGGCAGGAACACAATGCCGCCTCGTGCGGCACTCGATTGGTTGTCCTGTGTTCCTGCCCAGATCACAACAAAGAACGAACACCTTCACACCAGCATTACGCTGGCGTGGCCACGGGATTTCTCGGTGGAACGTTTTGGTGTTTCGGGCACACCTCCCATGAAGCCCTTATCATTGTCATCTACGGGCATTGGGATCGGTTCACGGCGCCGGGACAGAGCGATGGCGGACGAAGGGTCAATCGCTTGACACCTCCGCACTGAAGGGGCTAACCTTACATAAGGTTGCTCCTCAGAGACCCCGCAAGAGTCCTGTGGTTGTGACCGATCCCGCCGCGCTGCCAGTTGACGCTGGTGGCGCGGCATTTTTCTGCCCTAAATCTTCATTTTAACGTGATTCCTTTCGTTTTGCTGCAATTCCGACAACAAAAAACCCTGCATTCCTTTCGGAAGCAGGGTTCACGGAATATCTGGACGTGACAGTCTACCTGCTTCCCGGCCCTCCCATATCTTCGTTGACGTAATGGCCTACTGACACGAAGGACCTGGGCAGACCACTACCGGCCAACGAGGATATAAGAATCCTCGCTGTCGAGCATTTACTACGTTGTGGTCTTAGCATTCGCATGTCTGTCCTTAAAACTCAGCTAAAGTAATACGGGTTATGAGACTCGTCAACAACTTTGTGAGCCCGTGTGCAATTCCTTGTTCTGACCAGTCACCGTTTTTGTCAGAACAACGAACTGCTCTTTTCTGACAAAACGTGGGCAAACAGCAGGTTGTTTAGATCACCGTGGAGCAGTGTCAGCGAGCTGCGAACGGTGCGTTCGTCCAATCGCCTTTCGCTGATCGTTGCCGACACCGGCTTCTTTGGCGAAACGCGGCCAATCCGAGACCGCCGTTGTCACCTGTTCAATCAGATCCGCTCCGTCTTTGATGCCAAAGTTCTCGGCGACGGCGAGGAGGTCGGCGCGCGTGAACTCGTCACGTTTGCCATTGATGCTCATCTGGTGACGGTTGGTCCAACTGCCACTCGGATTGTACGACCAGATCACGTCAAACGCGGGTGACAGTCGCCACTGGCCGTTCTGATCCATCAGGAATGCGATATTCCTTGTATGGTCGTCCTGGTTCCGGGCGACCACGTTGAACGCCATGCGGCGATACATCTCACGCATGATCTCATGCCCCAAGTTCAACCGCTGGATCACAGAGAACGCCTGTTCGTAGCCGTACTCGCCGGCGGCGTTGAAATCATAATGCCTCAGGGCGCACAACGACTGCATGTGGATTTTCCCGCCTTGAATGTCGCGGTCAAAACGCCGGGTCATGAAATGGGCGCGCCCGGATTCCTCCAGCAGGCGGCACTCCGTCATTTCAATCCCCGCCGCCACCGCCATCTGGTGGTAGGCGTACTCGATGCGGCCAAAGCCCTTCGGATCGCCCAGCGTGACATCGTTCACGCCATCGAACTTCAAGATCCATGGCTCAAAACCGGGCGGCGCCGGCGCTTGCCCCGAACGCACTTCCTGCGTCTGCGGATTCCAAGCGACCACCGCCTTTGCCCGATTGCCGCCCGCCGATGTGCCGACGCGAATGATGGCATTCAAGGCTTCCGCCTTCGCGCCCTTGAGATGCACCGCCCAGTCGGTCCGATGCCGAAGAATTTCAGCAGCCAGTTGCGTGAGTTCCGCCACCTCGATCGGCATGGACTTGCCCGTCGCCGGCCCGAGTGCGGGCTTGAACTCCAGCGCCCCCATCGCGCGGGTGCTCATGTAGCAGAGCCGCTCGACCGGTGTGAAATCGCCGGGCGCGCGACCTTGCCGCTCCAACCAGACATCAATCAACCGGTTCCCATACCGGTCCGGCAACGAGTCAGCCAACAGCCCCGGCAGGCCGTGAAACGTTTCCCGGTTGAGCGCGGGAAAATCGAAGATGCCCGAACCAAGCGGCATCATCAGCGGGGCAACGGGAAGACCACGGCGCACAAAAGCCGGGTCGTACTCGAATCGACCGAGCCCACGCGGTTCGTCCCACGCCACCGCGCCGATCTGCTGTTCCCAGAGGCGAACAGTGGCAACCGTGACTTTGCGGATGCGCGCGGCCATGGCTCAGTTCCCCGGCACGGCGGGTTTGCGCCGTCGGCCGGAAGCTCGCTGGCGCTCTCGCCCCTTCAGTTTCGCTAGTTGAATCGGGCTGGGACCTGGTTCCGGCAAGAAGGAATCCAACTGATTCAGTAATCCCAAAGCCCGCAAGACGCGGATCAGACTCTCCAAGGTGCAGCCCCTTCCGCTCTCCAAGCGTTGGACCACAATCCGCGCCACACCGGCTCGGTTGGCCAAATCCGTTTGGCTGATGTCCTGGTTCAGACGCTGCTGGCCAGCACGCTCCCCGATCACCCGAAGGATCGCTTGGTTGCTCATTGCCGGATAATCCATGACAGACCTTTCAGTTGCACTGTTCCCTGCTTCATCATGCCGACACCCTTCCACAACCGTTGAAACCTGTCAATTCCATAATGCACTATTTATAGTGCGGAACTGGCAGCTATGCAGATTATAGCTCTATTTATAGTGCTAGTGTTGCGCCAGCCTAATCATGATTGACCGTTGGATTCGTGAATGGACACGGCAACTTGTGCCAGCACTGGCTCCAGTGAGCCGAGTCTCGTCACGCCTTCGGGCTTGTTCATGTCTTGCCTCGCGCCGGCGGGAAGGAATTCAGGAATTCGTGGGCTTGGGATTCCAACCGCATTTCGTGCAAGTCGAGAAGGCATTCGACCGGGTCCGCCCATTGCAGGCCGCCATCGCGAGGCTGGAAGAGCGGGTTTGCGTGGCGGACGGCATGTATTACGACATTAGCTGGTTGTTGGGGATCGTCCACCCGTTTCAACGCGGGATCGAGCTTCTCGATGAAACCGAGATTCATTTGGTTGCCGGGGCAATGCAACGAGAGGTCCAAGCGTGGTGTGCCAACCAGATTGAGATCGGCGTGGTAGTGACGCGCGCCGGTGACACCGCCGATGGCAATATCAGGGACGTTCAGCTTTTCGAGGCGGCGCAGATGCGCCTCGGGCGAACGCGGCTGACCAGAGCGGTCGGTGAATCGGGCCGTTGCGCGAGCACGGTCGGAGACGGCCAGCAGCCGGGCAAACTCTTCTCGTGGGAAATACGCCAACTCAAAGCGCCGGTCGGTTTGTCGCTTGATCATGCTGCCGAGGCGCCGCAATGCATCCCTTACGGTGGGATAGCTGAAACCGGCGGTCTTAGCCAGCCAGAGAGCAGTCATTGGCCCTTTGCCCAGAAGCCATTGATGGACCAGTATCTTGAAAATCTCGTAGTAGGCGGCGCCGCTGTGGATTTTCGCGACCTTCTTCGCCAGTTCCGCCCCAGCGAGACGACCAAGTTCGCGGCGAACCTCGATTGTCATCCCATCCGGACAGCCGCTCAATTCCCCATCCTGATAGACCACAATGCCCAGCCGCTTTGAAACCCCGGGGGCCAGAACCATCTTTGCATATTTCTCCTCGTCGTCCAGCCGCTCGTCAGTGATCTTCGGATCGATTACCAAGAGGATTCCCCTCGTCGTCTGTCCTTGATCAGTGACAGCATAGGCGAGCTTGAGCAGTGCGCTACGGATTGTGCTCACCGCATCCGTCCCGCGCTTCACCTCGATCAGCGTGTCGTCAACAACCGAATCAGGTTGATAATCTGTTCCCATAGCGAAATTAAACTACAGCTTTAATATGAAACCTGCCACTAAATATCAGACCTCACGTCAAAATGTAATGCAGTTGGCACGACTTCAAAGACTTGCTACGAGTTCGCGCAAGTGTTTCGTGTCCTTCCGCCACGTCTTGGCCGAGATCCCTTCCAGAATCTCAAGCATCTGCTCCTTCGGCGTTTTCTGGCCGTTGGTGAGCAGTTTCGGCATGGCGGTTTGAAGTGCCCGCCGAAACTCCTCGCGGCCGGCAAGGGATCTTCCGGAAATGTCGATACGCGAAGCGACGTCCGCGTCGGAGATTACTTGGCTTTCGGATGTTTCGATGCGAGACGGGGCGAGGATTTGAGGGCAGCCCACCGGGCTTTTTGCGCGGCAATGATTCTGTTCCTGGCAGCAACGCTTAACGTTCGGCGAGACGGCTGGGCTGGCGCCGTTTTGACGCGTTTGGCGCCGGTCGCACGACCAACTTTTGTCCAAACCCGTTTCGGCGGTTTGGTCTTGGGTTTTGCCACAGGCGCCGCCGGGGCCGGTGCATTTGGAATCGCCCTTGATTCCGGAACGGATTGATTGGCTTGGTTGGCGGCGGGAGTGGCGTCGGCCAATTCAATGCCAAAAACATCCGCGATCTCGGTTTCGCTCATCACCGTTGCGCCGTCCCTCTGGTTGGATTGGCGCACGGCTTCGGCGGCGGAAGCTTGGCTGATCAGGTCGGCGGGGTCCACGCCGCGAAGGAGGAAGAGCAGTTCGGGCTTTTGATCCAGCCGCGCGCCGACGCCATACAGCGAGGCCGCGACATGTTTGCAAAGATCGGCCCAGTCCGGGCAGGAGCAGTCCAGGTCGATTTCCTTGGGCGTCGGGAAAAGGCCCTGTTCGGGCCGGGTGACGATTTGCATGACCGACGAGGAGAGTTTGCCCTGGAGCAGTTCGATGAGGGAATCAATTTTCCCGGCGCATTCGGTTTGGATGGATTTCCAGAGATTGGCGGCCAGAGGCTTGATTTTGATTTCGATCTGGTAAAGGCTCGAGCCGGAAACCCGGGCGGTGACTTTGCCCTGGCTGATTTGGAGGTCAACCACCGAGCCGTTGCGGACATAGGTGCGGCCGCGCGGCAGGCGGTTGGCATAATCGCTGTAGGCCTCCAGGTTGTCGCACCACGCCTTGCCCCAGAAGGTGCTGGCGATCTTGCGGCCGTCCAGCACCACCGGCGACGCGGCTTGGCCGGTCTTCTTGGCCAGTTTTGCCAGTTCGCGCGCGGCTTGGGCGCGCCGTTGCGCCACCGGCACATAAGGCCGCCATCCGAAATCCCCAACTCATATTGTTGTCTCCTGAAAACGGTTCAAGATCTGTTGCCGAGACATTCTAATCTTCGGCGGCAGCTTTTATATCCAGCGCCACAAAACGAAGCAACTCGGAATTGTTCATTTCCGTCAACAACCGCTCGGCGCCTTCGCCCAGGATGTCCTCGGCCAGCGCGCTCTTGCTGGCGATGATGTCGTGAATGCGTTCCTCCAGCGTGCCGCGGCAGGTGAATTTGTGGACCATGACGTTGCGTTTTTGGCCGATGCGGAAGGCGCGGTCCGTGGCCTGGTTTTCGACGGCCGGATTCCACCAGCGGTCAAAATGAATCACATGCGAGGCGGCGGTGAGGTTGAGGCCGGTGCCGCCGGCTTTGAGCGAGAGCACAAAAAACGGCGGGCCGCCGTCGCGTTGAAAGGCATCCACCAATTCCTTGCGTTTGCCAACGGGCGTGCCGCCGTGAAGGACCAGCCCGGCTTGGCCAAACACGGTTGCCAGATGCCGCGCCAGCGGGTCGGTGATTTCGCGGTATTGGGTGAACACCAGCACTTTCTCCTGTCTGGAGGCGATTTCCTCGCACAATTCGCGCAGCCGATGGAATTTGCCGCTGTCCGCCGGCGCATAAGCCCCATCGCCAAGCCATTGCGAAGGATGATTGCAGATTTGTTTGAAGCGGGTCAGAAAGGCCAGGATGATGCCGCGGCGCTGGATGCCTTCGACCTCCGGCGCCTCCAGCCGTTCCGCCAGTTCGTTGACCGATTGCTGATAGAGCGCGGCTTGGCGGCGGGTCAGCGGGCAAAAAGCGGTCATTTCGGTCTTGTCCGGCAAATCGCTGATGATGCGTTTGTCCGTTTTGAGCCGGCGCAGAATGTAGGGCCGCACCAATCGGCGCAACGGGGCGAATTGGTTCTGAGTCATCCTGCGAACGGCTTTTCAAGAACGCCGCGAACTCCTTGGCGCCGCCCAGCAGCCCGGGACAGAGGAAATCGAAAAGCGACCACAAATCCGAAAGCCGGTTTTCAATGGGCGTGCCGCTGAGCGCGATGCGGTGCCGGCAGCGCAGTTCCTTGACTGCGCGGCTTTGGCGCGCGCCGGCGTTTTTGATCGCCTGCGCTTCGTCAAGAATGACGAGGTTCCAGGTCATTTCCTTGAGCCAGGCCAGCCGCAACGCCATCGAGTAACTGGTGATGACCAGATCGTTGCCGGCCAGTGCTTGCGGCGGGAGCTTTGGCCGCCGCGGCGAGTTCATCCTGCGCGGTTTCCGACGGATGCGCATAGAAAACCGAGAGGGACGGCGCAAATTTCTGGATTTCAGCTTTCCAGTTGGCGATGAGCGAGGCGGGCACAATCAGCAAGCTCGGCCTGGCAATCGGCGTCGGTTTTCGCGGTTGCCCGTCCGCGTCGGAGCGCCAACAGCAGGGAGAGCACTTGGATGGTTTTGCCCAGCCCCATGTCATCCGCCAGACAGGCGCCGAGGCCGAGGTGATTCATGAACCAGAGCCAATGCGCGCCCTGGCGTTGATACGGACGCAACTGCCGCCTGCAAATCTGCGCCCGGGTCGGACTCGGCGGAAACCTCCGGCTGCTGCATCTCCTCGAGCAGCTTCTTTCAGCCCCTCGCCCGCGATCACGCTCGACCAATCGGCGCGCGCCGCCTCGCGCTTCCGGCTCGCACCGCTTGCGCCGGGTTGAAAGCCGGACAGCAGCCGCAGTCCCTCCAGCAACGGCAAGCCGTCCGGCCCGGCAGCGGCTTGAACTTTCTTCCAGTGGTCCAGGACTTGCTGGAGTTTGTCCCGGTCCACCTCGACCCATTTGCCCTTGAGCAACACCAGGCCGCTGGTGGATTGCAGAATCGCCTTCAATTCCGATTCCGTCAGCGGTTCGCCCTCCAGCGACAATCTCCACTTGGAAATCCAGCAGACTGTCCTTGCCGAGCAGGTTTCCCTTGGCTTCGCCAATGCGCACCTGTCACCTGCGGCCGGGGCGGCCGGCCCGCCTTCCACCAATCGGGAATGCGCACCACCAAGCCGCTTTGCTCGAACAGCGGAATGTCCTGCAAAAAGGCGAAGGCCTGTTCCGGCCGCCAAACTTGCGGATGAAAAATGGCGCGGGAATCCAACAATTCGCGGGCCAGCTTGCTCTGCTCCGCCGCGCGTTGCACCGGCGACAGCAAGCGCCGCCAGCGCCGCCCGGTTCTTGGCCCCGGCGTATTCCTCCAACGCCCGGCCCAACGGCAGATGCTGCACCTTGCCTTGCTCGGAAACCCGATGGGTATAGGTGGCCAGAAACGCAAACGGATAAGCCGGATTGCGCTTGTTTTCCGCCAGATGAAACGTGACGCGCCCCACGGCGTTCCACAGTCGGATTGCAGCTTTTGAGATACGCCGACCGCTCCGCCGGGAGTTTGGGCGATGGCCGCGTGAACGTGAGCATCCAATTCATCCCACAACCGTGCCAGGACGCGCGCCATTCAAATACTCCAGGCCCTTCATCGGCGGCGCGGCTTCCGCCAGCGCGGTCCAATCGTTCTCGGCCGGTTTCGCGACCGTCAAGTCAGTGGCGGTGTCCAGGTTCGGGTTATGGCAAAGGGCGGTGAAATAACGCCGGGCCAGCCCGCGCCAAAAGACAAAAGTCGGCGGCAGCGGCTCATGCAGAAACTCGGACGCCAGCAATTCCAAGCCCGCGCGCGCCCGACGCGGCAAACGCCTCGGTCAGGCGCGCCGCGGCGGCTGGCTGTAGCTTCGGCTCCGCCTGGTCGTCCGGTTCGACAAACAAATGTCCGCCGGGGGATAATGCCAATGCGTGTGACACGTCGCTGAATATACCGTCCCTGCGCGCAGGGCCGAGCGAAAAACATTCCAGTTGCGGCTCACAAGGCCGTCACGATTTCTCGAAGTCGCTTGGCATCCCTTTGCCACGTCTTGGCCGAGATTTGACCAAGAATCTCAAGCATCTCCTCCTTCGGTGTCTTGTGGCCGTTGGTGAGCAGCTTTGGCATGGCCGATTGCAGCGCCCGGCGGAACTCCTCGCGGCCGGGCTGGAAGTAGTGCTTCAGGACGATGTCAGTGGTTCTGTGTCCCGTCACCTTCTGGACGAGTTCCAGCGGCACGCCGGCAGTTAGTGCCAGCGTCACCCAGGTCACGCGGAAGCTGTGGAAGTCGCGGATGGACGCCCGGCGGAGACCGCCTTCCCGTTTGGCGTGAATTTCGCCACGAACGATCTCGGCATCGTCAGTCTGGGCGGTCTCACCGTTTTCGTCTGCGTCCTTGAAGCCGGCCGCCGCGAGGATTTTGCGGACCCGCCAGGTGATGCCGTCCGAGTTCTCGACATACATCTTCGCCTGCTCGGGGAACACATCCGCTTCAGACGGTTGCCGGAGGGCAAGCTCGTCATAGAGCATCGGGAAAATGGGGATGCTCACCGTCACGCCGGTCTTGTTGGTCTTGACCGTGATGAACCGGCGAGCAAGGTCAACGTCCTTCCATTTCAACAGGCAGCAATCGCCTCGTCGCATCGCGGTGCACATTCCGGTAATCAGGATCGGACGGATGAAGTCGTCTTCCCGCGCCGCGTCCACGATGGCCTTGAGTTCTTCCGGGGTGAACGGCTTGCGGAAGATCGTCTCGGTCTCGCGGGTGGGAACGCCGGAGAACGGATTGATGCTCCCTGCCGGCAGCAGGTACTTGTAGGACGCCCGAAGCAATTTCAGGGTGTCATTCCAGGTCTTGGCCGTCACCCCACGCGACTCCTCGGCCTGCATGAACGCGCGCGCCACGTCACGCGTGACATGGGAGATTTCCTCCGCCTTCGCGTTCTGTCCCCGGACGAACACCGCGAAGCGCGCCAGCGTCGAGCGACATTGCGCCGCGTAACGTACGTTCGGTTTTCGTCGTCGTGGAATCTTCTGCCACTCCTCTGGCAGGTTGGCGAGTGCCACGCTCCGAACCTGCTCTCCTGTTTTCAACTCGTAGAGCTTCTCCACCAACCGAGCCGAATCGCGTTTCGTCCGCGCCTCCTCCACGAGGCTGGCCAGTTTCGCCAAGGCTGTTGCCCGCGATCTCTCAAACGCAGTGTCCCCTTCATCCATGAGCGAGAGCGACGCGGGCGGCTTGCCAGCGATTTTCACCCCGAGGTTGTCGCAGTACCGTTTCCCGTTTACCTCATACCGGCCGTACCACCATTTACGGATTGTCCCATCTGAATTTTTCCTCAATTCGAGTGGCATAGAACCCTCCGTGGTTAATCAATGCGTTTTCCATGAAACACGCAGGAACACTATGCGACGGGACGGGCATATGGCAAGCAAAAAACCAACAAAACCACCAACAGACTACCCATAAAAATCCTATATTTCCTAATAATATAGCGAATTGTGATGTTGTACGTCAGGCTCATAACCTGAAGGTCGTGGGTTCAAATCCCACCCCCGCTACCAATTCCAAAGGCTCGGACATGCGTCCGGGCCTTTATCTTACAGGGATTAGGCTCTTTGTGGCTTTTCATCCGGTTTCGGTGAAGCATTCCGAACATCCTGAGATACAGCGGTTAAAAACCCACACACCAACCCACACGCACCCGACAATCGTAACGGCATCTATTTGGTCAGAAGACCCAGAGGCGTGCAAGGTCCGGGTCACTTTGCTGACCAATTCGGAGCTTTGGAGAGTTTCTGATGGCTTCGGGACGCAACAGACCGTGCGTATCGGAAATGACCCCTCTTGTCTCACCTGCTCTTGTCGTCCCACACCCCGTCAATTCCCGCTTTTCTTCCGCCCCGGTTGTGCTAGCCTTCCGGATCATGAATGCAACGGCACGCTGTTTTTCTCTGATACTTATTTCCGGGTCGGCGTTCGCGACAGGGGTCTTCGCTCAGTCACCCAAAGTCGACTTTCCCCAAGCCAGCCCCACCGCTACGCTGAAACAACACATCGGTCTTACGGACATCGAGATTGTCTATTCCCGGCCGAGCGTTAAAGGCCGGGTGATCTACGGCGGTCTCGTTCCATATAATGTGGTCTGGCGCACCGGGGCGAACGCCTCTACCAAGATTTCCTTTTCCACCCCCGTGAAGCTCAACGGCAACGAAATCCCCGCCGGCAAATACGCCCTCTACACCATTCCGAATGAGCAAGAGTGGACCATCATTGTCTCGAAGGACACCGCTGGCAACATCTTCAACTACAACGCGACAAATGATCTCGTGCGCTTCAAGGTCACGCCTGTGCAGCTTACGGACAGGTCCATCGAGACATTCGTCATCGAGTTCAACCACATCCGCGACGAATCTGCCGTCATCAACCTGGCCTGGGACAAGACCGTCGTCCCCATGAAACTCGAACTCGACGTTGCCAGCAAAGTCATACCGCAGATCGAGGCGGCCATGACATCGACGGAGAAGAAAGACGCCGGGCTCTACTATCAATCCGCGATGTTTTACTTTAACCACGACCTCGACCTCAAGAAGGCGTTATCGTGGCTGGACGCAGGCCTTGCTGACAAGCCCAGGATCGCGTACGAGTTGCTCAACCTGAAGGCCAGGATTCTGGCGAAACAAGGGGACAAGGCGGGCGCGATTGCCGCGGCGAAGGAATCGACCGAATTGGCGCTCAAGGCCGAAGGTCCCTCCAGCTCGTTCGCGAGAATGAACCAAGATTTGATCTCCAGCCTGCGCTGATGACGCCGGCCGTTTGAGACCCAACCAAAACGTCAACCTTGGATAGACCATTCTAGGAGATACGATGAAAAAACTCTCATCCGCGCTTGTGATCGCTACAGTCATCCTCAGCGCTTCGCCGCTCATGGCCCAGCAAAAACGCGTCAGTCCGCACGAGACGATCGGCGCAGTCATCGACGGCAATCGGGTCACGGTTGTTTACGGGCGTCCCTATACCAAGGATCCCAAGACTGGTGAGAATCGGAAAATCTGGGGAAGCTTGGTGCCATACGGCAAGATCTGGCGCACCGGGGCCGACGAGGCCACGCTCCTCATCACGCAGAAGCCAATCGTTATCGGCGAGACAACGATCCCGGCAGGCGCCTTCACGTTGTGGACCCTTCCGAATGAAGATGGCACGGCCAAGCTGATCATCAATAAACAAATCGGACAATGGGGAGTCAGCCGCGATCCCAAGCAAGCCTACGACGAGGCTCTGGATGCCGCGCGGATTGATCTGAAGAAAGACGCTCTGGATAAACCGGTGGACCAGTTCACGATTGCAGTCGAGAAAAACCCGTCCGGAGGCGGTATGCTGAAAATGCTATGGGAAAGCACACAGTTCTCCGTGCCGTTCACGGTCAAGAAATAAAAGGCGGCACAGGTCATTCCTCAGCGCAAAAGCCGTCGCATTCGCGGTCGGTTTCTCGGGTCGGTCTTGTGTAGTTCTCAGACGAGTGAGTATCGCGCATGAATGCCAGAATTCGATTTAAGAGGTCTGCCTCCCGCCACATCCGCTGGCTCCTTAACTTCCTCGCCGCGACCGTCTGTGCGCTGACCGTTCTTCCCATCGACATCCGCGCCGCCGAACCTCAGTCGGCGTCGGTGATCTTGCAGGAACTCCGCAGTTTTCGCGAGATGGGTAGCGTACTCTACATCGCCGCGCATCCCGACGACGAAAACACCCGTCTCATCGCCTACCTCTCACGCGGTCGGGGCTACCGCACGGGGTATCTCTCGCTGACTCGCGGCGATGGCGGCCAAAATTTGATCGGTCCCGAGATGGGCGAAGAGCTGGGCGTGGTCCGGACCCAGGAGTTACTGGCCGCCCGGCGGATTGACGGCGGCCAGCAGTTTTTCACGCGGGCCATCGACTTCGGATTTTCCAAGGATTATCGTGAAACATTCCGCATTTGGGACCGCAATCAGGTGCTGGCCGATGTTGTGCGCACCATCCGCGGGTTCCGACCGGATGTGCTCATCACGCGCTTCTCCACCGTGCCCGGCGGGACTCACGGTCACCATACGGCATCGGCAATCCTCGCGGTCGAAGCCTTCAAGATGGCGGGAGACACCAATGCCTTTCCCGAACAACTCGGCGAGTTGAAGCCCTGGCAACCGAAACGCATCCTCTGGAATGGCTTCCCGAGAGGATTCGGACGCAACACGGGCGACGAAACAAACACACCTAGCCTGCAGATCGACATCGGCGGTTACAACCCGGTACTCGGCGAGTCCTACGGCGAAATTGCCGCGCGCAGCCGAAGCATGCACAAGACGCAAGGCTTCGGCAGCGTCGGTACGCGCGGGACGGCAAACGAGACCTTTCAACTCCTCGATGGTGAGCCCGTCACCAAGGACATCCTGGATGGTGTTGATACGACCTGGGGCCGCGTACCCGGCGGTGCCGAGATCGGGCGGTTGGCCGATGAGGCCATTGCGCGGTTCAACCCGCAAAATCCGGCCGCTAGTGTGCCGGCTTTGCTGACGCTGCGGAGTCGCCTCGCCGCCCTGCCCACAGACAGCGTGGTCGCAGAAAAGCGCCGACATCTCGATCACATCCTGCAGGGCTGTCTCGGGTTGTATGTCGAGACGGTCATACCGCTGGCCGAGGCCGTGCCGGGCGAAACGCTAAAGATGCGTCATGCCGCCATCGTGCGGGCCGATTTCCCGGTGCGCTGGACCGCCGTGCGCTACCCGGCAGACGGAGAAGAGCTTGGTATAAGCGCCGATCTGAAGTCCAACCAGAGCGTCACTCACGAATCGTCCCAAATACTGCCTGCCACCATACCGTTTACCCAACCCTATTGGTTGCGTGAAGAGGGTACGATCGGAATGTTCCGGGTGGACGATCCATCGCTCATCGGTCGTCCCGAGAATCCTCCTGCCTTTCCGGTTGAGTTTGTGTTTGAAGTCGGCAGCCAAACGTTGGTCATCCCCGACGAACCCGTACAAGTCATCGGCGATCGAGTGAAAGGCGAGATTCGTCAGCGTCTGGAGGTGACGCCCCCCGTTTCCCTTAACTTTCCTGAAGACTTGGAGTTATTTGCTCCGGGTACATCCCGACCCGTGGTGGTGGAAGTCACTTCGGCTCACGCCGGAGCGACCGGCACACTCCACTTGGAGACACCCACCGGCTGGAAAGCAACGCCCGCGACGTACTCTTTCTCCCTGACCAACTACAACGAGAATGCGCGTTTCACCTTCACCATCACAGCCCCGACGAACACGATGACCGCGAAAATCCTGGCCACTGCCGAGATCGATGGCAAGAGCTACCACAATCGACGCGTCGAGATCCACCATGATCACATCCCGCCGCTCTTGTTGCAGCCCCCCGCGCGCCTGAAGGCCCTGAGTGTCGATCTGGCAATCCGCGGTCACCAGATCGGTTATCTGCCGGGTGCCGGCGACTCGGTGGCCGAGTGCCTGCAACGGATGGGCTATGTGGTCACGCTTCTCACCGACGCCGACCTGACGGCAGACCACCTGCGCAGCTTTGACGCAGTGGTGATTGGCATCCGGGCTTTCAACACCCGAGCCGACCTGACTCAGAATTTGCCAGGGTTGTTCGCGTACGTCGAAGCCGGCGGCAACGTCATCGTCCAATACAACACCTCCGACGGGTTGCAGACCACGCGCCTCGCTCCGTACGATTTGAAGATCTCTCACGACCGCGTCACGGACGCAACCGCTCCGGTGACGCTGCTCGTGCCAGACCATCCGGCCTTTACGACTCCCAACCGCATCGTCCCATCCGATTTTGATGGTTGGGTGCAGGAGCGCGGACTCTATTTTGCCAGTGAATGGGATGACCATTTCACACCACTCCTTTCGTGCAACGACCCCGGCGAGTCGCCCAAGACCGGGAGCCTCTTGGTGGCCCGCTACGGTCGCGGCTATTTCGTTTATACCGGCCTATCCTGGTTCCGTCAGTTGCCCGAGGGCGTGCCCGGCGCCTACCGGCTGTTTGCCAATCTGATTTCGCTTGGGAAATGAAGCCGCGGGACGACACCGTTGATCCTCACGCTGGGCCGCCCAAGCCGGCGGGTGCCAGCGGCGACCAAACGACCGGATTGCCATGGCCTGGCAGTTGGCGCGGTGTTTACGTCCTGGTGATCGCCTCCTTTGTCATTTGGGTCGGGCTCCTCGTCGCGCTGACGGTTATTTTTTCATGAGCCCGCTCGATTTCATAGTTCTGATCGGCAGCATGGTCGGAATCGCCATCTATGGCATGTGGCGCACGCGCGGCGGCCAGAACCTGAACGCCTATCTAAAGGGTGACCCGAACGTGAAGTGGGCCGCCATCGGTATTTCGGTCATGGCGACCCAGGCAAGCGCCATCACCTTCATTTCCACTCCCGGCCAGGGCTATCAGGACGGGCTGGGTTTCGTGCAAAATTACTTCGGGATGCCGCTGGCGCTAATCATCGTCGCGGCGGTGTTCCTGCCGATGTACCGCCGGTTGAACGTCTACACCGCCTATGAATTTCTGGGGCACCGGTTTGATAAGAAGACCCGTCTGCTCGGGGCGGCGCTCTTCCTCCTGCAACGCGGGCTTGCCGCTGGAATTACCATTTACGCGCCCGCCATCATCCTCTCCACCATGCTGGGCTGGCGATTGGACCTTACCATCATCTTCAGCGGGCTGCTGGTCATCATTTACACCGTGGCCGGCGGCAGCGAGGCGGTGACCCTCACCCAGAAGTATCAGTTGGCCGTGATCTTCGGTGGAATGGTGACCGCCTTCGTCGTTCTGTTGATGAGGTTGCCGTCGAATGTCTCGTTGACGGATGCCCTCACGGTGGCAGGCGGCTTCCACAAACTCCGAGCGGTGGATTTTTCACTCGATATCAAGCGCCGCTACACTCTCTGGTCGGGTTTGCTCGGCGGCCTCTTTCTGTCGCTGTCGTATTTCGGCACGGACCAATCCCAGGTACAACGCTATATTTCCGGGGCCTCGTTGCGCGAGAGCCGGCTCGGTCTTATGTTCAATGCCGTGTTCAAAATTCCCATGCAATTCTTTATTCTCCTGCTCGGCTCCCTGATTTTTGTGTTCTACCAGTTCGAGCGGCCGCCGGTGTTCTTCAACAAGGCCGCCTGGTATCTGGGGACCAAGCAAGACGCGGGCGGACAGTTCCGTTCTCTCGACCAGAAATTCACCGCGATCCAAGCGCAAAAGGAACAACTGATTCGCACGTGGCTCGACGCCAAACATGCCGGCGACCACCAGGCCGAGGCCGTGGCCCGCGCACAGGCGCAAGAGGCACTCGAGCAGAGCGAGGCCGTGCGCGCGGAGGTCAAAACGGCGCTGCTGGCCGCGGACCCGCGCGCGAAAGCCAACGACACCGATTACGTGTTCATCACGTTCATGCTGGATCACCTGCCGCATGGGGTGATCGGGCTGCTCGTCGCCGCGTTCTTCGCTGCCGCGCTGTCGTCGAAAGCCGCCGAACTCAATGCGCTCGGGTCGACGACCACCATCGATTTCTACCGGCACATGCTCAAACGCGAGGCGACCGACGCGCACTATGTGACCGCTTCGAAGTGGTTCACATTCCTCTGGGGTCTGGTCGCAATTGCCTTTGCTCTTTTCGCGAACCTGGTGGAGAATCTGATCCAGGCCGTCAACATCGTCGGCTCTGTTTTTTACGGCGTGGTGCTCGCCCTGTTCCTCGTGGCGTTTTTTCTCCGGTGGGTTGGCGGCACGGCGATTTTCTGGGCGGCGCTGGCGGCCCAAGCGCTCGTTTTCATCCTCTATTTTTCCCTCAGCATCAGCTATCTCTGGTACAACTTCATCGGGTGCGCTGCCTGCGTGTTGTTTGGTGTGCTCATCCAAGCCACGCTAGGCCCCTCCGCCACGCCTGCCAAAATGTTATCCGCCCCATGACCGGTGCCCCTGTCATCTGTTTCGGCCAGCAGCCGTGCGGGTTTTTCCCGCAGCGCTTCCTGGTTGCAAAAATCCAGACCGCCCGCCGGCTGCAAGCCGAAATCGGCGGCGAGATTGTCTTCTTTTACCACGACAGCGACCATGACCCGCGCGAAACGAGGACCATCCTGCGCCATCGCAAGACCGACAAGCCGGCGGCCCTCAATTTCACCTTCGAGAACAAACTCCAGCGAAAATTTTCGCCGCTCTACCTCAAGCGCATTCCCGCCGACTGGCATGCCAAGACCGCTGCTGCAATTGCCCAACTATGTGGAGCGCCGGTGCATTGACGTCTTCCAGAAAACTACCGCCGCCAACGTGGCGGATTTTTGCCTGGACATGTACCGCCGCATGGGCTTGCTCGACGGGATCCGCGTGGCGCGTTCCAGCGATCCGGCCTTCCGGCGCGCCGCCTGTGACGTCGAGGAATTTTTCGTGGATGTCCCTCACGAAGGCGAAATTGTGCGCGCCCGCTCTCCGCAACGGCGCCCTGAAGCTGCACGAGGGCGGAGATTCCTTCGTGACCCTGCCCGCCACGCGCTTTCACCAAGGAGCAAATCAGCCCGGCGCGCGACACGCGGCTCCGCTGGATGCAATCCGTCGTGCACTGCACGCATTACATTGCCGGCGCCGGCGAGCAGGCCTATCTTCGCCGGGAAGAAGCGCCGGAAATTACCTTTGTAAACCGCGAATACATTGACCGCTCCGATGAAGCCTACACCGAAATCCCCGCCTAAACCCGCGCCGCTGCTGGCCTTTGGCGCGCATCCCGACGACATCGAATTCGGCTGCGGCGGCGTGATCGCCCGCGAGACCCGCGCTGGCCGCGCGGCGCACTTTGTCGTCTGTTCGCGCGGCGAAGCGGCCACCCACGGCACGCCCGCGCAACGGATCGCCGAGGCGAAAAAATCCGCCGGCACTGCTCGGCGCGACGCTGGAATTTATCGAACTGGACGGCGATGCCCGCCTGGAAGTCCGCGCCGCTCACGCCATCAAACTGGCCGCGCATCCTCCGCCGCGTGCGGCCGGGCATCGTGCTGGCGCCGAGCCTGGTGGAAAACCAGCATCCCGACCATGCGCGGCTCGGCCGACTGGTGCGCGACGCCGCCCGGCTGGCGCGCTACGGCGGCTTGAAGGAACTGCGCGCTTCGCCTCCGCACTGCGATCGAGCAACTTGTTTTTCTACGCCGTGACACCCGAAGCCGAACCCGCCGACATCACGCCGGTGCTGATCGACGTTTCCGCGCCGGAAATTGTCGCCGCCTGGACCGCGGCGATGGAAGCGCACGCGTCGCAAACCGCCGCGCGCAACTACGTCGAGCTGCAACTCACCCGCGCGCGGTTGCTGGGGACTGCGCGCCGGCATCGGTCACGCCATGGCGCTGTTTCCCGAACGATCCGCTCGTTCTCGATTCGCTCGCGCCAGGCGAGCCGGGCGGCGCGGCGCTTTTGAGTATGGCCATGCGCCGGCTGCCCTGCTGAAAATCGGCATCACCTGTTATCCCTCGGTGGGGGGCAGCGGCATTCTCGCCTCCGCGTTGGGCGAGGAACTGGCGCGGCGCGGACACGAAGTGCATTTCATCAGCTACGAACGGCCGTTCCGCCTGCCGGCCGACGCGCCGCGATTCATTTCCATCCGGTCATCATCAACGATTACGAGCTGTTCAAGTATCCGGATTACACGCTGCCGCTCTCGGTGAAGATGGCGGAAGTGAGCCGCGATCACCGGCTGGACGTGCTCCACGTCCATTACGCCGTGCCCCACGCGACGGCGGCCATTCTCGCGCGGTCGATGCTTCCGCCGGACAACAGCCGCGGGTCGTCACGACGCTGCACGGCACGGACACCACCCTGCTGGGCCGGATCCGGGTTACGGACCGGCCATCCGCCACGCTCTCGCCTGCTCGGACGCCGTCACGCGGTTTCGGATTTTCTGCAACGGGAGACCCAGCGCGTGCTCGGGTTCGACGGGCCGATCGAGGTCATTCCACAATTTCTTTGCGCCGCGCCCGCCGCGGCGTTCGCGCGAAGAGGTGCGCCGCGAACTGGGCGTGCGACGACGAAGTCGTCGTGCTTCATTCCTCCAATCTGCGCCCGCTGAAACGCATTGATCTGTTGCTCGAAACCGTCGCGCGCATCCGGCCGCGCGCACGCGTTCAAGCTCGTGATTCTCGCCGGCGGGGATTTCGCGCCGTTCGCCGCCGATGTGCGCCGGCTGGGCCTGGAAGATCGAGTGATCGTCCGCGAAAAGGTCAATGACATCGAGGATTATCTGCAGGCGGCCGACCTCGGGTTGTTCACGTCGGAAACGGAGAGCTTTTGCCTGAGCATTCTTGAGGCGATGTGTTTTGGCTGCCCCAGCGTCGCCCGCCGCGTCGGCGGCATTCCGGAAGTGATCGAAGACGGCGCAACGGGACTGCTGGTGGACTCGGGAGACGCCGATGTCCTCGCCCGTGCCGTCGAAAGTCTGATCAAAGACACAGTCCGCCGGTCCGCCCTGGGTCGCGCGGCGCAACGCCGTGCCCGCGAGTTCTTTTCCGCGGAGGTCATCGTGCCCCGCTACGAAGCGCTGTATCGCCGCGTCTGCGTGCAGGGTCGAAAACCAGCCACCATCTGAGTCGCTCATCTTCGTGTGGACCAAAAAGAGTATCGGACCAGGACAGCCGATGTGATGTGAACCTTCGCGAGTCTTCTGCGTATACTATGTGTGAGCCTCCGGCTTGTGTGAGCTCGGCCCGCCTTTTTTGCCTTTAGCTCTTTGCCGTTCCCCAACGGCGGTAGAGGAAACGTTCCCACGGTGAGAAGAGGATTTTATCGGCGAGTAGACCGATGACGATAATAACCAACATGATGCCGATGACCTGGTCCATGGCCTGGAGTTCACGTCCGTAGTTCAACAGATTGCCCAATCCAAATCCCGTCAGGATCGTCACGTAAATCTCCGCCGCCATCAGCGAGCGCCAGGCAAACGCCCATCCCTGCTTCATGCCGCTGACGATGAAGGGTAGCGACGCGGGCACGATCACCTTTGCCCACGTATGCCATTGCTCTGAGCCCATCGTGCGCGCCGCGCGCGCGTAAATGGGCGGCACCGTCCGCACGCCATTGTCCGTCGCGATCACCACCGACCACAATGTGCCCATGATGACCACAAACAGCATGGCCGCCTCGGTTTGCCCAAACCACAGCAACGCCAACGGCACCCAGCACACGCTCGGAAGTGTCTGCAATCCCAGCGCGATCACCCCCAAAGTGGCTTCGCAGAACCTGAAGCGCGCCGTCAACAACCCCAACGGCAGCCCCAGGATCAACCCGAGTGCGTAGCCGATGAGCAGGCGCCGCACGGTCACGAGCGTTGCGCGTTCGAGGTCGCCGCTGGCCAGTGCGTCCTTGAGGTACCTGGCCACGCTCAGCGGTGATGGCACGAGAACGGGCGACCAAATCTTCATCCGCACCAGCATTTCCCACACGCCGATGAGCAACACAAAAAAGGCGATGACCGCCAATCGCCGCCTCACTCCCCCACCTCCACCAGTTCCGGGTTCAGGTGCCGCTTCAGAGCGCGAGTGATCTCCGTGGAATACTTCGCCAGGGCGACGCTGTTGATGTCGCGGGGACGGGGTAACTCAACTCCAAACTTTTCCTGAATACGACCCGGGTGCGGCGAGAACAACACCACGCGGTCACCCAGACAAGAGGCCTCGCGGACGTTGTGAGTAACGAAGATAATCGTCTTCTTCCGCTCCTGCCAGATACGCTGGATGTCGCCGTAGAGTTGTTCACGCGTGAGCGCGTCCAGCGCCCCAAATGGCTCGTCCATCAGTAGCACGCGTGGATTCGGCGCGAGGGCCCGGGCCAACGCGACACGCTGTTTCATGCCACCGGACAGTTCATGGATGTTGGCGTTGGCAAATTTGCTCAAGCCCACGAGTTCGAGGTAGTACCTGGCGACCTCGCGACGCTCGCTCGGGGACAAGTTCGGTTTGAGTTTCAGGCCGAACATCACATTATCCATCACGTCGAGCCAGGGAAATAGTGCCGATTCCTGAAACATCATCATACGATCGCGGCCCGGACCTGAGACAGGCCTGCTATTGGCCAGCACCTGCCCCTTGTCCGGCATTTCCAAGCCCGCGATGATGTTCAGGAGCGTGGATTTGCCGCAACCTGACGGACCCACCAGACATACAAACTCACCTTCGTGGATGTTCAGCGAGACGTTGTCGAGCGCGTGCACCATCGCCCGGCGTGTCCGGAACCACTTCGACACGCCGTCGACAACCAGCTTTACCGGTTGGACGTTTTGGAGTTCGTCCTGAATCGCCATCATTTGATTTCGGCCAGGCCCTTCTCCCGCAAGACCTCGTTCAATAGCTTGAGATCATAGATGTGCGACAAATCCGGTTTCTCCTTCAGGAATCCAATGTGATACGCGTCCTCGGCGGACTTCAACAGCGAGTCTTTGACCGGGTCGTACGTGATCTGCAATCGTTTCCAAGCGCTGTCCAATATGGTTTCCGGAAGCGACCGGGTTGTCTCCCTTCGGATCTCGTCATTCAGAATTCGCTTGGCCTCGACGGGGTGCGCGTTAATCCATTCCGTCAATTCCACATGGGCGGTGATCCACTTCTTCAGCAGCGCCGGGCGATCCTGAAGAAACTTCACGCTGCTGACCAAATGCGTGGTGACATACCGGCCACCCGTGTCCGGCCACAATGAACCCTCATCGAGATACACCTTCCCTTTGGCCTCGAGCACCAACCGACTCACCCACGGCTCGACTGTCCACACCGCGTCCAGTTCGCCTCTTTGGAACAGGGAGAGTTGATCAGGGTTGTCCGTGGGAATGACCCGCGCATCGCCACCGACCATGGTGATCCGCAACCCCTTTGATAACAGCCAGGCGCGACACGCCACATCCTGTGTGTTGCCGAACTGTGGCGTGGCAATTCGCTTACCCCGAAAATCGGTATCCTTCGTAATTCGCTCGTCGGATTGTACCACCAGCGCGGCGCCGCCGCTGCACGCGCCGGCAACAACACGGATTTCCTCGCCATGTGACCGCAGGTAGGCGTTGACGGCCGGATTTGGACCGACATAGGTGAGGTCGATCGACCGCGCAAAAATGGCTTCCATCGCGCTTGGCCCGGCGTTGTACACGAACCACTGCACTTCGACATCCGGCCCGAGCCGCGCTTCAAACCACCCCTTGCCCGATTGGCTCAACCCGTGGGCGATGACGGCTTGCGCGTGGGTCACGTTCGGAAAATGGCCGACGCGCAAGACGACTTTCTCCGCGCGGACGGAAGTGCACAGGCACAGACACAGACACAGCACCAGCATCAAGGTCGTTTTCATCAGGTTCGTTTCGTTAATTCGGCAAACGGCAGGGGTACTTTGTCCCGTCGCATCCGGCGAAGGGTCACCTCGACCGTGTCGGCCAGGGTATATCGGTCCAGAATGTCGGCAATCGCATTGCGGACATCCACCATCAACAATCGCAGTCCACAATGCGCTTCATCGGGGCAGGAACACGGGTGGTACGCGGTCACGCTGGCGCATGAGATTGGTGCCAGTGGCCCATCAATCAGGCGAACAATCTCGCCAATGGTGATCTTGGCCATCGGTTTCCTGAGAAAATAGCCGCCACCCTTGCCGCGCTTGCTGTTCAAATATCCCGCCCGATTCAATTCCAGCAAAATCGCTTCCAAGAACTTCACGGGGATATTTTCCTTCTCGGCCAATTGACGGATCTGGATCATCGGCCGACCCAATTCTTGTGCGATACCGAGATTGATCAGCGACCGCAGGGCATACTCGCCTCGTTTCGACACCTTCATGCCGAGCGAAGTCTACACGGTAACTAGAGAATTGCAAACTTCTTTTCCGTCCTCGGGCCGGTCGCGGGGCGTGAAACACCTTCATCCCTTCAGTGGCTAGGCCCAGTCCTGAAACAGCACCGTCGACAGATAGCGTTCACCCGCATCGGGTAATATCGCAACAATGGTTTTGCCCTCGAACTCCGGCAGTTTGGCCAATCGCACCGCCGCCGCCGCCGCCGCGCCGCAGGAAATGCCCGATAAGATCCCCTCCTCCCGCGCCAGCCGTCGGGCGAATTCCACGGCCTCCGTGCTATCGACTTGTTCAACGCGATCCACGATCGAGAGATCCAACGTATCGGGAATGAACCCGGCGCCAATCCCTTGAATCTTGTGCGGGGACGGCTTGAGTTCCTGCCCCGCCAATTTCTGCGTGATCACGGGGCTTTCCTTCGGTTCCGCCGCGACGGAGACGAGCTTCTTTCCCTTCGTGTGCTTGAGGTAGCGCGATACGCCGGTAATCGTTCTACCGGTGCCGACGCCCGGCGACCAGCACGTCAATCGCCCCGCCCGTCTGCTCCCAAATCTCGGGACCGGTCGTCTGCTCGTGAACGCGAGGATTGGCCGGATTCTTGAATTGCTGAGGAAGAAAATACTGGCCCGGATCAGAATCGGCTATACTCTGGGCCTTCGCGATCGCGCCCGGCATGCCCTTCGACCCTTCGGTCAGCACAACCTCCGCGCCGAAAGCGGCGAGGACGCGCCGGCGTTCCAGGCTCATGGTCTCGGGCATCGTGAGGACCACTTTGTACCCGCGCGCGGCACCGACGAAGGCGAGCGCGATGCCCGTGTTGCCGCTCGTGGGTTCGATAATCGTCGCGCCAGGCTTGAGCACCCCGCGCTTTTCGGCGTCCCAAACCATCGCCGCCCCGATACGACATTTCACCGAGTATGATGGATTACGTCCTTCAATCTTTGCCAGTACGGTGGCCTTCGCACCATCGGTGACGTGATTCAATTTCACCAGCGGCGTACCGCCAATGGATAACGAGTTGTCACTAAAGAATCGATTCATGTTGTTCTCCTCATTTCATTCGTCCCGGACTGTCACTGTCGGATGCAGCAAACATCCTTGTTACATCGGTCAAATGTTGGGTGCGATGGCCATGACCGTCCGGTACTCCGCCAGAATGCAACGCAAGGCGGCTACATTCGCTTCCACCTGTAAGTGTAGCGGGGCGTGCGCGGGGGTTTCGAACGTCAATTGGAATGGCGCCGGTTTCGCTTCGGACGGCGCCGAGAGAATTCCCAAGTAGCCGCCATCAATCAGCCCGCGTCGCGCGCGAAATCCGTCGATCACGAGACGCGTGTTCCGATGGAGAAACCGCTCGGCGGCCCACAGGGCCGGCTCGAGCAACTCCTTGCTGAGATCGGGTCCGTTGACAAACCCGTACAAACCTTCGCTGGTATCGTCGCCATGCAACGAGATGATGCCGTGGAATGCGTGCGTCCACAGTTCCTGCTCGAGAAGGTAGACCTCCGGCTCCTCGGAGGCCTGCCAAAACTCGCGGTTCAGGTCCTTGCCACGACGCGAGTGGCGGGTGTTGTCCTCAAACCCGGTCGGGTTGCAAATCGGGTACGCATAGATGCGGTAACCCGCCGCCAGCTCCGGCGTTTGCGCCAGATCGCGCAAAAACCGCACCACCGCGAGCGTGCCGGAAGGCTCGTCACCGTGAATCCCCGCAAAGATCCCCAGCCGGATCGGATCGCCCCCGCCAAGTGGTCCATCGAAGATGAATCGCGCCAGCGAGTAGGTCTGATCACCGTGGCGGAAATCCCCCAAGCGGTTGGTCAGACAATACGTCGATGTCTGCGCCAGTTCTTGCAGCGGCGCGAGCACCGCCGCCAGTGACCGGCGGTGCGGACGTTGTGGTACTATCGCAAGGCTGCGGATTTCCTGTGTAGTGGCGATCATGGCTTTCTCTGCGCTTCCTCCTACGGTTTGTAGACTTGGCCAAAGACGCCACCAATCGCGAAATGCGTTTGCCGCGTCTTCTGCCATCTCCCGAACACGTCGTCGGTGGTGAACAAGTTCACCTTTGTTCTCGACTCCTTCTTTGCGATTCTTGGGTGTACAGTTACATCAACAACAAATTGTCTATATCTTTAGTAGACATTATTAAGTCTATCAGCTTGGTAGATGTTTGCAAGTGCTTTTTTAATGTATTGTTCGTGACCCGGTTTTCTGCAAACCCCTGTGCTGCAAGCCCGCGCTTGGCTGGTCGATTGCCCTGTGATACACTTTCCTTAATCACGGAAACGCAATCATGCCCCGAGAAATTAAGACCCTGCTCATCGATGACCGTGAATCGGATGCGGATTATGTCCGGAGCTTCCTTCAGAAGCTGAGTTCGGACTATACCTTCCGCACGACGTGGGAATCCAATCCAACCCGCGCGTTGTTGCGGCTGACTCAGGAGCTCTTCGATCTGGTGCTGCTCGACTATCAAATGCCGGCCATGAGCGGTTTGGATGTCCTGTCCACGATCCGCCATGCGCACCGCACCCTGCCCGTGATCATGCTCACGGGAATGGGCGATGAACGCATCGCCGTCGAGGCCATGAAACGGGGCGCGCACGATTATCTCAAGAAGGACGAGATGAATCTCGCCGATCTGGCGCGCGCGATCATCACTGTCCTCCAACGCAAGCATCTGGAAGATCAATTGGAGGACCAGCGACGCCTGGCCGATCGGGACCTGCGCATGGCGCGCGAGTTGCAACAGGCGTTTCTGCCGCAGAGCTTCCCGCACTTTGCCCCGCAACAAACACCGGATGCCATGGGCCTCCGGTTTTATCATCATTACACCCCGACTCTCTCCGTCGGCGGCGATTTTTTTGATGTGGTGCCGATTGATGACCACTCGGCTGGCATCTTCGTGTCCGATGTCTCGGGCCACGGAATTCAGGCCGCACTCGTCACGGCTGCGTTGCGCACGTTGATTGAGGAACTGAAGGACGTGGCCGGAGACCCCGGGGAGTTCCTCACGGAAGTCAACTCGGGCCTGAGCCGCATCTTGCGGCAAACAACCGCGCCACTTTACGCCTCGGCGTTCTACCTGAAAATCGACCTCGCGGAGAAGCGTGCGAGCTTTGCTAACGCCGGACACCCGCCTCAACTCCATCTCCGTCGCAAACGAGAGGAGGTCGAACGGCTGTTTGACAAAAGCAAGACAGGACCCGCGCTCGGCATGGAGGAACACGCGGTGTTTCCCGCCCACGCCACGTCCGTTGATGACGAGGATGCCTTCATTCTCTACACCGATGGTATCCTCGATGTGCCCAACGCCGAGGGTGAACCCTTGGGACTCACACATCTGGAAACCATCGCCAGGCAATTGATCCACGAAAGCCCACAGCGCATCGTTGAGCACATCGTCGATACCGCCAATCGACACGCGGGAAACACGGTATTCCCCGATGACATTTGTCTCGTCGCGGTCGAAGCCGGTTCCCTGTTGGTTCGCGCCTTCCAAAACCCACGCGCGTCGTCCTCTTAATCAACGGCACGTGACCGATTCTGGGCGTGGTTTTCCTGAATCGGCGCGTACGCGTCGTCCAGGCTCACTCCGGGCAGCCATTCCCCGTGCCCGTCGAGATACAGGACATTCCGTCCAGCGCGACCATGACTGTCAAATTGATCGAGGTCGTGACGGCAATCAGCCGCGCATTCGCCTTCGCTGTCCCAGTGTTTATCAGCCAGCAGCAGAAAATCGTCCCGGTCATGAATCGTGAACCCCGCCACGTAGAGGTAGCTCACGTTGTACCAGAAGAAATTCCCGCGAGGTTCTTCGCCGGGAACCCACGTCGAGCCCCCGCTGGCGACGCGCACCCGAGCGTGGCCGGTCGAACCGTCGTCGCTCAACGGCATCGCGGGATCGCCGTCTTCCTTCTCGCTGGGGCAAACAAAGATCGACGGGTTGTGGGTGTATCCCAAATTCAGCAGCAGCGAACAATGACGGTCGAGCCCGTTCTCGGCTTCGCCGCGCGTCCCATCGCGCCCCAACACCGACATCGCGGGGAACCAACCGCGGAAGTCACTCGCGTATAATGACATCGCGGCCCAAATGGCGCGCTCGTTGCCCAGGCATCGCGCCCGTCGCGCGCGTTCCACTTGCACGTCCAGCGCGGGCAACGCCAGCGCGACCAGCAAGGCGACCAAGCTGATCAAGGTCAGGGTATTGGCCATTCCCGCTTTTGGTTGCGAAGGTTTCATGGCTTTCGTGCCTCCCGCCGGGGAATCGCGAACGTGAACGTCGCGCCTTTGCCCGGCTCGCTCTTCGCCCACACCCGTCCACCCTGCTTTTCAATCGCCCGCTTCACCGTGCTCAATCCAATGCCCGTCCCCTCGAATTCCGCCGCCGAATGCAACCGCTGAAATATCTGGAACAGCTTCTCGTGGTCCTTCATATCGAACCCGCAGCCATTGTCACTCACGCTGAAAACAAACTGGCCGTTCTCCACAGCCCCACGCACGACGATCCGCGGCGGCTTCGCGCCCCGGCTGTACTTGATCGCGTTGTCCAACAGATTCGCAATCGCCTGCCGCAACATGGCGCGGTCCGCCGCCACCGCGGGCACCGGGACATCCACCTCGACCGACATTTTCCGTTGCTTGATCTCGGCCTGCCGCTCGCCCAAAACTGATTCGACGAGCCCGCGCACGTCCACCGGCGCCAGTTCCGCCTCGCGCCGCTCCAGCCGCGAATACTCCAACAGGTCGTCGATGAACTGTTTCATGTTGGCTGCCGCCTTGCCCACGTTTTCCGTGTAGCGGCGGCCCGTCTCATCGAGTTTCGCGGCATAATCATCCAACAAGAACTGCGAGTAGGTCTGGATCCCACGCAACGGCGCTTTCAAATCGTGCGACACGGTGTAGGCGAACGTTTCCAACTCCTTCGCGCGTGTCTCCAGGTCGCGCGTCCGTTCGGTGACTTTTTTCTCCAGGCCCGTCGAGTAATCCCGCAGTTCCGCCTGGGCGACTTCGAGGCGGGTCGTGAGTTTTCGCTGGGCCCGAAACAAGGTCACGCTCTCGACGAACAAACCGATCAACGGCGGAATGTAGCTGGCGATCTTGAGCACCGATGCGAGATTGAATAACCCATCGTACAACGCCGCGGAGCGCGCCATATAGGCTTGCACGAATATCGCCACCACCAGCGACACCAGCACCGAACCGAGCATCGCGCCGCCCTGTTGTCGATAAACGCTCCAATAACCCGGCACCGCGGCGATCATGAGCAAGGCGACCGCCAATTGCCACGGCTTGTGGATCGAGCCGCCGAACGCGTCGCGCATGGAGCCCGGCGCCGACACCATCAGGGACAGTTGCACCAGCGCGAACGCGATGCTGATTCCGATCAACGTCGCGGGCACGAGTTCGGCCCGCACGTTGGCCGCCCTCGGGAAATGGCGGTTCGCCACCAGCCCGGCCAGGAGGAATAATGCCATTGCCAGACGCCCCGCCGTCCACGCGCTCATCACCCCGACCGTTTGCCCGACCAGCGGCTGCGCATAGTAACCCTGTGACAGCAGCGCCGAGACCAAATCCGAGATCGACGCGCTGAGATAGGCCAGCCCGATGAACAACGGCAGCCGTCGCGCCTCCAGTCCGTAATGCAGCAGCGCGAACGCCGCGACCTCGAATGCAAGGAACGCGCCGATGGATTCTTCCAGCAACTGCCAGCGGGCGTTTCCGCGCCATTCGAGATTCTGCGCGAGCAGGAAACTCGCGACCAGCAATACCGCCAGCGCCGCAAGCAGACCCACCAGCAGCGTACGCATCCACGTTCCCGTCTTCATCCGCCCAAATGGTACCCCCACCCCCTCCCCCTGTCACGCGAGCAAACAATCCGGGGCTGATGCCACCCCACCAGCGCATATCCGACCAACTTATCGTAAATGGGGGCGCAGCGAACGCCCGACCGAACCCAAACGAACCATAGACGAACCCAACGGAAAAACCACTTTTCTGTATTTTCAACCACCTGTCCCGCAAGCTCATCCACACGCATTTTGGATTTACAAAGCTTGGGTTCGTTTCGCAATTTTACCCTTTTCCCACCGCCCTGTTTATCTTGAGCACCGTCGAAGGGCCTGCCATGAGCCAAGTCGAAGGGTCGCCGCGTCCGATGGGCGCGGAACCGGCCGTCCGGCGAGTTTACCCCGACTCCGGGGTCGGGCTTCCTCTCTCCCATCGTGATCGACGCTTGCGTTTCGCACCACGTACGATTACAATCCGTCTTCACATACAACAAGACGTATATGCTAGTATGAATAGAATGTCAACAAGTAATTTGCGTGAAAGGAATTGACCCATGAGCGACTTCGCCGATAATCTCCGTGTCCTGATGGCCAAACGCGGCTGGAACCAAACCGAAGCCGCCCACGCCCTCTCGGTCAGCCAGGCCAATATCAGCCGCTGGCTCAGCCAGGGCCATGAACCGTCTGCCGACGTGCTCATCCGCATCGCCCGCGTGTTCGGCATCACGCTGGATAAACTCCTCCGCGCCCCCGGCCCGGCCATGCGCATCCCCCGCGCCGAGTTCGATACCGCCATCTGGACCGCCCGCTGGTTCCGTCAACTGCGCCTCACCTGGCAGCACTCCCCCAAAGAACGCTACCGCATCGAGACCGCCCTCGAACTCGCCTGGCCCAACCAAAAACCCGACATCATCGACTGGCTCAATAAGAAGTAGTTCGCGCGGCCCGCGGTTGTAGAGGCGCTTCTGTGAAGCGCCTGCCATTTTGTAGGGCGTGATGCCCCGTGTCGTTTCGGGGTATCTCGCCGTGCCGTTGCCCGTCACTCTACCCGGCTAAGGACCTCTCAGCCGAAGATTCTCCCAGCACCGACACCCCGTCAAAGCGGATTAGGAGGGCGAGGCTCCCGCCGAGCCACCGTTGCAAAAGTCAAAGCGCGTCCCCCTCGGCCGTAGTCTCGGGCTTGGATGCGAAGAAGAACACGACATCCCCCGCGATCTTCTCTCCGTAGGCCAATTTGACTTCCCTTTGTGGCCTCCCGATTGCCTGTGCGAACTGCTTGTGTTTTGTATCGATCCAAGGCTGCTTGTTCCGGTTTGTCTTGTGCTGATAGAACACCATGACCCAGTTTGGAGGCAGGACATCCCAGATTAATCGCACCTCCCTGTTAAGAACATGCGCAAGACTTGGGTTGCCATGTGGTTCAAGTCCAGTATCCGGGTCCAGAAAAATGACACATCGCTCACTGGTGAAGGAGGTAATGAAACCCCTTACGGCTTCGTGGTACGAATTGCGGTTGTTGAAAAGATTGTCAAATACCTCTATTGGGGGGCGCGACGCAAGCGCTTTGATTCTCCGAATGTCACGAAAATGCGACAGCACCTCGGAAGGAATCTCGTGTCGGTGACCGTCAATTTCGAGTTCTTGGAAGGGGTTTTCCCTGTAGTAAGCAATCTGAATGATTCGGTCAGCGCCGCACTCTTCTGCAAGGAGCAGCAGCACTGACCACTTTACCAAGTCACGGTTATCTGAGTACCACTTGTTGCGCATACTGGTAGAAATGCTTATCAGAGATAATAACACAGAATCGCGTGCGAAAAGCAGTGTGGGTTCGTTGGCGCGGGCTATCAACGACTCCCCACAAACAACTCGACCTACCATCCGTGGTATGCTAAAAATTTAGCACCCCACAACAAGCGCAGCGTCCGGAGAGCAACCATGACAAGAACACGTATCCTCGAACTCAGCCGACGCGAGAGGCAAATCATGGACGCCGTATATCGTCTGGGCCGGGCGTCAGCCGACCAAGTACGCCGCCAATTGACGGACCCGCCAAGTTATTCCGCCGTCCGAGCGCTGTTAACGATCCTGGAACGCAAGGGCCAGTTGAAGCACGTGGTTCACGGCCCACGGTACGTGTACCTGCCGACACAGTCGCGCCCCACGATGGGGCGCGCCGCCCTCCGTCAGGTATTGGACACGTACTTCGATGGCTCCCTGACGAACGCCGTGTCCGCCCATCTGGCCGACCCGGCCACCAAGCTGACAGATCAAGACCGGAAGCGTCTGGCCGCGTTGACCCACGAGGCAAAGACGAAAAGACGATAACGGCATGCCTCGCCATCCGCGTCTTCTTTGTGCCTGGAGCTTGCCCTGCTTGTGGTGAGCAACGTCGAACCGAGCGGAGTTGAAGGGCCTGCCCTGTTTACCCTGAGCTTGTCGAAGGAAGCCAAGTCGAAGGGTGGTATGCTAAAACTTTAGCACCTCACAACGAACGCAGTGTCTGGAGAGCAACCACGACAAGAACGCGTCAATAGCAGTGCTACCCGTTCTCAAATACCGTGCCGGCCGCCTTCGGCGGGTGGGAGCGGCCGACGAAACCGGCCAGGACGAGGATCGTCACCAAATAGGGAAGAATCTGGATGAATTCAACGGGGATCGGTCTGCCCGCCCCAAACCGCCACGCCCTGGAGCCGAATCTGCACGGCATCGGCAAACCCGAACAACAAACACGCCAGCGCCGTCGGCAGTGGCTTCCACTTGCCGAAGATCAGCGCCGCCAGCGCCATGAATCCGCGGCCCGCCGTCATGTCGCGCGAGAACGACGACGACAGAAAGATCGACAGCGATGCGCCGCCCATCCCCGCCAGCGCGCCGCTGACCAGCACCGCCATCCAGCGGACGCGATTGACCCGAATCCCCGCCGCGTCGAGCGCCTCGGGATGTTCGCCGGCAAAACTCACCCACAAACCTGTTGGCGTATATTTCAGCCAGAGGACGCACGCCGCGACGAGCGCCCAGCACAGGTACAATGGCGCGGAATGAAACCGTTCGTGAATCGGGATGGATGGCGTCGAGCCGGTGACGTCATAGAGGATCTTGCAAATAAACGGCGTCAGCCCCATCGCCAGCATGTTGATCGCCGTGCCGGCCACGATCTGATTGGCCCGCAACCGAATCACAAATAGCGCGTACACCGCCGCCAGCAACACGCCCGCCGCCATTCCAAACGCCGAACCCAGCCATGGCGAATGGGTCACCAACGTTCCCACCGCCGCGGCAAACGCGCCCAATAGCATCAGACCTTCCAGCGCGATGTTGATCACGCCCGAACGTTCGCTGAACATTCCGCCCAGCGCACCGAAAATCAGCGGCGTCGAAACTCGCAGTGTGGATGCGAGGAGGTCCCAGTTCATGCGGCACTCCGTTTCTTCATCCAACTCCACAGGCCGTCCGCCGAAACCGACAAGATAATCAGCGCCTGAAGCACCAGCGACAACTCCCGCGTGACGTGTTCGGTCTCAAAATCCAAATCCGCGGTGCCCTTGTGCAGCGCGCCGAACAGCAACGCGGCGGCAACCACGCCCGCCGGTTGGTTGCGTCCCAACAGCGCCACGGCGATCCCGATGAACCCGTACTCGGGAGAGAACCCGAGCCGAAACTTGCCGGCATTGCCGAGAACCTCACCCACGCCCACAAGTCCAGCCAGTCCGCCGCCCACGGCCAGCGCGATGATGGTCATGCGGCCCGTGTTGATTCCCGCCGCGCGCGCGGCGGATTCGTTCTGCCCCACCGCGCGCATCTCGAATCCGACGACCGTCCGCCACAAGAAAATCCAGACGAGCACCGCGGCCACAATCGCCAACGGCAACGCCATGCTCACGGGCGCGCCTCCGAAAATACCAAACTGGCTGATCAGGTAACCCGCGCCGATGGGTCGCGTCTCGGGATTCTGGGTATCGGGATTCTTGAGCAGATACAACGTCACGTAGCTCGCCAGACCGGCCGCGACGAAATTGAGCATGATCGTATTGATGACCTCGTGACTGCCGCGCTTGGCGCGAAGCCAACCGGGGATCGCGCCCCAAATCGTCCCGGCTGCAATCGCCGCCAAAATCGCCAGCACTGGCGCCAACGGCCACGGCAACCCTGGCCAGACCGCGCCAACCGCCGCCGCCGCGAGCGCGCCGAGCGTGAGTTGTCCCTCGGCGCCAATGTTGAACAGCCCCGCCTGGAACGGCACGGCAACCGCTAGCCCGGTGAAAATCAGCGGCGTCGAGTAAAATAACGTCATCCCAAAGTCGTAGCGGGAGCCAAACGCGCTCTTCCACAAAATCTGCAGCACGTGCCACGGGTTTTCGCCCGCAAGCCGCGTGACCCCGAGCCCCAGGACAAGCCCGAATGCCACGGCGAGGATGGGTTGCAGAAGTTTTCTCATGAACCGGCCATCTTCAATCCAAGCTCGCGTTCGGAAACTCCGCGAACAAACTCGGCCGCGATCCGGCCCTCGTACATCACGAGAATGCGGTCCGACAACGTCAGAATGTCTTCCAGTTCAAAGGAGACAAGCAGGACGCCAGCGCCCCCATCGCGCGCGCGAACGATTCGATTGTGAATGAATTCGATCGCGCCCACGTCCACCCCGCGGGTCGGCTGGGCCGCGATCAACAGGCGTGGTTTCCTCTGAAATTCGCGCGCCACGATCAGTTTTTGCTGGTTGCCGCCGGAAAGGTTTCCAGCCGGAATCGCCAGATCACGCGGGCGCACATCGTATTCTTCCACCGCCTGCGTAGCGGCGGCCCGCAGATTCTTCGAATTCAACAGGCCGGCCTGGCTGAACGCGGAACTCCGTTGCAACCCCAGCAGGAAATTCTCGCTCACAGGCCGCTCCAGCAGCAGACCTTCGCGCTGGCGGTCCTCGGGAATCACGGCGACGCCCAGATCGCGAATCCTGCGCGCGTCCCAGTGCGTCACGTCTTCTCCCAGCAACCGGACCGTTCCCGAGGTCCGGCACAACGGCTCGCGCGGATGAAGAATCGCCTGTAACAATTCTGATTGCCCGTTGCCCTCGACCCCGGCGATGCCCACGATCTCGCCGCGCTTCACGGAAAAACTCACGTCCGAGAGTTTGTGGCGGCTTCCGGCCACCGTTCCCGAGAGACTCAACGCCGCGACCTCCATGGCCAGTTCATCGCGGGCATGTGCGGGAGAGACGTTGATGTTCAGCACCACTTTCCGGCCGACCATGAGGTTCGCGAGTTCCTGCGGATTGGTCTGCGCGGTCGGCATCTCCCCGGTGACCTTGCCCGCGCGAAACACCGTCACGTGATCGGTGAAGGACATCACCTCCTTGAGTTTATGCGTGATGAGAATGATCGTCTTGCCTTCATCGCGAAGCTTCTTCAAGTTGCGAAACAGCTCGTTGGTTTCCTGCGGCGTGAGGACCGCGGTCGGCTCGTCGAGGATCAGAATCCTCGCATCGCGATACAGCAGCTTCAGAATTTCGACCCGCTGTTGCACGCCTACGGGAAGTTCTTCGATCGCGGCATCCCAATCGACTGCCAACCCGTACTGTTGGGCCAACGATTCCAATCGGATGCGCGCGCGTCGTCGATCGATTACGCCACAGCGGACCGGTTCCGCGCCGAGCAGGATGTTGTCCAATGCCGTGTACGGGCCCGCCAGCATGAAATGCTGGTGCACCATGCCGATTCCCGCCGCGATGGCGTCCGCGGGCGATTCCCACACGCATGTCTTGCCATGGACAACGATCTCGCCCGCATCCGGCGGGAAAATACCGTACAGCATCTTCATCGCGGTGGATTTGCCCGCGCCGTTCTCGCCGATCACGCCGTGGATCGTGCCCGGCTGAATCCGGAGATTTACCCCGTCGTTGGCGACCACGCTGCCAAACCGCTTGGTCAGTCCGCGTAATTCAACCGCTGCCCGGTATCTCGGGCGCCATGATTCTTGGGAGTGTCCGAATTTGAGGCAAGAGAGTCAATGCTGTTGAACGGATCCCTGCTGGCAAACGCGTTGGCGGCCGGCCGCGACCGTGTTGCGGGGGTCGATGCGCGGCTGGCTTGAATTACCTGCTGCTGGCAACTTTCAAAACCCTGCGCATGATAATGATAATCGATGGAGAGACGTTGACATGATATATCGGCTACCGCTATATCATCTGATTATGAAGAGTCTGGATCGTGAGATGCTGCATGGCCATGCGGAAACGCTGGCGCTGGCGCTGTTGGCCAACGGCGAGGGATACGGATATCAACTGCGGAAGGACCTCGCCCTACGCTCGAAGCATTACTTCCAGTTTTCGTTCGGCAGCTTGTACCCCGTGCTCCGGACGCTCGAAAAGCGTGGGTTGACCCGGGCGCGATGAGTAACGCCGCGCGGCGCACGGGAGCGGAAATCGTACGTCATCACCGCCAAGGGCTTGAAGGAACTGGAAGCCCGCAAGCGAAACTGGCGTCAGTTTTCCAGCGCCATGGAGCGTGTGCTCTCCCAGTCGTAAGGCAATACGATGATATGTCGGCTGCCGATATATTATCGACCTCAGAACCAGAATTGGAGGTGAGCCTGCTGAAGCAAGCAGGCGGGAACGAGCGGACACCACGAAAGGCATGAACGGGACGCACGGAAACGCGAACGGGGAAAGTCGTGTCGAGAGTCAACCCAGTTTACACCGCTTCCTTTGATGCCGCTTGACTGAGCCGTCGCTTCACCATCGGAATGCCTCCTGATCGGTGTCCGAGGAAGATCCTTTTCTGGAGACGTTCTTCAGAATGTAACGCGAAGTTTTCCCTTCGGGATCAGAGATGTTGATATCCAAAGGACCAACGGAGACAAAACCGCTCTTACCCCATTTAGGATAAATACCAAATGGGTGCCAGGTGCGAACCTTCATGCCCGTCCCCGCGTCGATTAGCCAAGTACCTTCGAGCAGGATCAGTTTCCCGTCCGGCGACCAGCGCGGATAACGCCCCCACTGCTTTGTATCACGCTTCTCACCGCCGTCCGGCTTTATGAGCCAGAGATCCACGGCATGTATATTCCTCGCTGGATTGGCGATTCGATCGTTTACATATGCGATAAGCTCGCCCGTTGGCGACCAAGTAGGCTGTATATTGATTTCCCAGCCATTGCGCTGCGTTAAATTCGTGTATCCGGTGCCGTCGGGGCGAAATTTCGAGATCTGGCGGAAGTCGTATCCGTTTTCATTGCGCTGTTCTTCGAAAGCGAGCCACTGCCCATCTGGCGACCATGTCGGATATGAGGCTCCGGTTGGCCGATTGCTGTCCCACTCTTTCGGCCACACCCGGTGCAGCCCTTTTCCGTCCAAGCCGAGGACAAACACTCCACCGCGTCCTCCCCACGCTACGCCGATCACAGCCCGCTTTGTAGCGGCATTGGCTTCCATCGTCGCCGCCGTCGCGTAATTATCGAAGAACTGGTCCGGCGCGTCTCTCCACAACCACGCGATTTCCTTGCGCTCGCTGCCGTCGGGCTTGATCGAGCAAAAATAGATGCGATTCCGCTCGTCGCTGGCCGACTGCATCGTGACCTGTTTCAGGAAGTAAACAACCTCTTCTCCCTTCTCGTTCGGCCCCCAAGCAGGCGCGTAATATGTCACAAGGATGTGGGCCTTTTCGATCCCCATGACATGAGAGACCGATGCGCAGCCGACGCAGCAGATGCCTACGACGCTGAGTAAACCAAACCGCATGACTTGTCTCTCCATCAGTCCATCTCAGAGATCGAACTGTGACGGCAAGCGGGCTGCTTGCCCTGCAATCCGATTTCGCAGACGGCTACTTGAGCTTGTAATAGTCCGGGACGATGATCTTGCCGGCGATAATGTCGGCCTTGAGGGCGTCGGCCCGCTGGCGGACGGACTCCGGCAAAATCTTTTCGTTATACTGGTCGATGGAATAATCGACGCCTTTGTCGGCGAGTCCGAAGCGCTTTAGACCAGCCGTAAACTTCCCGTTCTGTGCATCCTGAATGGCGGAGAACACCGCCAGATCAACCCGCTTAAGCGCGCTGGTCAGGATATAGCCGGGCTTCACCCAGTCCTCATTGGAATCGACGCCGATGGCGAGTTTCTTTTTTTCCTCCGCCGCGTCGAACACGCCAAAGCCCGACGCGCCCGCGGCGGCAAAAATCACGTCCACGCCGGCATTGTACTGTGCCAGGGCGAGTTCCTTGCCCCTCGGCGGGTTGTTCCATGCCTCGGGGGTCACACCAACGTAGTTGGCGGTGACGGTGATCTGCGGATTGATCTTTTTCGCGCCAGCCTCGTAGCCCATCTCGAACCGCCGAATGAGCGGCACATCCATTCCGCCGACGTATCCAATCTTGCCGGTCTGGCTGGTCATGGCGGCAATGGCGCCAACGATGTACCCGACCTCGTGCTCCTCAAACATCAGCGACCGGACGTTCGGGGCGTCAACCTGCGAGTCCACGATGACAAAATGCTTTTGCGGAAATTGCGCGGCGACTTTGGCGATGGCTTCCTTCTGGGCGAACCCAATCCCGATGATCAGGTCGAAATCTTTCTGCGCGAACGCGCGCAGGAGCGGCTCGAACGCGTTATCATCACTGGGCTCGACGTATTTCAGGTAAATCCCCAGTTTCTTCTTTACATCGGTGGCCCCTTCGTAAGCCGACGCGTTAAACGACTTGTCGTCCTTGCCTCCGAGATCCAGGACCAGCCCGACCTTGAACTCGGCCAGGGCCGATTGCACCGAAATCCCCAGAACGACAACAACGATGCTCAGTCGATTCAAAACGCGCATAAGAGTGGTCTCCCGACGGGGTTCATCCTTCTGTTTTGAACTGATGCTCCGGATCCAACGGAGGTTCCCGGCTCGCCGAGGTCATGGAAAGCAGCAGAAACATCACGGCCAACCCCACGTATCCCAGAGCGAATTGGTACGGAATCTGCCGGGCGATTCCGGTCAACGACCAGGGGAGGTAAATGTTGCCATCCGGCGAGCAGGAATGCACAACGCCAAAAAAGGAAAACAAAGCCAGTATGCCGAGATAGACAGCCGAGATCTTCAGGCGCCGGTTAATCAACTCCGCCAGAAATGCCCCCCAGAGCATGCCCGTCAAAATGAAGCCGTTTCCCAATGCAACGGTGACCAACAGCTCGGGAAGCGCTCGTCCCTGAGCCACCATCAGTTTCTGAAATGCCTCGACCGACACAAACTCGGGGTTCCCCAGCTTGATGGACAACAGGCGAGCCACAGTCGGGAAATAGGAGAACGCTACCGCAACAGCATGTTTCGCCGGACAGGCCAGGAAGGCCTGGGCCATGATATCCAGCGCAACAAACACCAGAATCGGGGCCAGAACGGCGCGCGGTATCAACTCCACGAAAAAGGAAACGTAACCCAGAATGCCGCCGAGCCCGATGAACAGTCCCGTCAGGAGTGTGTAGCCGGCCCGGGCCCCCATTCGTTTGTACGCCGGCTGGCCAATGTACGGGGTCGATTGGGCGACGCCTCCACAGATTCCAGCCACGAAGGTTGCCACCGCCTCGGTCAGCAAAATGTCCCGCGTGTTGAAATTATCGCCCGCCACCCGGGCGCTTTCGGTAACATTGATCCCGCCGACAACCGTCAAGATGGCAAACGGAGCGGCAATCGGCAGGTACTTCAGGGCCGGCACGAACCCGTGTATGAAACCCAGATTCGGCACGGGAAAGCTCATATGGAGTGCGAGCGGCGGGGGAGCAACATAGCTGCCGCCGGCCCATCCCGTCGGGCCAAGCAGATAATACAGAGCCGTCCCGACCAGGACACTGGCCAGCACTCCCGGGAAATGCCGCGGCAGCCGGATCCCGGCAATCAGCGTGTACAGGATCAGGCCCAGCGCCATCAACCCGACGATCGGCATTCCGAAGATATCCGCCAATGGAATGAACCCGATCAACGCCAAGCCAACGCCCGCCAGCGATCCAAGCAGCCCCGCTTGGGGCACAATCTTCTGAACCCATCCTCCGCAAAACGAGAGAACCAATTTCAACACGCCCATCATGATCACGGTCGCCATGCCGATCTGCCACGTCAGGATCGCGGCCTCCCGCTCCGGCATTCCCTCCGCCTTCAGACCGAGAAACGCCGGGCCGAGCACAACAAGGGCCATGCCGATGGTCGAGGGGGTGTCCAATCCCAGCGGCATGGCCGTCACGCTTGTGTTGCCGGTTTTCCTGGCGAGACGGAACGCCATCCACGTATACACCATGTCGCCGAACAGAACGCCAATGGCGGTGCCGGGGAACATCCTGGAGTAGACAATATCGGCCGGAAACTTGAAGCCGAATACCAAAACACCGGCGAGAAAGGATAGAACCGTCAAATTGTCAAACATCAGCCCAAAGAAACCGTTGATGTCCCCAATGACAAACCACTCGTATTTCTTGCCGGTTGTGCCCATCAGGCTCCCTCGCTTGCAGTTCGTGGCCGATCCGTTGCTTGCGCCATAAGATTAATCGTGTTTGGTCTGTGTCACGATGACGTTGGTTGGATTAGCTGGGGCAGCATCCTATCATGTCCGACATTGCCGACAAGCCTTTTTGGCCGTCCCGAAACCAGCGGTTCCTCTTGGACAACACCGATGAGCACAGCCAGTAAACATGCCGCAGCTCGATACGTCTTCAGACGGTGTTAAAGGAGAATTGGCGTAATGCACCGCGGTGCCGGGCGAACGGGCCGCCGGGCTAAAGTGCGGATGGCATTTGGTACGTCCACAACTGCGGCGGTGCGTACCGAACCTGATTGCGCTACTGCTGCAACCGCACGCGATAATAGCGGGACGGGCTAATGGTCGCGGCACCCGTATCGGTGTAGTTCGTTGTGGTGTCGCCGCTACCCGCAATGATGATATACGGGCTTACGTCCACGAAGTTGTTCGAGTACGAACCGTTGGAAAGCCCCGTGGCGGCTTGCACCACGTTGGTGTGTCCGCCCGCTGTGTACCAGGTCACAACCATATTCGTGCCCTGCGGCGTCACGGACGTGATGTGCAGGTACGACGCGCTGTTGGTCGGCACGGTGCCCGACAGGTACTCCTGCAGGTTGTTCATGCCGTCGCCGTCGGGATCGCACAGGGCGCAGGATTGGCTGTTGGTCGTGTTGCCGAAGTAGTTGCTCGGGTTGCCGCTGGTGCTGGCGAAATACTGCGCCCGCCACCAATCCGGGATGCCGTCGTTGACGGAAGAGCCGGTGAACAACTGCACGCTATAGGCAAAAGTTTCATCGTTGAAGGTGAACTGATATTCCCCATTGAGGACGCCATTGATGAGGATGTTGGTCGATCCGCCCGACTTGCCCGTACCCGAGAGCGGCACGGTGAAACTCGTCTGCGAGTGGTTGGTCTCCCCCCAGTTGCCCGCCGCCCAGCTACCGTCGGCCGCGAACTTGAATTGAATGTTGGTGACGTTGCTAAAGCCGACGACGCACTGCCAGGTGTCATCGGCCACCAGTTGCATGTTATTGGCCGCCGGATTCCAGTTATTGAACGTGCCTGGCAGGTTCATCGAGCCGTAGTAGCCCGGCAGCAACGGCTGCAGACTGTAGCCAAACGTCTCGTCATTGAAGGTAAATCGATAATACCCATTGAGCGTACCGTTGACGATGATATTGGTGGACGCGTTCAGGATGCCGGTCCCTGATAGCGGCGCGGTCTGCGGCGTGCCACTGCCGCCCCAGTTGGTCGTCCCATTGCCATTGGCAGCGAACTGGAACTGGACGTTGGAGACGCTGCCAAAGCTGGCATCGTATTGCCAGGTGCGGCTGCCAATGTATTGCATGCTGTTGGCCATCGGATTCCAACCGTTGAACGTGCCCGGCAGGTTCATCGAGCTGTACGGGTCCGACGTGTTCCAGTCCACCTGCACCGTTTGCTGCGTACCGGTCTCCGATACCAGGACAACCAGTTGGCCGTTGGTGTTCACCAGCCAACCCGGTGCGGGCGAATTCGTGCCGGACACCTGGCTGATCTGGGTCCCGTTGAGCAGCACATTCTGCACAGCCAGCGGATTATTGGCGTAAATGTGGAGTGTCCGCGTGCCGGCGCTGTACGGATTGTAACTGCCCTGCTGCGCGCCGATGGTGAAGACCCAGTTGCTGGTCGTCTGCGAACTGGTGAAGGTCGTCATCGCGTACACGCCGTTGGTGAAATCCCATCCTTCGCCCGCGTCCTCGTAGAGCGTGAAGGAAGAATTGGCGTCGACAGAATTGCCATCAGGCCAGCAATTAATGTCGAGGTAACTGGGCTGGAATTGGTTGGCGTACTGCATGGATGGTCCCATCGGGATGATCGCGCCGCCGCGCACGAACAACGGCAGCGTGCCGAGGGGCGCATTGACCGTGACTGTTTGGCCGCCCGTGTACTTCGTGCCCGCGGGATAGTAATACCAATCGTCGGGCCACGGCAGGTAAACATCACGCGTCGTCGCGCCGGCCGTATAAATGGGCGCGGCGAGCAGGAAGTCGCCGCACAGAAAATCGTACTCGTTCAGCGTGAGCGTGTTGTTGTCTCCGTAGTAGTTGAAGACAACGGGCGTGTCCATCGGCGCGCCGTTGATCGTGTCGTTGTACATCAACGTGTACAGGTACGGCATCAATTCGTAGCGGAATTGGATGTTGTTGCGCATCAGGTTGCAGTAGTTCGTGCCATCCGCACCCTGGTTGTTGCCATTCGCCAGGCTCCAGTTCTGCCAGGGAGTAAACCGCCACGGCTCGCGGCCCTGGTTGCCGTCCGACCACAGGTTGTCGGGATTGGATGAATGGCTGCGGTACAACGGCAGCAATGCGCCCCATTCGTACCAGCGCGTCAGCATCTCGCCGTTGACGCTTCCCGAAAACCCGCCGAGATCGTTCCCGAAATGACTCTGGCCGGAAATCATCGTATTCACGCTCAGACGGATACACGCTTGCTCGTAGTTCCAACCCACCTGGGTGTCCCCGCTCCAACCAGACGCGTACTGTTGACTGCCCGGTGGTGCCGGACCGGCTCAATACGAACGGACGTTTGTTGGGGTATGCTTCGAGCAGCGCGTTGTAACTCGACATCTGCGAACGCAGGCCGAAATAATTTCGCTCATTCGACCACTGGCGGCGTGTGTCGGTAGTGGAGGTGCCATAGCGGCCATCCAGCCACAGCAGCCCATTCAGCGGAATCGGATCCGGACTTGATGTGAGCACGTCTTCCGGTTCTGTCAGATCGTTCCAAATCCCCCCCCAGGCAACGGAATGGAACCAATTGGTTTCATCGCCTTGCCAGCGGTTCAGCATCGGCGTGCTCGTATAGTCGAACCAGTACACATTGCCGACGTAAATATCTCCTTCAAACTGGTTGGCGTTGTTGTCCTTGATAAAATCGAGGTCGCCGTATTCCGTGGCTTCATAGGGATCACTGGGTTCCAGCCACGGCTCGATCAGCGGAATGAGTTTCACTCCAAACACCTGACAGGACGACACCATGCTGGCAGGACTCGGATAATTGGCGGCATCCATCTGCAACTGGTGCAACTCGCCGGAGTTAATGTTGTTGTCTCCGGTCGCGTCCATGTAATCGATATCGATATAGACCGCATCCAGCGGAATATTGCTCGCCGTCGCCGTGCTGGCAATGTACTCGACCCAGGTTTGGTCGTCGTAGGCGAAGCGGCTGAGTTGATGGCCCATCGCCCATTTCGGAAGCATGGCCGCGCGGCCCGTCAATTCCGTGTAGGAGTTGATCACGGATTTCATCGTGTGATTGGTGCTGCCGCCAAAGAAATAATAGTCCATCTGCCCATCCGCCGCCTCGAATGAGTAGCCCGTGGGAATCTGCGTCCCCATCCGGAACGTCGCCCGGCAAGGATTATCAAAAAAGATCCCGTACGTGAATGCGGGCACGCTGCCGCTGGCCGGTTGCAGGCCGTAAAAAAACGGCATGTTCATATACATGGGATTCTGATAGGGCGAGCCCGTGCCCCAGTGGTACGACTGATAATTCCAGCACATGATGTTCTCGCCCTGCCGATTCGACGGCCCCGCATACTCGCCGAATCCATAGTACGCCTGGTTGGCCAGCATCTGCTTCGTACACTTCAGCTTGTACCCATATGGGAGGTTGTACGGCAGCGCATTCGTGGAGTTCTCAGTAATGATCGAGTACGAGGTGTTGTACTGAATGGCGTTCGTCGGGTCGTCCTGAAGAAGAGCGTAGCCTCCGAACCTGTCGTAGAAATCCACCCGGAATGGATTCTTGTTGATGACCACGTTGAGCAGGCCGGTCTGAAGCAGGTAGTTGGTTCCCTGGTCGGTGATCGTGTTGGGTTCCGTGGGCCAGGTCCCAAGCGGCGCGGCGATCATCGGCTCTTCCTTCGCCCAGAACCCGTTGTACGAGAAACGCACGCGAACCACGTCATCCGCAAACGCAGTCACGGATGCCAAACCACCGTTGTTTAGCGAAAACACGTAGTACGAATCGCCATTGGTGGGGTCGACGGAGACCACCATATTGGTGATGGCGCCCGCGTTGGTTTGTGCCTGAACCGACCCGCCCACTGCGATGGCAAAACTGAAAGTCAAGGCGGAGGCAACGACTTGGAAGTGCTTGTATATGTTTGGTTTTTGCATCGAGGCAGTACCCGTTGAAACCCGCTCTGGTAAAACGCTTTTACTTATCTCAGGATTACTCTCCAAAGTCAACCCCAAACGACCAAACAATATAATAAGAGCACATCTTCATCTGACTGTCCAATTTGGCTTCCGGAACGTCGATTCTTTGCAATTGCCGCTTCAAACAAGACCCCAATACCAGCGCCATTGCCACCAAACCCGACTGGCCGTACCCCGTAAACGATCCGCGCTTGATTTCATCCACCCGCCGAGTAGTATCGCGCTGTCAGACAAAAATTGGCAATTGCTACAGGAGGCTTTCCATGTCACTTCTCATCAGGAATGGCCGTATCGTAACCGCCGGCGAACAATATACCGCCGACATCTACTGCGAAGGCGAACAAATCACACGGATCGGCACGAACCTCGAGGCGCCGCCCAAGACGACCGTTATCGATGCCACCGGCAAATACGTGTTCCCCGGCTTCATCGACCCGCACGTGCACATCTACCTGCCGTTCATGGGCTCGTTCTCGAAAGACACCCACGAGACCGGCAGTAAAGCCGCGCTGGTCGGCGGCACGACCACCATCATCGAGATGGTCTGCCAGGCTCGCAACCAGCAACCCATCGCCGACGGCTTCGAATTCTGGCTCGGCAAAGCCCAGGGCCATAGCGCCTGCGATTTCACGTTCCATCAGACCGTCTCGCGCCTCGACAAGGAATGCGAAGGACAGCTCACCGAGATCGTCAAGAGCGGCATCGCCAGTTTCAAAATCTTCCTCGCTTACAAAGGCGCGTTCGGCATCACCGACGAAGAGCTCTACCATACGATGCGTCTCGCCAAAAAACTCGGCGTGATCGTCACCGCCCACTGCGAAAACGCCGACCTCGTGTTCGAGTCCCAGAAGAAGCTGCTCGCCGAAGGCAAGACCGGTCCCGAATGGCATTACTGGAGCCGCCCGCCGCAGGTCCAGGCCGAAGGCGTCCATCACATGACGTCATTCGCGGAAATGCACGACACGCATTGTTACGTGGTGCACACAAGCTGCGAAGAATCGATGCGGGAAGCGCTCGCCGCCGCCGCGCGCGGAGTCCACGTATGGACCGAAATTCTGGTGGAGTATCTCGTCCTCGACAAGAGCTACGCCGAACTCCCTAACTTTGAAGGCGCCAAGTACGTGATGTCCCCGCCACTTCCCGACAAGAAGAACCAGGAATGGTTCTGGAATGCGCTCCGGCAGCGGTTCGCCTCCACCGTCGGGACCGACCACGCGCCGTTCGATTTCAAGGGCCAGAAGGAAATGGGCCGTGACGATTTCACCAAGATCCCCAACGGCATCCCGGCGCTGGAAGACCGCATCAACCTGCTCTACACCCACGGCGTCGCCGAAGGCCGGCTCGACCTCAACACCTTCGTCGATTGCGCCAGCACACAGGCGGCGAAACTGTTCGGCCTCTTCCCGCGCAAGGGCACCATCGGCGTTGGCAGCGATGCCGATCTCGTGGTCTACGACCCCGATTACCGCGGCAAGATCTCGCAAAAGACGATGTTGATGAACGTCGACTACAGCGCGTTCGAAGGCTGGCCCATCAAAGGCCGTCCGCATGCCGTCACCGTCCGCGGCGAAATCGCGGCCAAAGACGGGAAATTCGTCGGCAAAGTCGGCCGCGGCAAACTCATCAAACGCGACCCGACACATTTTTGACGCCTCAAAGAGGCGTCACCCTGAGCTTGTCGAAGGGTCTCTGTCGTGGTTTTGGTGGCGCAAGCGTCCCTGCCTGCGAAAGGAATATGTTGTGCGCGGGCCTCGACCGAATCAGGAGATGACAAGCAACGTTCCGGGACGACAGCGTCGCAATGCGGCCAGAACTTTGGGCATTAGCGGACGCGTATCAGCCAAGCGATTGCTCTGTGCTCGTAGGGCGACCACGATGATCTTGAACTTGCTCAAGTCTTGCTGAAAAGACAGATTTGTGTCCATTGTCAGCAGAACGTCGAACTGAGCCCGCTCCGCACGCTTCAGCAACGCGCCGTTCTCCGTTCCAGACCAGCCCAAGAGCGGCACCGATTCGACCGCATGGCCAGCCAAATCGCGGCGCAATCGCCAGTCGAGATTCTCGTCCAGAAGGATCTTCAA
Source organism: uncultured Verrucomicrobiae bacterium (assembly GCA_963713705.1). Taxonomy (GTDB): domain Bacteria; phylum Verrucomicrobiota; class Verrucomicrobiia; order Palsa-1439; family Palsa-1439; genus Palsa-1439. The sequence goes on from CAVQMY010000002.1 coordinate 216,275, forward strand.
ATCAGGCCGGCTGTAGGAGCTTGAGCTTGGACTGTTCGAGCAGGGTGATCACTTGCTTGCGCTGCACGCTGGGAAATCCCTCGAGAAAATCGTCGATGGAGTCCCCCCCTTCCAAATGATCGAACAGACTCCGAACGGGCACTCGTGTGCCCACAAACACCGGCGTCCCGCCAAGGATACGCGGATCAGAGTGATACACTCGCTTCTCTCTCATGCTAGGACACTAACGCACCTCGGCCAGCCAATCAAGCGCGCTCAACGAGTACAACCAGGGCCCCGCGCCGAAATCGCCGCCAAAGACGGCAAATTCGTCGGCAAAGTCGGCCGCGGCAAACTCGTCAAACGCGACCCGACGCATTTTTGACGCCTCGAAGAGGCGTCACCCTGAGCTTGTCGAAGGGTTGTTGTGTTCGGTGGGGACGGTTTCCTTAACCGCACCGAGTACAGCGCTCGCGATATCGGGCGACCATTTCCTTAGCTCAAGGTACTCCGTCGTGAAATCCTTCACGAACGCCCAAATGATAAGCAGGTACAGAAAAAAACCTTTGTCGACGCACCACCCACCCCCAACATTTTTGAGAGCGGCTTTGAGAAAGGTTTTGTGTTTTTCGCCGGGTTTCTTAATGATCCGGTCCAGATCTCCAATGGTCGTAATCTTGAGCCTTTTGCATTCCTCCACAACATCTGATGCATACGATTCTTCCGTCCCTTCCCGCACATCAAAACCCGACTGCTCTGCGAATTCCCCCACATCTCGAAGATATGGGGATGTTTGGATATACTGGGTCACGCTTACGACATCTAAACTGATCGTCTCCTTAGCCGTCGCAAACTCCCGCGCTACACGACTCACCAGCTCGGCATGTTGATCCCTGATACTGATAAACTGCTCGTCGACCATTTCAAACATCCCAGCCAATCGAAACAACCGCCGCTTCAAACTGGCCGGCACGTCGTCCTCACGCTTGTATTGCAGAGCATGCGATATCGCCGCACAAGCATGCTGAAGCACAGTGCGGATCTGAATCTCGCATTTCGCTTCCCGGAACGATTTCCATTCGCTTAAGGTGAGGCGCGGTTCCTTTAAACTAATGACGTGATGAACGGAAGGGTAACCAAACTCGTTGGGATTATATCCCGCGCTCTTATCAATACTTTCCGTTTCGTGTATTTGGAATTCCCTCCTCAACACACCCTCAACCTTCGGGACGTCGTCACTGTAATAAACGATTGCTCTGATGCCTACCAGGTCGCATAACTCATGCATCGGATTCGTGTACTTCTTTCCCGGGCGGCTAATCTTTTCGGAGAAACTTCCTGCAGTTTTCGTTCGAGATTCTACGACATGGACCTTTATTCCAGCATCCTCCAAGAGTTCGCGGACCAAAGAGGCTAGTTTGCGCTCCAGCACCTCGTAGTGGGGCCCTCTCATACTCGCGTGTGAACTCACTTACGGCATTACGAAGTCGGGGCTTCATTCTGAGTGAATGCTATCCATCTTCAGCCTCGATTGCAAAGTGAAACGGGCTGCTATAGCCTTAGGAGATTTGGGGGAACGTCCAATCGTTGTGACAATTCGACCGAGCCTGTTATGTATGCTGAGAGCGGTTCCTCTTCCAAATCGGAGATTCTATTGTTATTACCCGCCCGCGATGGCGCCGATGATGGAAAGCGGCATCTTCCCCGACACGACCTCTTTGGGCAGGGGGGTGTCCAGCGGGACGTTGGAGAAGTCTTCCTCGCACGCGTAAAACCGCAGGAACGGCCGGCGTTTCTGCGTGACATGCTCGCGAATCGTCCCGCGCAGCACCGGGTAGCGCTCCTCGACCGCATCGAGCACGGCCCGAAGCGTTACCGGCCCGGTAACCTCAACCGTCACCTCGCGTTCAACGCGCGCCAGCGTTCGCAGATGAAACGGCAACTCGACGCGGATCATGGCAGTGTCTGGACTTCCACCGACAGCACCGCCGGTAGATCGCGGACGATGGGCGCCCAATTGTCTCCGCCATTCGCGGACGCGTACACCTGCCCGCCAGTCGTGCCGAAATAGATGCCGCACGAATCAAGTGAGTCCACGGCCATCGCGTCGCGCAACACGTTGACGTAGCAATCTTTTTGCGGCAGGCCTTTCGTGAGTGCTTCCCACTCATCGCCGCCGGTACGACTGCGGTACACACGCAGTTTGCCGTCGGGCGGATAATGCTCGGAATCGCTCTTGATCGGGACGACATAGATGGTGTTTGGCTCGTGCGCGTGCACGTCGATGGGAAACCCGAAATCGCTTGGTAAATTCCCGCTCACCTCGTGCCAGTTCTCGCCGCCGTCATCGCTGCGGTTCACGTCCCAATGCTTCTGCATGAACAACACATTCGGGCGCGACGGGTGCATCGCAATCCGGTGCACACAGTGGCCGACTTCGAAACGTCTTGTCGGGCAATTCGTACGGGGATTTCAAGCCTCGGTGACCGGCTTCCACGATTTGCCGCCGTCCTCGGTGCGGAACACGCCCGCCGCCGAGATGGCGACAAAAATGCGATTCGGGTTTTTCGGATCGAGCAGGATCGTATGCAATCCCATCCCGCCCGCGCCCGGCTGCCAGAGATCACCTTTCGCCTGGCGCAGCGCCGGATAGTTCCTTCCACGTTTTTCCGCCATCGGTCGTCTTGAACAACGCGGCATCCTCCACGCCGGCGTAAACCGTGTCGGGATCGGTCAGGGACGGTTCGAGATGCCAGACGCGCTTGAACTCCCACGGGTGCGGCGTGCCGTCATACCACAAATGTTTGCCGACCTCGCCCTCGTACACGAACTTGTTGCTCTCGCCTTTGGGCATGCCGTCGGAAGTTGTCGTCGGCCCGCCGCCCGGCGTGCTTCCAGGTCTTGCCGCCGTCATCGGAGCGCTGGATGATCTGCCCGAACCAGCCGCTGCACTGCGACGCATACAGGCGATTCGGATCAGCGGGCGAACCTTTGCAGGTGGTAAATCTCCCAGCCCGCCAAATGCGGGCCGCTGACATCCCATTTCTCGCGTTTGCCATCCGAGGTCAGGATGAACGCGCCTTTCCGTGTGCCGACCAGAACTCGTACTTTGCTCATCGGTTCCTCCCACCGCGCTGTTTCGTTACACAGTCGTTTCTTCGAGAAGACGTACAGTCGGACAAACTGCGACCGCCAAATCTCGCATGCAACGGCGACTGGGTCAATTCTGCAAACGCCCGCCATCACATTTCTCCATCGTGGGAAAGTTTTGCGTTGCGCCCAATCGGGCGGTGCATATAATTCGTTGACTGGGCGAGGACAGTTGCGATCCTCGCCTCGCAGGCTGCTGGAAACGGAGAATATTTCATGATTAAGAATCTTGCCCCGAAGTTGTCTGATGCCGAGTACGAGAAGAATTTTGCCGACATCAATCCGCCGTTCGCGCTGCACAACGCCAGGGTCGAGGCCAACCGCTGCCTGTTCTGTTTCGACGCGCCGTGCACGCGCGCCTGCCCGACGCACATCGACATCCCCGCGTTCATCAAGAAGATCGCTTCGGGCAACATGCGCGGCAGCGCCAAGGAAATCCTCGAAGCGAACATTCTCGGCATGAGCTGCGCCCGCGTTTGTCCTGTCGGTTCGCTGTGCGAAGGCGCCTGCGTCTACAACGAGCGCGACACCGAGCCAATCGAGATCGGCCGCCTCCAGCGCTACTCCATCGATTGGTTTTACGAGAACTGGGACAAGGCACAGCACATGTTCAAGGCGGGCAAGTCCAACGGCAAGAATGTCGCCTGCATCGGCGGCGGCCCAGCGAGCCTCTCCTGCGCGTTCTATCTCGCCCAACTCGGTTACGCCGTCACGATTTACGACAAGAACGACAAGCCCGGCGGCCTCAACACCTACGGCATCGCCCGCTACAAGATGTCCGCCGATGAAGCCCTCAAGGAAGTGAAACTCGTCGAGCATGTCGGCGTGAAGTTCAAACAGAAATGCGAAGTCGGCAAAGACATCAAAGTCGACAAGCTCACCAGGGACAATGACGCCGTGTTCATCGGCATCGGCCTCGGCCAGACCGACGACCTTGGCGTCCCGGGCGAGGACTTGCCCGGCGTGGTGGACGCCATCACATTTATTGATGAACTTAAACACAACAAACTTCGCGACGTACGGGTGGGGCGACGTGTTGCCGTCATCGGCGCGGGCAACACGTCGGTCGACGCGGCGACCCAGGCCAAGCGTCTCGGCGCGGAGATGGTCATGGTCCTCTATCGCCGCTCGGAAGACGAGATGCCCGCGTACGAGTACGAGTACGAAATCGCCAAGAAAGACGGCTGCGTCTATTACTTCCTGACCGCCCCGAAGCGGATCGTTGGCAAGGCCGCCGTCGAAGGCATCGAATGCGTCCGCATGAAACTCGGCAAACCCGACAGCTCCGGCCGACCCGCGCCCGAGCCGATTCCCGGCAGCGAATTCGTTCTCGAATGCGATATGGTCATCAAATCGCTCGGCCAGAAAAAGCAGCGTGACTTCGTCCAAAAGGTTCTCGGCCTGAAGACCGACAGCCGCGGCCGCATCGCGGTGGACGACATCACGTTGCAGACCAGTAACCCGAAGTTCTATGCCGGCGGCGATTGCGTCAATGGCGGACGCGAAGTAGTAAACGCCGTCGCCCATGGCAAGCGCGCCGCGTGGGCCATCCACAAAAAGGTCACGGGCGAGGACATCAACCTCGACGGCCTGTGGAAGGACGAGACCGTTCGTCGCGTCGCCAATACGGCCAAACACCAGTACGCCTAGGAGAAATTGAACCATGGCAGATTTAAGCGTCACTATCGCAGGCATCAAATCACCCAACCCATTCTGGCTCGCCAGCGCTCCGCCTACCAACAGCGGCGCCCAAATCCAGCGCGCGTTCGACCTCGGCTGGGGTGGCGCGGTGTGGAAAACGCTCGGCGACCCGATCATCAACGTCAATTCCCGCTTCTGGTCCCTCGATTACGGTCCCACGCGCATGATGGGCTTCAACAACATTGAACTCATCACCGCCCGCCCGTGGGACACCAACATCCGCGAGATCAGGGAGACGAAAAAGAAATACCCGAAGAACGTCGTGGTCGTCTCGCTGATGGTCGAGTCCAAAAAGGAAACATGGCAGAAGGCCATCAAAGAACTCAACGACACCGGCTGCGACGGCGTCGAATTGAATTTCGGCTGCCCGCACGGCATGAGCGAACGCGGCATGGGCGCGGCCGTCGGCCAGGTGCCCGAGTACACCAAAATGATCACCGAATGGGTCAAGGAAGTCGCCGAGGTTCCCGTGTTCGTGAAGCTGACGCCGAACATCAGCAATATCGCGCTCATCGGGCGCGCCGCTGCCGCCGGCAAAGCCGATGGCCTCTCGCTGATCAACACGGTCGCTTCGATCATGGGCATCAACCTCGACAATTTCTCGCCCTACCCCAGCGTGGATGGCCTGGGCAGCCACGGCGGTTACTGCGGCCCGGCGGTCAAACCCATCGCGCTTAACATGGTCAGCGTCATCGCCAGCGATCGCGAGATCGGTATCCCGATTTCCGGGCATCGGCGGTATCGCCACGTGGCAGGACGCGGTCGAGTTCATGGTGCTCGGAGCAACCAGTGTCCAGGTCTGCACCGCGGTCATGCATTACGGCTACCGCATCGTCGAGGACATGATCGACGGTCTCTCGAACTGGATGGACGAGAAGGGCTACACGAAGTGCACCGATTTCATCGGCAAGGCCCTGCCCAATATCAAGGACTGGGGCGACCTCAATCTTAATTACCGCATCATCGCCAAGATCAATTCCGATCTCTGCATCGGCTGCGAACTTTGCCACGTCGCCGCCTGGGACGGCGCGCACCAGTGCATCGACCTCGAAACGGGCAACGGCCACCGCGTTCCCGTCGTCAATGACCCCGAGTGCGTCGGTTGCAACCTCTGCATGCTGGTGTGTCCGGTCGATGGGTGCATCTCCATGGTGCAACAGAACACCGGCAAGAAGTCGATGTCCTGGCGCCAATACCAGACCGAGCTCGGCAAGAACCCGAAGTGCGAGCCGCCGGGCTACATCGAACATTAGAAGCGGCGTTTTCCGCACGGGGGGGCGAGGTTCACCCCGAAAGTTCTCGGGGCAGGTTTCTGTCGTTTCCATTAAGTCCCCGCCCCCTTTTCAAAGCGCAGCCGAGTCAGACGGAGGCGAGCGCGATAGCAGCGAGACGCGCGGGGTGCGTGCTGCTGACGGAAACCCAGCCCATTGCTTTACCAAAACCGGTTACCAGCCGACCTCAAACCAATTCAGCCGCAGTCCCGGGTGAAACGAAGGCTTGTCGCCGCTGCCCCGGTTTGCTATGCTGTGCAACATGGTGGAGGAGATTCGGGTCAAGTGCTGGGAAGAGCTTAATAGGGAACTGTTCAAGAAGAATACCCTGAAGAACAGCGGAAATCGGTTTAGAAGCACGGAGGTGTACAGGGGGCTTTCCGATAAGCGGTACAAGCTTTAGCCCCGGCTATGCCGCCCTGATCGCCCCGGGTACAAAATGGAAAATCTCCTTCTGCACAGTTTCAAAGCATACTCCCATCTAGATACAACCACTGTGACATCTGTTTGGATGTCGCTGGCCATTGCACAGCACTATGGATTGCCCACGCGGCTGCTCGACTGGACTCACTCTCCTCTTGTCGCAGCCCATTTTGCAACCGCAGAGACAGGCAAGTATGAGGTGGACGGGATTATCTGGTGTGTCGATGTCGAGGGCTACGTGAAGAAATTGTGGAAAGGTGTCCAAGACATGGTTGACGAATTTCCCATAAGCATCTTCACTATCGAGATGCTGTCCAGGGAAATTCCAAATTTGGCCAGGTTTAGAGCAATGTCTACAGAAAAACCGATGGCTTTGTTTTATGAGATACCATGCATAGACGAGCGTATTGAAGCCCAGCATTGTCTTTTTTCTGTAATGGCGGATCCTACCGCCAGCCTCGAAGACTGGTTGAACGAAGACCCTGACTGCTACCGAAAGATCATCGTACCGAAAGAGGTGAAATGGGAGATCCGCGACAAGCTTGACCACTCGAATATTAACGAAAGGACGTTGTTCCCCGGCAAGGACGGTCTTTGTGATTGGTTGGCGCGGAAGTACAGCCTGATTCCCGAACTTACCCGCCGTGTGGCAAAATCAAAATCGTGATTGTGACATTTTCCGCATTGACGAACCCCTCAACCACGGTCGGCAGGAACACCTTGAATAAACGTCGTGCCTCAGATAATATTTCCGCGCAATGATAAACAACGTGAAACGCGAAAGAACGCCTGCATATGCAGAATCCTGTGGGAGTGTAGCAGTGATTCGTGTATTCTGGGTAGTGTTCGCAAGTGCCACTGAAAGGACGTGCTACGATGCCACCTAAAAACTCATTGCTGCTTTCCAAAGATGAGAAGCCCGTGGAGAGCGTTGTTTCTCCTGCAGGCTGCCGTGTGCAGGAGTCGATCAACAGCAGAGTCGCTCTGGTTTTCCAAGATGTTTTTGAGGGTGCCTCGCCCCGGACATCCAATGAATCTGTGGAACTTGTGACCTGCATCCACATGCTGATTGCAGCGTTCTGAACAGAAGGCCATTGTATTCGATGGAGAATGGTGGCAAATTCACGCTTATCACGCTTGTAAGTTCGTCTGGCACGACAGAACTCCAGGCCAAAGATAAGGAGACAATCCTCGATTGTCTTCACCGGTATGGCGTCCCCTTCTCATCGGTGTGTATCCTTGAACAAACAGAGGGCGGCATTCAACGACCGATTAGCGCGTCCTCCGTCGTACGGGATGCTCGCGGCAAGCTGTATGCATATGCCAATCGCAATATCCAGCTTTTGGAATTGTCATGCCCCAGCATACGACTGTCTCCAACCCCTGAGTTTGCCACAGAATACCTTGCGTCAGCTTCAACGACTGACGCCGCAAAGAGACTGGTGCAACTTAGCCGACGCGATGTAGTCGCATTGGCCGTTGAGTCAATAACAGAAGTTGTCAAGTCACTCGGTTGTCCTCTTGCGCATACCCGGTTTGTTGTTGGGTGTAGCGGCGGGGGCGATTCCAATCTGCTAGTCGCGTCTCTACTCGAATCTGGATTATTCACAACAGCCTCCCTGCTGCCGGTTATGGTATTGGGTATTCCGGACTGGGATCGCCAATTGCCGGTAGCACAACAACTAACCGCTGATTACGGGCTTACTTTAAACGTAATTCCTGATGATAAGGTTGCTGCCCTGCTCGCAATCGATTCGATATCCAAAGTTCGCGAAAGATTCAGCAGTGAGTTTCCTACAACTGCTCTGGATTTTTTGGGGACATGGCTTCTCAGGAGTGTTTTATCCAAATATGCAGAACTGATGAACGTTGAATATGTGATACTTGGCGGCAATCGCGAGGATGTCCTAGCAGAAGCTCTCTATCAGATTGCACGCGGTTCGCCTCCCCTACCATTTCCCTTTCGCACTATAGGATCCATAACATTTGTGAATCCATTATACCGACTCCCCAAGAGGGTGATCGATGGCGCTTTCAATCGCTACTCGGTACAGAACTATTCGAACAGGCACCCAAGTTACGACAAGGGGCGCAGTCTTTTCTACTATTTAGCCTACCTCTTGGAAGACTACGCCCCCGGTCTCGACTTAACACTGCTGGAAGGCATGCGAAAACTGTGCTCACCAGCAAGCGCAGAATGGGATCCCGATCTTGCCGATTATGTGCATGTTGATGCCTCAAACGAGTTGAGAGAGCGCTGGAAGCGTGTTCTATACGGTCACAAACAATATTGAACTGTAGTGTTCGTCACTGGTCGCGCCGTCACCGGGGTCTGCTTATTCGTAGTCTTTGGGTCACGTCTAATGGGCCTGTTGCCCAAAGGCGTATTTTGGTATGGGGATTGTGGGCGCAGAGGGATCAGCCTTCGGCGAGTAAGGCGGGCGGTGGCCCGAACGACTTCAACAGGATCTTGATGTTCTGGATGGCAGCGATCAACCAGTCCTGAATTTGGACCCGCCACAGCCGCCGCCACCGCGCGCGTTTGAAGCCGTGATGATTGGTGGCATCCGCGAAACTAACTTCTGCCAAGTGCTGCCGTCGTTTCCGATCCCGTCGCGCGGCGGCACTGTGGGCTTGCTGGCGCGCTCGATCCAACAAGGCTTGGTGTTCATGCCGATGAATCGTGCGACCGTAGACGGTGGCGCGGGTGCATTGGGAGCGGAGCGCGCAGGCGGCGCAGACGGCTTTGGGTAGCGAGTATTCCCAGGTCCGCTTGAGCGGGTGGAGTCGTCGCGGTCGCATGGTCTGACCGGCCGGACAACGCACCGTGTTGGTGCCGGCCTGGTAGTGGAAGGCGCTCTCCGGGAAGATTCCTTCGCTACGGACGTGATGATGTTTGGCGCGGGCATCACCGAGATGCGTGCGAATGCCCAACTGCTGACAGGCCACGAAGTTCTCGGCTGTGCCGTACTTGCTGTCGGCCACAGCGGTGCGCACGGTCTGCCCGGTCTGGGTTTGATGCTGCTGGACCAATGGTAGCAGCCGCTTGTTCTCCGCGATGCTGCCGGTGGTCGTTTCGACTGCGGTGATCACTCCCTGGGCGTCGTCGACGGCGCGGTGATGATGATAGCGCGGGCGTGGCGGTTGTGAACCATGGCGCACCACCGTCGCGTCCGGATCGGTCGTGCAAACGACCCGGTCATTGACCGCCTCGTACGCGGCGGGGGTGGTGGCGTCGTCGAGTTTGCTCTCGGTCGCTTGGTACGCGGCCTTCAACGCCGCGATCAAGCTCGGGGCCCCCGTCCGCACGGAGTCACAGGCCGCGTGCGCTTCATTCAGACTGCTGTTGACGTGCAGCTTGGTTCCATCCACCAAACCGGCGCTGACGCATTGCCCAACCGTGCGCACGAAGAACTTCTCAAACACGTCGCGGCCCCACCGCGTCCGCGCCTTGGACAACACACTGTGATCCGGAATCACCTCGTCGAGTCCGTAGCCCAGAAACCACAGATAATCCAGCCGTTCCGGAATCACCCGCATCAATTCCCGTTCGCTGGCCACGTTCTCGTAGAACAACAGGAACATCATCTTCAGGATGACGGCTGGATCGACCGACTCGTTGCCGTTGGCGCCGTAGAGCGCAGCCACTTCCGCGCGCACGAAGCCAAAGTCGACCGCTTCGTGCACACGACGTAAGGGATGATCGGAGCGCACCCGCTTGTCCAGATTGACCCGATAGGTAAACAACGCCCCCTGCCCGTTCTGTGTGCCCATCATGCGCCCACGCCCTCCTTCGCACTTCTTCTACACGATCTTACTTGCCACCGGAAGAAAAATCATCGATTTGGGCAACAGGCCCTAATCATTGATATAATTACAACATCGGCGACGGTCACGGTCGCGACCAATGTTACCGGTGGTGTCGCCGGAGTCAACGCCCTACCTGCGACAAATCAGTGTTGCCACACACCGGCGTGACACTTTCACGGGTTGTTTTGATTTTCCATTTCACCCGTTTCGCGCCTATGCTGTCAGTTTATGAATTCGGCCACAGCTCCGGCGGCGCGGACGGATAAGCCGTTCGGGTTTGCCGTCTGGGCCGCGATGATCGCGGGCGCGTGCACGTTTCTGAATGTCTATTGCACACAGCCGCTCCTGCCGTTTTTTCAGAAATTCTTTCACGCGACCGAGGTACAGGTCAGTTTCACCGTGGGTGCCGTCACCCTGTCGGTCGCCATCACGGCCCCGGTTATTGGCCTCCTCGCGGAAAGCATCGGGCGGAAAAAAGTCATCGTGCCCGCGCTCTTCGCGATGGCCGTACCGACGCTCCTGGCGGCCACCGCGCAAAGCCTGTCCGCGCTCATTTTCTGGCGTTTCATGCAGGGGATGTTCGTCCCCGGTGTCATCGCCGTGATCATCGCCTATATCAATGAGGAGTTCGCGGGCCGGACCGGCACCGTAATGTCCGCCTACGTCGCCGGAACGGTCTTCGGCGGTTTTCTGGGACGGTTTCTCACCGGCATCATCGCCGCACGCGGGAACTGGCATGCGGCGTTCCTCGTGCTGGGCGTCCTGGATTTGCTGGGCGCGTTTGCCGTGCGACAGTGGCTGCCGCTGGCCACGCATTTCGTTCCCGGCCAACATGTCCTCCAATCCCTCCGCCACACTTGGGGGCATTTGCGAAACCCGCGCCTGCTGATGATTTGCGCCATGGGCTTCACGGTCCTGTTCTCGCTGGTGGGCGTGTTCACCTACGCGAACTTCTTTCTCGCCCGCCCCCCGTATCAGCTGACGACCGCTGAGCTGGGCAGCGTCTTCTTTATCTATCTGTTCGGCTGCATCGTCACCCCGTTGGCGGGACGATTCCAGGACCGCCACGGGTTTCGCCGCACGGCGCAGTTGGCGGTGGGCATGACCCTGGCCGGACTGCTGTTGACGCTGGTCCACTGGTTGCCGGCGGTCATTGCCGGGCTGGCGGTTTTTTCCTCCGGCATCTTTGTCTCGCAGTCGTCGGCCACGGTGCTGACCGGCCAGGTGGCCGACCGCGCCCGTTCGTCCGCGGCCGGCCTGTATGTGACTTTCTATTACATCGGCGGCAGCCTGGGCACGGCGTTGCCCGCGTGGTTCTGGCTGAACGGAGGCTGGCCGGCCTGTGTCGGCCTGTTTGCGGCCACGAGTCTGGTCACGCTGGTTCTCGGGTTGGCCGGCGGAAAATCCGTCGTCGCCGGGGAAAAGATTCCGGGCGAAATCATGGACACGGCCATCTGAAAATCTCCCCAACCGGCGCGCCTACTCGTAGACGTAACGGTTGAAGGTCCCGCGGGCGACTGAGGAAATCTTCACTTCGTCGCCCCAGGCCTTCTCAACTTTCTCGTGCGCGGGCGCGGCCAGGATCCGCTTGCCACCGCAATTGACCACCGCCACCACGTACGCACCCTCCGCACTGCCAATTTGCGGATACACGGTCGTCGAGACTTCCAACACACCCTGGGCCAGCACGGGTTTGTGCGGCTCGTTATTGCGCGGAAGCGGCTCGGGCTGCCACCGTCGAAAATGATGCCGATAGCGGCGGTTGCCGACCTTGTCGAGCACCGTCACCGCAATGTTGTTGCCGGGACCGCCGATGCTGTGGCAGATGGCGACCTTCGGCTTTTTCACCTGTAATTGCTTCGGCGCCTCCCCGCGAAGTTGCTTGCAGGCCTCGATGATCTTGATCAGACCGGTTCCACCCAGCGCGTGCAGGTCCTTCAGGCCGCCGGAAATGTTGGTCGGAATTTCGCCATCCTTGTCCAGCGTCCCCTTCTCAATGGCCTTCACGGCCTCCTCGTGGGTGAAGATGCCCAGATCGACCAGGTTCATCAGGAACAACGGCCCGAACGCGTCGTGTTCTTCAACGATCAATCCCTTGAGGTCGGCTGGATGAAGGATTCCCGCTTGCTTGTACGCTTTGCGCGCCGCCCAGCGCGTCGCTTCGAGGTGGTCAATGTAGTACCGGCCGAAAATGCGCGAACCGTCCACCGCGTGACCGACCCCGGAAATCTCAATGTCGGTCTCCTGGCTTGTCACCAGGATCGCGCCCGCGGCGTCGCTCGTCGGACAGGAATCGAACACCTGCAACGGCGTGGCGACCATCGGATTGCGTATCGCATCCCGGTATTCCGCCACCGTGATCGCCTTCCCCGCAAATTGGGCATCCGGGTTTGCCGCCGCGTAGCCGTAGGCGCGGATGGCGATTGTTTCGAGCAACGCCTTCAGGTCGGCCGGCGAAACGCCATTGACGCGCGCGTATTCCAGCGAAATCAACGCGATCGCCGACGGCATGGCCAACCCGCACGCGCGGTCGATCGGGTCAATGACCTGGCCGATGATGCGCGAACGCGCCTCACGTTCCACCTCGCTCATCTTTTCGCCGCCAATGGCGATCACGCGTTTGCAGCGCCCGCTGGCCACAGCGTCGAACGCGCGCAACAGCGCCGTGTGCCCGTTCGAGGCCGTCTCGACGCGTTCGGCCTCGGCGCCGCGCAAACCGAGGCGGTCGGCGACCTTGGTGGCGATGTTCCCTTCCCCGGTGAAAGAGGAAATGTTCTGGACGGAGATGAAGACGCCGTCGATCTGGCTCGGATCAACCTTCGAGAGAATCCGCTGGGCGGGCTCGCACAGGAGATCGACCAGCGACAAGTCGGTCTTCTTGTATGCCTTGGTGCGCTCGGCTTCCTGGATGTACACCTTCATCATACCCTCCATTCCCCAAGCACCTCCAGTGCCCGCCACCCGACCGTCCACCCCACTACCGGACGACTGCGGAAGGCTACACGGCACACCGCACTTCAGACCCGCCAACCACCAGTATCGCACCCGCCCAAGCCCCTTTTCAAGAACGAACCCAGCCGCCCGCACCGAACGACAAGTTGCAGCTTACTTCCGGTTAGAAGTCTGATACGATATGGGCACGGAGAACAAACATGACGACAACCAAAGAACTTTACGACCAGTACATGATCACCACCATGGTCGCCGGCTTCGAACCCATCGAAGTCGAGCGGGCCCTGGGCACCACCATCACCGGCACCGACGGCAAAACGTACCTCGATTGCTTCAGCGGCATCTCGGTCGTGAACGCCGGCCACAATCACCCGAAGGTCATCGCCGCGGCGAAAGCCCAGATGGACAAGCTCGTCCACTGTTGCACCTACGTGTACTACAACCCGCCCGCCGGCCGCCTGGCCAAGCGCATGGCCGAGATCACCCCCGGCAAGCTCCAGAAAACCTTTTTCGGCAACAGCGGCGCGGAAGCCATCGAGGGCGCGATGCGCCTGGCCAAACAGTTCACGGGCAGGAAAGAACTCGTCGCGCTGACGCAAAGTTTCCACGGACGCACCGTCGGCACGCTGTCCATCACCGGCAACCTCGCGCGAAAGAAAGGCTCGGGCCCGTATCTCTCGGGCGTGGCGTTCGCGCCCGCGCCGCTCTTTTACCGGTGCCCATTCAAGACCAGCACACCCGACGATTGCGCCGCGGCTTGCGCCGAAGGCCTTGAAGAGGCGATCCGCTCCCAGACCAGCGGCGACGTGGCGGCGTTCATTGCCGAGTCCGTCATGGGCGAAGGCGGCATCATCGTGCCGCCGGACAACTATTTCAAATACGCCAAGGCCGTCTGCGACAAGCACGGCATCCTGTTCATCTCCGATGAAGTGCAATGCGGATTCGGACGCACCGGGAAACTGTTCGCCATCGAACATTACGGCGTCGAACCCGACATCATGTGCACCGCCAAGGGCATTGCCGACGGATTTCCGTTGAGCGCGTTCACGGCCCGGGCGGACGTTGGCGGCGCGTTCAAGCCCGGCGACCATCTCTCCACCTTCGGCGGCAACCCGGTCAGTTGCGCCGCCGCCCTGGCCAACATCGACGTGATGCTCGATGAAAAACTGCCCGAAAACGCCACCGCCCGTGGCGCGCAGATCATGACCCGCCTGAAAGAGTCCGCAGGAAAAACGCCGTTGATCGGCGATGTTCGCGGCAAAGGCCTCATGATCGGCGTCGAACTCGTCAAAGACAAACAGAAGACGCCCGCCGTCGCGGAAACCAAGGAAGTCCGTCGACTCTGTCGCGAAGCCGGCGTGCTCGTCGGTTCCGGCGGCACCTTCGCCAACGTCATCCGCCTCCAGCCGCCCCTTACGCTGTCCGCCGCCGAAGCCGACCACCTCTGCGACGTCGTCAGCGATGCCGTGAAGAAGGTCCAAAAGCTCTAGCAGGAATTGGAAGCTTTGAGATGCCAATTTGGCATCTCAAAGACAGGCTGGATGCAGTCACAATTCGTGACCGCATTTCAGGTGGTAGCCGCACGCGATCCCCGCGCCGTTACGGAAGCGCTGCATGCGGCGTAGGGGTTACTTGCCGTACTTCTTGCCGGGCTTTTCCCGAACTGCCGCCGGCTTCGAGCGGCCCTCTCCTGCAACCGCAAATTCCATCGCCATCGGATTTTGCGTGTGCGTGGACGCGTCGAGAATCTCGAAGCCGATGATCTCGCCCTCGTAGCCAAAATCGGTGATGACGCCCGGGCGCACCTCGTCGCTTTCCTTCACGCGCGCCTCGCGCAGAGTGATGGTGAGCGTATCGGTTTCCTTGTCGTATTCGACTTTCATGTGCTCCGCCTGCCCTCATATTTCCCGAACTTCGAGGTTTTGTAAAGTGTCACGACGACCAATTCGGCGCGGGTCTCCTCCACGATGACGCGCAGCAACATCTCCGTCCGCAGCACATCATCGCGATAACGCCCCCGCCTGCTCCGGAACCTGTCACCCTGAGGACCGCGATCGGATCTCCGTCCGCGGCTCGCCAATCCGCCCACCCCGACCGCATCTGCGACGTTGTCAGCGATGCGGTGAAAAAGGCGGCAGGCGAAAAGTAGGGTGCGCCGATAATTGCGACGGAATGTGGTCATCCCTTCGGAGGCGGTTCGGTTTTAATCTCGACAGCGATTCTGGAAAAAGCTCCAATGTCAGCAAGGAAGCATGCCGACAATCAAATACTCGGACGAAGAGGCGGCCAGATCGCTGGTCGCCGTTATAGTCGAGAGCAAATGGGAAGCCGTAGGCATCGCACACGGTTTTCTGGCAGCCCGTCAAGGCAAAGATGGGGAAGCGGCAGCGCGTCAGATTTTCGAGCATGGAACTCAATCTCTGAAGCGCAGCAGAGAGCTAATTGCCCTGTCGAAGAAGCAAGGGTTTCTCAAACTTCTGTCAGCCAGAGAGAAGATTGGCTCGGCGGAAAACCCGATCACCAAGCTTTTCCCGGCCGCGATAACCGAGCAACGATTCATTGATTTGCTCGACGAGCTGAAAGAGCGCCACCCTGCATTAGAGTATACCGACGATCGGAAGTCCAGCCATACGCTTACGGACTTTACACTTGTAGAAGACGCCCTGCGGCTTCCGTTGAATATAAAGAATGCCGGCACTCGATTCGAGCGCGCCCAGGATTTAGTCGGGCTAGCTCCGGATGATTGCCTTCCAATTCCAGCGTACAAAGCGCACCGAGCAATTGAAACTGTTTCCGACCTCCTTTACGTGGTGTCCGTCGACTACGGCCTTGTTCACCAACTTGATTTAGAGCTGCCGAAGCTTTTCAACCCCAAGGAGAGCATCGTTTGGGAATTATTAAACAAGTCTGCCGGTGCTCGAGTGCAAAACGCCGAGGACTTGTTCGTTTTCTCGATGGTTAACAGCCCGTTAAAAAAGTCCGAGAAAGTCTCTTTGATTATTGAACCGTGAGGGCGAGTCCGCTACACGGAGACATGGCACTCGGCAAACGCAAGATTCAGCAATCGGAGTTGTTCATCCCGTCCAATCAACTCGTGCAAGGACCCGGCCATCCGTTCTACGGCAAGCTCAATGAAGTTCTGGGTGAGGCGGATTTCGACCCGTTCGTCGAGAAGCTCTGCGCTCCTTATTATAAAGACGGTGGCCGCCCCAGCATCCCGCCGGGCGTTTACTTTCGCATGGTGTTGATCGGTTACTTCGAGGGTTTGGACAGTCAACGCGGCATTGCGTGGCGTTGTGCGGACAGCCTGGCGTTGCGGGCCTTTCTGGGAGTGGCTCCCACCGCGACGACGCCGGTACACGCGTCGATGACCATGATCCGCCAGCGGCTGGACGAGAAGGTCTTCGACAACGTGTTTCGCTTCGTGCTGGGGCTGCTGGAACAGAAAGGTCTGTTGCGCGGTAAGACGCTGGCCATTGATGCCACGACGTTGGAAGCCAATGCGGCGATGAAGAGCATCGTGCGCAAGGACACGGCGGAGGACTGGAAGCAGTACTTGCGTCGGCTGGCGCAGGCCGAGGGGATCGAGGAACCGACCGAAGAAGACCTGCGTCGGCTGGATCGTGGACGTAAGGACAAGAAAGTTTCCAATGACCAGTGGCAAAGCCGCACCGACCCGGACAGTCGGATTGCCAAGATGAAGGACGGGCGCACCCACCTGGCGTACAAAGCCGAGCATGCGGTGGACTTGGAGAGCGAGGCGATTGTGGCGCCGCTGGTGACGCACGCCGATCGCGCCGATGCCGACAGCGCGCCGCTGACGTTGACGCTGGCGCAAGCCAACTTGGTGCTGGCCAGCCCGCAGGCGGACCGCGCCCCTTCGGTGCGGGAGGCGGTGATGGACAAGGGCTATCACGATAATGGATTGCTCAGCGAGTGCGCGCAGCGAGGGGTACGGACCTACATTCCCGAACGCCGTCAAAAGAGTCGGTGCTGGACCAACAAGCCGGTGGAACATGAAGTGGCGTTTCGGGCCAATCGACGGCGGGTGCGCAGCGCGAAAGGTCGGCGGTTGAATCGGTGGCGCAGTGAACGCGCCGAGCGCAGTTTCGCCCACGTGTGCGAGACTGGCGGAGGACGACGGAGTTGGCTGCGCGGTCTGGTCAACGTCCGCAAAGCCTACACTCTGAAGTGCGCGGCTTATAACTTGGGGCTGCTGCTGCGCAAAGTGTGGGGCCTGAGCAAACCGCGCAGCTTGGCCGATAGGCTGCGGGCGCTTTGGGCCTTGCTCCATTGGTTGTGGGAGCAACTGGGCGGCTGCTTGACTCAACCGCTTGTCCTTGGGCTGCCCTCCACGCCGAGTGGCGGCTGCGATCCGCGGTTCACGCCACTCGCGAAATCAGTGAGTTCTTTAACGGGCTGTTAAGCGTCACTGGGATCGCCTAAACTTGTTCGCCGCGAAGAACCCGTTTCATGTCATTTCAGCGCGAAAGGCGATCAGGATTTTGAACACAAAACCTAAGCGTACTCCGGGCGTTGGTCTGCGTGCTTGGGGAACAGGCGCGGCGGCTGAAGTCAACGTGCACGTATCCATCAATGAGGACACAACTCCATGGGACGCGGTGGCTGAGCGGATTGTCTCCAGCGGCATAAGCGACATCATTAAGGCGGTCAATCGGAAACGCGTCGAAGAAGTCTACGACCCAGAAATCTGAAGGATGAAGTCTGCACGAATGAAAACGGTCAGCCTTTTCACGGGAGCCGGCGGACTCGATTGTGGTTTTGAAGCTGCTGGGTTTGAGTGCAGCGCCGCAATCGAGAATGACCCCGACTGCTGCGCGACATTACGGGAGAATCATTCTTGGCCAATCCTTGAGAAGGATATCAACGCAACTGCTAGCCAAGAGATTCTGAACGTAGCAGAAATTAAGCGAGGTGAGTTAGACCTTTTGCTCGGCGGGCCACCTTGCCAGCCGTTCTCGAAGTCAGGATATTGGGTCAATGGTGACTCGAAAAGGTTGAATGATCCTCGGGCGAATACGCTGCACGCGTACATGCGGTGCGTCGCTGACCTGCTTCCTGCCGTCTTTGTTTTAGAGAATGTTCATGGAATCAGTTACTCCGGTAAGGAGGATGGATTTCGTTTGTTGGACAAGCTTACCGGTATTATCAATCGCGAAAATGGAACGAACTATTGTCTGTCATGGCGCGTACTCAATGCAGCTCACTACGGAGTTCCTCAACTAAGAACGCGGTTCTTCCTCGTAGCGCATCGGGATGGAAAACCCTTTCAATTCCCATCTCCAACGCATGGTCAATCAACTGAGGGAAGCGAGGCATGCTCAAACATGCTTACAAGTGGATTGAATCCGTACGTCACAGCATGGGACGCGATTGGAGGATTCGAAAGCCTTACCGAAGATGAGGATTTAGCGGTTAGAGGTAAATGGGCAGATCTTCTTCCCTCCATACCCGAGGGTGAGAATTATCTCTGGCACACGAACCGTAAGGGAGGGTTGCCGCTATTCGGCTGGAGAACGCGATACTGGAGTTTCTTGTTGAAGCTAGCAAAGAACCTCCCGTCTTGGACAATTCAAGCTCAGCCCGGTCCCGCTATAGGTCCATTTCATTGGAGAAACAGACGCTTAAGCTTAAGAGAAATGGCGAGGTTACAGACTTTCCCGATCAATACAAAATTCGTCGGAAATCGCAACTCGATCCAACGACAAATCGGCAACGCAGTCCCGTCACTGATGGCAGAAACGCTTGCGCGTGAAATTGCGCACCAGTACTTTGGAACGCCCCGCTCTCAGAAACTGAAGTTCCACGTAGAGCTGAGTCGCCCAATCCCGCCGCCGGAACCTGTCCTGCCGGTGCCCGCAGAATATACTGAACTAGCTGGACATCATCCGGACCATCCAGGAAAAGGCAGGGGTAATCGACGGAGAATCCAACTGCATCAACAAGCCGAAGAATCTAAACATCTTCAGCTTCTCGAGCGTCGCAGAATCTACAAATCTACTGTTGCGCACACCAAACCCTCAGTAAAAGGGCGGCAGGGAGTTCACCGGCATACTTGACTAACACTGCTCAGGCGTCGTTCAGCCCTTCTCAATCACCGTAAACGCCTCGTCCAACGTCTTGACGATGAAGTCGCAGTCGGCTTTCGTGACGCAGTACGGCGGTTTGATGCGGATCGTGTTGGCCGCCATGCCGCCGCGTCCGATGAGCAACCCGCGGTCTTTGCACAATTCCATCGCGCGCTGGACGTGTTGCGGGGCGGCTTCCTTCGATTGCTTGTCCTTCACGATCTCCAACCCGCGCATGAGTCCCTTGCCGCGATGTTCGCCAACAATCTTGTGGTTCTTCTCCAGCTTGTCGAAGCCTTCCCGCAACCGGTCGCCCATGACCTTGCAGTTGTGCAGGTAGTTGTTCCGCTCGATCGTCTCCAGAACCGACAACCCCGCCATCATGCTGACCGGATTGCCGCCGTATGTGTTGAAGTGCACCTTCTCGCGCATGGACTCGGCGATCTCCTTCGTGCAGGTCACGCCGCCCAGCGGGATGCCATTCCCCATGCCCTTGGCCATCGTGATCATGTCGGGCTTCACGCCCCAGTGCTCGATGCCCCACCACTTGTCTCCCGTGCGGCCAAAGCCCGTCTGCACTTCATCGGAGATGAACAGTCCGCCGTATTTCTTCACGATGTCGTACACGATCTCGAAATATTCCTTCGGCGGATCGACAACCCCGCCAAACCCCTGGATCGGCTCCCCAATGAACGCCGCAATCTTGCCCGACGTGTTGTACTTGATCACGTCTTCCAGTTCGCGCGCGCAGGCGACGTTGCACGACGGATACTTCAACCCGAACGGACAACGGTAGCAGTACCCCGACGAGATATGCGTGACGCCGAACACGTACGGCAGCGAGTGCCGCCACTTCGATTGGCCGGTCATCGTCATCGCCATCAGCGTGCGGCCATGAAAACTGTGCCGCAACCCCACGAATTCCGTCTGCTTGGTGTGGTTCTTCGCCAGCAATGCCGCCAGCTCGTTCGCTTCGCAGCCGCTATTGGTGAAAAAGCTGACCTTCAACCCGCCCGGCATCACGCTCGCCAGTTTCTCGGCGTAACGGACCAGGTTCGGGTGATAGTACAGCGTGGTCATGTGCTGCAAATTCTTGAATTGCTCAATGACCGGGTTCGTCACCTCGGGATGACAATGGCCGACGCTGATCGTCACCACCGCGGAGAATCCATCGAGATATTTGTTGCCCTTGTCGTCGTAGACAAACTGCATGTCGCCCTTCACGATGTTCATCGGAAAATACTTCATCGTGCTGGGCAAAATGTACTCGTCGCGCATTTGGCCGATTTGTTCGGCGGTCAAAGTGTCCGTCTTTTTCATGTGCATGGTATTACCTTTCTAGTTTGGGTTTGCGCACCAGGGCCATCAGGACCCAGTACACAACGAACGAAATGAAGAAACCAACGAACCAGGCGTAGCTGTACAGGTGCATCAGGAACGGCCCCACCGTGGAGGGATCGACCACCTTGATCGTGCCGAGAAATCCCGGCACATTGGGCGCCACGCCGAGGACCAGCGCCACCACCGCCGCGGGATTGAACCCGTTGCGATAAAAATACTGGCCGTCACGCAAATACAGTTGGATCGGATGCAGCTTTGTGTGCCGCAAGACAAAGTAATCACAGATCAAGATGCCGCCGATCGGGCCCGAACAACGCCGAATAACCGACCAGCCACGTGAAGATATAGCCGCTCGGGTCCGCCACTAGTTTCCACGGCTTGAATCAGGATGCCGATGATGCCCGTGATCAGGCCGCCGATACGAAAGGTGATTTTCGATGGCCACAAATTCGAGAAGTCGTTCGCGGGACTGACCACGTTCGCGGCGAGGTTCGTCGCCAGCGTCGCCAAACAAAGCGCGAACAAGGAAATCCCCAATACAACGGGGCTCTTGAATTTCGTGATCAGCACGACCGGGTCCCAAATTGCGGAACCGTAGATCACAATCGTCGCCGACGTCACGGCCACGCCAATGAACGAGTATAACGCCATCGTTGTCGGCAGGCCGATGGCCTGCCCGATCACCTGATCGCGCTGGGTGCGCGAATAGCGTGTGAAGTCCGGTATGTTCAGCGACAACGTCGCCCAATAACCGATCATGCCCGTCAATGCCGGGAAAAATACCATCCAGAACTGACCGGCTTTCGGCCCGCCCGGAACGAACGCCGATGGTTGCGACAGCATCGGGCCGAAGCCGCCCGCCGCGCGGTACGCCCACGCCAGCAGCGCTAACCCCAGCAGTATCAGCAGCGGCGCCTTGATATCGAGCAGGATGCGGATCGATTCGATGCCCTTGTAGATGACGAGCATGTTGATGCCCCAGAAGAACATGAAGCAGGCGAATTGCGCGATATTGATTCCGCCCCACCATGTCGGGAGATGATCCCACGACGGAATGTAAATCGTGCAGATTTTGTAAATCGCCCAACCGCCAATCCATGTCTGGATTCCGAACCATCCGCAGGCCACGAACGCGCGCAACAACGCCGGAATGTTCGCCCCGCGCACGCCGAACGACGCGCGACAATACACGGGAAACGGAATGCCGTACTTCGTCCCCGCGTGCGCGTTGAGAATCATGGGAAGCAGCACGATGGCGTTGCCGAAGAAAATCGTCAGCACCGCCTCGTACCAATTCATGCCCTCGGAAATCAGCGACGAGGCCAGCATGTACGTCGGAATACACGCCGACATCGAAATCCACAGCGCCGCGATGTCCTTTAGTCCCCACTTCCGGTCGCTGATACGCGTCGGCGCAATGTCCTTGTTCCAGTACGGCGAATGCGAGATGTCGTCCGTCACCTCGTGAATGCCGTTGGTGACGCGAACGCCGTCGAGTTCGTGGACCGGGGGGATCATCATGCTACGGGAGCAATTCGGCGATATCCTTGTACGTTTCAGGACGGCGATCGCGGTAGAACTGCCAGACATTGCGCACTTCGCGAATCAGGTCGAGGTTCAGGTCCGCGACGACGATGGCATCCTTGTCGCGCGGGCCTTCGGCGATGATCTGGCCGCGTGGATTGGCGAAATAACTCGTTCCGTAAAATTCTCCGAAACTCCAGGGCTTCTCGGTGCCGACGCGGTTGATCGCGCCAATATAGTAAATATTGGCCACGGCGGCGGCGGGCTGCTCCAACTTCCACAGGTACTCGCTCAAGCCCGCCGTGGTCGCGCTCGGGTTGAACACGATCTCGGCGCCGTTGAGCCCGAGCAATCGCCACCCCTCGGGGAAATGGCGGTCATAACAAATGTAGACGCCAACCTTGCCAACTGCCGTCTCGAACACCGGATAACCCAGATTGCCCGGCTTGAAGTAAAATTTCTCCCAGAAGCCGGGTTTGCAGTGCGGGATGTGGTTCTTGCGATATTTGCCGAGGAATTTGCCGTCTGCATCGATCACCGCCGTCGTGTTGTAGTACGTGCCCGTGGCCTCTTCCTCGTACACGGGTGCGACGATGACCATGCCGTGTTTCTTCGCGAGTCGTTGCATCAACTTCGTCGTCGGGCCGTCCGGCACCCGCTCGGTGGACTCATACCACTTGATCTCCTGCTCGCAGCAGAAATACGGGCCGTAGAAAATTTCCTGCATGCACAGCACTTGCACGCCCTTCTTCGCCGCCTGATCGATCAGCTTGATGTGCTTTTCGATCATCGCCTGCTTGATCTTCTTCACCGGCGATGTCCCCGGCTCCGGGTTCGTTGCCTGAATCAGTCCGCCTCGTACGATGCGCGCCATGTCTCCTTCTCCTTCTGTTCCCGCAACCTCGCGGGCGTACGCCAGCCCGCGGCCGCGCGTTCTTGCTTAGTAAATGTTCGTCTGCCGCTTCACGCCCGTATAATCGTAAAATACGGTTTTCAGTTGCGTGAAGAAATTCAACCCTTCATCGCTCATCTCGCGGCTGCCGTAGCCGGTCGCCTTGAACCCGCCGAACGGCAACTGCGCTTCACCGCCTACCGTGGGCGAATTGATGTGGACCATTCCCGCCTCGATGCGGTCGGCGAATCTCATCACGAGATTCGCGTCGCCCGTGTAGATCGCACAGGTCAACCCGAACCGGACGTTGTTGGCGACCTTCATCGCCTCCTCGAAATCACCCACGCGAAACACCGCCAACACCGGGCCAAACACTTCCTCCTGGGCCAGCGTGTGCTCGGGTTTCACGTTGTCAAATATCGTCGGGGCGACGAAATAACCCTTCGCCAGCTTGCCGCCGGTGAGCGCTCCGCCTCCAATCAAGCATTTGCACCCTTCCTTCTTCGCGATCTCGATGTACCGCAAATCGGTTTCGTATTGCGCCTTATCGACCGCCGGGCCCATGCCCACGCCGTCTTCCATGCCGTCGCCCACCTTGATCTTCTTGGTGCGCTCGACGAGTCTTTCGAGAAACTTGTCCGCAATCGCCTTGTGCAACACGAGCCGACTGGTCGCCGTGCAGCGTTGTCCCGTCGAACCGAACGCACCCTGCGCGCAGCCTTCGACCGCCAGATCGAGATCGGCGTCGTCCATCACCACCAGCGGGTTCTTCCCGCCCATTTCGCACGTGACCTTCGCGAGGTGTGACGCGGCTTGTTTCGCCACCTGGCTGCCCGTCTCGCACGAGCCCGTGAATGATACCGCGCGAACCGTCTGGTTGTTGACGAGTTCGTCACCCACCGTGCCGCCGCTGCCATACACCAGATTGAGCACACCTTTCGGCAGGCCGGCGTCCTGATAAATCTTCACGAGCAATTCCGCGCAGCCGGGCGTGTTGGTGGCGGCCTTGAACACCACGGTATTCCCCGGCGACCAGGGCCGGTGCCGTCTTCCATACGGGGATGCAGAACGGGAAGTTCCATGGCGTGACGCAACTCACCACACCGAGCGGCTGACGGAGCGTGTACACGAACGTGCTCGGCATTTCACTGGGTGAGGTGCGCCCTTCGACGCGAAACGACATGCCCGCGTAGTATTCAAAGAGATTGATGCTTTTTTGGACTTCGCCGCGCGATTCACTGAGGATCTTGCCCTCCTCGCGCGTCATCATCCGGGCAATCTCTTCCTTGCGCTCGTACGAAAGCTGCACCGCCTTGGCGAGGATGCGGCCGCGCGCGGGCGCGGGCGTATTGCGCCAGGCTTGAAACGCCGCCTGCGCCGCTTCAATGGCCGCCTTGGCCTCGTCGCGTGTCGATTGCGGCGCGTGACCGATAATGTCGTCGGTGTTGGCGGGATTGATATTCGGAACCGTCTTGCCGGACGACGAATCCACCCATTGACCGTTGATGTAGTTCTTGTATCGGTGGGACTCTGCAACGGGTTTCGTGTCGGCCTTCGGTTTTTTAGCGAGGACTTGCGATGACATGTTTGGAACTCCTGTTCTTGCTCCCCCAAAATTGCTTCCGACAGCTTCTGCACCGCATCGTATGGGTCAAGTTTTCTCTTGGCAACGTTCGGCCAGAATGGTTTGCGCCTGCGGTGCTTCCAACGCGCGAAGTATAGACGCCGTCATGCGCGATTGCAACAGCCGAATCACCTCGGTACGTGCCGCCCGCTCGCGCCGCCGGGCCAATCGACCCGCAGCCACAAGGTATGCGTGATGCGCGTCCGCCGCACTACAAAGGATTGTGATGCCATCGCCGGTTTTCGCCGACGTGTGGACAATCGGTCGCTCCCATATCTTGGTCTGTTTCGAAAGGGAAACCTTGTCGCGAGACGCGCCGGCATTCATCAAATCCGCCTTGTTGATCACCAGCACATCCGCGATCTCCATCAAACCCGACTTGGCGCGCTGAATTTCGTCGCCCAGTTCCGGCATGAGCACGACCACCACCGTGTCCGCCACCTCCGCGACCTCAACTTCGTCCTGTCCCGTGCCGACAGTTTCCACAATCACAATATCGAAACCCGCGGCATCCAGCGCATGGATGATTTGCGGCGTCGCGTCCGTCAACCCGCCGTGATGATGACGTGTCGCCAGGCTGCGAATGAACACGCCTTCATCTTCACTGTGCCGCTGCATCCGCAGCCGGTCGCCGAGCAGCGCCCCACCGGAAATCGGACTGGTCGGATCAATGACGATGACGCCGACCGTCTGGCCCTGCCGACGCAGTTCATCGATCAGGCGATCAATCAGCGAACTCTTGCCCACGCCCGGTGGCCCTGTGATACCGAGGATGCGCGCCTTGCCGGTGCGCGCGTAGAGGTCCGTGGACAACGGCTCGCCCGCTTCGAGACGCGTGACCAGTTTCGTGAGTTCCCGGCGGGTCATACTCATTTCGACCGCACGTTCTTCTTCAAAAATTCCGCAATGCTGGCGATGGAACTGCCCGGACCGAAAACTTCCTTGATGCCCAGTTTCTTCAGCTTTTTGACATCGGCGTCGGGGATAATGCCACCGGCAAACACGAGCACGCCCTTGATCTTCTCCTTCTTGAGCAACTCCATCACCCGGGTGAACTGGGCCATGTGGCCGCCCGAAAGCGAACTCAGCCCGATGGCGTTCACGTCCTCTTGCATGGCGGCTTGGACGATTTGCTCCGGTGTATTGCGAATGCCCGTGTACACGACCTCCATCCCCGCATCGCGCAATCCCATGGCGACCACCAGCGCCCCGCGCTCGTGGCCGTCGAGCCCGGCCTTGGCGATCAACACCTTAATGGGTCGCTTCATATCGAATGACTCGGTCGGTATTCGCCGAACGTTCCTCTCAACACTTTGCAAATCTCCCCGACCGTCACGTAATTGCACACGCAATCGACGATGATCGGCATCAGGTTTTCCGAGCTTCTTGTGGCCCGGTCCAACGTCGCAAGGCATTTCTCAACCTTCGACGCATTGCGTTTCTGGCGCAACGCCGCAAGTTCGCGACGACGACGTGGCTCCGACTTCGGGTCGATCTTTTGCGTCTTCAATGACAGTTTCTTCTCGCTGACGAACTCGTTGACGCCAACGATGATCTTCTCTTTTTTCTCGACGGCCTTCTGGTGTTCGTAAGCGGCGCGGTAAATCTCCTTGTACACGTAGCCGCCTTCGACGGCTTTCAGCATCCCGCCCATGTTGTCGATCTTGTTGAGATACTCACGCGCCTGTTGCTCGAGCTGATCGGTGAGCGATTCGACATGGTAACTGCCGCCGAGCGGGTCGGGCTCGGCGGTCACACCCGACTCGTAGGCAATGATCTGTTGCGTGCGCAACGCGAGCAGGGCGGATTCTTCGGTCGGCAGCGCGATGGCCTCGTCCTTGGCGTTTGTGTGGAGGCTCTGCGTGCCGCCGAGCACGGCGGCAAGCGCCTCGATGGTTGTGCGCACCACATTATTGTCCGGCTGCTGCGCGGTGAGCGTTGAGCCCGCCGTCTGCGTGTGAAACCGCAGCATCGTCGACCGTTCGTTTTTCGCGCCGAACCGGTCGCGCATGATGTGCGCCCAGAGCCGTCGGGCGGCGCGGAATTTGGCGATCTCTTCGAGGAAATTGCTGTGGCAGTTGAAGAAAAATGCGATGCGCGGCGCGAAATCGTCGACATCCAGGCCGCGTTCCACGCAGGTTTGCACGTACGCGATTCCATCGGCGAGCGTGAACGCAATTTCCTGCGCGGCGGTGCAGCCCGCCTCGCGCATGTGATACCCGCCGACACTGATCGTGTTCCAGCCCGGCACTTCCTTCGCGCAGAATTCGACGATGTCGGCGATGAGGCGCAACGACGGGACCGGCGGGAAAATGTAGGTGCCGCGCGCGATGTACTCCTTCAGGATGTCGTTCTGAACCGTGCCGGAAACCTTCGACCACGGGACGCCCTGCTTGTCGGCGACGGCCAGATACAGGGCCAATAATATGGAAGCCGTCGCGTTGATGGTCATCGACGTGCTGACCTTGTCGAGCGGGATCCCGTGGAACACCTGTTCCATGTCCGCCAGCGAGGAGATCGCGACGCCGACGCGGCCAACTTCGCCGAGCGCCATCTTGTCGTCGCTGTCGTAGCCGATCTGCGTCGGCAAATCGAACGCCATCGAGAGACCCGTTTGCCCCTGTGAGAGGAGATACTTGTAGCGTTTGTTGGTTTCCGTCGCCGTGCCGAACCCGGCGTACTGGCGCATCGTCCACAGCTTCCCGCGATACATCGTCGCGTGGATGCCACGTGTGAATGGGAATTTGCCCGGCTCTTCGCGGTGCTCAGTCATGAGGCTCACATAGTTCCACGAGCACGCCGTGGGTGGATTTCGGGTGGAGGAAAGCGATTCTGCGCCGCTCGCGCCGGTGCGTGGTTGTTCGTCGATCAACGCGACGTTTGCCCCTTTCAACTTCTGTAGCCGCTCGGCAAGTTTGTCGGTCTCCAGAGTCAGGTGATGTAATCCCTCACCGCGCTTTTCGATGAATCGCTGGACGGGGCTGTCGGGCGAAGTGGGCTCGAGCAACTCAATGGTCGTGGCGCCCGCTTTCAAGATGGCGACACGCACTTTTTGCTCGGGCACGTCTTCGATGTGCGACAGCGTCAGGCCGAGCGTGTCGACCCAGAATTTTTTCGCCTCGTCGATGCTCTTCACCGCGATACCAACGTGATCGATGCCCTTGATCATACGACGCCCCGCTTCTTGAAGTCCGCACATTGTTTCGCATCATAGCCCAGGTCGCGTAAGACTTCCTCGGTATGCTGTCCGAGAAGTGGCGGGGCGTCACCCGCGACGCCGGGGGTGGCGGACAATTTTACGGGCACGCCGGTCATCTTGACGGATTTTAACTTCGGATGCGGGCGTTCGACAACCATCTCGCGGGCGCGCACTTGTGGATGTTCGAGGACTTCGCCCACGGAAAAAATCGGGCCGCACGGGATGCCGTTTTTCTCAAACAACGCGATCCATTCCTCGGCCGTCTTCTCTGCGAAAATTGTTTGGAGAATTGGGTACAGATCGTCGTGGTTCTGGACGCGCTTTGGATTCGTGGCAAATTTCTCATGCGTTTTCAGGTCTGGTCGTGCCAGCAAATCACAGAATTGCCCCCAGAGGCGGTCATTGCCCACGGCGAGGTTGAAATAGCGGTCGCGAGCTTTGAACGTTTCATACGGAACGATCGTCGGATGTTGGTTGCCCTTGCGCGTCGGTGATTTGCCGGTGCCGAAGTAGATGCCGGCCTGGTAGGTCAGGAACGAGACCTGCCCGTCCAACAGCGACACATCCACCTTCTGCCCCTTTCCAGTGCGCTGCCGCGCCTGCAGCGCGAGCAAAATGCCCAGTGTGGCGTAAATTCCTGCGGTGATGTCCGCCAGCGATGTGCCTGTTTTGTAAGGCGAACCGTTCGGGTCGCCGGTCAGGCTCATGATGCCGCCCTGGCCTTGAATGGCAAGGTCATAACCCGGGCGCTCGGCCCACGGGCCGGTGTGGCCGTAGCCGGTCACCGAGGCGTAAATGATTTTCGGATTCAGTTTCGCGACCTCGTCGTAGCCGAAACCGATGCTGGTGAGGAAATCTTTCCGGAAATTTTCCAACAACACGTCCGAATTCTTGATGAGCTTCGTGAGGATCTCACGGGCTTCGGGCGTCTTAAGGTTGAGACTGAGCGATTTTTTGCCGCGGTTGATGCTAAGGAAGTACACGCTCTCGCCGTCGAGGAACGGCGGCCCGTAGGCGCGGGTGTCATCGCCTTTGTCGGGGTTCTCGATCTTGACGATCTCCGCGCCAAAATCGCTCAACAGCATCGAACAGTATGGCCCGGCCAGGATGCGCGAGAGATCGACAACCCGGATGCCGTCAAGAGGTTTCATTCTGTCAAGGCTAACGATGCACGCTTGTCCCCGCAAGCGTTTTCCGCTACAAGCGGGAGCGGGATGAGAATCTTATTCATGGTCGCCCTTGCCGCGTCAGTGCCCTGGATGGCATTTGCCGATTCAGCGCCGACGAACCAGACGGCGCAAGCGATCTTGGACCGGGTACTGGCGAATCGACCCACGAAGGATTTCTCACTGAAGGCGAGATTGTTCGTGGGAACGGAAGACCCTGTTCCCGTGGAGATTCTCGTGGAGAACGCCGCACAGGAGACCCGCACGCTCTATCGTGGCGGAAAGACCGAGGCGCTGGTGGTACAACCGCTTCACGGTGAACCGAAGTTTTATCTGCGGGGTGTGGGCGAACTGATCGGCAACCAGCGGACGCAGAAGTTGCTTGGGTCAAACTTCACGTACTACGACCTTGGCCTGGCGTTCCTCCACTGGCCAAACGTGAAACTTCTCGATGAAGGTCGGGTCCGGGGCCGGGATTGCTTTGCGATCGAGGCCAAGGCCGACGGCGAGCCGTACACCCGGGTGAAACTGTCGATCGACAAGGAGTATTACGCGCTATTGCGGGCGGAGGCGTTTGATGCCAATGACAATCTCACGCGACGGTTCGCGGTGACGAGTTTCAAGAAGCTCGGCGACATCTGGATCCCACGCGGCCTGGAAGCCTCGCGGGTGCCGGCGGCACAAAGCCTGCCCTCGGAAGAGAAATCGCGACTGGAAGTCTACGAGGGTGACTACGACAAGCAGTTGCCCGCGGAATGGTTCGCAACGGAGAAGTTCCGCGCCGATAGCGACGGTGGCAAAAACGGCAAGGATTGAGTTATCCGACCGATTCGTGTTTGGCGACCCACCGCATGCCGTGACGCTCCCAATTCTTCAGCTTGATTTCCAGGTGACTGACCTCGCCCATGCAACGGATTTGCTGCTCGATGTGGAGCAAGGTCCGGATGCCCAACTCTTGTTCGATGTGATCGTCCTTTTTGCGTCCGGGCTGGTAGTCGAAGATCACGAAATCGCCTTCGATGTAGACGGAGGACCCGATGACCTGTACATCGAGTTTCTGGGTGTCAACATAGTTGCGCACCAGAATGCCCTGCACCACCCTGAGAATCCTCAGTTCCTCGAGCGTCATAAGGCTTCACACCCATCAGCTCGCGGCGCGGCGAACGGCAGTAGTGTAACGCTTCAGGAGGCTTGTGGCAAGACGGAGTTTTCGGGAGTGGTGTCTTAGTTCGAATCCTTATTCCAGAAAAGTGCTCGCAAGCCCGAACAGATCAGCGCGACCGCGAGAATCGCCAGGACGAACCACCCATAATGGAAGTGGTGTTGGTGGATGATGATAGTCTCGGTGATTGTCCCGGTGGCGGGATTGGTCGTGGCTATCACCGTTGTGTTCATCGCAAGTTCCTCCTCGATATCGTTCCGGACGGGAGCGTGGATTACGTTAGCACAGAAAGATCGCTTTTGAAGAGAGCGGTCGCGCAAGTCCTCGTGAATACGGCAGGGACAGCAGCCATCTCTGTGGGAGCCGCAACCGATACGGTGGTCGCTTCGGGACATGCGCGCAACGGCTGTCCCCTCTTCCTCTTGATCGTGACATGCTATTATCAACTCGATGACAAGACGGAAGCGAACGGATGACGCTCCGCATCGATGGACGGCGGTGTCGTCCGCGGCAACAACAACCTCCGTGGCGCAGCGCTCCTGGCTGTTGGCTTTGGTATTGGTGATCGTCACGTTCGCGGCTTACCAGCCGGTCTGGCACGCCGGGTTCATCTGGGATGATGCGTACCACATCACGGAAAACCGGATCGTCAAGGCCAGTGACGGACTTTACCGGACCTCGTTGACGACGGAACCGGCGGATTACTATCCAGCGACGTGGACGCTGTGGTGGCTGGAGTGGCGGCTGTGGGGCGACGAGCGCCCTCGGGTACCACATCGTCAACGTGCTGCTGCACGCCGTCAACGCGGTGCTGGTGTGGAAAGTTCTGCAACGCCTGAAGATTCCCGGAGCGTGGCTGGCCGCGCTCGTGTTTGCCATTCATCCCGTGAATGTCGCCACCGTGGCCTGGATCAGCGAACAGAAGAACACGCTCTCGATGCTCTTCTATGCCGTGGCGATCCTGTTCTATTTGCGGTTCGACGAAGACAACCGCTGGCGCTGGTACGGTCTGTCGTTGGCGACGTTTCTGCTGGCCCTGTTGAGCAAGTCGGCGGTGGTGATGCTGCCTGTCGCGCTGTTGGGCTGTGTCTGGTGGCGGCGCGGCCGAGTGCGGCGGAAGGATTTCGTGCACAGCATCCCCTTCTTCGTGCTTTCGCTGGTCCTGGGACTGGTGACCATCTGGTTCCAGCAGAACCGGGTCTTGAAGGGAGTCGCGCCCCGCACGGTTGGCTTCCCCTTCCGCCTGGCCGCGGCGGGCTGGGCACCGTGGTTCTACCTCTACAAGGCGGTCCTGCCCGTCGATCTCTGTGTATTCTATCCGAAATGGGAGGTCGATCCTTCCTTCTGGGCTTCGTATTTGCCGGGAGCGCTTTTGGTGGGGTGCATCGCGCTGTTCTGGTGGAATCGCCAGGCGTGGGGCCGGCCCCTGTTGTTTGCGTGGGGGTATTTCGTGGCGATGTTTTTCCCGGTGCTGGGCTTCATCGACCAGGGCTTTTACACGTATTCCCTGGTGGCCGACCACTGGCAATACTATTCGATCATCGGGATCATTGCCGTGGCCGTCGGGGCGGGCGTGACGCTGTGCCGGGAGGCGGGTCCATTGCGCCGGCGGATGGGCGCCGTAACAGGCGCGGTCGTGCTCGTGGGGTTGGGGACTTTGACGTGGACACGCGCGAGTGTGTACAGCGATGCGGAGACGTTGTGGCGGGACACACTGGCAAAGAATCCGAACGCGTGGGTGGCGCACGACGGCCTGGGAAATGCCTTGCTCCGGGCGGGCCGGCTCGCCGGAGGCGATCGGGCAGTACGAACAGGCGTTGCGGATCAATCCGGATTACGCCGTGGCGCACGACAACCTGGGAAGTGCCCTGCTCCAATCGGGCCGGTTGCCGGAAGCAATCCGACACTACCAGCGGGCACTGCAAATCACCCCCGATGAGGCCGTGGTTCACTACAACCTGGGAAACGCCCTGTTGCAGGCCGGCCAGCCGGCGGAGGCCATCGGGCAGTACGAACAGGCGCTACGGATCAATCCCGATTACGGCGACGCGCACATCAACCTGGGATCGGCGCTGTACGGACTGGGCAAGATTCAGGATGCCATCAGGCAGTACGAGCAGGGATTGCGGATCAAACCGGATTCCGGCGATGCGCATTATGACCTCGCGACGGCGCTGTTTGGACTGGGCAACATTCACGATGCGATCGGGCAGTACGAACAGGCGCTGCGAGTCAAACCCGATGACGCCGAAGCGCACGCGAGTCTGGGGAATGCGCTGCTACAGGCCGGAAAAACCGCGGAGGCCATCGCGCACTACGAACAGGCGTTGCGCCTCAAACCGGATTTTGCCGAAGTCAAAACAAACCTGACGCGAGCGCGGGCGGCTTCGGGCAGTGAAACCAATCGCGCGCGGTAGCGGCACAGCGTCCCGTGAATTTTCCGTGTGGACGGTTGGGCCGAGCCAAACGATCCGCCGACCCTTGGGCTATTTGCCCGCTCCCTCCAGGTTCCAATACTCCTTGTAGAGATGATGACCGGCCCATTCCAGGCCTTTGGGATGCGCCATCAGCGCCCGGGCCGCCTCCGCATGATTCCGGCACCAGACCATGAACTCTTCCGCCGCATCATGATGAACCTTCATGATTTCATCCAGATAGGGTTCGTTCGGATGCATGCGGACGAACGCACCGACTCGTTCGGCCGGGTGTTCAATCGTCCAGGTCACAAACTCCTGGGAGCGCTCGGGGTGATGGGCGTCCCACTCGAAGAACTTGGACGCGGCCTGTGGATGAGCCTTGACCCATAGCCCCAGCGCCTTCGACGCTTCGGGATGGTGTTCGGACCATTTTTCCACCGCTTCATCATTGGCGAAAGCCAGGCTCGTCAGACAAACGCCCGCCAGTAAAGTCACAACCAGTTTTTTCATCATATTTGGTATCCCCTTTTTCTCGTAGATTCGGCCTGACAATACCGGGCTGCGTTCCCGTTTGCAAACAGGAACATGCGCCCACGTCTGCGGTCATGATCCGGCGATTAGTACCGCCAGTGAGCTGGCACCCAGGCCCAGCCGCCGTACCGCCGGGCCCAATGCCCGCGAACCCATACGACACCGGGCCGGGGCGGCACCAGCCATCGGCCGGGCACCCAAACCCATTGGCCACGCCATTCCCATGAGCCGCCAACCCAGACATAACCGGGTCCTGGTGAAACATAGACCGATTCCGCTGGCGGCGGCGGTGGCGCGGTCTGCGCCGTGACCGGGGCCCCTTCTTCGGGCGGCGGCGGGGGTTCAGCCTGCGTCGCGACCACGGGGCCTCCGGGGGGAGGCGGCGGCGGCGGTTGAGCCGCTTGGCGTTCCTGATAACAACCACACAACACGAAGCTACCGAACGCGGCGAGAACCAGTCCCGCCAAGGCGAGTCGTCTCGGCATCATTGTCGTCTTCATCGCTTCTTCCTTTCCAAGAATGTCACGGTTCCGCTGAGTTGACGGATTCGCGGTCGTCCACCAAATGAAACACCGCAGGAGCGCAAATGTCTCAGGGGCAGGCAGTGAATTGAGGAGCGCCGCTTCGCAGGCCCACGCGGGTTACCTCATGAACGGCTTCATCAGTTGCAAAACCGGCGAAAACATAAACCAACACGAGAGCCCAATAATCAGCGTCAAGCCGCCGAGCACCAACAGCCCATGCCTGACATGCCCTACACACATCCCGTAAACCGCGCACAACAGCGGCGCAATGAGGAAGGGCGTGCTTGCGTACAAGAAAATCTCAGCCCAGAGTATGTTCTGTCGCGCCGCCAGAAGCCCGACGATCTCAATCGCGACAAAAATCAGCAGACAATGAACGCCCGCCTCGATGGAAGGATGAATACCTGATTTCTGCTGGACTGAGTACGACGGCACCAGAGGATTGTTGCGCGGTGGAGATGCATGTGCCGGCGCAGGCGCCCACGGACGTGCGACCATGGGCTTCAACGGTTTCGGTTCCACTCGCACCGGGGCTTCCTTCGGCTTCGGTGGCATAGCGCTTGGAACATACACTGCCTTTCCGCATTGGGGACAATCAATCGTAATCCCCACTCCCGCTTCGTCGATTACAAGAATCTTCCCGCACTTGTCACAGGTAAAGGAAATGTCCATAGATCAGGTCACCGCTTCCGTCGATCCGCTTCCGAATAACGATCAACGCCTTCCGCACAGCGGCATCGTATGCTTTCCGACCGTACGCGTCAATCGCGCCAGGGGTGTGCGTTGTACGGTCTGAGCCCGGAAGCCAGCCCACTTGATTAATCGTCACCGCCTGATCGGCGGCACGCGTCGCATTACTTCGTTTATCCGCCTCAGCATTTCACTTGGCGTGGGAAAGTTCTTAATGTGTTTTGTTGGGACGTCCCGTTTATATTTCAAGCTGTATACATTAATATCCGATTTGGTAACGACGCTCACCAGGTCGCCGCTGACAGGATAGTGTAATTTAGCGTTTGCTGGATCATCTCCATTGGTTACCCGTAAGAAGGAGAGAATGTTGTTGATTGAAGAGGAGATTGCCACCAAGGAGTCAACGAGGGTCTGTGGACTCCAGTTAATGGTCATCCGCCGGAGGGTAAAATTTCCGCTTGGTGTATCGGGGATATCCGATGGCTCAAAAAACTGGGTGCCGAATGCGCTTCCTTTGAGTTCGGTCGGGGCACCCTCTTTGGATTTAAATTGTATCGAAGTGAACCCACCGAAGCTCACTCGAAACCCGTGCTTGATGCAGTTGAACTCAAGCCGGTTGCTATCCGAGAGAAATTCAGAGGCAAGATGTTCCCAGACCTTCGCAAAGGTCTCAACCGGTTCCGGCGATGAGGCCCGGATCGCGCAACAATTCGTGGTCGGCATCGTAACCGACGGGCGCTTCCGACTTGCTGCCGTGCGTTGCCGGGGATATGGTAGAGGCATGTTGGACTGGAGCAAATGCCCCGCCTTGGAGCGGGCCCCGGGGAAAGTCAGTGGCGCGTGGCTGTTCAAGGGCACGCGCGTGCCGGTGCGGGCACTGTTCGAGAATCTGGAGGGGGGCGCGACGGTGGAACAGTTTCTCGAATGGTTTCCCGGCGTGAGCCGCGAGCAGGCGCTGGCGGTGCTCAAGTACACCGAGTCGTCGCTGGCCGAGTCCGTGGTTTGATACCCGGCTCCGCATGAGAATCCTCGCCGGCACGTACTCTGCCAGCCGACCTGATAAATTCAGACAAGCACTCAACTGTGGTGTCGGTATTATTCATTTCATTTTCGTGCGAGCATTAGCGCGTGGAAGATGGACAGCCACGATGTGAGCGGTCCGCATGCGGACGCGCAGTAGCACGTTTGCGCCACCGGGCAAGTCTGTGGCTGCGTTTGCGACCTCGGATACGATGTGGCGCGTTTGCCGCACACGATAGCGGCGTTTGCGACCTGGGCACGGCATGGTCACGTCTTCGCTGCGCCTCGGCTCCGTCGGACTCGGCTTAGCGGCTGTGCCGCTTTCGGCTGCGTTCGACTCGGCTCCGCTTCGACGGGGTCGGCAAAGTCATCGCGGCAGGCAGGGGTAAACCCTTCGGCGGTGCTCAGGGTAAACAGGGCAACGCAAAAAGGGAGAAATTGCGAAACGAACCCAATGGTGTGCCATCTAAAAGACGTGCGGATGAGGTTGTGGGACTGGCGGTTAGAACTTTTGGGTGGCGAGTTTTTCGTTGGGTTCGTCCCCCCCAAAAATGGGTTTGGTCAAGGGGTGTTTGATGGGGCTAGGAGGTCAGCTTGAGGGCAGAAACGTCATATTTTGAGGCCTGCGGGAGGGTCGAGCCCAAGCCGCTATTCTGCAAGGACGGCGGCGGGTCCGCGCTCGTCGCGCGCGGCTACAGCGGGCCGGCTCGCCGGGGAATCGGAGAAGGGTTGCTGGGGGATGAGGCCGAGATCGCGCAACAATTCGCGGTCGGCATCGGCTTCGGGGTTTTGGGCCGTAAGAAGTTTGTTTCCGTAGAAGATCGAGTTGGCGCCGGCGAAGAAGCACAGGGCCTGGGCTTCACGCGACAGGCGGGAGCGTCCGGCGGACAGGCGGACTTTGGCGCGCGGGAACGCGACGCGCGTGGTGGCGATGAGACGGATCAATTCGAACACATCGACCGTCGGCTGGTCTTCGAGCGGTGTGCCGGGCATGGCCATCAGACAGTTGATGGGCACGCTTTCGGGCGGCGGATCGAAATTCGTGAGCACTTCCAGCATGCGGAGGCGGTCCGGCACGGTTTCGCCCATACCGATGATCCCGCCGCAACAAACGGACATGCCGGCGCGTTGGACGGCGTGGATGGTGTCGAGACGGTCCTGAAACGTGTGGGTGGTGACGATCTGCGAGTAGAATTCGGGGCTGGTATCGAGGTTGTGGTTGTAGGCGGTCACACCGGCGTCTTTGAGTTGTTGCGCGGCTTGGTCGGTGAGCTGGCCGAGCGTGACGCAGACCTCCATGCCGAGTTTGCTGACTTCGCGGACGGTTTCGAGGACGGAATCGAGCCCGCTGGTCCCTTCGCGGACGCCTTTCCAGGCCGCCCCCATGCAGAAACGGGTCGAGCCGTTGGCCTTGGCGCGGCGGGCGACCTCCAGGATTTCGTCCGTGGACATGAGGTGTTCGGCGTCGACGCCTGTCCGGTAGCGGGCGCTCTGGGCGCAGTAGGCGCAATCTTCGCTACAGCCGCCGGTTTTGATGCTCAGGAGGGTGCAAAGCTGAACCTCGTTGTTCTGCCAATGCTGGAGGTAGACGTTGCGGGCCTGCTGGATAAGGTCAAAAAAAGGTTGGGAATAAAGCTTCTGGAGTTGGTCGAACGTGTAGGAACTCATGTAATTTGTATCGGCAAATGGCTAACTATAAGCAGTTTATGCACAAACAGCCTCGCGCCATCACCAAAATCCTACAAAAACCGCGCACGCATTGCAAGCACGGGGTCGTTCTGCTACCGTAACGGTCTATCTATGGACAAGGTTATCCAGTCGATCTGCGGCATGTTGCAAAGCCCCGACGGCATGCGGCGGTGCGCGGCAGCCATGGTGATCGCCGAGTTGAAGCCGAAACAGGACTCGGTGGTCAAAGCGCTTGGCGACACGTTGAAAGACGCGAACCAACTGCTTACGCGGTATGTACTTGAGGCGTTCGAGGCCATCGGCACGCGCGCGGTCGTTCCGTACGTGTTGCC
This sequence comes from uncultured Verrucomicrobiae bacterium, assembly GCA_963713705.1. Lineage (GTDB taxonomy): Bacteria > Verrucomicrobiota > Verrucomicrobiia > Palsa-1439 > Palsa-1439 > Palsa-1439. The sequence goes on from CAVQMY010000002.1 coordinate 253,761, forward strand.
GCTGCTCGAAGCGCCGGAGATCGAGACAAAGTTGCGCGCGGCAGCCATCATCGCCAACGCCGGTGGCGACAATGTGTCCAGTTTGCGCGACCAGTTTCTGAAGGCCAGCCCCCAGCAGAAACGCGTGTTGGTGGACATCCTGGCGCGCATCCACAACCGCGAGGCGATGCAGTTGATCCTGGATGTCCTGTTCGATACGGATTTTGAACTCGTCAAGGAAACCTGCCAGGCTGTCCGGCGCCACATCGGCGACGCCGAGCCAAAGAACCGGGCCGCGCTGCACCGGCAGATCGCGAAGTTCATGACCACGTCGCGCGTGAAGAAGAACGACCGCGTGCTGACTTCCTGTCTCCTGCTGATCGGCTATGTGGGCGCATCGGATGCGCGCAAAGTCTTGTTGAAGTACAGCACGGCAAAGAACCTCGGTTACATCCGACGGAATGCGCTGATCGGACTCAAAGGATTGTCATACACGGGCGCGGCGGTCAACCAGATCGCGGGTCAAATGTTGAAGTACCTCGGCGAAGCGGATTATCCGAACGTCGTTCAGAACGCGCTGGATATTATCGAGAAGCTGCCGCTGGGCAAGTCCTACGATGCGCAGTGGCGCAAACTGCTCAAGAGCAAGCACCCGAGCGTCCGCGCGTTTGCGGCCCGCAAGCTCGCGACCAACGACAATCCCGCCGGCAACCGCCTGATGATGACGCTGCTGGCACATGACGACCCGCAGGTCAGCGAAATTGCCGCCGGTGCCCTCGCCCGTCACAAGGGCGCCACCAGGTTATTGTTGGCCGCCCTGAGCCGGGAACGCAAGGCCGAGCGAGCCTGGCGGTTGGCGAAGATCCTGAAGCCGCACAGCGAGTCGGTCGACAAAAAGACCGCCAGGAAGTTTGCCGCGCTCGCCGCGCGCGCCCTGGAAGCCGGCGAGCCGCGCTACGAGACGCTGCTGTACTTTTTGCGCAACATCGACCCGGCACTGGCGGACGGCGTCTATCGCGAGGTCGGCCTGAAATACAAGAAGGCCCGGAAATGGGCCAAGGCGGTCGATTGCCTCCGGCAAATCGTGCGCTCCGAAGGGGCCGACAACGAACTGCGTTTCGAACTCGGCATCTGCAATATCAAACAGTCCGCAAAGGATCTCGCGCCGCATTTGCGCGCCGAGGATTACGCGTTGCGGGCATTCCAGGCGTTGCTGCAGGTCAAAGGGTTCAAACTTCCCGAGCGTTTGAAGAAGGAGAAGGCGCTTGATGCCGCGGATTTCCATTACATCGGCTTCCATTTCAGCGAAGGCTCCGGTGAAGAACTGAAATTCGGCCGCAAAATCCTCGAGCACGTCGCCAAGCGTTGGCCCAAGACCAAGGAAGGCAAGGCGGCCAAAAACAAGCTGAGGCTTCCGCCCAAGTCACAGGCCATCACGCCCACGCCGATTGCCCAAGCCAGCGCGGCGGAGTGAATTTGCTGTTCCTCACGCGGTCGGCGTCAAGGCGTTCGCCAGCATAATCCACTGTTCCACCGCGAGTTCTTCGGCGCGCGCCATTGGCGCAACCGAGGCCGCGGCAAACGCGTTGTCCACCTCTCCGAACGGCGCAATCAATTTGTGCAGCATCTTGCGGCGTTGACCGAAACCCGTGCGCACGACGTCGTGAAACGGCGCGCCCACCCGCAACTTCACCCGCGGATCGCGCCGCTCCAGTACAACAATCGCGCTGTCCACCTTGGGTGCGGGATAAAAGCATCGCGGCGAAATGATGTGGGCGATAGTGACGTGATACCAGAGTTGCGTGAACACGGTCAGCGCCCCGTAGTCCTTGTGGCGCGGCGTGGCGGCGAGTCGATGGGCAACTTCGCGTTGCAGCGTCAGAATCATCGCGCGCGGTTTGTCCTCCCGCTCGACCAGCCGCTCCAGGATCGGCGTGGAGATGTTGTAGGGGAGATTCGAAACGACCTTGTACGGCGCGGCGATTTGAAAATCCGCCTGCTCCAGCACGTCCACCGCGTCGCCCTCGATCAACTCGACGCCGTCCAACTGGCCCCGTAGATACCGGCAAAGCCGCGGATCTTTCTCGATCGCCACCACCCGCTTGGCGCGCGCGACCAACTCCACCGTCAGCACTCCCAGCCCCGGTCCGATCTCCAGCACGGACTCGTCGCGCCGAAGATCCGCCTGCTCGATGAGAATCCGCAAAATATTCCCATCGATGAGGAAATTCTGTCCCAGCGCCTTGCTGGGGCGAATGTCCAATTCCGCAAGCAATTGGCGAACTTCCGTCAGCGTCATGCGCAAATGTTCGCATGCGACAAGGCCCCAATGCAAAGAACTTTTCACGAGCCGGGCCGCGAAGCTCAAGACGAGAAACTCACTCGACTCGAAACGGCCGGCCTGATCCCTTCCATCTCTTGATTATGCTTGATTAACGCGTCGCGAAACCTCCAGCATGGAGCCGTGGCGCATGGAAACGGACCGATCTGCAGCAAAAGACCCGTTTGAAACCGAGTAAACATACATGGGGTATCTGGCGACGCCGGGAGTGCCTGGTTCCGACCTTGCGGGGTTGGATCGCCCTGCTATTCCTCGGGGCCGCACTCGTCGCACTCGGTGTCAGCCAAGCGTATCCCTTCCTCACCGTGAACGATCCGGTCCCCAGCGACATCCTCGTCATCGAAGGATGGATTCCGGATTACGCGCTGCAAAAAATCCCGGTCGAACTCACCCGCGATCATTACCGCAAGATCCTCGTGACCGGCGGGCCGATTGGCTCCGGCACCTACCTGTGTGGCTACACCAATTGGGCCGACCTCGGCACCGCCACGCTGCTTCGCCTCGGCGTCGATACCAACACCGTTGAAGCCGTGCCCTCCGCCCGGGTTACCCGGGATCGCACGTTCGCGTCCGCCGTCGCGTTGCATGCCTGGCTCCACCGTCATCAGATCGACGCCACGTCCCTCAATATCCTGACGATGGCCGACCACTCCCGCCGCTCGCGCCTGCTGTTCTGCAAGGCGCTGGGCCGCGACTATCACGTGGGTGTCATTACCATCCAGAATGGTGACTACGACCCCGACCGCTGGTGGAAATCCAGCGAGGGTGTCCGCTCCGTCGTCGGCGAACTGCTCGCCTACGGCTACGCCCGCTTCCTGTTCTGGCCATCGCCTCAGACCGAGTAGTCCCCCGCGCCTCAATTGGACGCTTCAACACCGTGTCGAACCTCACAGGCTAAACCATGGCCCAACGCATCATTAATGGACGAGCGAAAGCTTCGGCGAGTAGGCCAGCCCTTCTCCAGTCGAGTTCAATTCACGCCCTCCGTGTAGATTCGGTAATGATAGTTCGTCGAATACAGCAGACGCGCTGAATTCCCCACGTCAAGAGTCACTGACACGGTATTCCCTTTGCCCGGATTCCTGTACATTTCCAGCAGGTCGGCCTGGTTCCGAACCGCCGGATTGACCATAAACCCGCTCCTGCCAACTGGGCGAACGAGCCGGTAACGATGGGCCTCGTGATCAACCGTCTCCAACGTCATGGTGATCTTCGCGGGCTTGTACAGAAATTCGCGCAGCTTCCCCAACCAGCTGCTCCCAATCTCGACTTCGATCCACACGGGACACTCGTTGGACAACAGCGGCAGCGGCTCGCCCCAGGTGGCCGTTCCTTCGCGAACCAGCCGGTGGGGCGCAAGCGGCGGACTCACCGCCTTCCGCTTCCACAGCATATACTCCTCCTCCGTGGCGACCGGCTCATAATCCCGCAAGATCACTTCCAGCGCTCCCGCGTCATCTTCCGCCGCGAAGCGGTCATCAACGGTCTGATACTTGAGAATGACAAATGCAGGAGCTGTGGGCCCGAGATAAAAGCGCCGGTTGCAGGCGGCCAGAAACGGAGTATAGGCCGAGTACCCTTGAAACACGGGCCGGGGCCGATAGTCGAGGTCGTTCAACAGCGCGATCGCCTGCTCGTAACCAAATACGTCGACGGATTCCTGGCCAACCAGACGCTTGATCGTGGGCAAGGCGTTCTGTTCCTTGACTCGTGACAGCCTGTCATCCAGCGCCACGCAAAAATCTCTCGGATGCACGAGGGCCGCGCCGTTTTCGACAACCCGGTCGCGGACTCGCGGGAGCAACTCCGCGAAATACTTCGGGCGGATCAGGAGCAGGAAGACGTAAGGAGACACCAATGCCATCAGCGTCATTCCCAACAACAATCGTCGATGTTTGCCGGGCGGCTGGAAAACCGCCCACGCCGCCGGCTCGGCGAACAGCAGAAAGGCCAGTAAGGTGTAGTGCTGACGCTGATCGGCGCGAACAAAGCCTTCCTTCCACGCAATGAACAGGCTGACAAACAGGATGCTCAGCATGGCCAGGTCGCGGCCCTTGTCCGTGCCGCCGTACGCGAGACCGATGAACAATCCACCCCCCAGCAGGAGTGCGCTGAACCCGCACGAGAATACCAGCCACGATTCATTGGTCGACATCGCCTCCGCGTATCCAGACGCCACCTCACAGGCCCCGCGCAAGAAAGGCGGAAACCCTGAGACCGTCTGTCCGGCAACACACCAAAACGACAACAGGCAAACGAGATACATCATCGCCAGACCACTCGCCCGAAGCCATTTCCGTTTCGATAGCGCGTACGCGACCACGATCAGCAGGCTGGCCACGCTTTGCAGGAAACACGTGAACTTGGTGAGCGAAACAAAGGCAAAGAGAACCCCGACGCCAAGGGCAAGTCCCGGGGATAATGGAGACTCAATCGCCAAACAGGCTGACAGGGCGATGGCGACCACATACACCGCGTCGGGAGAAACCGCGGAGAAAAAAACGATGTTCACGGCAAACCACCACCGCAACACAGGCCGCAGTCGCACCGCCAGCGCGGCCATGAGCAACGCAAATACCCCCTTCAGCGCCAGGTCGAAACCAATCCGGCTCGCAAGAAGATGGCCCGAATACGTGTCCGTCGTGATATATCCCAGCGGACCGTAGGTGAAGATCACGTCCCGCCCGAATTGCAGGCCTTTGAAAACAAAGTAGCTCAGCGCCCCCTGCCACGACGTGTCCAGTTCGGGAAGGAAGCGTTGAGTCGGCAGGTTGATCAGCACCAGCCAAAACATCACAAATAGCCCGAAGAAGACGGCCAGACGTCCAACTCGATCCCTTTCCCGAGGGACACTCACGGCGACGTTCCAATCACCAGATCGCAAACAAACGCGATGGTCGATGGTGGCACGCGCCGTATGTCTCTGCCCCATGAGTCAGGCAAGACGACTTCTGGTTTCGAGTGTAACGGCGTGCCGCCCCTGCTGATTTGCGAAACACGGCCGGCGGCGACCCTGATGTGGCGGGTACCTTTCTGTTCCATCCGACACGAGCAATATCCGGCGCCGGAGGGAAGGTCAAGAGACTGTTTGTTGGGTGCCCCGGCTACAGCTCACCGGCTTCTGCCATCCAGGACCAGCGACAGTTGAAATCCTGTTCGTGGGGCGCGCGGCTGTACCTGAACCACTGGGCCGGTCACCGGCCGCAGCCGCCGAACCAAAGCTCTCGATCAGGAACATGGGGCTTGGTATTTGCACACTTCTCCGTATGTGTGGCTGGAAAGGTATTTCGGTCGACAACAATCGTTGCCGGTAGGCTGACTAACCCCTTCCAATGTCGGCACTTCCACCGCCGGATACAATCCCTGGCTTTGGCACACGATATGCAACTTTCCTATGGCATGACACAGGCCTCTGAATCATTTGTCGAAGGAATGGTGGACACCTTCCGACAACCGCCCACAGGGCAGGACGAAAAAAAACCGCGTGAACCCGTCTATCGCAACGAGTTCACAGTCCTGGTCGTCGATGACGACGCGTCGTTCCTGCATCTGGTGAGTTCCGTGTTGCGCAAGCATGGTTTCAACGTCCTCAACGCGTCCTCGGGCGTCAAAGGCCTCACCATGTTTACCTATGCCCCAAGCGACATTCGGCTCGTGCTCCTCGATTACACCATGCCGATGCTCAACGGGAACGAAACCCTCCAGCATTTGCGAAAGCTCAACCCGTCGATCAAAGTCGTGGCCGTCACATCATCGGACCCCAATCAAGTGGCGTCGAGCTTCCGGGACGGGGTTGACCGCTGACGGCCCTGGGCCTCACGCGCCGCCAGGGCGCGCGCATCTCCGGGCGCATCATGTTCGAGGGGCAGGATCTGCTGACCCTCTCCGAAGACCGGCTGCGCGCGATCCGCGGCAACGACATCGCGATGATCTTCCAGGACCCGCTGTCGTCGCTTCACCCGCTGCTACAAGGTCGGCAGCAGTTGGTCGAGGCGGTGCGCGCCCACCGCGACGTCTCCAAGGCGCAGGCGCGCGAGCGCGCGATCGAGCTGCTGGGGCTGGTCGGCATCCCCGACCGGTCGCGGCGCGTGGATCAGTATCCGCACGAGTTCTCCGGCGGCATGCGCCAGCGCGTGATGATCGCGATGGCGCTAGCCAACGAGCCGAAGCTGCTGATCGCCGATGAGCCGACGACGGCGCTGGACGTGACCGTGCAGGCGCAGATCCTGGCGCTGATGGAACGCCTGCAGCGCGAGCTGGGCATGGCGATCGTGATCATCACTCACGACCTCGGCGTGGTGGCCGAGATGGCCGAGACGTCGCCGTGATGTACGCGGGGCGGATCGTCGAGACGGCGACGGCGGCGCGCGTGTTCGCGGCGCCCGAGCACCCCTACACGTGGGGCCTGTTGGGGTCGATCCCGCGCCTGGACGCGACCACGCGAGGAGGAGCTGGTGCCGATCCCGGGCACGCCCCCGAGCCTCATCAATCCGCCCTCCGGCTGCCACTTTCATCCCCGCTGCCCCTACGCCCAGCCCGAGCACGCGCGCATCGACCCGCGCTCGAGCCGCTTCCCGACGACCCGAGCACCACGTCGCCTGCCTGCTCGAGTCCGAGGTGCGCAGAGCTGTGGGCAGAGCTGCGCGAGGGCACGCCGCCGAGGAGCGCTCGCGTCGGTCCCCGGGAGCCCGCAACGTGAGCGCCGTCGAGCCCACATCGCTCCGCGTTCGGCGAATCAGCTGGAGGCGTCACCAGCCGTGGCGCCGGCGACGCCAACCCCCGTCTGGCGACGGCCCGCTCGTGAGGGTGCGCGACCTCGTCAAGCATTTCCCGATCACCCGCGGGATCGTCGTCCAGCGCAAGGTCGGCGCGGTGCAGGCGGTGGACGGCGTGAGCCTCGAGATCAAGCGCGGAGAGACGCTCGGGCATCGTGGGCGAGACTGGCTGCGGCAAGAGCACCACCGCGCGGCTGATCACGCGCCTGCTCGACGCGACCCGCGGGGAGATCGGCTTCGAGGGTAAGGACATCACGCGCTCTGAGGGCGCCGCGCTGAAGGCGATCAGGCGCGAGGTGCAGATGATCTTCCAGGACCCGTACTCGTCGCTGAACCCGCGCAAGACGGTCGGCTCGATCATCGGCGAGCCGTTCGCGATCCACGAGCTGCTGCCGGACAAGGGCGAGCGAAAGCGCGAGGTGCAGCGAGCTGATGGAGACGGTCGGGCTGAATCCCGAGCACTACAACCGCTACCCCCACGAGTTCTCCGGCGGCCAGCGCCAGCGCATCGGTGTGGCGCGCGCGCTCGCGCTGCAGCCAAGCTGCTGATCGCCGACGAGCCGGTGTCGGCGCTGGACGTCTCGATCCAGGCGCAGGTTCTGAACCTGCTGCGCGACCTGCAGCGGCGGCTTCGGTCTGACGCTCGTGTTGATCGCCCACGACCTGTCGGTGGTGAGCCACATGTGCGACCGCGTGGCGGTGATGTACCTCGGCAAGATCGTCGAGATCGGCGCGAGCGAGAGCTGTACAGCTCCCCCGCCACCCCTACACCGGCGCGCTGCTGGCGGCGGTGCCGCAGGCCGATCCCCCCCGCCACGGCGAGCAGCGCGCTGCTCGCGGCGACGTGCCCAGCCCGGCCAATCCGCCGAGCGGGTGCCGCTTCCACACGCGCTGCCCGAAGGCGCAGGAGATCTGCTCCCAGCAGGAGCCGCCGCTCGAGGACAAGGGCTCGGGCACACGCGTCGCCTGCCACTTCCCGCTCACGCGCGAGGAGGTCGCGCAGATCGGCGTACGATCTGCGGGATGACGGCGAACGATCACAGCGCGACGGGCTGGGCGCGGAGGCCACGGGGCTGCTGCAGCGCCTGATCCGCTTCAACACCGTCAACCCCCCGGGTAACGAGCGCTCGGCCCAGGAGTACTCGCCGCCCATCTGAAGGCGGCGGGATTCGAGTGCGAGCTGCTGGGCGCCGAGCCTGAGCGACCCAACCTGGTGGCGAGGCTGCGCCCGGGCGCCCAGCCGGGACCGACGCTCTGCTAGCTGGGCCACGTCGACACCGTGCTGGCCGATCCGCAGGCGTGGACAAGGACCCGTGGTCGGGTGAGATCGCGGATGGCTTCGTTTGGGGCAGGGGCGCCCTGGACATGAAGTCCCAGGTCGCGGCGAGATCGCGGCGGCGCGTGGCTGGCGCGCTCGGGCTGGCGCCCGGCGCGCGGCGACCTGTTGATCGCGGCGGTCGTCGATGAGGAGACGGGCGGCTCGCTGGGGGCGCAATGGATCACCTCAGAACATCCCGAGAAGGTGCGCTGCGAGATGCTCATCAACGAGGGCGGCGGCGAGTTGTTCGAGTACCGGGGCGCCAGGCGCTACGGGGTGTGCTGCGCGGAGAAGGGCGTGTTTCGCTTCGCGATCAGCACCGCCGGCGTGGCTGGGCACGCCTCGATCCCGAGAATGGGCGTCAACGCCCTGTTGAAGATGGCGCCGCTGCTCGAGCGGCTCGGCGCGCACCTTCCTCGGTTGACCGACGAGCCCGGCGTTTCTTCGGGCGCTCGGCGAGGACCCAGAGGATCCGCGGGGCGCTGGCCGCATCCAGGCCGACGACCCGCTGCTGGGAACCTGTTCGGGCCGATGCTAGGCGTCACGTTCACGCCGACGCAGATCAGCGCGTCCGAGAAGATCAACGTGATTCCCAGCCATGCCGAGTTGAGGTCGATTGCCGGGTGCCCCGGGACTGGGCGAGCAACAGGTCCGCGGGCGGGCATCGCTGAGGTGCTTGGCCCGGAACATGACACCTGGAGCATTGAGTTCACCGAGCGCGCGGCGGGCAACCGACCGCCGGTGGACCTCGCCGCTGATGGACCGACCTCCACGTGGATCTCCGAGCGCGATCCCGGGCGCACAGGCCGGTGCCGGTGGTGCTCCCGGGCTCCACCGACTCGCGCCATTTCCGCCTGGCGTTCCCCGAGTGCTGGCTTACGGCTTCTTCCCGCAGCGCCACCAGACGTCGCCGGAAGCGCGCCGCCGGTCCTCGGCGCGGACGAGCGGGTCGACCGCGATCCCGCGTTTGCATCGGAGCTGTTCCGGGACGTGGCGGGTGCGCATCTCGGTCTCAAATTCCCAGCGCTCGACAAGCGCGGGGAAAACATGCATAATCGACGTAAATGCCAAGGATGGCGTATTTGCTGACAGAGGGTCGACAGGAGAAGCAGGCGAAGGCTGGACTGCACTCGACCGGGGGAAGCGCTGCGCACATGTCGGCAGCACGACAGCGCTGCCATAAACGCCGCCGCGGCGTACGCCGCTGAGAAATGAGCGTCGCATGCCGCTGCTACGTCGGGGCGCTGAAGCACGCCGGCAAAGTGGGCACGGTGCGCACGCGACACGCGCAGCATCGTGCCACGCGGCGGCGGCGCCGCACATCCCGTTCACGCAGGAACTGCAGAACCAGGCGCCGACCTGCAGCGGTAATCGCGATCCTGTTCTTCAGCGCGCTGATTCTCATGATGCTGCGGACGCCGAAGGTGATGCCGCGGTCTAGCCCCAGCGAATCAGCGTCATCCGGCCAGTCGGTGACGTTCGCCGACACCGCGGGAGTGAACGGGGAAGGCGAGCTGCAGGAGATCGTCGAGTTCCTGCGGAGCCGAAGTCCTTCCACGCGCCGGGGGGAAGGTCCCGAAGGCGTCTGCTGCACGGGCCGCCTGGGACGGGTAGACGTTGTGGTGAAGGCGGTGGCGAACGAGTCGGGTGCGCAGTTCTCGCGTAGTCGGCGGCGTCATTCGTGGAGATGTTCGCGGGCCTCTGGGCGGCGCGCATCCGTCGCC
>CAVQMY010000003.1:0-35009 GCA_963713705.1 uncultured Verrucomicrobiae bacterium
GGTCACGGCGCGCAGGAAACGAACGATGAGCGGCTTTGCACTTCGACTTGATTCTATCGCCGCTCAACTCCCAATGCGACGGCCTGCTTGGAGCGCACGCGCGCGCGCCGAATCGCCGGCACGCCCAATCGGCCCTGTTGACATAAAGACCATTGCCAGGAGAGATCTCGTGTGGACAAATTGAAACAAGTCATTGCGGACGCGTTGCAGGTGCCGGTCGAATCCGTCGCTGACGACTGTTCCCCGGCCACCCTGCCGCAATGGGACTCACTGGCCCACCTCAACCTGATCATGTCGCTGGAGCAGGAGTTCAACGTCAAATTCACGATCAAGGAAATCGTCGAGTTGCAGGACGTGCCGACCATCCGCCGGTTTCTCCAAGACAAGAAGAGCGCGTGAAGCCAGCCGAAACACCGCCCCCATTCCGGCTGTTGCATCTCGGTGTTGCCGTCCATGATCTCCAATCCGCGCTGGCCTTTTACGAAGAAACGCTCGGCTTTCAACTCGTGCGTGGCCCTGTCGATGACCCGATCCAACAAGTAACGGCCTAGCGTCGCGAATGTCGTTGGCAACGGCGCGGTTTGTCCTTACAACCTCACTTGTTTCGTCGCGGAGTGAATCCGCGGCTCGCGACAAGGTTTTATGGGCGCCGACAACAAAGATCCGTGGTGGTATGCGTTGATTCGTTCCCGGCTGTTTGAGGGAGGGTACGGATGGGTATTACGCGGGCTGTTCAAGCTGCGGCTGCACGGCACAGAAACCCTGCCCCACTCCGGGCCGGTTGTCTTCTGCTACAACCACGGATCGCACTACGATGCATTCTTTATGCAGGCTGTCGGTCGTCGCGTGCTGGGCCAGATGCCCGTGCCGGTGACGTGGCAGGGAACCTTGCGAATACCCGATCGTCGGCTCCTGGCTCCGCGCGTGGCAGGTCGTGCCGATCGACCGCACCAGCCACACGACCGCCCGGTCGATGGCGCTGATGCAGATGATGCTTCACCTGCGCAACGGGCGTAGTTTCACCATCGCCTGCGAGGGCAAGCGGCTCGACGCGTTGGGCCCGTTTCGTCCCGGCGCAGCCTGGGCGGCAATGGAAGCCGGCGCACCGGTCGTGCCGTGCAGCTTGCGCGGCGTTCAGCCACTGTTCAAGAACATCCCCTGGCCGGACAAATTCTGGGGCAACGTGGAAGTGCATTTTCATCCGCCACTCGATCCGCGCGCCTTTGGCAGCGTCAACGAACTCACTCAGGCAATCCGCCGCGCGGTCGCGTCGCAAATTGATTATCCGCTGCAGGAGGACCTCCGCCCACTGGACGGCGGATGTCCGTCGCCATCCAGCACACGGCCCGTCTGAAGCCCATCGGCACAGCGAAAGTCGTTGGCAAACCGGCGGTTTGTCATTACAACTTCAACCGCCTTGTTGCCGCGAAGAACAATCCTTTGTCTGGTCATGGCTGTGGGGTGCGCGCGATGGGTTCAGGCGGAAAGCAACGTCGCGTCCAATACGCCGCCACCGCAGTTGCCGCATTACACGCTGCCGGACTGCATCAATCGCGCATTAGAGCAAAACCCCGACATCCTAGTGTCGAAGAAACACCTCGAAGAAGCCGCCGGCGCCATCATCGAGGCTCGCGCCGGGTTCCTGCCGAGTCTCACCGGCGACGCCAGTTACGAGAAGCTCGAAACGGACTACGCCACGCTGGGCGGTACCTCCAGCAACCGAACGTATGTCTGGAGCGTCAACATCCGCCTGACCGAAACCGTTTACGCGGGCGGCGCCGTGCGCGCGCGCATGGACATCGCACGGCTCCAGAGACAATCACGCACCTTGGATTTCGAGGCCCAGGTCGACCAGACGATCCTGGACGTGCGCGTCGCCTTCTACGACATCTTGCGTAACAAAACCGACGTTGGCGTCCACGAACAGGCCGTAAACTTCCTCACCGAACAGGTCAAGAACGAGCGGGCCAAGCTCGACGTGGGTACCGGTCAGAAGCTCAACGTCCTCCGTGCCGAGGTCAACCTCGCCCTGGAACAATCCGCCCTCGTCGATTCGCGCAATCGCCTCCGCGATTCCTGCCTGCGGCTCAGTGAATTATTGTCGATCCCCTACTCCACCGATCAAGACCGGGTTCCGTTCGATGTCGATGGCACGCTGGCGTACGAGAAGACGCCGCTGGACCTCAACGACTGCCTTTCCCGATCGCTCATTCAACGGCCCGAGCTCACGGCCCGTGACAACGATATCAAGGTCCAGAAGAAACAACTCATCGTGGACCAAAGCGAAGTGCTCCCGCACATCAACCTGTTTACCGGCTACGACGTCGTCAGCGAACCGGACGTCGCACTCCTTCAGAATTATGAGGGATACGTCGCCGGTGCGGAGGTGGACTGGCATATTTTCGATGGCTTGGCGACCAAAGGCCGCATGCGCGAAACCCGCGCACGCATCGAGGCCGCCGAGATCGCATTCGACGCGACCCAGCGGAACATCCAGACGGAGGTGCTCCGCACGTTTCGGGATCTGCAACGGGCCGAGGAAAACATCCAGACCCAAACCGCCAATGTCCAACTCGCCACCGAGTCGCTGAGTCTCGCCACCGCCAACTTTGGACTCGGGTTGACGAGCCAGTTGGAGTTGTTGCAAGCCCGTCTCGACCTCACGCGCGCCCAGACCGCCGAATTGTCGGCGCGGTTCAACTACAACGCCGCGCTGGCCCGGCTGCAGCGCGCCATGGGCAGCCAGTTCCAACTTACCGAGACGCACTCGCCGCAGGGGACTGCTAAATGAAATCATGGCGCTACCTGCTCTTCGGTTGGCTGCTGGTACTGGGTACGATGCAATCAGCCGTCGCCCAACTCGAGCAACATACCCAGACCTATGACCTGACACTGGACGATTGCCTGGCGTCAACGTTCCGGCAGTACCCAGAAATCCAAAGATTGCGAGTTGATGTCGAACGCGCTCTCGGCACGAAGACCGTCTTCCGCTCCCGGGCCCTGCCGCAGCTCTCCAGCCAGGTGGCGATTGGTCTCCGGGGCGGCAACCTCTACAATTCGGGACAAGCCAGGACCAACACGACCACCGGGAGCGTTACCACCAACAACGCCACGGCGCTCTACCCAACCCCCTTTAGCACGCTGGCAGCCGACTTCTCCCAGCCACTGATCGACCTCGGGATTCCGCCCGCCCTGCGGCGCGGAAGACTGGAGGTCGTCATTGCCCAACAGAACCTTAACCGCGAAGTAACCGATCGTTTGCATGAAGCCCGCACCACATTTCTGCGGGCTCTGTACCTTCGCAACCTCATCGCGCTGCACAAAGACATTGACCAACGGCTCCAGGCGAACGTGCAAAGCGAACACCAACGACTCGATGTCGGCACGGGCAGCGAGGCGGCGTTGAAATCGGCCAAAATCCAGGAATTGAACCTCCAACTCGAACTCTCGAACTTGCGCGGCGACTATTTCGCGGTGGTGACGCGGATCGCCGAGTTGTGCGGGCTCAACCTGACCGAGGACACGAAAGGCTCGAGGCAGTTGTGGCTGCCGAGACCGGTCGGCGATCTGCAGTACGCGCCCGTGACGGTGGACCTGCCGCGGGAATCCGCGTACGCGCTGGAGAACCGCGCGGACCTGAAGTTGCTGCGGGCGCTGGTGGACGCGACGGCGGCGGACCGGCAAACGGTGCAGGCCGGTTACTTCCCGTTTGTGTCGCTTGTCGGTTCAGCGCTGCTCATCCCGCAGGATTATTTGTTGACCAGGCAAACGCAGATCGTACCGGGCCAGGAAACTGATTCGACCGAAGGGCGCGCCGGCGTGGCGATGAGCTGGCAGGTCATCGACAACGGACAGATTACCGGTGAGAGTCGTCGAATCGAAGCGACGCGGCAGATCTATGAAGTCACCCTCCACAAGCTGGAGCAACGTGTTTCTCGAGAATTGGCCACCGTCGAAGGCTCTCTGCAAAATGCCGACGCGCGTCACGCCGCCCTCGTCAAATCCGCCGCGGAGGCCAACGAGGAGCTGAAATTGACCGAGGCACAGATCGCCCTCGGCCAGGCCACGCAACTGGATTTCCTCAACGCCCAGCGCAACCTGCTTTCCGTGCGCGCTGGCCTCGAGGATGCCACGTACTCCCACGAGGTCGCGCGGGCCGAGTTGGACCGCGCCACGGGCCGATATTTGCAATACCACTTCGAACACGTCCCATGACGGTTTTTCACACCTTGACCGTTCTCGCCGGTTACCCGCCTGCACTGCTGTCCGAAACAGTTCAGATGTCCGCCACGAGATCGCGAACCCGGACATGCAGGGCTTTGGCAACACGGTAGAGAGGGTCTAGCGAGATCGAGTACTCGCCACGTTCGACCTCGCCGATGTAATTCGGGTGGAGTTCTGCCAATTCCGCAAGTTTCTCCTGGGTAAGGCCCGCTCTCCTTCGGTGAGTGCGGATTGCTTCCCCGACAGCCTTGCGATGTTTCGGTACAACCGTCGCAAGCTAGTTAAACAATCAGGAAAGGCCGGGCTGTTCCAGAGTGTTAACTGTGTTTTGTGTTGACGCCCGACGACGGCTCGTGTATCCTCCCACGAGTTGCGCGCAGAGGCGGTTTCTAATGGAGAAGCGGACCGGAGTCATTCTTGCCCTTGTGTTGACAGCCCTGCTGTGCCCGTTAACTGCTGTGCGGGCGGACATTCCGCAATTGGAAGAGAATCCCTCGGCTCAACCTGAGTCGGAATTGCTGTTGACCAATACCACAGACCTTGTCGGTCTATATCTGGAGGGCTACAACTACCCGATTGGCTCGTGGGTCTGGGCGCCCGGGACGTTCTTCCCGGTGCAGTTCCAGCCGATGACCATCGTGTGGGCGAATACAGCCAATCTGCCGACTGGACTGGCCGGGATCACGAATTCCGTTCCGACTTCTCTACAGGGCGTGAACGCCTTTCCGCTCTGGATGACTCTCTGGCCGCAGTCGAATACCGTAACGGTGTTGCAGCCGTGGTCGGATGAAACCCTGACCGAATTCACTGTGCCAGACTGGTTTCCCTCGTGGCAGGTCTACGAAGCCAACCTGTATCCTTCGTGCGTTCTCTTCGGAATCAACTATACGAATTGGGAGACACTGGTGGAGGAAGGCTATACGCAATTCTCCGTGCCGCAGGTGATCACGCATGCGTGGCTGATGGACGTTGGCTCTCGGGATACCTACTGGAATAATCTTGAGGCCCAATGTGCGGCGGCAGAAGCGGCAACCGCCAGCGTCGCCAGCATGAGTCGCGGGTTTATGGCTATGGATGATGACGGTGGCGGTGGAAGCGATCCCTGTACCCTGACAAACCTGCTTCAGGCGTTCTACGTGACAAACGTCGTACGGAACGCGAGCGGGTCTACCACGATCACCTGGCAGTCCTGCCAGTTCTTCCGCTATCTGGTCTTCTCCGCCAACTCGCTCAGCACCAACACCCAGTGGATGCCCAAAGCCTACGTTTGGGGCGCTACCAATGCCAGTGTAACCTCGTGGACGGACACCGCCACCACCAACAACGATGGGAGCACCGTCACACAACGATTTTATCGCGTCCAGCGCCTGCTCGGCAGCCCGATTGCCGCAGGAGGAGAAAGCAGCGTGGCATTGAGACAGGATGGTACTCTTTGGGCTTGGGGCGACAGTGACGGAGATTTGGGTGACGGTTTGGACAGTAACATGCAGCGGGCAGACGGTAGCTACGTGGAGCCGTATCTACCGTACCCGAGCGACGTGGCGAACGCCACGTCATGTGGAGTTCAAACCATCACCAACGCGGCAGTGGTCGCCGCTGGTGGGGACGACTATACGGTGGTGGTTGATGCCACGGGGACGGTGTGGACATTCGGCGAAAACGACCAAGGACAACTCGGAAATGAGTCCGAACAGGCCTATTCTGGCTCAATGTACCCTGTGCCTTTCCCGGTCAGCGGTCCCCTTGGCTTTACTAACGTGGTCAGTGTCGCCGCCGGGTACCAGCACACGCTGGCGTTGTGCGCTAACGGGTCGGTCTGGGCTTGGGGCAGCAACCAGAACGGCACCGACGGCACTGGAAATGGGCAATTGGGGGCCGGGTATCTTGGTGGCGCGCTTTCGACCAATTCTCCGGTTCAGTCACGGATTCCGACAGGCACTTTCATCGTCGCCATAGCGGCTGGGAACGGTTTTAGCCTGGCTGTGGATACAAATGGTTTCGTCTGGGGCTGGGGCGGAAACGAGGTTGGTGAGATCGGTGCAACTCCAACGCCGGGTCGAGATGCATCCACGAATCTTCCTACGCTGGTCGCCGGCATCTCCAGCGTGATTGCGATTGCGGCTGGCGACAACTACGCGGGCGTAGGCGGGGGTGGTCACTCCATCGCCCTGACCGCGGACAAGCGGGTGTGGACCTGGGGCGATAACGGGCTTGGAGAACTCGGGAATGGTACCACTGGCGGCTACGACCCGGCGCCGACAGTGGTGGCCAATCTGTCCAACGTCGTGGCGATCGCTGGTGGCGTCGGGTTCACGCTGGCCGTGACCAGCAACGGCCAGGTCTACGCATGGGGGGACAACACATTTGGGGAACTGGGCACCAACACCAGCGCGGTCGCTTCCGCCAACCACCCGATGTTGGTGGCCGGCATCACCAACGTCGTCTGGGTCAGCGCCCCCCGATCCGATGATGGTTTAGGCAATGTCTTCACTACG
The DNA here is from genome assembly GCA_963713705.1 of uncultured Verrucomicrobiae bacterium. Taxonomy (GTDB): domain Bacteria; phylum Verrucomicrobiota; class Verrucomicrobiia; order Palsa-1439; family Palsa-1439; genus Palsa-1439. The sequence continues at coordinate 6,720 of CAVQMY010000003.1, forward strand.
AATGCCTATTTTGGAGGCGTGCACGCCATGGCGATGACGGTCAATCAAGGCACGAACCAGTATTGGGGCTGGGGCGACAATTCCTACGGCTCCATCGGCAACGTGACCAACGGGGGAGCGACGAACCAAATCAGCCAGTACACCCCCGCAGGCCCGCTGCAGTTCTGCACCCGTTGCCAGCGCACCGTCCAGTTGGGAACCGGCGGGGGAAGCAGCGTTGTTACGGCCCAATGCAACGGCACCCTGTATCTGTACTTCAATACGGATAACAACAGCCCCGCCAGCAATGGCACGAACTCGTACTCAGCGACGGTAAACGGCTTGGCGACAAATGTGGCCGTGTCAGGAATTGCCACTAACGGTGTCCCTGTCGGTACGGTCACCATTGGCAATGTGTATACCTTCAGCGCAAGCGGCTTCTGCCAGTACAACATCGCTGTCAATCTCGCTGACCCGAACGGCAACCCTCCGAGTGGACCGCTACCGGACTGCTCTGATATCAATAATGTCATAAACATGACGAATGCTCCGTGCCCGACCGCCACGTGCTTTTCACTCGTAGGGAAAATCCAATGAAAATGAAAACACAACCAGTCTACTGCAGGGCAAGTGCTCCGCCTGCCACGATTGCCCCGAATTATCTGGCCTTCGCCCGCATTTGCTGCTATGTTTCTGACTGAGGAACGGAAAGGGAAGCCATTATGAAGTCCAAACTACTCCTCTCGCCGCTGGCAATCCTCAGCCTGTTAGTTTTCTCTGCCTCTTCGGCCCGTCCGCAAACGGTTATCACTTTTGATGACATACCCAGTCCACCTGGCGGCGCGTTCATTACAAACGGCTACCAGGGACTTAGCTGGAGCAACTTTGCGACTCTGAACGCAGTCCTCCAAACCAACCTGAATGGTGCGAACGGCTATGGTTATGGGATGGTGTCGCCCTCCAACGTGGCTTTCAACGCTGATGGCACCCCTGCCGAGATTGGCTCACCCGGTACTAATTTCAATTTCCTGAGCGCCTTCTTCACCGGCGCGTGGAACAGCAACCTCAATATCGAGGTGCAGGGCTTCAGCGGCACCAACTTGGTGTACGATGAAACAAAGGTCGCGAGTGCGACCAGTCCGACCTTATTTACCTTCAACTATCTCGACATCGACCGTCTCTATTTCGACTCTTACGGCGGTGAGCCTGCCTTCACCCCTTTTTCCGAGACCCCATTCGTCATGGACAATTTCACGTTCGAGTTCATTCCCGAGCCATCGACGTTTCTGCTGGCCACACTCGGTGCCGTATCCCTCGTCGCCTTCCTCAAGCGCAAGCGCGCGTGACACGCGGTGCCTCGGATTTCGCTTCTGAAAGCGGGACGCCAGCGCACACCAATCCCGAAAAAGCGTCCCATGACGGTGCTTGTCTTGAGGGCTGGGCGCGATTAGTATCCGGCCCGTCGTTTTCCAGATGAAAAGAATGGTCATCCTCGCCGCGCTGATTATCTCGGCGACAGCGGCGGTTCTCTACGGCTTGTGGACGTCGCGGCCCGTGGCGGAGGTGTATGTCGCGCAACGGGGCTCGGCGGTCTCGGCGGTATACGGGACCGTGAAGGTCCAGGCGTCGATGACCATCAATCTCCATGCGCGCAACAGCGGCACGATCCATTTTTCCGATCGTCTCGCCACGAACGCCATGGTCGGCTTGGTGGTGACCCAGGGGGAGTTGCTGGCCACGATCGTCAACGAAGATCTCGACCGCGAGACGGCCAAGGCCGAGGAGGAGTTGAAGGCCGCCGAGGAACGGCAACGGCTTGGCCCGCCGAGCCTGCCGGATTTGAACACACAACAAGCGCAACTCTCCCGAATCGAGAAACTGGCCGAAATGCAAAGCGTTCCTGCCAGCGACCTTGACCGGGCCCGCAGCACCGTCCAGACGCTGAGCGAACGCGTGCGCAACGAGCAGTTGGAAGTGGATCGCGTGGTTGCCATCAACCGCGAGCAAGCCGGCGTGTGGGAGGACCGCAAGGCGCGCTGCTTCCTCACGTCGCCGCTGACCGGGTACCTGGACACGATCACCTGCGCCAACGGTGAGTTCATCAATGAAGGCAGCACGCCGTTCACCGTCGCCACCAAATCGATGTTCCTCAACGGCGAAATCAACGAAGAGGATGTGGGCCAGATTGCGCCAAAAATGAAGGCGGCGGTGCGGTTGTATTCCTACCCCGATAAGGATTTGATGGCCACGGTCGCCCAGATTCTGCCAACCGCCAACAACCAGCGCTATACCGTCACCCTCACCCTGGACGAGACGCCAGCGAATCTGATGTCCGGGATGACGGGGGAAATGAACATCATCGCCGGCCAACGCGAGAACGCGCTCATCATCCCGTCGAGCGCGGTGTTGGGCGGGCGTGTGCTCGTCGTCAAGGACAACGTAGTCGAGCCCCGTGACGTCAAGGTCGGGTTCCACAATCTGGAGCGCGCCGAGATTCTCAATGGCCTTCAGGAAGGCGAACAGGTCGTCGTCGCCGACCAGGATTTGTTCAGGCCCGGCCAACGCGTCCGCGTGATCGTGAGAAACCTGTAGCCCAGACCATGCCTTCGCCGCTGTACATCGCCCTCCGTTTCATTGGACATCGCAAGAAGGCGATCATTCTGAGTTTGGGCGGCATTATCCTCGGGGTGGCGTTCTTCATTTGCACGCAGGCGCAAACCCAAGGATTCGAACGGTTCTACATTCAAACCGTGCTGGGCACGTCGGGCGCCATCGTGGTCCAGGACCGGTTTCAAGATCGCTATTCGGGGGCCATGCAGGAACACGCCCTCGTGAGCGTCAAGAACGAGCGGCCCCGCAAATACTACGAGGGCATCACGGACGCAGGGCTGGTCATGCGGGTGATTCGTGAGTTTTCCAACGTTATCGCCTGCGCGCCCGTCCTGGATGACAGCGCCACGGTGCAGACGGATTTCCGCAGCGAGGTGTTTCGCCTGCAGGGCATTGACCTGGATGCCCAACTTCAAGCGACCGACCTGCGGAGTTACATGGTGTCGGGCGACCTGGCGGACTTCCGCCAGAAATCCTCGGGAATTCTCGTGGGGGCGTTGCTGGCGCAGAAGCTCAATTTGGACGTGGGCAACACCGTTTCGATCACGGGGCCGGGCGGCGATCCGCGCAGCTTCGAGGTCAGCGGCATCTTCCGCACCGGGGACAACATGATCGACGAGAAGCGCGCCTATGTCCATCTGCGCGTCGCCCAAAGCCTGTTCAACAAGCCGTCAGAAGTGTCGTTCATCATCGTCAAGCTGCGCGATCCCGACCGGGCGCCGCAACTGGCCAACCATCTCGAAAACTTGTTGGACCACCGTTCCCGCAGTTGGCAGGAGCGGGAAAGCGGCAACCTGCAGATTTTCAAGGCGATCCGTTATTCGGCCGCGATTACGGTCTCGACGATTATCGTGCTGGCCGGATTCGGCATTTTCAACATTCTCACGCTGATGGTGCTGGAGAAAGTGCGCGAAATCGCGATTCTGAGATCGATGGGCTACCGGCGGGGCGACATCAGTGCGATTTTCCTGTGGCAAGGTTTGTTGATCGCGGTCATCGGGTCAACCGCCGGCTGCATTCTGGGGGCCCTGATGACGTGGGGGGTATCACGCATCCCCGTTCGGGTGCGCGGCTTTTTCGCGGTCGATCATTTCCTCGTGTATTGGAGTTGGTACCATTATCTGGCTGCCATCGGCATCGCGTTTGTCGGCGTTTTCCTGGCCAGCTACTTTCCGGCGCGGCGGGCCGCGAAGCTGGCGCCGGTCACGATTCTGCGCGGTTCCGGGCAATGAGAGCAACCGCATGACAACTGGTGTCACATCCTTGGCCGACACGCCCGCGCCCACGGCGCAGACCACGCCGCTGTCCTGCCGCCGATTGCACCGCTACCTCGGCGAGTTCGAATCGCGCGTCCACGTGCTGCGCGGCATCTCGCTCGATGTCGCTGTCGGGTCGGTTCATGCCATTGTGGGGCCGTCCGGCTGCGGCAAGAGCACGTTACTCTACGTGCTGGGGCTGCTGGACGCGCCGGACGACGGCCAGATTACCATCGGTGGCCAGGACGTATCGGGTCTGACGGACAACGAGCTGTCGCAGAAGCGCAACGAGTTGATCGGGTTCGTCTTCCAATTTCACTTCCTGATGCACGAGTTCACAGCGCTGGAGAACGTGATGATCCCGATGCGGCGGTTGGGGCGGCTCACCCCGCGGGACATGCGGGAGCGGGCAGCGTCACTGCTCGACGCGGTGGGACTGGGGAACAAACTGGATCGCCTGGCCGACCACCTTTCCGGCGGAGAGCAGCAGCGCGTGGCGATTGCCCGGTCGCTGGCGAACGACCCGAAAATCCTGCTCGCCGACGAGCCGACGGGCAACCTCGACACGGAAAATTCCGAGCGCGTGTTCCGGTTGATCACCGAACTGGTGAAGCGCGAGCAGAAGGCGCTGTTGTTGGCGACACACAACCCACTGATCGCGCGCGCCAGTGATTTCATCCATGAGATGAAGGACGGCGTGATCGTGCGCAGTGAAGCCCCCAGCCGTTGAGGCGGACGGTCAGATTACGTCCGCAAACGCGCTCTTGGTGCGCATGAAAATGACGTAGCTCAGAATCATGAACGCGGCGCACCCGGCGAAATGCACTCCGAACTGCGCCCAGTCGAGCGGTGTTCTCCACATGATCGCGCATCGCAATTGGTGGATCTGCATCGCCAACGGATTCACGTGCACCACCGGCTGAAGTAAGGGCGGGACTTTGTCGATCGCGTAAAAGATCGCGCTTACGTACATCAGGATGGTCAGCAGAACGGGCACAAACGAGTTGATGTCGCGGAAAAACACGCCGAGGCTGGCAAAGAACCACGTGGTGCCCAGGCAGAGCAAGACGACAGGCACGAGAATGAGCGGGACATACATCGTCGTCAGTGGCAACGATCCATGCACGATCGCCACGGCGACCAGCAACGGGATCAAGCTGATCAGAAGGTGACAAAACGCGGCCGCCACCACGGACACAGGCAGGATCTCCAGCGGGAACACCACCTTGGTCACATAGTTCGCGTTTGACAGGATGAGTGTCGGCGCACGCCCGAGGCATTCACTCAACATGTCGAAGATCATCAACCCGCTGAAGAGCGTCAGCGCAAAGTCGACCTTCGATTCGTGGGGGAATCGCCCGAGTTTGCTTTGAAAGATATAGCCAAACACGACGCCGAAGACGCAGAGCATACAGAGGGGACGAAGAAACGACCAAAAAATGCCCAGATATGATCCCCGGTAGCGGATCGCTATGTCGCGCTTGGTCAGTTCATAGATCAGCGTCTTGTACTGGTAGAGATGTCGCGCGATCTCCCACGGCAATACGTGTTGTCGAAGGGGGGGTTTTTTGCTGGACGAATTCACTACATCCATATCATATCCTTACGCGAAGCTGTTCTTGCCGACAAGGCAAGAATCGACTAATTCGGGGGGCGTTGGATCAGTGGCTTGAGTAGCGATACTGTCATAAGCGTACTAAACCTATCGAAGGCTTACGCGATTTGGTCGTCGCCATCGGCCCGGTTGCACGGCCCTATTCTCGGCCAAGTCGGGCAGATGCCGTTTCTCCCGGCCAGTGCGCGCGATTGGTGCAACCGCCATTCCAGCCAATCGTTCCGGAATTTCTACGCACTGAAGAACATCTCCTTTACCGTCCGACGCGGGGAGAGCGTCGGCATCATCGGGCGCAACGGTTCGGGCAAGAGCACCCTGTTGCAGATTATCGCGGGCACGCTGATGCCGACGGAAGGCGAGGTGACGGTCAACGGCAGCGTGGCCGCGCTGCTGGAGTTGGGCAGCGGGTTCAACCCGGAGTTCACCGGCCGTGAGAACGTGTACATGAACGCGGCTATCCGCGGCATGAGCAAAGAGGAGACCAACGCCAAATTCGGCGAGATTGTTGCCTTCGCGGACATCGGCGATTTCATCGACCAACCGACCAAGACCTATTCCAGCGGGATGCTCGTGCGACTGGCGTTTGCCGTCTCGGTGTGCGTCGAGCCGGAACTGCTCGTCGTGGACGAAGCCCTGAGTGTCGGAGACGTTCTTCTTTCAGCAGAAGTGTTTTCAGCGGATTCACACCATGCTGGATGCCGGCACCACGTTGCTGTTTGTTTCGCATGACACGGCGGCCGTGCAGAACCTCTGCAACCGCGCCATTGTGTTGCAGAATGGACAATCGATTTACGAAGGCGCACCGGAAGAAGCTGCCAGTCGTTACTACGCCAGTTCTCCGGGCCGCACGGCTGTAATTCCTGGACAGGCCGCCCCGTCATCGGAGTCAGGAATCAAAGTGAATGAGACGTTGAAGACGGAGATTCTGGCTCACAACATCCTCGCCGGGGCGCGTTCACGACATGGGGCGGGCGATGTGGAAATCGTCGCCGCCGCCTTCGTCAACGAACATGGCCAGCACTCGTTGACTGTCGAGACGCTGAAGACGGCTCAGATTCACATGTTGCTGAAGGCCAAGAATTACATCGCGCAGCCGGCCGTTGGGATCGGGATATTCGATCGGATGAACAATGTGGTGTTCGCCGCGGGCATACAACAATTGAGAATGCAGTGGTTGCCCATGCAGCCCGGCGAAGAGCGGCTGGTAACATTTAAGATCCAGTTTGCGGTGCAGCCCGGGGAATACACCTTCCATCTCGCGTGCAGCGAACCCTCACCGGACGGCCCGAACGTGGGCTACCATCAAGACTGGCATGAGGGACTCGGGCCCATTACGGTGCATTATAACAACTACGCCACCTGGCCGTTTTACGGCGTGCGCCTCCCGATGGAAATCATCTTGCACCCCGGCAGCTCATGACACACACGACTCCAAGCAGACGGCTGATCATTCCGATGGACACGTACAGCGATGAGACCAGTCCGTTTGGTGAGGCGCGGTAACACGGCATTATGGGAACCCGAACTGGCCGCATACATTCTTGCTGGTGTGGAAATGCCGCGCTGAACGATTTCAGCGCGGACTACCTGCATTGTCCGCACTGCGAGACGCTCGTGTTGCGACAGATGCCGGCAACGGACGTTACCCGTGTGCGGGACGACAAGGCGGATTTCTACGGCAGAAACTATTACGGAAAGTATGTGACCGATCTTGGCTACCCCCATCTGGCCTCGCGGGCGCGCACCGACCTGCCCGAACGCTGCCTGCACTGGTTGCGGGCCGTCCTGAAACACAAAGCCCCGCCGGGAAAGGCCTTGGAGTTGGGCAGCGCCCACGGGGGCTTCGTGGCCATGTTGCGCTGGGCGGGATTCGACGCGCGCGGACTGGAGTTGAGTCCGTCCATCGTGAAGTTCGCGCGTCAGATGTTCGACGTGCCGACGCTGCTCGGGCCGGTGGAGGACCAGAAGATCGCGCCGCGCTCACTCGATGTGGTCGCGTTGATGGACGTGCTGGAGCATCTGCCTGATCCAGTTACAACAACGAAGCGATTATTCGATTTGCTGAAGCCCGGCGGCGTGGTCGTCATCCAGACGCCACGTTACCCCGAGGGCCTCACGCTCCATGAACTTACCGCCCGACACGACCGCTTTGCGGAACAACTCAAACCTCGGGAACACTTGTTCCTGTTCAGTCAGAAGTCGGTGCGCAAACTTCTGCGGCGCCTCGGCGCGGAACACGTCGCGTTCGAGCCGGCGATCTTCGCTCACTACGACATGTTCCTTGTCGCGAGCCGCCGCCCATTGAAGACAGTGACGTCAGCCCGGATCGCACAGGCGCTGACCAAGACACCGTCGGCTCGCATGATCCAGTGCCTTCTGGACGCCGACGACCGGCTCGACCAACTCGACGCGCAGTTTCAGCGGTCCGAAGCGGACCGCGCCGCCCGGCTCGTGGTGATCCACCAACAAGGCCAACGCACCACCGAATTGGAGGGTGAGGTTCACCGGTGGCTGAAGGAGACCAAGAAATACTCCGCACACGTGCAGCAATTGGAGGCAGCACAGGCCGAACTGACGAAACAACTGGAAATTTCGGAGGCCGACCGCGCCGCCCGGCTCGAAGTGATCCAGCAGGAAGGCCGGCGCGCCACAGAATTGGAGGGGGAGGTTCACCGGCAGCTGGAGGAGACCAAGAAGTATTCGGCCCAAGCGCAGCAATTGGAGACGGCCCGCGCCGAGGTCCTCAAACAATTGGAATCATCGGGAGTCGCGCGAACGGAGTTGTCCCAACAACTGTCTCGTCTGACCGAGGAGAATCGGCACCATCAGTCCCAGTTGACCGAAGCTGACGCCAAAATCAATGGATTGCGGACGGAACTGGAGCGGAGGCAGGTCGAGAACGAATCGCTGGTGGAGCAAAAACGCGCCCAACAATCCGCGTTTGCCAAGGAGAAACTCGATCTCCTGGGACAATTGGACAAGACTCGTGGCCGTCTCGCCGCCGTCGAAGCTGACCAAACGCGGATGTCGGCGGTCATCGCGAAATTTGTGGACAATGTGGCCCGGCTGGAGGCCGAATTGGCACGCGTCCGAACCGCCAACGAATTGCTCACCCGTGAACTGCAGGCGTCCCGTGATGAGAATCGCAATCTGGCATCTCGGTTGGACGCCCAGTCGCGCGCCCTCGATGGGGCGGTCAAGTCCCTCGAAGCGGCGCGGACGCGCATTAAGGAGTTGAACGGGTTGCTGATGGAGATCGACGAGCGTTGGGCAACGCGTCTCCTGAAGGCGAGTCGGCTGTGGCCCCGTTGATGCGGCGGCTTATGAACGCAAAGGTTCCCGACAGATTACTGATTGTTCGCCCCGATGCGTACGGCGATATAGTGCTGTTCGAGCCGGTCTTGCGACTTCTGCGGGAAGCGTGGCCGAACACCGAGATCACCGTGTTGATTCAGGAACGTTATGCGGACATCACCCCTTTGGTCGGGTCCCGGATTCGGTGGCTCACCACGCAGTACAACCCCTATCGCGAGGGGGCCGATGCCAATCCGGCAGCGCTGGAATTATTAAGACGGGACGTAGCGGATTTTGCGCCCGACTGCTTGGTGGCCGCCTGCTATGACAAGACGTGGATGGAGGCGGTGGTCGCCTCCTTTGTGCCCACGGCGCGTCAGGTCAGTCTGGGGGCATACCAACTGGACGTGATCAGCAAGCTGTTTCTGCGGAAGACCGTCGTGGTCGATTGGTCAGCGATTTTCCCGGAAGTCGTGTCCGTCGATCCCGGTTCCCTCGAGTGGGAGAAGAACCTGCAATTGGCCCGCCACCTGACGGGACACGAGCCCGGGCTGCGCCGTCCTCAACTGACGGTCCTCGAGTCAGCATGCCAGAACGCAAAGAACTTCTTGCGCGACGCGGCGTTGGGGACAGAAGGCTTCGCCGCGTGCTGTCCCGCCGGGGTCGCGATGGTTTCAATCAAGGCTTGGCCAACTGATAAGTACGGAGAGATACTCGGTTGGCTGGAGAAAGTCCATCGCATCCGCTCGTTGTTGCTCGGTCATGAGAAGGAACGGGACATTTTGTTGATGGTGCAGCGAGCCGCCCGTTCCTGCGGCGCTGATCCGACTGTGTGGATGGGAAATAACGGCGAGATCGCCATGCTGGCGGCGCTTTTGCAGCAGAGTCGATTCTATTTCGGAAACGATACCGGAGCGCTCCACATGGCCGGCGCGCTGAATCGCCCAGTCGTGTCGGTTTTTGGAGGAGGTACATGGCCTCGCTTTAAGCCCGCAGCTGAGCGGGCGGCCTACGTGGTGCAACCGTTGCCGTGTTTTGGATGCGGTTGGGAATGCTATTTCGGTGATGCGCCATGTCTGAAGACAATCCCGACCGATCCCATCAAAAAGGCGATCACTGACGTATTATCGACCACCGGGCCCTTGCAGGCGGAGATTATCGTTGAGAATGATATGCCGGCGACGACGAGGGAGTTGATAGCGAACGTGACGGCGGTCATGAAGGCCCGCCATCATCTTCGCGTCGGCGCTCCGGACAACTCGACTGAATCCGTGTCGCGAGCCGCCCTGGAAACCTTGCTTGGACAACTGGAGTTCTCCGAGGCAGATCGTGCGGCGCGATTGGCCGTGATCCAGCAGCAGGGGAAGGAAATCGCGAATCTCCTCCAGCGCGCGGGGCAACCGTCGCAGCGGTATGAGGCGTTATTGGAGGGGCTGTCCAAACTGAATTACAACAGAAACAAACTGCTGGCGGAATTTGAGAAAACTCACGCGAGACCGGGAGCCGTTGCCCGGCAACATAAACCGGCCGGACACTGGCTGGCACGCTTGTGCAGGGGCCGCCGTCCATGGCGGCGTTAGAGGCGCCAGCACTCGCATGGCGAACATTCTCGTATTCACGACGGATATTCCGTTCTTTCCCGGAAAGAACGGTAACGATTTCTTCAACCTCCGCTACTTGTCACAACGTCACTCCGTGGGGGTTGTCGGCCCGCAACACGATCATTATCCGTCCGCAGGCATGGCCAATCTGGAAAGGATCCTGTGTGGTTCCTACTTCTGGCCTCGGGCCGTGCGACCCGTAGCGCTGCCGCCGCAACGCGACGTGCCGGGGAAACTGGCGGGCTGGGTGAGCAAGCTTCCAGAAAAGTGGCGAAGGCAATGGCTCCGCCGGTTGCTTGGAATTGTCCACCAACCCGCCGACGCTTATGGGCAACTCGCCACGCTCGCGAATTGCGCCCCGCACCTTCTCCGTGCCCTGGCAGATCGCCACTGGCAGGTGATTGCGTTGATCCAGTCCAATACGGAACCGTGGCTCGATTATCTCCCGTCGCACCCGGCCAAATTCATCTACTTTCACGATGTGCGCAGTGACTACCTGCGACGACGACCGGACGCTGCCCTCTCGGATTGGCAACTCCGCGCCATTCACGCTCAAGAGATACGCTGCTCCAAACGCGCCGATGTTGTTGGATTCGTTTCGGAACTGGATCAACAACGCGCCGTCGAATTGCTTCGCCCAACTGCCGAGATCGGTGTCGCACCGATCCCGGTGGATACGGATTATTACACGCCGCCGCCGAAGGGATGGCGGAAGGATGTCCGACCCATCGTACTCTTCACGGGCCACTTGGGACATCCGCCGAACGTGGATGCCATCTCGTACTTTCTCGCGCAGATCTGGCCACTGGTCCGCTCGGATTGTCCCGACGCGGTGTTTCAGGCTGTCGGCCTGCTGCCCGACCCGAAACTCCAACAGGCGTGCGCGGGCGCCGACGGAGTGGAACTCCATCCAAACGTCCCTGACATCCGTCCGTACTTCTGGAACGCGTTGGTGTACGTCGTGCCGATGCGGTATGGCGGCGGTGTACGGCAGAAGATTTTCGAGGCGTGGACGATGGAAGTGCCGGTCGTGTGCACGACCATGGCGGCGGAAGGAACGAAGGCGATGCACGGAGAGAATTGCTGGCTGGAGGACGATCCCGCCGGGTTCGCGGCGCGCGTCGTGGAGCGACTTCGCGCGCCCGAGCCGCCGGTGACGCGCGCGGCCAAACAGACTGTCCTCGCGCACAACTCGATCCCGGCTGCCGCATCGTGCTTCGAGCGGCTCGTCGAACGCGCCGTTCACATCAAGAAGACGCGCCCGTACAAGCTGCTGTTTGATTTGCGGTGGATGAAGATCGGCAAGGCGGGTGGCGCGGAGCAGATGTCGTATGAGTTGATTTCCGAAATCTCGAAATGCGATCGCCGCAACGAGTACCGGATGTTTTGCCCCCGCAGCACGTACTACGAGTGGGAGTTCCCCCGGGGCTTTCGCTGCCGCGGGTTCTTCACGGAGTCCATCAAAGCGAAGTACGCCGCCATGCACGCCCGGTTGGCAAATCTGCTGGCGGAATCGGTTTGCCGACAGCCGCTCCTGACAGCGGAGATGCGCGCGCTACGCTGGTACAATCGGCTGGATTTTGACGTGGTGCACTCCCCTAGCAACTATTCGTTTCCAGATATGCGGGTTTTCCCCAATGTTCTGACAGTTCACGACCTGCAACATATTCATTTCCCGGAATTCTTCACGCAAGACGCCTGGACGGAGCGCGAAAGCCGTTATCGCGAATCCGTCAGCGGTGCCAGTCACATCATCTGCGTCTCCGAGTACACGCGCATGGATCTCCACAAAAGCTATGGCGTGCCGCTTGAGAAAATGACGACCGTCTCGGAACATCCCTTCGCGCGTCGCGTGGGTCAAAGCCGACGAGCGCACGCGGCGCAATCTGCTCGCGGACATGGGGTTACGGGGCCGGTTTCTCTTTACCCGGCCCATTGCTGGCCGCACAAGAACCACCGACGCCTGATCGAAGCGTTCCAGATGGTGGAAGCGGAGCTGCCTGCGGACATTCAATTGGTACTGACCGGCAGACAATTCGACGACCGCCACGAGGCGCGCCAACTCATCGAGGCCGAGAATCTGCAAGCGCGCGTCGTCCATCTGGGATACCGGTCGCCGCTGGAGATCCAGGCCCTTTACAGCCGCGCTCACGCCTTGGTTTTCCCGTCGCTGTTTGAGGGATTCGGGATGCCGGTGGCGGAAGCGATCATCGCCGATTGTCCCGTGGCCTGTTCCAACACCACGTCACTGCCGGAGATTGCCGGTGACGCCGCGGTCTATTTCGATCCCCAGAGCACGAAGGGAATCGCCCGGGCATTGCTGGAGATCGCCACCGACGAGAAACGCCGCGCCGAATCGGTGGCTGCCGGCCGGCGGCGGAAGTCGGCGTTTTCTTCTCGACTCAGCGCGATGAAGGCTTTATCGGTTTACACGCGCGTGTTTCAGGAGGCCTACTCAGGTTGACAGGCTACGAGATGAACAGTCTGCCACTTATTTCCATTGCCGTTCCGTCATTCAATCAGGGACGGTTTATCGGCGAGACACTGCAAAGCCTTGTCGATCAGAAATATCCAAATCTGGAGGTGATTATCCAGGATGGCGGTTCTACCGACGGGGCGGTAGAGATTGCACGCAAATTTGTTGAGAAATATCCGCACATTTTCACGCTGTTCGTCGAGCAGGACACGGGTCACCCACAGGCGGTGAACCGGGCTTTCCGCCGCGCGAATGGAGAAATCTTGGGATACCTCAACACCGACGACACACTGTACCCCGGGTGCCTGCATCGAGCGGCGCAGGAAATTGATCCGCATCGCGACCGATATGTCGTGTTCGGTCGCTGTCTCTTTACCGGCGAAGGCTCAGTCTACGTGGGTGCCGAGCACCCGGTGGAGTTTGTCAGCCACTTCGAGCAACTGGCCATCTGGAAGCGCGGCTATAACACGATCCCGCAGCCCGCCACGTTCTGGCACCGTAAAGTATATGAGCAATGCGGCGATTTCGATGAGACGTGCAATCACGGACTGGATTACCTGCAATGGTGCAAGTTCAGCCGCGATTTCACCTTTCACGAGGTGGACGAGATGTGGGCGACGTATCGCATGCATTCCGCCTCGGTTTCCTCCAACAAAACGGAGCAGGAGTGGCTGGACATCATGACCCAGTACAGCCGCATGCACTGGGGGCCGTGGTGGCAGCCCTTGCGCTGGCGCTGCGAACTGTCCCACTGGATTCATGGCCAGCATTTCCACGAACAAGCCCGGGCATCACGCCCGACGCGCCGAGGAATCGTGGGGCCGCAGTCGATTCGCGACGGCAGTTTGGGAGGCGATCCAGACCGCGCGGTTCTCGCCCAAGATGGCCTGGCACCGGCTGCTGCAACCGTTGCTGGCCGAGAAGGGATATGCGGGTCTTTCGTTTCTGCTGTTCCAGAGGCGAGACGACGCTGCTTCGGCTTTCGTCGGCAGACACAGTGACAACTGGGTCGGACCGGCTACCGGGAACAAATCAAGCTTCCGTACGCCCGAACGAAGGTGATCCTCGCGCTCGAACACGTGCCGCAACCTGGCGGCCATCACTCCCGGATTGACACCACCCTGTTCGTCGATGGACGTAAAGTCGCGCACGAACGTCGAACCGAGCGCGGCCAGTTTAATCTTCAAGCGGTGGTGGAGCGCCCCAAGGACAAGGACTCCGTCGTATTGGAACTGAGGACCCGGCCCTATTTCATTCCGCGCCTCGTCATCGCGGTGCCCGATGATCGCAAGTTGTGTGTTCTCGTGCTAGAGACAATCGTCCGCGCGGTTCCGGGAATGACTTCAAAGCATGAAGCGGCTTACAATGCAGGGACAACCGCGATTGAATTCGAGCCAGCCGGTTGGCAGCGAATCTCCGTTGTGTGAACTGACGGAACAGCGACAACACGGTCATCCGCAAGACGCCGGGTTGGAAACCGAAAATCTCGCTGCGCGAGCCGCCCAGGATTCTTCACGTACGACCGTGCGTAGTTTTTTCTATGGCTTGTATGGTGACAACGAGAAGCTCAATTTTCGGTTCTGGCTTGTCCAGTTCGGACTGGGTTATCTTGACTAATCAACGATTTGCCCATTTATGACTCACGACGAAACGCCTGAGTACTCACAGATTGTACCCGTGATCCCCAGACTCGAAAAGGCACTTGGAATTTGGATCACTCCGACATTAGGGTTTACTATTGACCCTAACCCACCCGGGTATGTATTCCCGCTGGTGAAACAGGTTTTTGACGGTTACCTGACCGAGATGCGCCACTACGCAGACGAGGTCAAAGAGTTCATTTTCTCACCCAAGTTGAACTCCATTACGAATCAGAAATCGGACGGCGTATCCCCGTACTGGGAAAACGATTACTTTCAGGAAGGAGACGCTCGCCTAGCCTACGCGGTAATCGCCCGCTACCGGCCAAAGCTGATCATTGAAATCGGTTGTGGAAATTCCACCAAGTTCATGCGAAGGGCGATCAACGATTATGATACGGGCAGCCGACTTGTGTGCATTGACCCAGCGCCGCGTGAGGAGATCGACTCGGTGGCGCACGAGATTCACAGGGTAAGCTGCACCCAAGTCGATGTGCAAATATTCAGTCAACTGAGCGACGGCGACGTGCTGTTCGTCGACGGCAGCCATCTTGTGATGAACGGCAGCGACTGCGTGCACCTATTTCTGAATATCCTGCCTTCCCTGAAGACCGGCGTGTGGGTGCACTTTCATGATATTTTTCTCCCCTATGATTATGCCTACGACCTACACGTGCGCTGCCGCTTCAACGAACAATACCTCCTCGCCATGCTCTTCTTGTACTCGAAGGATTGGTTGCCTGCACTGCCGATCTACTTTGCCTACGAACGCCAGTTGCTGCCGCTCGGCGGTGGGTCGTTTTGGATGAAAAAAATCGGGCGAACGGGGTGGCCATCAGATGGTTCAGAAAGCTCTGCTTTCATGAAGGCTCCGGAACTGAACAAATCATAGATGCGCAACAGCGAAAGAACACCGATTTGCAGGATCGTGGGTTGGCAACCGGATATCCCGCCGCGCAACGAACTGGAGAAGACGTGTGGCTGGATCCACGATCAGATGATCAGCTGCAATGGCGAGGGCGTGGCAGCCCACCGGTACTCACACCGGAGCTATCAGGCTGAGCCGACAACCATTGATGGAGATCCCAAATGGCAGTGACCAGTTCGTCCCGAACGGAGCCAGGGACGGCAGTCTCTCTGAGCGAGGAGGAAATCCTCAGTCTATGCCTGAGTCTCCGCCGGCACGACATCATCCTGACCGAAGAACAGCAACACGCTAGTGAATTCTACGCTCGCTCGCACGCAAAGCGATTTGCCATCGTCATGAACCGGCTCGCGCCTCTCGTCCCCCGTGGTGCGCGGATTTTCAGCGTGGGCAGCATGCCCAACCAGCTCGAACTACTGTTCGCTCGGTTCCTGCAGGCCGAGGTCATCGGCAGCACGTACAGTCCGCTTGACAAACGCGATAAAATCACTGCGATCTACGAACAGAGCGGGGGCTGGCGCTATGGGATGGATGTGTATCTGCGCGATCTGACATCCTCTCCCCTTCCCGTCGAATCGCGTTCCTGCGACACCGTCTTGTGTTTTGAAGTTGTCGAACACTTTCTGAACTCTCCGCTGCCTCTGTTTCGCGAGATTTGGCGCGTTCTCAAACCGGGCGGATGCCTCCTTCTATCCACGCCGAATATGCAGCACTGGCACCGCGTGTTGTATCTGCTGAATGGTCTGACGTACCACGACCTCGATTTTAACGAGCCGATTGAAAGTCGTCACACGCACATCTTCTCGCTTCGGGAATTGCGGGACGCGCTGAGCGTCACGGGCTTCGAAGTGGTCGATCATTTCTTCGCCGATCCGTGGGCGAACGCGGAACAGAAGATTCAGTTCAACGCGCAAGAGCCACTGAACAAGGCCGCGCTGCAGTTACTCGCAACCCGCGATGAATTTCAGCACGAATGCACCTTCCTCGCGGCGCGAGCCTGCCGACTGGCCGCGAATCTCACGCGCGGCTGGCATCCAGCCGAGCGGTCGGGCGACGATTGGCTGTGCTGGACGAGCGGATCCGGGGAGGCTCGCATCGTCGTCGACGAGGCCGGGATGGGTGAGATCAGCGGGGAGCTTTACTCGATCCTCAGTCCGAACACAGTCAGCATCCTGGTAAATGGGGCGACGCAGGCGACGTTGGATGTTCGGTGGACTTTCTTCAAGTCGTTCGGGCCGGTGCGACTGGCGCTGGCGGCCGGTGAAAACATCATTGAATTTACGAGTCGCAATACGGCCATTCGCGTGGACAACGATGCGCGGCCGCTGGCCGTCGCCGTCAAGAACCTCCGATTGAAACTCGGCAACGAGGAGCGGCCGGTGTTGCCAACGCAGTAGAATCATGCTGTTCAACTCACTCCAGTTCTATTTCTTCTTTCCCATCGTCACGCTGGCGTATTTTCTGTTCCCATATCGTTACCGGTGGGCGCTGTTGCTGGCGGCGAGTTGCTACTTCTACATGGCGTTCATCCCTGCCTACATCTTGATTCTGTGCTTCACAATCGTGGTGGACTATTTCTCCGCCATCCTCATCGAAGGTTCGCAAGGCCCGCGACGAAAGCGCTACCTCGTGGCCAGCCTTTGCGCCAACGTCGGCGCACTGGTCATCTTCAAGTACATCAATTTCGCCAACAACAACCTCGCGGCTCTGGCGGGCTGGCTGCATTGGAATTACCCAATCCATGCGCTCCATATTATCCTGCCGATTGGCCTGTCCTTCCACACCTTCCAGTCGATGGCCTACACCATCGAAGTCTACCGCGGGCACCAGAAGGCGGAACGGCATTTTGGCGTGCTCGCGTTGTATGTGCTGTTCTATCCCCAACTGGTGGCCGGCCCCATCGAACGGCCGCAGAACATGCTGCATCAGTTCCACGAGCGGCACCGGTTCGATTACGACCAGGTCACGAGCGGCCTCCGGCTCATGCTATGGGGCTTCTTCAAAAAGATGGTGATCGCCGACCGCCTGGCCCACCTGGCCAATCCGGTGTTTAATCACCCGACGGATTACCCGGGCCCGATGTTGCTGCTGGCAACCCTCGCGTTCAGCTACCAGATCTATTGCGATTTTTCGGGCTACTCCGACATCGCCATCGGCGCGGCGCGCGTCATGGGCTTCAAGTTCAGGCTCAACTTCGACCGTCCGTACATTGCGAAGTCCGTGTCGGAATTCTGGCATCGGTGGCACATCTCCCTGTCCACGTGGTTCCGTGATTATCTGTACATTCCGTTGGGCGGAAACCGCGTGTCCCGACCCCGTTGGTTCTTCAATTTGTTTGTCACATTCCTGGTGAGTGGCTTGTGGCACGGCGCGAACTGGACCTTCGTGATTTGGGGGGGGCTGCATGGACTGTTCTTGATCGCGTCGATCTGGACGCAGGAACTGCGCGCTCGACTGGTAAGATGGACCCGTCTCGACCGGCTGCCTGCGTTCCATTCGTTTGTGCAGAGAGCCGTGATTTTCGCGCTGGTGTGTTTTGCCTGGATCTTCTTCCGCGGCAATACGTTTTCCGACGCGATCTACATTGTCACCCACCTGTTCAGCGGCTTCGGAAACGTGAGCCTCGCGATGCTGTCAGAACAACTCAACGTGACGCTGGGTGCCAATCTCCCATTGAAGATTCTCCTGCCACATCTGACAGGCTTTTACATTCTGATCATTGCCGCCGCGGAAGTCGTGATTCTCGAGATTGTGCAGGTCATGCAGGGCAACGAAACCGTGGAGGCGCTGGTGGGTCGCCGTCCACCCTGGGCGCGGTGGGGGGTCTACTACGCGATGGCGTTGAACATCCTGTTGCTCGGCGTATTCGAGCAATCGGCGTTCATCTATTTCCAGTTCTAGGCGTACGATGAAACGATTCTGGCTCAAAATCCTCCTGCTGGTTCCCCTGCCCTTGATCGTGGTCGGGTTCAACTGGTTCGTGGACCCCGTCCACTTGCGTGATGCAGATCAGTACGAATACGGCATCGTGCGTCTCATCCTCGAGGGCAAGCACGTCACCAATATCTCCAATCCCAACGAAGCCGCCTACATCAAGTTTGTCGTGGACGGCTTGAAAACTCGGAAGGATGTGTTGGTCCTCGGGTCAAGCCGCTCGAAACTCCTGCGCTCCGACTCGTTTGCGGGTCGTTCATTCTTCAACAACAGCATCAGTGGCGCGGGCCTGGTTGACTATCTGGCCATTTACCAAATGTACCGACAGAAAGGGTTGATCCCATCCGTCGTGGTCGTGGAGTTGAGCCCGTGGATTCTGATGCGCGAGTATGCGTCCGTGTGGAAGACACTGAATGCGAATAAGCAGGATCTGGAACGCTGGGTGCTATCCACCGCGCAGCAAACACCGCAGCGACTGGAAGTCCTCAGCAGTATACGCGCGGATTTAGCGGAGTTTCTCTCGCTCGGCTATTTTCAAACGTCCTTTTACACGTGGGCCAATCGGACCGTCTATCCGACGAAACACCAAGAAGGCTATTTCGTGTGGCAGGAAGGCACGCTGCCCATGGGCGAAACCGTCCTGGCGGACGGCAGCGCGATTTATCCGGACTACGTCGAGCACCCGCGCGACCGCGAGCGCGTCACCGCTCTGGCTGTCGAATACGCCCAGAAACCGGCGGTGTTCCTACCGGGATTGATCCCGACTGTCAAAAAGTCCTCGAAGCGTTTCTCGATCAACTCGCCCACGATGGCGTTCGCGCCATCCTCTATCTGCCACCTTATCATCCGAAAACGTACACCTTGATGGTGAATTCACCGCAGAACCGAATCATTCTTGACGAGCAAAAGTATTACGAAGAGCTCGCCCAGCGCAAGGGGCTCACGCTGGTCGGCTCCTACAACCCTGCCGACTTCGATCTCGGAGAAACCGCTTTCTCTGACGGTTCACACCCTACGCAGGAAGCCGTCCGCAAACTATTCGCCGCCCGCCTCCCCGGGGAAGGCGTGACGGCTTCCGCCAAAATCGACCCGCCGGACCGCGTGGAACTCGTGGGCGTCGATAATCCCAACAGTCTGGAAGTGGTTAACAAGAAACCATTCTTCTGGATCGGCAGCGGGGACACCTGCTTGATTGTCCGGTCGCCGCGCAAGGGGACGATGCGGATCAGCTTCCATGCCGAGCCCGGTCCGAGCCTGCCCACGACTCCCGTCCGCAACCTCGCACTCAAAACAACCGCCGGGTTCACGAAGTCGGTCGTCTTGAAAGAGTACCCGAACGTGGAGATCGCTGTCCCGATCAACCAGGGCCGGAACGAGATTTGTCTCACCCCGCTCGATAAGCCGACCGTACTGTCGCGTAGCCCTTGTTTTTCCAAGTCGCCGCCCCCGCTACGCGGCTTTCTGCTAAAGATTAATCGTCATCGTTACGTCGCGCAAACGTCGCCTTCAGGGCGGCGACCGACGGTCGAGGAGGGGCCAATGTCGGAAACGGGGAATCGCGCCACGGCGCAAGGCGGGCTGTTTGAATGGTACGACGAGCTCGCGCCGGTGGGGAAGCGGACGTTCTGGGCCAGCGCCTTCGGCTGGGGCCTCGACGGGTTTGACGTCCAGATCTACGGCCTTGCGCTCGCCGCGATTGCGACGACGCTCGCGCTGACTTCGACGCAGTCGGGGTGGATCGCGACGGCGACGCTGTTTACCTCTGCGTTCGGCGGCTGGATCGCCGGCTTAATGGCCGACCGCATCGGACGCGTCCGCATGCTGCAGATCGCGGTCGCGTGGTTTGCGCTGTTCACCTTTCTTTGCGCCTTCGCTCAGAATTTCTGGCAGTTCTTCGCCTTTCGGGCGCTGATGGGCTTCGGCTTCGGCGGCGAGTGGGCGGCGGGCGCGGTGCTGATGGGCGAGGTCATCTCGCCGCGTCACCGCGGCAAGGCGGTGGGCGTGGTGCAGGGCGCCTGGGCGGTCGGCTGGGCAGTCGCTGTGTTCGCTTCGACGCTGCTGTTCAATACGCTCTCCGCCGAGACGGCGTGGCGCGTGCTGTTCATGCTCGGAATCTTGCCGGCGCTGCTGATTTTCTACATTTGGCGCTTCGTCGAGGAGCCGCCGGTCTTCAAAGCAGACCCAGCAGAATCTGGCGAGCGCGGGCCGTCGTTCGAATTTCCTCGAGATCTTCTCGCCCTCGATGATCGGGACCACGGCGCTGGCGTGCGTCCTCACCACCGGCGCGCAGTGCGGCTATTACGCGATCGCGACGTGGGTGCCAAAGTACCTCGCCGTCGAGCGCAAGATCACGATCTTCGGCTCGGCCGGATACCTCTTCGTGCTCATCATCGGCTCGTTCATCGGCTATATCGTCGCCGCCTATTTGGCCGATCGCATCGGCCGCCGCGCCAATTTCATTTTGTTCGCGGTCGGATCGTTCATCGCCACGGTCCTCTACACCCAGATCCCGTTGAGCAACGAGGTCGATGCTCATCCTCGGCTTTCCCCTCGGCTTTTTCGCCTCGGGAATTTTTTCCGGCATGGGGCCGTTCCTGACGGAACTGTTTCCCACTCGCGTGCGCGGTTCGGCGCAGGGGTTCGCCTATAACTTCGGGCGCGGCGTGGCGTCGTTCTCGCCGGTGGCGGTCGGCGCCATTGCGGGAACTTTCCATCTCGGCGGCGCCATCGGCGTCCTTGCGGCGTTCGGCTATGGGCTTGTCGTCATCGCGGCGATGTTGCTGCCGGAAACGAAAGGCCGCGAGCTGACGGCGCAATAGCGGCCGAGCACGACTCGCGTTGACGTGTGTTGGCCGCGCCGCCGACCTGCTTATTGTCGAGCCGAAAATCAACCTAGGAATTGACGGCCATGGAATACACACGTTTTGGCAGGACCGGCATGAAGGTCTCGCGCCTCTGCCTCGGCTGCATGACCTACGGTTCGACCCAGTGGCGCGAGTGGATCCTCGAAGAGGAGGCGGCGCGGCCCTTTTTGCGCGAAGCGTTCGAAAAGGGGATAAATTTCTTCGACACCGCCGACGTCTATTCGCAGGGCGTCAGTGAAGAAATCCTCGGTCGCGCGGTCAAGGAGCTGGCGCCGCGCCACGAATTCGTCATCGCCACGAAAGTTCACGGCCAGATCGGCAAAAGCGTCAACGGCGGCGGGCTTTCGCGCAAGCACATTCTCGAGGCGATCGATCAATCCTTGAAGCGGCTGCAAACCGACTATGTCGACCTTTATCAGATCCACCGGCTCGATGGGGAAACGCCATTCGAAGAGACTTTGGAGGCGCTGAACGACGTCGTGCGCGCCGGCAAGGCGCTCTACGTCGGCGCCTCGTCGATGTACGCTTGGCAGTTCGCCAAGATGAACGGCATTGCGGCGGGCAAGGGCGCGGCGCAGTTCGTTTCGATGCAGAACTACTACAACCTCGTCTATCGCGAGGAAGAGCGGGAAATGATGAAGTACTGCGCGAACGAAGGGATCGCGGTGATCCCGTGGTCGCCGATGGCGCGCGGGTACCTTGCCGGCTCCGGCGTCGGGCCGAACGCCGCGACCGTGCGCGGCCGCACCGATCCGTTCAGTGTGACGCTCGGCTTGGGCTCGGGGCAGGACGAGGCGATCCGCGCCCGGGTGGTGGAGACCGCGCGCGACCTCGGAACGAAGCCGGCGGTCGTCGCGCTGGCCTGGGTGCTGTCGAAGCCGTACATAACCGCGCCGATCATCGGCGCCTCGAAGCCGCACCACATCGACGACGCCATCGCGGCGCTGGCGTTGAAGCTCGACGCGGCGACCATCGCGCGGCTCGAGGAGCCCTATCGGCCGAAGGCGGTTGTGGGGCACTTCTGACGCGCCGACGGCGCTTGTCGCCGGCCGCGGCTGCGAGGCCGGCTCCCTCGGCAAACAAGCCGGCCGGCTACAGAACGGCCCGCGCTACAGCGACCGCGCCAGACGCAGCGTGCCGCGGGGGCCCTTGATCACCAGGTCGCCGTTGACGAGGTCCCATGCCGGGGAGCCGAGCAGCGCCGAGAGGAACCCGGTCTCGATCGCCATAAGGTCCTTGTCGCACTGCTTGTGGGTGAGCGCATATTGGCCGACGGCCAGGTGCTGGTCCTTGATAGGGTACATCACCGCCGAATAGCTGTTGCAGCCGGCGAAGCCCGAGCCGTGCATCGCGCCGTCGATCTTGAGGCTGACGTCGAGCTCCGACGACACCGGCTTGCCGTTGAGCTCACGCAGAGAAAAAGTCTGATCGAGCGGGAAATTCTTCTGCAGCGGCGGCAGAGGCTGTTTCTTCTCTTCTTCCGCCGCGCCGGCGAGAGTCGAAGCCAAACCGACGGACGCGAAAAGCCCCGCCGCGACGAGGCGGATCTTTGCTTTCCTCATGGTTCAAAACCCTTCTATTGCCGGGCCTGGAGGGCGCCGATTGGCGATATACCGAGCAGAGAAGCCGG
The DNA here is from genome assembly GCA_963713705.1 of uncultured Verrucomicrobiae bacterium. Classification (GTDB taxonomy): domain Bacteria; phylum Verrucomicrobiota; class Verrucomicrobiia; order Palsa-1439; family Palsa-1439; genus Palsa-1439. The sequence continues at coordinate 29,544 of CAVQMY010000003.1, forward strand.
GCGCAATTGTGGAGCTAGAACCTTGATTGGCGCTGGGAGAGCTGGCATGAGGCGCCCGTAGCCGCGGGCTCATCGAGCTTGTCGATGGAGACCGCGGCCTCCTGCCGAGGCAACGATCGCCCGAAGGCGCCCCTTGAAGCCCCAAGAGTCCTTCCTACATCGGAGAGCGTGCGAGCCTTGATGGGCGCACACCCCGAGCGCCGCCCAATTAGCGGGGCGCATGCGGGGTCCCATGTCGCTTCACTTTGGAGGATATGCTATGCTGAACTACGACTTCTCGCCGTTTTATCGTTCGACGATCGGCTTCGACCGCCTGCTTACCCTGCTCGACAAGCATGCGGGCCTCGAGACCAACGGCCCGACCTACCCGCCCTACAACATCGAGCGCACCGGCGAAAACGCCTACCGCATTACGCTCGCGGTCGCCGGCTTCGGCGATAGCGAACTGACGGTGGAGACGCGCGAAAATACGCTGACCGTGCGCGGCGCCAAGGAGCAGTCGCAGAAGGGCGACGCCGACAAGCGCGAGGTGCTCTACCAGGGCATTGCCGCGCGCGCCTTCGAGCGCCGGTTCCACCTCGCCGACCACGTGAGCGCGGTCAAGGCGACGACCGAGAACGGCCTGCTGCACATCGACCTCGTCCGCGAGGTGCCGGAGGCGCAGAAGCCGCGGGTGATCGCGATCCAGCAGGGCGGCGCCAAGACGATCGAGCTCGCCCGCGAGAAGAACGCGGCTTGATCCAAGCCCGACCTCGCGTCTGAAAAGCGAAGCCTTCCGCCCAAAGCGGAAGGCTTTTTTGTACTCGCGGTCTTGCCCCTGAGCGCCGTATTGCCGAAACGGCGCCGCTGCCCTATACGCGGCCGATCCGTGAGGCCGGCTCAAAATTTGCAAGGCGTGGCGGGCGGCCGGGACAGGGGGAAGAACTGGCGATGGGCAAGGTGACAGGCTTTCTCGAGATCGATCGGGTCGACCGGCGCTACGCCCCCGCCTCCGACCGCATTCGCCATTATCGTGAATTCATGCTGCCGCTCAGCGAAGAGGCGACGCGCGACCAGTCGGCGCGCTGCATGAATTGCGGCATTCCCTACTGCCACACCGGCTGCCCGGTGAATAACCAGATTCCCGACTGGAACGACCTCGTCTACCGCGGCGAGTGGCAGGAGGCGTCGCGCAACCTCCACTCGACCAACAATTTCCCCGAATTCACCGGCCGCGTCTGCCCCGCGCCGTGCGAGGCCTCGTGCACGCTCAATATCCAGGACACTCCCGTCACCATCAAGACGATCGAATGCGCCATCGTCGATCGCGCCTGGGAAAAGGGCTGGCTGAAGCCCGAGCCCGCGGCGGAGAAGACCGGCAAGCGCGTCGCCGTCGTCGGCTCCGGGCCGGCGGGGCTGGCTTGCGCGCAGCAGCTCGCGCGCGTCGGGCCACGAGGTGCATGTCTACGAGAAGCAGCCCCGCGCCGGCGGCCTGCTGCGCTACGGCATTCCCGACTTCAAGCTCGAGAAGCGCCACGTCGAGCGCCGCGTCGCGCAAATGAGGGCCGAGGGCGTGACGTTCCATTGCAACGTCACGGTCGGCAAGGACGTCAGCGCCGCCTCGCTGGTCGAGCAATATGACGCCGTCGCGCTCGCCGGCGGCGCCGAGGCGCCGCGCGATCTGCCGGCGCCCGGGCGCGAGTTCGCCGGCGTGCATTTCGCCATGGACTTTTTGCGCCAGCAGAATCGCAGGATCGGCGGCGAGCCGATCGGCTCCAACGAGCCGATCCACGCCGCCGGCAAGCACGTCGTCGTCATCGGCGGCGGCGACACCGGCTCCGACTGCATCGGCACCTCGATCCGCCAGGGCGCCTTGAAGGTGACCCAGCTCGAAATCTTGCCGATGCCGCCGAAGCTGGAAGACAAGGCGCTGAGCTGGCCGAACTGGCCGCTGAAGCTGCGCACTTCGTCGAGCCACGAGGAAGGCGCCGAGCGCGATTTCGCCGTCGGCACGACGAAGTTCGTCGGCGAGAACGGAGCGGTCAGCGGCATCGAGTGCGTGCGCGTCGACGACAAGATGAACCCGATCGCCGGCACGGAATTCACGCTCAAGGCCGAGCTCGTGCTGCTGGCGATGGGTTTCGTCTCGCCGGTCAAGGAAGGGATGCTCGCCGAGCTCGGCGTCGCCCTGGACAGGCGCGGCAACGTCGCGGCCGACACCAAGGCCTATGCCACCTCGCTGCCAAAAGTTTGGGCGTGCGGCGACATGCGCCGCGGCCAGTCGCTCGTCGTCTGGGCGATCCGCGAGGGCCGGCAGTGCGCCGCGGCGATCGACGAGGCGCTGATGGGCGCGACGGTGCTGCCGCGGTGATTTTTTTGTAGCCGGGGGCCGACCCCGGCAAAAAAAAGCCGGCCTCTCCTTCGACAAGCTCAGGATGAAGGCGGCCGGCTACAAGGGCAGCGACCTGGCGCGCGAAACGGTATAGCGCGCCAACGATTCCAGGTCGTTAGGCGCCAAAAAGTGCAACTTTTCGGGCCCAGTAAGGCAAAGTTGCAGGCGATATCTCATAATTTACCACAACATATTCATGTAACTACTTGTAATTGCATAATTAATTTCTTTCCTCGATGCGCGGCTTGGCGTTGCGGCGAAGCGGATCGCCTGACGCCGTTCGGAAAATACATCCCGTAAGCGGTGAAAGGCAGGCGAGAACGCGGACGTCGATCGCCCGCAAGGGACTGGCCATGAAGAGGATCTTGCCGACCGGCGCCGCTTTTTTCTTGGCGCTGAGCTTCGCGACAATCGCCGCCGCCTTCGCTGAGAGTCCTGGACGGGGATACTTTCTGGCGCCCGCGGCGCCGCCATCGCAACCTTTTGGCGCCGGCGCTCGGGTAGAAGAGGTGATCGCCGACACTCCTGCGGCTCGCGCAGGGATTCGCGCCGGCGACGTCGTCGTCGCGATCAATGGCGAAAAAATCGCCGACTACGCCGGCTTGGACGTCGCCATGGCGGCGGACGGCGGGCGTCCGCTCACCGTCGACGTCGAGCGCGGCGGAACCCGTTTGCGGTTCCGAGTGACGCCCATTTTCGCTCTGCTGCAGAGCCCCTATTTCCGAGGTGGAGCGACGCTGGGTGCTCGGGGTCTCGCACACCGAATACCGCATGGTTCCTTGCGCGTTGGAGCCGGATTGCGAGTGAGCGAGGCGCGGCAAAAACGCGTCGTCGCCTCTAGTGGTCAGGATCCTACACTTGCGGCCCGGCCGGGCCGGCCGCCCAATGGCGGGAACCGACCCTAAACAGCCCTTCGAGGCGAGGTAGAAATCAAGAAAATCGCGCCTTGCGAGAACGCCAGCAAAAAATCGAGCAGAAAACTAGGCGGTGGTGGGCGATATGCCTCGGGCCAGTTGCTTCACTGAAGTTTGGACCAGGTGGAATAGCGTCGCTCCGCATCCTGGCGCTGAGCGTTGCTGAAACTCGAAAACGGCGGCGCCGACAACCGCATGCCGGGCGAACGAGATTGGGATGAGATCCGATAACGGCGCGATTGGCGTCCCATAGCAGCGGCCAGTAATGGTCCGACCCATAGACCTTCCGTGCAAGATCGGACAGCGTGTCGCCGCTCGCAACGACGATAGTCATCGGAGCTTGAGCTGGACCGTGGAGCCAACGGCAGTGCGTTTCGCTTTGAACTCTTGGAGTTTTTGGTCAAGCTCGCGTACGGACATGTTGCGGGCCAACTTCACAGCGGCGTTCGCTAACCATCAACGTAGGAACGCCGTTAAGCCACTTGGCGCTGACTTCTTGATTAATACGACGTTCCATCTGGGGTGCAGGACGAAGCGGCTGATTTGTCCTTGTGGAAAATCCGCAAACGAATTGTAGATTCCCTTGCGATCAACTATCCTTATACGCCCGTCCATTTTCTGCAGCGCCACCGTATGAGAACCCCAGTCATTTACAACAGTAACGACGACCGCGCCTTCATTTCGCCCCGCGACTTCGACAATTTCCTTAAAAGTCAAATCTTTTCCGAGCCCGAGATCAGTGTATGCAATTTTAAGTTTGTCGAGTGCGTCTATCATTTCTTCACTAGACATACCGCCGCCGCCTATACCAGCTTGGTATTTAAATTCTTTTGTAAATTTGTACCCAAATTGGAGGATATCAAGTGAAATACCCGACGCCTCAGCAAGCTCTTTAAGTAAGCCAAAGTCGTTGCCCGGATAAGCGTATTGCGTTTCCATAAGCAATGGGCGTGCAAACGCCGCCACTGTATTTTCATAGAGACCGATCGTCTGCCCCAAAATTGGACGCAGCGACTGCGCTCCCTCCCCGACTGCCGACCCGATGCTCAGGCCTCGCAGGCAATCCTGAATTATGGGGGCGATCTTGCCGGTTTCCAAAGTTTCCGCGGCGCCTTTCGCCGAACCGCAGGACATCCACCCACGAGCTGGTTAGATCTTCCGTCAGTCGATTAACATCAAGAGCATGTTTTAAGTTCCACGCTCTGTCTTCCACGGTGCGGACCGAGGCGGCAATGACCCAGAGGTGCGGGTGCGCGTCGACAAAATCGGAAAGGAGCTGATCATCCTGTGTGCGCTGATCATTTTCTATTTTGTCACGCAATACCTTGACCGGGTCCTTGGCGGCGTTCCTATCCCACCAGTTCGCCAGATCACTTGTCGGATGCTTGCGCCACCAATGCACGATACCCATGGGCCTCTCCCATTAACACGTGTTCAGTCGCAAATATATTCTCCGAATATTGAAGTTAAACACCGATGTTGTTGTCCGACGTCCGCAGACGTCCACCAGTGTCGCATTGCCTCGTCTTTTGGCGACGGGGCCGAACTGCCCACTCGTGCGAGTTTCTCGCGAAAGCTCGATAGCGCCAACCTCACTTGGCCAACACGATTTCGACGCGCCGGTTCTTTTGCCTGCCTTCCGGGTCATCCGATCCGTCAGGCTTGACGTTCGGCGCGACCGGTCGCTTCGCCCCAAAACCCCGGGTCGACATTTTGGCGGCGTTGAGCCCCTCCTTCTCGGTCAGCCATTGCTTCACCGAGGCGGCGCGTCGCTCGGAAAGCTTCTGATTGTACGCGTCGCCGCCTTTGCTGTCGGTGTGCCCATCGATACGCACGCTGCGGCCCTTGCCCTTGTCGTTGATGATCTCGGCGACGGTGTGCAGCGCCGCCGCCGCCTGCGGCCGGATCGTCGACTTGTCGAAATCGAACAGCACGTCGGCCGCGAGCTCGATGCGGATTCCGTCGCGGTTTCCTTGACCTGAAGGTCTAGGGTTTTGCCGCCGAGGTCGATCACGTTGAACGTGAGTCCGGTCGTCGCGAACATGAGATCCACGGCGGCGTGGAGGACGAGATCGACAGAACTCGCCGCCGAGGTCGGCTTCGCCATCGACGCGACCACGAGACCCGCGAGAGCAATACGTAATCGGCGTCGAAGTGGTGCGCCGCCAGTTCGTATTGCTC
>CAVQMY010000004.1:0-23974 GCA_963713705.1 uncultured Verrucomicrobiae bacterium
CAAATATCAACAATTTGAAGTTCGACGACTTAAAAAATTCCCAGTGCCGCATCCAAACTCAGCCGAACAGGAGCAGATCGTCGGCATTCTCGACGAAGCGTTTGAGGGACTCGCCACCGCCAAGGCCAACACCGAAAAGAATCTCCAAAACGTCCGTGCCCTCTTCGAAAGCCACTTACAATCCGTCTTCGCCCAGCGCGGCCATGGGTGGGTTGAGAGGTCGTTGGGAGACGCATTTACCACTGCGACGGGTACAACTCCGCCAAAAAACAATGCAGATTTCTACGGAGATTTCATGCCACTTGTTAAGCCGCCGGAATTATGTGATGCCCCTTTTGATTCTGCGGCTGATGGTCTTTCAGAAGCTGGCGCAGCGGTTGCCCGCACGCTCCCTTCAAGGTCAATCTTAGTGTCTTGCATTGGAAATTTGGGGAAGATCGGCCTCAACACCGTTCCTGTTGCTTTTAATCAACAGATCAACGCCATCTTGCCCGACGAAAGCCAAGCGATTCCTGAGTTCATGTTTTTCCAAGTCCTCTCAAGCACGTTCAAACAGCAGTTAGAGGGTTTAGCATCGGGAACAACAGTGCCAATTGTCAACAAGTCCAGATTCAACAGCGTCAAAGTAGTTTTGCCGCCATTATCCGAACAAAGAACAATGGTCGCGCAACTTACCTCGCTCCGCGAAGAAACTCAAAGCCTCGAATCCACTTACCAGCGCAAGCTCGACGCGCTGGAGGCGTTAAAAAAGTCGTTGTTACACCAAGCCTTCACCGGGAAACTCTAAACTTCCATGAACGAAGCAGAAACCAGAGCCGAATACATTGATCCCGCCCTTCAGGCGGCGGGCTGGGGCGTGGTCGAGGGCACTCGCATCCGTCGCGAGTATCCGATCACGCCAGGCCGTATCGAAGGCCTTGGGCGGCGCGGCAAGCCGCTCACTGCTGACTACGTGCTGGAGTATCGCAACACCAAGCTAGCTGTTGTTGAAGCCAAGGCATGGGACGAAGCGTTGACCGAAGGTGTGGCACAGGCGAAGAACTACGCTGGGAAAATTGCCATCCGATTTACTTACGCCAGCAACGGCCAAGGCATTTACGCCATCGACATGGAAAGCGGCCAGGAAGGCGAAACGCCGAGTTACCCGACTCCAGACCAACTCTGGCAGATGACGTTTGCCAAACGGAATGCGTGGCGTGACCGGTTTACCACCGTGCCGTTCGAGGACAAGGGCGGCAGTCATCCGTCCCGGTATTATCAGGACATCGCTGTTGAGCGCGTCATGGAGGCTATGGCGGAGAAGAGGATGCGCATCTTGCTTACGCTCGCCACCGGCACGGGCAAGACCTTCATCGCCTTTCAGGTCGCGTGGAAACTGTTTCACAGCCGTTGGAATCTGAGTCATGAGCCGACGCGGCGTCCGCGCATCCTGTTTCTTGCCGACCGGAACATTCTCGCCGACCAAGCCTACAACGCGTTTTCCGCGTTTCCTGAAGATGCGATGGTGCGGATTACACCTGCGGATATCCGCAAGAAGGGCAAAGTCCCAAAGAATGCCAGCATCTTCTTCACCATTTTCCAGACATTCATGTCCGGGCCAATCAAAGACGGGAAGCCGACTCCGTATTTCGGCGAATATCCGCCGGACTTTTTCGATTTTATTGTCATTGACGAGTGCCATCGGGGCGGCGCGAACGACGAAAGCAATTGGCGCGATATCATGGAGTATTTTGCGCCTGCCGTGCAGCTTGGCCTAACCGCTACTCCTAAGCGCAGGGAGAACGCAGATACTTACCGGTATTTCGGCGAGCCGGTCTACATCTACTCGCTCAAGGACGGCATCAACGATGGTTTCCTGACGCCGTTCAAGGTGAAACAAATCCAGACCACGCTCGACGAGTATATGTACACGTCGGATGACACCGTTGTGGAGGGCGAGGTTGAGGCCGGCAAGCTGTACGAGGAGAAGGACTTCAACAAGATCATCGAGATCAAGGCGCGAGAGAAGAGCCGTGTCGAGATTTTCATGGAGCAGATCAATCAGAATGAAAAGACCCTGGTCTTCTGCGCCAATCAGCCTCACGCCTTGCTCGTGCGGGACATCATAAACCAGGTCAAGAAGAGCACAGACCCGAACTATTGCCAACGAGTCACCGCCAATGACAGGGAGCTAGGCGAACAGCACTTGCGCGACTTCCAAGACAATGAGAAAACGATTCCGACCATTCTCACGACTTCCCAGAAGCTTTCGACGGGCGTGGACGCTCGCAACATTAGGAATATCGTCTTACTGCGTCCGATCAAGCAGATCATTGAATTCAAACAGATCATTGGACGTGGCACGCGGCTCTACGACGGTAAGGACTACTTCACGATTTACGATTTTGTGAAGGCCTACCACCACTTCAGCGATCCCGAATGGGACGGTGAGCCTCTGGAACCGGAACCCTGTCCCAAGTGTGGTCAGAATCCTTGTGCCTGCGAGAAGACAGAGACGAAACCTTGTCCGATCTGCGGACAGACTCCGTGCGTGTGCCCGCCAGAACCCTGTCCGAAGTGCGGTCAACGCCCCTGCGTCTGCAAGAAGAGGGCGAGGGTCAAACTCGCCGACGGAAAGGAACGCACAATTCAACACATGATGTGCACGACGTTCTGGCATCCTGACGGCACACCAATGTCCGCGCAACAATTCATGGAATTGCTCTTTGGGAAGCTACCCGATTTTTTCAAGAACGAGGCCGAACTCCGTGCCCTCTGGAGTGTCCCCGATACCCGCAAGAAACTTTTGCAAGGGCTTGCCGAAAAAGGCTTCGGCCACGACCAGCTGACCGAAATGCAAAAAATCATCAACGCAGAGAAGAGCGACATCTTCGATGTGCTTGCGTATGTGGCCTACGCACTGCCTCCGGTCACCCGAGATGTTCGAGCCGCAAACGCCAAGGTCTATATCAATACACAGTTCACCGCCAAGCAGCGGGTTTTCCTCGACTTTGTTCTCTCGCATTACGTCAGTGTCGGCGTGGAAGAACTCGACCAAGAGAAACTGACTCCACTGCTGAAGCTCAAATACAACAACGCCATCGCCGATGCTATGGCCGATTTAGGCCAACCAGAGCAGATTCGGAATGTCTTCGTGGACTTCCAGAAATACTTATACCAATTGGCGGCGTAATTCTTGCCCGCGCGCACCCTCACACCATCATCGCGAGCGCCACGGCATCGAACATGTTGGCATGGAACCGCGTTTTCCATTTGCGGTCGCTGCCCATATACGCCCGCAATTCCGGGTAGCGGGTGACGACTGCCTTGGCGACCTCGGCCTTGGTTGCCCAACCGTAGCCGCAAATGGCCTTCTTGACAGCATTGGGCGCAAAGGTGAGCACTCTCAGCTTGTTCTGGATCCCCAGCGCCTGAATTTCATCCGCCAAGACGTTCAGCAAAGAGGCGTTACGATTTCTGCCGACAAATGTTTTTTCGATGACGAGAATCTCGGGCCGGAAATCTGCGATCAGGTTGGCGACAACGGTTCTGCCGTGCTCCAGCGTTTGGCGTGGCGACCGTCCCTTTTTGATTACCTTTACGTCGTGATAGAGAAGCGTCCCGGCCTACAGGATAGCGACACCCATTTCTTTGGTGCCCGGATCAATCGCCAAAACACGTGTAGGATTTTGAGACAGCATGGATGTTGATTAGCGCTTGTGGACGGAACCCTGCCGCGCCGCATGCGTATAGAAATACGTGAGCGCGAGTGCCGTAGCGTCAAAGATGGACATCCCATAATCCTCAGGCATCCAGAGCTTACGATGCCGCGGCAATCGCGCGGCCAATTCAGGAAGTTGCGTCGCGATGACCTGGGCGATCTGGTGTTTGGTCCTCGCCCGAAAAGCCAGGAAGACTTTCTTGACCAGCAGTGGCGGCACACGGCACGTTTTGACGCGCTTGTTCTCTGCCATGGCGCGAATGTCTGTGAGGAGCCTCCTCACCCGTTCGCACCGTCGAGAGCCCTTGGCATTGCCATTTTCCAGGATGAGCGTGCGTGGCCGGTAATGCTGGATAAGTGCCTGCACCTTTGAAAGTGTTTCCGCTTTCTTGTCACCTCGGGTTCTTTTGACACCCCAATTGACAAGAGTTCTCTGTCCTTCCATGACAGCAAACCCGAAACCACGCGAGACGGGATCGATTGCCAAAACCCGATGTGTGCCATGTGACCCCACATTCATGGTTGGTCGGAAACGACGGGCTTGATCGCTTTCAGAAAGGCCAGCTTACGAATCGTGAGTGCATTCTGACGCTGAGCGGCCAGACGCACCGCTAATCGCTTGGCACGATCACAGACGATCTGTTCGACCTTTTGGTATTCACCACAAAACAGTTCGTGGATTTGAACTCGAAAAATGACACAGAACGCCAGGGACTTCATCAAGTTGGGGGTACGGTTGAATCGCTCGTAACGAGAGACATGCGAGGCGTCTTGAAGCCCCAACAGAAAAGCCACGTCTTCGTGAGAGAAGCCGACGCGTTTGCGATGGGCGAGGAGATAATTCGGCAGTTTATGAGTACGCATGAAGCATGGAGCCCTGCTGCCCCATGCCCAGAGTGTAGTTTGACGACCTCCCCCCACATAGGAGGGCAAACCTGCCGGAAACGGCAAGTTGCAGCATATAAAAGAACAAGCGGAGGATTTCCGCTCGCGTATATCATAGCATCCACGGAAGGAACAGTGCCCTATCGGGCCATGATTCTCAGTTCTGGTAGACATTGGGGACATTGGGGACTTCGGGGACGTGCTGCAGGAGACTGAAGGCACAGACTGGGAATTGACGCTGCCCTTGTTTCACTTGGCGGATCTCATCTGGGCCGCGTCCCGCATGTCCCTCACGTCCCCAAAGTCCCTGACATCCCCGGCTGGGCTTCCGCAACGCTCTCGGTTTGCTCCGCCTGGCCAGCGGTCAGGCCGTATTGCTCGTACATCCGCATGAGCTTGGGATATTCCTCCGCTCCAATCACGTACACCCCGTTGCTCTTGCGTGATTTCAAATGAAGTTTCTTGCGGATGATGTAGCTCACCCATTTATGTGTGATCTTGTGTTTGTATTCATCACCGTGCAGGTCGGTGAAGCGATCGGTGATCTCCTTGATCGACAGTCGCGTATCGGATAGCGCCTGCAATTCCTGAATGACCTCCAATACCTGCGCTTCGGTCGAAAGCCCGCGTTCGGACACAAGCTCTCGCTGGCACTGGCGCGCCACGCCCCGTAGCCTGTCCTGCGCTTTCGGATCGTCGATGATGGACAGGAGTGGCACGAAGATTTGGTTGAGCCGTGGCTCCAAGCTCCGGTCAACTAGTGCTGCCGAGGCCGGGCGCTTGTTCAAGTTCCGGAACCGGAAGAGAAGCAGTTTATTGCGTAGCGTGAGGGCTTCAGTCTTGTGCTCCGGCGGCAGATTTATGGGGATGTCGTCGCGAAGCTTGGCACCGCCCATGTCTTCGGTCAGAAACCGGCTTTCCAATGCACGGTCTTCAAAGTCGCCGCGTGTGGCGACGATCTTGGGACCGAAAACGTGATAGGCGTTGGGGTTGAATTCGCCCTTGTTGTTGGTATCGCTCCTGAGCACGGGAAACCCACGCACATTGCCGTTGTTGAGGATCTTCACCAATTCGGCTTTTTCGTCGCTGAAGCGGAAATCGCACTCGTCAATGATCAGGGTGCCCTGAAAGGTTTCCAGCAAGCGGAAGATGGGTGAGACGGTTGACGCCCCGCTGGCAAAAATCGCTTTGTAGCAGAGGGAGCCCACAGTGAGGAGGAAGCGTGTCTTGCCCGTCCCGTAATCGCCACGCACGCGTAGGTACGGCAATTCATTGAACCCGTCATAGACCCAGGAAAATAGAACGTAGTAGCAGGCAATTTCTTCGTAGAGCGGCGACACGTCAACATACCGGTGAATGAAACTCTTGATCTCCGCAAGAAGTTCCCCTTCCGAGCCGTATTCCTGGGGCGCTTTGGGTAGGCGCACGATTCCGTTTTTGATGAGGTTGTTGGCGGCTGAAAATGGTACCAGACGTTCCACCGCGTTCAAGGCGTACCCTTCCTCAGTTGTCCATGCTCCATTGCGCCAGAGGGCGAATCGCGTTTCGCGCGCTTCGGGATCGTGGAGCATTTCCAAAATCGCGCCGTCCTTGAACACGGCGGATATCGTAGGCACAGATCTCGGTGGCTTGCGCTCATCCAGCGCTTCTTTGATTGTTTGCACGGGACTACGGTAGCGGGACAAAACGAAATGACAAAGGATGGCAAACTTGCCTGTTGCGGCAGGTTGTCCGATTCCGACACCCGCCTCCAACTCTAACGTGGAGATTTGCGTGGTGTTTGCTTGCCGAGAGCCAAGACTTTCGCGCCGGTTGACAAACCGCCTGATTGTGGCTGCCGTCCGAGTACCGATCAGAATTGAACAGCTCGTCGGAAACAATCCCGCCGTTCAGGTCAGTGACGATTTAAAATGCCTCTGAGTCGAAACGTATTCGAGACGCGTGTGGCGGCAGCACCCAGTCCTCGCTACTAAAGTATCGTAACCTTTCCTGAGGGATCCTTCTCCTTTACTCGAATTGAAGTCTCGACTCCAAGCCCGAGTGCAGCCTTTTCGATATCTCTCGCCATGTGGTCTGCCAGAGCGGGAAAATGGGTCTCTTGGAGCTTCATCGCCGCATCGTATGACTTCTTAAAGTCTGCCACAGCATCTTTATGCCCTCGTAAAACGCGCTCTCTTGCGTGGTAAAGTCGCGCCAAAGTTTCCAAATAGTTGTTCGCTTTCTGCTTCGCGAGTTCAATGGCAGCTTCGTAAAGCGACTTTCCTTCGCTATCATTTCCGGTTCGGTAATATGCCATGCCGAGCGTAGCCGCTAGACAAATTCGCTCACCATCGGTTGCGTTTGAGAGATTCGCCTTTTCCAAAGCTTGAAAGGCATCGTTAGGCCTTCCCTGAAGAAGTAATGCAAATGCTAGGTTGTTTACCAATCCGGGATGGCCGGGATTGGCGGACAAGCCGTTCAGGACGATTTTTTCAGCAAGTTCGGGCTTGTCCAACAAACTGGCAGCCGTGTGGGATGCCAGCATTGGCGGTCTCACAGAAAAGGCCTCTTCTTGTGCCCACTTCTCTGTCAACTCCATCACCCCCGGCCAGTTGTTGCGGTTTAGAGCATCTAACGCCTGCGCCTCGCTGGCTTTAGATTGCTGTAATACCACCGGCTGCACTTCGTCGATTCCCGCCCTTTTGCTTGCCCAGACTGCCTGAGCTAAGGAATTCTCTGTTGGTTCGAGGAGGGAGTTTCTGAAGAGCTTATTAGCCGACCGGTTGTTGCCGGAATAGACCTCGAGCGTTGCAAGCGCGCTGCTAAGCTCACTTTTGTGAAACGGAAGCAGGTCTGAATCGCCCAGTAACTTAAACCCTTGCTTTGCGAATCTAGGCTCAACCTTAGCGACTGAAGACGCCGCGATTTCAGCCGCGACCAACCACGTGTCGGTAGTAGTTCGAGGATTCTTTCGCAGCATGTCCACGGCTTCCTCGTGCTCATGGATGTGATGCAGGAATCTCGCGAAGCAACGAACGACATATCGATCCGTAGGAGCTAACTTCAGCGCAACGTTCAGGGCTTGGCGCGCCGGCTCCTTCTGGCCGAGCAGCAAATAGAGTCTCGCCAGATCGACCCAGACGAAAGCGTTTCTGACCTGGCTGATTCGTTTTCGTTTAAGTTGGCGAACAGCGTCGAGGATCTGGATTCTGCTCTGAAGTGGGGGCGAAGGGAGTGTTTGTTCCTGCCCTAAAATTGCCCCAGCTAAAACTGCGCCGCTGGAAGATAGATGGTCACCGATGGAGAGAGCAAATTCGGCAGCCTGTCTTGCCAGCGCAGTTGGGCCAATGACGGTGGCTGCTCCTATCAGATCGAGGGCAAAGGGCAATGTTCTGTTTTCTAACCATGCGTCTTCCCGCTGCTTGAGAAAATCAGAGGCATCTATGGTTTTGGCCTTCCTCACGTCACTAGCGGAGAGTTCGCCAGTATTTAAGGCCTCGCGGAACGGACGCCACGCGGGGACGAGTTGCCTCTCCGTGCTGTCACTATTGGCGGCCATGGTTTACCGGTCGTAGAGACCAAATTCTGCCTTGGACGCCAGCAGATCGAAAGCAGAGATTACACGCTCAAGATTGAACTGTTGCGCATCCAAATCCTTAGGATGGCCGCGGCGTCGTGGGTCTGGATCGCACAGCCACCGCAGAAGTTCAAAAACGCGAGCCCTGATGTGGACGGGAATGCTTGGCTCAATGTCGACAAGTGCTTGCTCGAAGGCGTCACGGACGTAGGGTAGAACCGCGCGATAATCGCCGGTCCAATTCATCGGTCGCTGATTTATGTGGAGTTTTGCAAATATGATCGGCGTGATCGCGGCGCCGCCCGTGAAGAAAAAGACTATCAAGCTTCCAAGCAAGTAATGGTCGCATGCCAGTCGCCGCCCTCTCCAGTCGGGAGAAATCTCACCATAAAGGTGCTCGGGGGGGGCATACATGGGATCGCCTGCAATTTGCCAATGTGCGTGGGGACTCGGCGAATCGCTGCGTTCCTTGTCGGCGCAACCCAGATCGGTAAGTTTCGCTCCAAACGCTTCAAAGAAAACCACGTTGGACGGCTTGAGGTCTTGGTGCGCGTAACCAATTGCGTGGAGTTGCCGTAACGCAACCGTAATTTGATGCAGAGTGCGCAATGTCCAAGCCAAGTCGAACTTTCCTAACGCCGCTAGCTGTTTCCGGGCATCTCCGCCTTGGGCTAGCTCGAAAATTATGTAGCAGACAGGCAAAGGATTGTTGAGCAGATCGAGCTGACCGGAGCCAAGGAGTCGAGCAATTCGCGAGAGCCTTTTGTCCGCGCACTCCGCGAGAGTGTCGCGCTCGAAATTAAAGGCGACAATGTGCTTTTCGACAGCTTTGGCGAAATCAGGCTCCGCGGCGAGCCGCCGAAGATTTAGTGCCTTCAAAAACGCTCGGTGTGTCTTTTTGCCCTCAGTCTTCTCGACGATATAGGGAACTCCAAAATTGCCACCAGTTGAGCTGCCTTTGGGCACTTTGCTGACGATTTTCCAGCCGCCTGGCAGTTCGAGACCTTCGAGCATTTCCGCAGCGCAGAAGTGACTGTTGTTGATTGGTGGAGTAGAGGCGGGAGATGTAGAAGCTGAGGTGCTCATTTCTAAACTCGGTTACGGAACACACTACGGTTTGTTCACTGCATTGTCGCCCATTTCACAGGGGCTTAACATGAATCCAAAAATTACGTTTAGACACCTACTCTTTTGGGGAGGCCTGAGTTCCCCCGTTGCCCAGCATTACAGACAGGCAATAATAAGCGAGGCGCTCGCGGTTGGCAAGGTTTCCAAAGGAAAACTGGGGGTGACCTTCCGTGTTGTCCTTTGGTCGCGACGACCTGCGCAGTTGGTCGGACAAGGTGGAAGGAGCGGGACGGAGTTGGCCTCTGCTGTCGAGGGTGGTGGGGTTTCGACAGGTGCGAGGCAGAGCGAAGTCCCAACGTGTGCAACCCAGGACGATCCATCTGCGGAGTCGCGAGGGTCGGGGGGAAGGAGTCCAGAGGGGCTGCTCGTTCCCCGCGTTCTTTGGTCACGGATAAGTTGTCCGGCTACACCCCTTTGACACCGGTTGCCGGTGCGGTATCCTCCGGAACCTGGGGAGCATGGCAAGGAGGGTGTCTTTGCCGAATACGGCAAGTCTGCCCGTCTAGCACCCGTCACGTCAGAGAGCATAAGCTACGCGTATGCATCTGGACGAAGCTTCACTTCGGGAGTTCGCGGAGATCTGGCAGGAGGAATTCGGCGAAACCCTGTCAAGGGATGAGGCCAGACGGCAGGCCTCGCGCATTCTCGAACTGTACGCCCTGCTGTATCGCCCCACTCCCGAGGAAGAGCGCCTCAATCAGGCCAGCTCTTCCGCACAAGCTCCATGAAGTACTTCCTCTACTGTCGCAAATCCACTGAGGATGAGGATCGTCAGATTCTGTCCATCGAATCGCAGCGCACCGAAATGGAGCGCCTGGCTTCGGCGTGGCCGGATGTGACGATTGTTACGCGCCTGGAGGAATCGCAGAGCGCCCGAACACCGGGCCGACCGATCTTTGGACAAATGCTCAAACGCATCGAGGCCGGCGAAGCCGATGGCATTATCGCCTGGCACCCGGATCGTCTGGCAAGGAACTCCATTGACGGCGGCCAGATCATCTACATGCTCGATCAGAAGATCCTGAAAGATCTGCGGTTTGCCAGCTTCACATTTGAGAACAACCCGCAGGGGAAGTTTATGCTCTCGATCATCTTCGGGTACTCCAAATATTACGTGGACAGCTTGAGCGAGAACGTCCGGCGCGGCAACAGGACCAAGGTGGAACATGGCTGGCGTCCAGGCCAGGCATCTTTTGGGTACCTGAACGACAAAGAAAGCCGCACGATGGTACCAGACCCTGAGCGTTTTCCACTACTTCGCCGCATGTGGGAGTTGATGCTCACCGGTGCGTATTCGCCGAGTCAGATACGGAAGATTGCCGTACATGAATGGGGTTTGCGCACGCGAAAACGCAAACGAAGTGGTGGTAATGCACCGTCTTTGAGCGCCGTATATAGGATATTCTACAATTCACACGCGTCACACAAGGTGTGGAATTTAGGCAAATGGGATGATTTCCCTCGACATTTGAGGTGTTGGCCGGTCTGACGCGTTAAGACTTTTGGGTTTAATTCACATGGCGCGGCGTTCAACAATTAGGGTTCGTTTGCTGGGCTGTCCCATAGATCTATCTCAAACCCGGCAGATAGGCTTGTTCTGGCTGGGCCAGGTAGCGGAAGTGACCGTTGGCTGTCCCATAGCAGCGCAGTAAACTCAGCACATCCCATTTTTTCCACAGGGCGGCGCGGATCAAGGTGAAGAGGCGGCTGAAGCTGTGGCTCCAATCCGCCAGAAAGGCCAGATAGCGCAGGAGTAGATAGACCAGCAGCGCGGTCCACACCTGCCAGCGCACGGCGTTGGCGCTGGTGCCGAGGAAATCGGCCAATTGCAACGTCTGCTTGATCTGCTTGAAGAACACTTCGATCTGCCAACGGCAGCGATACAACTCGACAATGCTGGTGGCGCTCCATTCCAGGTTGTTGGTCAGGAATTCCATTTCCACTTCCCGACCGTCCACCTCGACGAGCGCGATAATCCGCCGCAGCTCCACCGGGTAGTCGGCCAAGGTGGTGGGCGTTTGTAGTTGGATCAAGTCATCGCGCAGGATTTTGCCCGCCGCACCGTGCTGAAAACACCGCACCACCAGGAAACTCAAGTTCTCCTTGGCGCGGGTGACCCAAAACACCTCGCGCATGGACAGGTCGGCCAGATGCTCGAAGTCCACGTACGCCTTGTCAAATATGACGATTTCACCCGCTTTGACGCCCGCACACAGTTCCCGTGCCCGTTTGGCGTCGTTGTGCCGGGCGGTGTCCACGATGGCAAAGAGCGGCAGGAAACTTTGCAGGTCCAATCGCAGATGACACTTGGCGGCGGCCTTGCGTCGGCGATGCTTGGCCCAATCCAGGCACGAGGCGATCAAGGGGATGGTGGTTGAATCCACCAGATGAATCGTGCGCTTGAACTTCCGGGCAAACCGCTGGCCCGCCCGACCGCTGACGAAGCCCGGAGACTGGTTGCCCAAATGTTCCAACACCGACCAGAAGAGTTGCTCGGCCATTTGTGCCGGGCGCACCTTGTTGGCGTGGGAGAGAGTATTGCGGTTGGGCGGGGTGGCCCCACGCAGACTGGACAGTGGCCCCGAGTGCAAACCCAGCGCGTCGCAGACATCGTTGAGGCCGATGCTGTGAGTGAGTTGGGCATACATCAGGGCGACCAGATGACTCCAGGGGCTGAAGGTGCGGGCTTTGTCTTGGACCCCGGTAGCCCGCGCCAGCTTGGGTACCAGGAAGTCAGGAATGAAGTTGCAAATCTGCCGCAGGAGGTTCAATTTTGCGGCGGCTGGAATGTTCTTGTTGTGCTTTTTCATCCCTGCCGTGTGGCAGGGCTACACGAGACATTCCAGCTTTTTTCAAAACCCTATGGGATGGCTGTGTCTACAATTCATTCTACGCTGGCATCATCGAATGGGAAGGACGCACCCATATCGGCAAGCATGTGCCCTTGGTCACACTCGATGAATTCGAGCGTGTCCAGGAACTCTTGGGGCGACCGGGCAGGCCAAGGAACCAAAGGCATGAGTTCGCCCTGACCGGCCTTATCCGCTGCGGGGAGTGCGGAAAGATGGTCACCGCCGAGCACAAGGTGAATCGCTTCGGCTCGCATTATTCGTATTACCACTGCACAAAAAAACGGATGGATTACCATTGCGGGCAGCCGGTGATTCCGGAAAAGGATCTTGAGCAGCAGGTTATTGACTTCCTTGAGGGAATCACGCCACCTGAGCGGTTGCACAAGTGGGCCATGTCGCGGCTGGGGAAGCAATACGCTGAGCAGGCCACACTCCAAGCAGTCCAGCGGCAATCGGCTCAGAAGACCGTGAAGAGTGTAAATCAGCAGCTTGAGAATCTAACGAGACTGCGTCTACGGGATCTGGTAACAGATGAGGAGTACATTCGACAACGCCAGGAATTGGAGCGGGAGCGTGTCCGGTTGCTGCAAAATGAAGCCTCAGAAGGAGGAGTAAATTCTTCGCTCGAACCCGATCGTCTTGTCATTTCGTTCAATCAGAGAGCCGCATCTTGGTTCAAGACTGGAAACCCCAAAACAAGACGGTTCATCTTGGAAATCATCGGATCGAACCCGACACTAAAAGACAAACAACTCAACATTGAAGCCATGAAACCGTTCCGTCGGTGGGGAATAACGGCGACGATTTCTCAGATGTGCGGGTTCGTGAAGGATGTTCGAACCCTTTGGAGCGCGAACGACAAAACCTTCCGCAAAATGGTGGACCAAATCCGGCTCTTGCACGACCAATTGGAACCGCAGACGAAGCACCTGGCCGCGTGACTGGCGTATGAAGTTGTAATCGTAGTGTAGACCAATCGCAATGCCAGCAAAGGGTGGCAATCTTGCCGAGGTAGGCAAAGTTTGACACCAGCGACAGGGTTTGCTATTCTCGGATGTGTCGCATCTGGCTCACTCCGAGCATGTTACACACCCATGAAGCGGACAGCACCTTTGAAAGCAGGTTTGTTCGGTGGTTCGGGGCAACCTGAATGCATCGGAGCCAGTGTCCTCTTTGAGGTTGATCAGGGACACTGGCTTTTTTTGAATGTGTCATTTGACAGACAATGTTCGCACGAGTACGTTGCACAGAAGCGTGGTTGTTCTTTGAAAAAATCATGGGGGCTTTTTAGTAGAGTCCTGGAACAAACACACACGCGTCACACAAGGTGTGGAATTTAGGCAAATGGGATGATTTCCCTCGACATTTGAGGTGTTGGCCGGTCTGACGCGTTAAGACTTTTGGGTTTAATTCACATGGCGCGGCGTTCAACAATTAGGGTTCGTTTGCTGGGCTGTCCCATAGATCTATCTCAAACCCGGCAGATAGGCTTGTTCTGGCTGGGCCAGGTAGCGGAAGTGACCGTTGGCTGTCCCATAGCAGCGCAGTAAACTCAGCACATCCCATTTTTTCCACAGGGCGGCGCGGATCAAGGTGAAGAGGCGGCTGAAGCTGTGGCTCCAATCCGCCAGAAAGGCCAGATAGCGCAGGAGTAGATAGACCAGCAGCGCGGTCCACACCTGCCAGCGCACGGCGTTGGCGCTGGTGCCGAGGAAATCGGCCAATTGCAACGTCTGCTTGATCTGCTTGAAGAACACTTCGATCTGCCAACGGCAGCGATACAACTCGACAATGCTGGTGGCGCTCCATTCCAGGTTGTTGGTCAGGAATTCCATTTCCACTTCCCGACCGTCCACCTCGACGAGCGCGATAATCCGCCGCAGCTCCACCGGGTAGTCGGCCAAGGTGGTGGGCGTTTGTAGTTGGATCAAGTCATCGCGCAGGATTTTGCCCGCCGCACCGTGCTGAAAACACCGCACCACCAGGAAACTCAAGTTCTCCTTGGCGCGGGTGACCCAAAACACCTCGCGCATGGACAGGTCGGCCAGATGCTCGAAGTCCACGTACGCCTTGTCAAATATGACGATTTCACCCGCTTTGACGCCCGCACACAGTTCCCGTGCCCGTTTGGCGTCGTTGTGCCGGGCGGTGTCCACGATGGCAAAGAGCGGCAGGAAACTTTGCAGGTCCAATCGCAGATGACACTTGGCGGCGGCCTTGCGTCGGCGATGCTTGGCCCAATCCAGGCACGAGGCGATCAAGGGGATGGTGGTTGAATCCACCAGATGAATCGTGCGCTTGAACTTCCGGGCAAACCGCTGGCCCGCCCGACCGCTGACGAAGCCCGGAGACTGGTTGCCCAAATGTTCCAACACCGACCAGAAGAGTTGCTCGGCCATTTGTGCCGGGCGCACCTTGTTGGCGTGGGAGAGAGTATTGCGGTTGGGCGGGGTGGCCCCACGCAGACTGGACAGTGGCCCCGAGTGCAAACCCAGCGCGTCGCAGACATCGTTGAGGCCGATGCTGTGAGTGAGTTGGGCATACATCAGGGCGACCAGATGACTCCAGGGGCTGAAGGTGCGGGCTTTGTCTTGGACCCCGGTAGCCCGCGCCAGCTTGGGTACCAGGAAGTCAGGAATGAAGTTGCAAATCTGCCGCAGGAGGTTCAATTTTGCGGCGGCTGGAATGTTCTTGTTGTGCTTTTTCATCCCTGCCGTGTGGCAGGGCTACACGAGACATTCCAGCTTTTTTCAAAACCCTATGGGATGGCTGTGGAACAAACATATGATCAACCTCACCATCCGCAATCAATGTTCGGATGATGATGGGCCTCGAAACGAGAGAACGCTGACGCTAAGTCACGCTGAGTTCAACCAAGTAGTACGATTTCTCTGGTTTCTAGCTGATCACCCGCCACGATTGGTGGATGAAACAACCATCGTCATCAAGAACAACGTGATGCCGATCTCGGCATCGTTTTCACGAATCGATGAAAACCACTTCGATTCTCAAGACATCGACTGGAGTTAGCATTCTGATTGCAGTATTTTTCCTAAGGCTACCTGACGAGCCATAATCATGGCGAAAAATGCTGCCCCCTGTTTTATCCCGTGCAGACGTTTTGCACGGGTTTTTTGTTTCCGCCTACGGTGTTTACCTGTTTACCCAAAACGGCATATTTGCCAGCCTTGATAGGTAAACACCTAAATTGTGGATAGCAGAAATCCGCCTCTGTTGAGCCGGATTTCAGCATTTAGCAATTTTTATTTCACTGTGTCAAGTGGAGGTTCGTAGAGGACGTTCGAACCCTAATTACGGAACGCGACAAACACACCCTCACCGTGGTGAGTAAGATCGAACTGTTTATGAAACAGATGGAGACCGTCCAGTCCTTGTCAGGGTAGTCTCCCCTGCATTGTGTGTCACTATGGTAGCGCGCGAACATGGGAGAACAAGGATGGCAAACATGCCGAAACCGGCATGCTCACTTCCTTAGAAGATGCAACGTTCCGTCTCTCCGCCGCTTGAACCAGCCACGTTTGATCAAATCATTGACTGCCCGAAATGCTGTGCGGGACGATCTATACCCGATCTCGTGCGCGATCTCTCGGATAGACGGTGAATGTCCTTCTCTAAGGGACTGTTCGATAAAGCGAAGTGCCTTCTCTTGGGTCACAGTGAGGTCCGGATGCTGATCTATCGTATGCGGCTGAGCGTCCACGTCTAGTCTGACGCCCGATATTGTGCCACGATGGCGACATGGTTACATCCAAAAAGGGTTCGGTTCGCCGCCGTCGGACTCCAAAGCAGCGGCAACGATTGGTGAGGCGTTTTCACCGAAGTCAATTGACCCAACGGGACTTTGCCGCTCGTCACGGCATCGGGTTGTCCACGCTGAGCAAGTGGTTGCGCCCGGAACGTGACGCCGTTCCCGCAAAGGTAAAGTTTCAAGAAGTTCGGTTGCCCAACCCAAGCCCGCGCTGGCCGATTGAGGTGGTCAGCCCGCAGGGATGGATTGTTCGGTTGCAGAACGGTTCCGAATTAGAGACGTTGCCCCAACTGTTGCGGGCTCTGCCGTGTTGAGTGTATCGAGCGCCACGCGGGTGCTGGTAGCCACCATGCCCGTCGATTTGCGTGGCAGTTTCAACCGGCTGTACAGTCTGGTCGTCGAGCAACTCAAAGAGAATCCCCTGTCGGGTCATCTGTTTGTGTTTACGAACCGACGGCACAATAGACTCAAGGTGCTGTACTGGGATGGGTCTGGTTTATGGGTTTGTGCAAAACGACTGGAACGCGGCCGGTTCACCTGGCCGGTGAGTGACCAGGGTCAGGTCAGTCTGCGCGGCGAGGAGTTCAGCGCACTCATTCACGGACTGGAAGTACACACCAAAGCCGGTTGGTATCGACGGTGAAACTTTTTTTGAGAGAGTTTGAACAACCTGTTTGTCTTCCGGTCAAAGTAGCATGACCAACGCCGCGCTGCTCAAGAAAGTCGAAGAGTTGAGTGCGCGTGTCGCGGCGTTGGAGGCCGACAACACCCACCTCCGCGAAGAGAATGGGCGTATGCATCAGGAGAACCGGCTGCTGCGCCAGAAACTCGACCAATATATCCGGCATTACTTCGGCGGCCAGCGCAACGAGGGGCTGGACAGACATCAACTGGAGTTGCTGCTGCAAGGCTTGGCCAATGTCGTCACACTGCCGACGCCAGAACCGAAGCCCGCTGCCACTTCCCGCAACGGTACTCCCCATCCGGTGCGGCGGATGCTGGCCGAAGATAAACTGGAAACCCACGAGATCGTCATCGAACCGGAGGAAGTCCAAGCGCAGCCCGAGGGTTGGAAAAAGATCAGCGAGGAACGCACCGAACAACTGGACTGGGTGGCCGCCAAAATCATCAAGCGGGTTTTCATTCGACCACGGTATGTGAAAGACGAGCAGTTTGCCATCGCACCGTTGCCACCGCAGCCGATTGAGCAAGGGATGGTGGGGCCGGGCTTGCTGGCGCAGATTCTGGTCAGCAAATATGAGCATCACCTACCGCTGTACCGGCAGGAGCAAATGTTCCGTCAGCAGTTTGGGGTGGAACTGAGTCGCAAGACGATGGGGTCATGGCAGGGGCAGTCGCTTGAGTTGTTGATGCCGCTGTATCGGGTGATCCGTGAAGATTTGCAGCGCGGCAACTACCTGCAAGCCGATGAGACGCCGGTTCGCTATTTGGATCCGGATGTGAAAGGCAAGAGCCAACAGGGCTATCTCTGGATCTACAGCCGCCCGGGCGGTGATGTGCTGTTTGAATGGCGGGTAAGCCGGTCGCGGGAGGGGCCGAAGGAGTTTCTGAAGAACTTCCGTGGGAAACTCCAGACAGACGGCTATTCGGCCTACGAATCACTGGCGAAGGAACGCGACGACCTGATCTTGGTCGGATGTTGGGCACACGCGAGACGTGGATTCCATGAAGCCTTGGATGAGACCAAACTCGCTGCATGGTTCGTGCGGCAGATCGGGCTGCTGTACGCGATGGAGAAGGAGTTGCGGGAGAGGAAAGCCGGCCCGCAGTTACGGGCTGCGGTACGCAGTTGGCAAAGTCGGCCTGTTCTGGCACGGCTGCGTCGGGCGATGGAGTTCGTTAGGCAACGCACATTGCCGCAGGGACTGCTCGGTCAGGCGATTGATTACGCGTTGAAACGCTGGGAGGCGTTGACGCGGTTTGTGGACGACGGCTTGCTAGAGATTGACAATAATCTCATCGAAAATGCTATTCGCCCCAGTGCAATCGGAAAAAAGAATTGGTTGTTCGTCGGGCATCCGGAGGCCGGGGAGCGGAGTGCCGTAATCTACACGTTGCTGGGGAGTTGCCGCCGACATGGGATCAATCCATTCGATTATTTGAAAGATTTGTTCACGCGTTTGCCCTCGGCGAAGATCACGGAGATCAGGCAGTTCACGCCCTCGCAGTGGGCCAAGGCGCTACCCACTCGCCTCGCACCCGTGGCCTGAGCTTGTCCCGACACAGAAAACGGGAGCGCAGCCGCAGGTCAGTTCACCGAGTCGTGAACGCGGCTTCGGTTTGGTTTCGTTGCCGTTTCATCCTCTCGGCTGCGCCTCCGATTCTGAACTCTCACGGCGTGATGGCAAACCGATGGAACCCTGCGGCTGCATCGCGCCACCCAAATTGGTCAACGACAGCAAGCCGCCACTGCTATTAGTCATGGATGCGCTGCCGACATTGCTCCAATTGCTCAGGGTCAGCGTATCGCTGTACTGCAACTGATAGGTCTCGCCCGCCACAGAGGGGATGGTGACAACGAGGCTGGTACCCATCAATTTGATCCCGCTAATTTGATTGGCCGGAGGATTGAGGGGAACAGTGAGCCGAAACACGGTGCCGTAGTTGCCGTTCGTTCCGCCTTGGTGGGCCATGCGAAAGCCCTTGCTTCAGGATTCGTCGCAGTTATCGGTTTCTTGTTGGTAAACTGCTCCGTGCCTTTTGGCCGTCGAAGCGCAAACGTACACTCGTCCGGGGGCAGGTCAATCCTGAGCGCACTCATGGCTGGTTCTGGAGCATTGCCAACGGCCACGCGAAAAAGGCAGTGATTGATGGACGGATGCAAATGTGTTGTCATGTGTTAAAGGGGTCACCCATGAGTGATGAGACATCATGCGTTCCGCGTGGGAGAATCAGCCGGGTTCTTCGAAGGCTGGCGATCATCCTGACGGGGATTGTTATCGGGCAGTCCATACTCTACGGCCCGTCGTTGGTTGGACAGAAAATTCTCCTTCCGCTCGATATCCTTATCCTGCCGAACGTGTACCTGCCGAGAACGCCCGAGGTCGCCAAGATCGTCCCGCACAACGCACTTCAGTCAGACCTCGTTCTTGCGTTCGAACCGTCTCGGCGATTTGCAGTCTCGGAAATCCACGCCGGTCGGTTTCCATTCTGGGCACCGTATCAGTATGCTGGCGCGCCGTTCGTTGAGCCGAAGTATTCGCCGCTTCAGATCCTTCAATACTTTACCGCGTCACCCGTCATCATTGCCTGGGCTCAATTGTTTGTTGCGGTTGTTGCGGGCACCGGTGTTTACCTGTTCTGCCGCCGTGCACTGCATATTGGCTTTTGGGCAGCAACGATTTCCTCATGGTGTTACCCCATGACGGGCATCTTCGTTTTCTGGCAAGGGTACCCGACGTTTGCCGCTACCTGCTGGCTTCCCTGGCTTCTGCTGGCTGTCGACGGGGCCGCTCGACGAACCACTGCCCCTGCACCAATTTGGCTGGGTCTGGCGACCTGTCTCGTGTTGACCAGCGGTCATATTGATGTCGCCGGTCAGGTGTTGCTGACATCGGGTATCTATGCGGTGTGGTGCTGGTTGAGTGTGTACTCCAACCAGTGGTCTCAGCGGTGCGCAAGGGGG
This sequence comes from uncultured Verrucomicrobiae bacterium, assembly GCA_963713705.1. Classification (GTDB taxonomy): domain Bacteria; phylum Verrucomicrobiota; class Verrucomicrobiia; order Palsa-1439; family Palsa-1439; genus Palsa-1439. The sequence goes on from CAVQMY010000004.1 coordinate 19,537, forward strand.
GCCGCCCTGGTTCTCATTGCGGGGTGGAGCCTCGGGTTCTTACTGGCGAGTCCACATTTATTCCCGTTGCTTGAGTACGCGCGCACCGGTTCCCGTATGATTCGGCGCAGCCGAGGACAGGAAGAGCGGCCACCCGTCGGTTGGGCGGCTCTTCCACAAATCGTTTTGCCGGATATGTACGGTGCCTTGCAAGCCGGCAGTCTCCGGATCGTAGACGAAAACCAGCTCGAGAGTTCCGCCGCAACCTATGCGGGTGTTATTGCCACACTCTTCGTGGCGCCGCTGGCGTGGTGCAGCCGACGGCACCGGTCAGTCAATGCGCTCTGGTGCGCTCTTGGATTCCTGGGGTTGAGTTGGTGTCTGGATGTGCCGATCCTAGTCAAGCTGCTGCGCCTACCGGGACTCAACATGATGTCCCACAATCGCCTGGTGTTAGTGACTTCGTTCTCGATCCTCATGATGACAGCCATCGGGTTGGAGGTGCTTGGGGAGGGTACTCCCCAGTGGAGATGGTGGTTCTGCGTTCCTGCCGTGCTACTGGTCGGGTTGTGCAGTTGGTGTATTTTCCGTGTCGTGGTTCCGCCCGAGCCGATTGCCACTCAACTCGAGTCAGCCGTCCGTCACCACAAGCACGTGGAATGGGTACATGACCTGACCGACGTGCGAACGATTCAGAAATGGTTTGTTCACTCTTACCTTTGTGCGTCAGTGCTGTGCGGCTTTGGGGTTGTGGGATGGTCATTGCTCTGGTTCCGACGGAAACCGCAACGGTGGCTAGTGCCGTTGCTCGGCGTTGCCTTGGTTGGAGACTTGTTATGGTTTGCCTATGGGCGGAGTGCTCAGTGCGATCCGTCCCTTTATTATCCCCGAATCCCGGTCCTAGAGCAATTGGCCAAGGAACCGACAGGACGGATCGTCGGTTTTGATTGCCTACCCGCCCAACTGGCGCAAACACACAACTTATGCGATATCCAGGGATACGATGGCGTCGACCCAGCGCGTTTGATGGATCTGATGGCGAGCGCAGCCGACCCACGCTTCCCTCGCATTCCTTACGGAATGACCAAGTGGTTTCTACCTCGCGCGACGGTCTCCCCGCCGGATAACGTCCGTCTTTCCCCGGTGCTAGACATGCTGGATGTACGGTATGTCATCTTTCGGGGTTCTCCCCCCGCGTCGATTCACCCGACCTTTCAAGACTTCGACTACTGGGTTCTCGTGAACCGCGAAGCTTTGCCGCGCGCGTTTGTTCCACGTCGGGTGGAAACTGTGGCCAACGACCACGACCGGCTCAAGAAACTGACCGCGCCGCAATTCGATCCGCGCGACGTGGCCTACGTCGAGACACCGGTTGACCTGCCGGAATCCTGTCGCGGCCACGCCGAGATTGTCTCCGAGATTCCCACGCGGGTCACAGTCTCCCTCCACATGGAAACACCCGGCCTCCTCGTGCTCGCCGACCTCTGGGACAACGGATGGCGGGCGTACCGAAACGGCCAATCCGTGCCGATTCTCCGGGCCAACCACGCCCTACGCGGCGTCATCGTCCCTGAAGGAGTTTCCACCGTTGATTTCTGTTATCAGTCTCGAAGCGTCACGCTGGGGTTCTGCTTATTAGGGCTGGCTGCGGTGGTTCTTCTTGGTTGGTTTGGAGCCATCGTCTGGCGCCGTCGAATTGCAGGAGGTACGACGTAAGAACGTATGCGGCTGACGCAACGCGTCTAATTCTTCATGGTGAGGCATTACCTACCCAGAGATGGCACGTCAGCCGTATAGATGCCCAGACAACTGGTAGAAAGCAGTGAAATGGAAAAGTCATACAGGAAAGATGCAGCCAATCATCCCGAATCATGCGGGACGGGTCGCAAAGCCCGCCACGAAGCGATGATGGGGCCAGATGAGGGCGAGGTATTGAGCCGCGAAACCCGACAATCCGGGTCGCTGACGCTGTTATGCGAAGCGGAAGGTGGATGTCAAAATTTGTGCGCAGCAACTGGTCAACTCCCGTCAACGCTGCCGGAGCCCTACCCGCTTCTCCACCGGCGCGGCGTCCAGTTGCTCCTTGAAACGACGGTGGAGCCGCCAAAGCGGTTTCATACGGGAGGATTCCATTTCATCCTAGAAGAACACACGTCGCCACAACTGCCGCCCTACCCGCACGACTAAAGGCGGAGTCCGCCGACCCGCTAGGTGGTCGGCCAGGTCTCGCATGTTCGCCCCGTGCTTCACGCGCTGGACTCCCTTCTTCCCCTTACCCCTACTGCTACGCCTCCGCCCGGACACCGACTCGCCCTTGTCACGTAGCTATGCGACCGGTGCTCCCCGTCCATGCTCCCCGAAGAATTCCGGTGACAAATGTTCTCTCATAGAGCGGGCCGTCACTGGGGCCGTGAGCATCGCTTCCAGACTCCCATGACGGATTCCTCTCTCTTGGGTTGCGGAAACCTGTCACATTTTAGGCTCGTAATAAGCGCGGTTCGCCCGGTAGAGTTCCAACCGCATCTTGATCCTGCTGACCAACTGTGTTTGCCCGGTGGAATCAGCCAATGGAATGGCCGTCTGTGCCGTGGCGACAGCATCGTTGAATCGCCCAGCAGCGGCATACGCGGCGGCCAATGTGTCCAGATACGCAGCCACTCGATTATCCGTAAGCTTGCACGCCTGCTCGGCCAGCGCCACCGCCCGAACAGCGTTGCCACTTTCCGTCGGCGGACGCGTCGCCAGCAACCACGCGAGATTGTTCTTTGCCACGGGAAAGTCGGGACTGATCCGTAGCGCCTGCTCGTAGTGCGCAATCGATTCCGGCACGCACCCCATTCGGTCCAGTGCGAACCCAAGCACCCACTGCCTGTATGCGTAGGAATGAGCACTTGCCAGTAGATTAAACGCCACCGAGAAACTCAAGAGCGCACCCCAGCCCCAGCGCGCCACACGCCGCCCAACCGTCTGACCAGCCAGCACGCGCTCCAATCCGAGCACCCCAACCACCGCCAACAGCACGAGTGCAGGCGCGAAGTCCACCTCGTAGCGGATGACCGCGCTCCAGAAGAGGCTAATGGTCAACGCGCAGATTCCAAAAAGTAGGGCCGTGGCTGTCGCAAACCAGCGCAAGGTTGATGCCTCCCGCCCCGACCGATTCCGCCACGCCAGCGGCACGACCAGCGCCAGCCACACCACCGGAATATTCGTGAGGATACCGAAGGAAGTCTCAACCAGACCAAAACCCGACGGCAAGGGTGGCACCACGATGTCCTGCACGAAGGGGAAATGACTGCTCCAACGCGCAGGCTCGAGAAAATAGACCCGGAAATTGAACAAGCAGTAACGCAAGCGGAAGAATTGTCGTCCAATCGGTCGGACGAGGGCCAGTTGGTAGTGCTGCCCGAATTCGAACGGACTATCGAATCGCCCGGCATTGTACAGCGCCAGCCCCAACCCGATGAGTATGATCGGCCCCGTCGCCGCTAGTAGCCGAGCCCCAATCCGCCGTCGCTCACGCCACGCTTGGGCCACCGGCACCAGTAGGATTACCGCGCCGAACAGCAACGAGGGCCGCGCTCCCACCGCCAGCCCATACGCCGCGCTTGCCGCCGCCAGCCACCAACACTGTCGCTCCGTCTTGTGCAACGCGCCCCAGATCGCCCCCAGCGCGAGCATCGTCAGCATGTACCCGCAACTGATCGCCACTTCGTTATAAGCGGAATGCGGCAGCATCACCGGCACGACCGTCGCGAAGCCGAGTGCCAGCGCGCCAGCCGCCACCACCCCCACGCTCACGTCGGAAAAGTATCGCCTCCACGTCGCATACAGCACACCCACGCTGGCTAGAAAGCCGATGGTGCAAAATACCAACACGGCCAGTCGGTGAGAAAGGTAGTGGCCGGTGAGTGCGACAAACGGCCAGAATAGAATCAAGGCAGGTGTGATCCCGAAATACAAATAGAGCCGCCTCTTGCAATAACTCAGGTCATTCAAATGGTCGGGCCCAAGCCGGTAGTGACTATTAGCGGTGTGATCGTACGGATCGGAGAGTCGCGTGAATCCGGGCGGCACCTCTTTTTTCAGACTGAGTTGGCCGGCGGAAACCCTGCACCAGTAAATTGTAGTCACTGTTGACGGCGTTCGGGCTCAATGACTCCCACTCGTCCGACCGCGCGAGGCACGCGTACACGCCGATGACTAGCAGACACACGGCCCCCAAGACTCCGAGCCCCATCCACTGGGACTTGTCTCTCGCTCCTCCGCCTTTCGCTGGATTTCAAAGGGCATGCGACAGACAGAAATACGAGTCTAACAAAGATGTCGAGATTATTTCGCCCAGAACCCCAATGACTCCACCCTGGGAGCCGCACGCGGTAGTGTCGGGCGATCTCAGCATTGCCATCCTCGCCTGGGCCGCCCGCTCAGGAACCAAACTCACCCATGTGCTTGCTCAGTC
>CAVQMY010000005.1:0-12946 GCA_963713705.1 uncultured Verrucomicrobiae bacterium
CAATCGTGCCGCGCACTGTATGGATCACCGCCAATTTCAAGGAAACGCAACTGACATACATGAAACCGGCCAGCCGGTGTGGATCAAAGTCGACGCGTTTCCGCAGAGGAAGTTCCGGGGGCATGTGGACAGCATCCAGGCCGGTACCGGTGCGCAGTTCAGCCTGTTGCCGCCCGAGAACGCGGCGGGAAACTACGTCAAAGTCGTACAACGCGTGCCGGTCAAGATCGTCTTCGATGAAGGCGACGATCCCTCTCAGATGATACCGCTCGGCGCGTCGGTGGTACCCGAGGTGAAAGTGCGATGAGCGACGTTTCCACAATCGGCGACCACGAGGCGATTTGGAAGCCGCCACACAACCCATGGGTCATCGCCATGGTCGTGACGATGGCGACGTTCATGGAGGTGTTGGACACCAGCGTTGCCAACGTGGCGTTGCCGCACATCGCGGGAAATCTTTCCGCGGGCCTGGACGAGAGCACGTGGGTGTTGACCTCCTATCTCGTCTCCAACGCCGTCGTGTTGCCGCTGAGCGGATGGATTTCGGAAAGGATCGGCCGCAAACGGTTCTACATGAGCTGTGTGGCGCTGTTCACGATCAGTTCGTTGTTGTGCGGGCTGGCGACAAACCTGGGCATGCTGGTTTTCTTCCGCGTCCTGCAGGGAGTGGGCGGGGGCGGGTTGCAGCCGAGCGAACAGGCCATCCTCGCGGACACGTTTTCACCGGCCAAACGGGGCATGGCGTTTGCGGTGTATGGCATGGCGGTGGTGGCCGCGCCGGTGTTGGGACCGACGCTGGGCGGCTGGATCACGGACAACTTTACGTGGCGTTGGATCTTCTTTATCAACATTCCGGTCGGTATCGTCTCGCTGATCCTGACGTCGCGACTCATTTCCGATCCGCCGTACCTGAAGAAGAAGAAGCGGGCTGGCATGAAGATCGACTACATCGGGTTCGGGCTGATTGCTCTGGGGCTGGGCCTGCTGCAGGTCGTGCTCGACAAGGGGCAGCGCGAAGACTGGTTCGAGACTCCGTACATCCGGGTATTCACCATCATCTTCGTCTCGGCACTGGTCCTGGCGGTCATTTGGGAATTACACGTCAAGGAACCGATCGTGGATCTGCGTCTGTTCAAGGATCGCACGTTCCTGTTGGCCAACGTGATGCTGTTTACCGTGGGATTCGTCATGTATTCGACCACGATGCTGCTCCCGCAATTTGTGCAGGAGTTGATGGGCTACACGGCCGAGCAATCCGGCGAACTCATCTCACCGGGGGCGATCACGGTCATCCTGCTGCTGCCGCTGGTCGGATTTCTCGTTTCGCACTACGATGCGCGCAAGATCATCGGGTTTGGCTTCCTGATGGTTGCGGTGTCCCTGTTCAACATGATGAGATTCAACCTGCAGGTTGATTTCGCGATGATGATGTGGGCCCGCGTTTTACAGGCGGCGGGTGTGGCGTTCCTGTTCGTGCCGATCAACACCGCCGCGTACGCCTTTCTGCCGCGCGACAAGAACAATGCGGCCTCGGGCCTGATCAACCTCTCCCGCAATATCGGGGGAAGCGTGGGGATTTCCTTCGTGACCACCATGCTTGCCCGGCGGGCGCAATTCCACCAGTCGGTGCTCGTGACCCATCTGTCCAACTACAACGGACACTTCGTGTTCGCGGTGCGGGCGTTGGGACACGGTCTCGCCGCCTCCGGCGCCGGCGCGGTGATGGCCACCAAACAGGCGTATGCGGTGATCGGCGGGATGGTGGCGCAGCAATCAGCGCTGCTGGCGTACATCGACAACTTCCATGCGCTCGGGCTGATCTGCCTGGCGCTGGTTCCGCTGACGTTCTGGATGAAGCGGCCGAGGACAGGAGGGCCCATCGCGGTGCACTAACATGATCCGAATCATCGCCATCGAACGGGAGTACGGTTGCGGCGGAAGCGTCATCGCCGAAAAACTCGCCGAGCATCTCGGCTGGAAATTCATGGATCGGCAAATCACCGAGGAGATTGCGCGGCTGGCCAAGGTGACGCCGGCCGTCGTCGAGCAGCGTGAAGGACATTTGGATCCATTGTTCTACCGATTGGGGAAGGTGTTTTGGCGCGGCAGCTACGAGAGAAGCCTGCCGGTCGACGAACACGAGGCCTTCGACGCGGACCGCATGGTGGCCATCGTCCAACAGATCGTTGAACAAGCGGCGGCCACAGGCAACTGCGTGATCGTCGGGCGGGGGGCGCCCTATTTTCTACGCGATCGGGCCGACACGCTCCGGGTGTTTTTATTTGCGCCGCGCGAGTTCAAGTTTCGGTTCGTCCTGACGCTCACCAAGAACGCGGCCGAAGCCAACGAATTGCTCGATTCGATCGACCGCGACCGCAAGGACTTTCTGAAGCACTACTTTGGCGTGGAGTGGCCGCATCGCCCCCTCTATCACACCATGCTCAACACCGCGATGGGCAACGACCTGATCCTCGCCACGATCCTCAATTTGATGGATGCCCTCAACAAAAAGGATGCGTCGCTATGAAATCCGGAACCGCTCTTTTGCTCGCCCTGGCCGGCGTGGCGCTCGCGGGCTGTGCCGTCGGACCGGATTATCATCCGCCGAAGACCCAGGCGCCCGCCAACTGGAGCGAAGCCCAACTTGGCGGCGCGACCAATAGCGCCATGACGGTGGTCGAGTGGTGGCAGACGTTTAACGATCCCGAGTTGAATTCCCTGATCACACGCGCTGTGGCCGCCAACGACGATCTGCGCATCGCCGAGGGACGACTCCACGAGGCACGGGCCCTCCGGACCGGCGCGCTATTTGACCTCGGCCCGAAGATCGACGGGTCGGCCGGCTACACGGACGCGCGGCAAGCCAGGAACTCGCTTCCGTTTAATACTTCAGGCCCACTTGGCGGCACCATCGCCAGCAATTATCTATTCCAAACCGACCTGTACGACGCGCATTTCGACGCGAGCTGGGAGATCGACGTGTTCGGCGGGAAACGGCGGGAACTCCAGGAGGCCAACGCCCTGCTCGCCTCCGTCGAGGAAGATCGGCGCGACGTGCTGGTGAGTGTTCTCGCCGAGGTCGCGCGCAATTACGTCGATGTCCGCAATTTCCAGCAGCGACTGGCCATTGCCAACGAGAACATCGCGGCCCAGCACGATGCCGTCGATATCGCCCGCGCCCGTTTCCATGCCGGTTTGGCCAGCGAACTGGATGCCAAGGAAGCGGAGGTATTGCTGGCCACGACGCAATCGCAAGTCCCCGCGCTCGAAGAATTGCTCAAACAATCGGTGCACCGGCTGGGGGTGCTCATCGGACGACCGCCCGGTGCTTTGACTGACGAACTATCGGCGGAAGCGGCAATCCCCGTGCCGCCTCCCGAAGTGCCCGTGGGTCTGCCGTCGGATTTACTGCGCCGTCGGCCGGACGTGCGCCGCGCCGAGCGCCAACTGGCGGCGGCCACCGCCAACATCGGCGTCCAAACCGCCGAATTGTTCCCGAAATTCTCCCTGACCGGCGTGGCTGGTTTCCAGAGTTTCTCCGCGGGCGACTGGTTTAGCGGCGGCGGCAAGTACTGGTCGGCCGGGCCAACGGTGACGTGGCGCATTTTGGATTTGGGCCATGTGCGCAGCCAGATCCAGACGGCCAACGCCCAGGCGCAGCAATCCCTCGCGGCGTACGACAAGGCCGTGCTCATGTCGTTGGAGGACGTCGAGAACGCCCTGGTGGCTTACTCCCAGGAACAGGTTCGCCACCGCGCGCTGCAGGAGGCCGCGGACGCCAGCCGCAGCGCGGTCGAGATTTCCAATGAGCTCTACAAGAATGGGTTGACCAGCTTCCTGAACGTGGTCGATGCCGAACGTTCGTTGTACCAGGCCGAGGACGAACTCGTCCAAAGCAAGCGCACCGTCACGGTGAACCTCGTGGCGTTGTACAAGGCGCTTGGCGGGGGATGGCAACCACCCACCGCCGACGGCGATGGCCGGTCGCGCGCGAAGTGATAACGGGCCACGCCATGCTTTGACGTTGCGCATGGGGTAAGCGTCCAGTACATTCCCGCGGTCATGGCTCGCAAAAACACCACGATTAAACGGAAAACCGCGGCAACCGCCAGTCCCGCAACACGGCAAGATTCCGCGCTGAAACCAGCGTGGTTCAACCCCTTTCATGTATTGACTCCGGGCGACAATGCGCCGGAGGAATGCAACGCTTTCATCGAATGCCCGATGCGCAGTAAAATCAAATACGAGCTGGACAAGCGAAACGGCATCCTTCACATCAGCCGGACGCTGCACAGCTCGGTGCATTACCCCAGCAACTACGGGTTCATCCCGCAAACGTATTGCCGCGACCACGACCCGCTCGACGTGCTGGTGCTCTCCCAGGAACCCGTCATTCCCGGTTGCGTCATGAAGGCGCGGCCGATCGGGATGCTGCGCATGATCGACCAGGACCTGGAGGACATCAAAATCATTGCGATCCACGTCAATGACCCGATGTTCGAAAGCTACACGGACATCTCGCAACTCCCGCCGCACGTGCTGCGCGAAGTGCGCCACTTTTTCGAGATCTACAAGGAATTGGAGAACGCCAAACTGCCCGTGGTCGAGGATTTCCGCGGCCGAATTGATGCCCACACCATCATCCGTGAATCCATTGCCGCCTACAAACGTTTCCGCCTCCAACTTCTCGATTGCGAGTTCCCGGACTACTAATTTTCATCGCGCGAGGTTGTGAACCATACCGGCGATGGAAACTCGCCGTGGACAATCCCACAACCACGTGTTACATACCGGTGGTAGCGCGCAATCCAAAAAAGGGGAACAAGGTTTGGTGCTGATAGCGTTGCAAAGCAGGTTGTCGTACCCGCCACGACGCGGGAGAATGCGAATTGCGTCTCTTCTCCTGATGATTCTGGCCCTGGTTGGCGTACTCGCCGCTCCCGACACAGCCACGGCCCACAAAATTCAGGTCCGGGATTCTTCGACGGCGGCGCTGATTGTTAGCGATGGGGGCCGACTCCTCGCGGATTATGGAAGTTACCAACTCTATCAGGTTGACCAGGTGCGCACCGGGCTCGTGCAATCGGGCGCCGTGGAAGTTCGTGATGACTGCAATCTGATTCGCCTCAACGCCGCGACCATCGACACGTCCACGGCAACCGTTCAATCCGCCCGTCAGACAATCACGTCGTTTCACGGCAAACGGATGCACCTTGTCCAGTTTGTCGGCCCGATCAAGCCCGAGTGGCGTGATGCGCTGAGACAGACCGGTGCCCGGATCGTCAGTTACATCTCCCAAAACGCCTATCTCGTGTACGGGGACGCCCCGGCCCTGGCCAAACTGCAGAGTCTGGCCGTCTCAACTGCGACCTCCGTGCAATGGCACGGCGACTATCTCGACCAGTACAAGATTCATCCAGCGGCCAGGCTGGTCGATGCCCGTGGTAACCCCCGACAACTCTCCACGGACTTGTTTGCGATCCAACTCGTGGAAGACACCGATGCCAACCCCGCCACGCTGGCCCTGATCGACCGCCTCAAGTTGGAACCGGTCCGTCGTCAGTATCACATGCTGCATTATGTAAACGTGTTCGTGCGGCTTCACCCCGAAGACCTGCCGACCCTCGCGGCTCAACCCGACATGGTGTCAATCCAGCCGTACGGGGAACCGCGGAAGCTGGACGAGCGGCAGGACCAGATCGTTGCCGGCAATCTCACCGGGAACGCCCCCTCGGGGCCCGGGTATCTGGCATGGTTGGCAGGCAAGGGATTTACGCAGGCGCAGTTTGATGAATCCGGATTCGTCGTCGACATGAGCGACAGCGGCATCGACGATGGCACCACGACGCCCGGCCACTTTGCGCTCTACAAACTTGGGGACACCAACAATCCCAGCCGGGTCGTCTACAATCGGTTGGAGGGAACGCCGAACCCGGGCAGTACAATCCAGGGTTGCGACGGCCACGGTACCCTTAACACCCATATCGTCTGCGCCTACAACGACCAAGCCGCCGTCTTCCCTCAAACGGATAGCGCGGGGTATTATTACGACCTTGGGGTGTGCCCGTTTGTCAGGGTCGGCGCCTCGGTGATTTTCGATCCCGCGAATTTCACGAACCCAAATTTCGCCGACCTGATGTCCGCGGCTTACCACGACGGCGCCCGAATCAGCAATAACAGTTGGGGAGACGGCGGTTCGGATGGGCAGTACAATTCCGATTCGCAAGCGTACGATGCCCTGGTTCGCGATGCCCAACCAAGCGGGTCGGCGTTTGCTGCCAGTGGCAATCAGGAAATGGTCATTGTTTTCGCGGACAGCAACGATGGCCCTGGCTCGTCCACCGTCGGCCCGCCGGGCACCGCCAAGAACGTCATCGACGTTGGGGGCACGGAAAATGTGCGATCCATGTCCACCGTGAACGGGGGCAATAACATCGCTGGGAACGATGGTTGTTATTCTCCGGATACCCAGGCCGACAACGCGAACGACATCGTTCCCTTCTCCGGCCGCGGCCCGTGTTTCGACGGTCGTGCCAAGCCGGATCTCGTCGCGCCGGCCATCCACATCACGGGGGGAGCGCCCCAGAGTTTTCCGCCGCCATCGCCCAGTGGCACGGGATCGGCCCTGCCCTGTTTCCTCACAATAGATGCCAATGATATTGGCATCTGCGGAGTGGAGGGTGGTGGCACGGTCGGTGCCAGCAATTTCTTCCCGGTCGGCCAGGAGTTTTTCACCGAATCCACCGGCACAAGTCACGCCACGCCGGCGGTCGTGGGTGCCTGCGCCCTGCTGCGGCAATACTTCATCAATCAGTCGCTCTCACCACCCAGCCCCGCCATGACCAAGGCCTACCTGATGAACTCGGCGCGGTACGTCACCGGCGCGGGCGCCAATGACACATTGTGGTCGAACAACCAGGGCATGGGCGAGCTGGATCTCGGGATGGCGTTCGACGGCGTGCCACGCATGTTGCAGGACGAACTGGCCACCAACTTGTTCACTGCAAGCGGGCAGACGCAGACGTTTACGGGAACGATCAGCGACCCGACCAAGCCGTTCCGGGTCACCCTGGCCTGGACCGATCCCCCGGGTAGCACGACGGGTGCGGCCCTCGACAACGACCTCGATCTGACCGTGTCGGTCGGGTGCAATACGTATAAAGGCAACGTGTTCAAGGGCGATCACTCCGTGACTGGTGGTTCCGCCGACCACGTGAACAACCTCGAGAGCGTCTTTCTGCCCGCGGGCGTCACCGGCGATTTCACCGTCACCGTCACCGCCGACAACATTAACTCCGACGCCCTGGGCAATGGGGATACTGTGGATCAGGATTTTGCCCTGGTCGTCTACAACGCCCAATCCATCACCAATCAACCCAACGATTGCACCTTCACACTGAACTCAACAAGCGTAACTCTTGGCGCCCCGGGCACCAAATCCAGGAGCGTAAGTGTAAAGCCCTGCAACACGGGCTGTTCCTGGACCGCCGTCAGCAACGATCCGTTCATCACGATCATTTCGGGGACCAACGGTGTCGGCAACGGCACGGTTCGTTACACCGTTCCCGGCAACACGAACACGGTCCCCCGCGCCGGCACAATGACCATTGCGGGCCAAACGGTCACAATCAATCAGGCGGCCGGTGGATGTACGTACAAATTGAGCCCGGCGACCGCCAAATTCAAAGCGGCGGGTGGCTCCAAGACCGTCAAAGTGAAGACATGGTTCCCCGACTGTGGATGGACGGCGGTCAGCAACGATCCATTCATCACGATCACTTCGGGCACCAACGGCGTCGGCAATGGCGTTGTCTTCTACACCGTCGCCCCCAACACAAACTCCATCCCCCTCAGTGGCACGATGACCATCGCCGGTGAAACCTACTCCGTAACTGAGTCGGCCGCGCCTTGACCCGCGTTGCGCGACGCGCAGCCGTCACCATTCGTACTCGACCCGCATGACCCATTGCGGGCGCATGTTGTGGGCGGCCAGAAACGCCACAACGGTTTCCTTGTCGGGCGCCTCGAATTCACACAGTAGTTTCCCCTCCAACGAATCGGAAACGCAGCGGATGGTCTTGACGGCTTCGTCGCGCTTCAATTCGACAATGATTGCCTGCAACGCCTGGCGCGTCAGGCACGCAATCGCGTGCTGGCTGATGTATCGTGGCATGGGGCTTGTTATCGCGGGCCGCGCCGCCGCGCGCAACGCTTTTTTAGCTGGGTTGCCTCGAACCGAGTTCGGCGATAGGATGTCCGCTGGAGAACGATATGAAAGATTTTCTCATCGGGTTGATCGTAGGGGCGTTCCTGACGGCGGGCACGGGCTGGTATTTCGTCGTCGGCCGGAAAGATCCGCGCGTGACGCACGCCTGGGACGTCGTCAACGGCGAACTGGCCGCCTGGCACCTCGGCGGGGACGAAATCGGCGCCGAACTCAGCCGGACGGGCCGGGTGTTGCGTCGTCAGGCCACCGAATTTGGCGCGGCGATGGCCAGCGCGTCGTCGGACGCGGCCATCACCGCCAAGATCAAGGCCAAGTACGCCCTCGACCGCGATCTTTCCGTTTTCAGCATTTCGGTCAACACGACCGATGGCCGCGTCACGTTGGCGGGAGATGTCTCGTCGCACCGGCAAATCGGCAAAGCCATGCTCGTTGCGCTCGAAACGGATGGCGTGCGCGAGGTCAACTCGACGTTGCAGGTGAAGAAGACCAGTCATGGATAAGAAGGAAATTGCGGGGATTTTTGAGGAGATCGGCGCGCTGTTGGAACTCAAGGGCGAGAACCCGTTCCGCGTGCGCGCCTACTACAACGCGGCGCGAATGGTGGACGGCCTGCAGGAAGATCTCGGCACGCTTATCAAAGAGGAGCGCCTTACCGACATCAAAGGCATCGGCAAGGATCTCGCGGCCAAGATCACCGAGTTATACACGACGGGGAAACTCGCGTCTTATGATGAATTGAAGTCCTCGATGCCGCAGGGACTGCTCGAGATGCTGAAGATTCCCGGGTTCGGCCCGAAGCGCGCGAAGATCGTGTACGACAAGCTCAAGGTTGATTCCATCGAGAAACTCGAAGCGGCCTGCAAATCGGGCAAGATCGCCGCGCTGGACGGGTTCGGCGAGAAATCGCAGCAGAAAATCCTCGAAGGCATCGCGCTCGTGCGGCAATTCAGCGGCCGGCATCATTACGACACGGCGTACGCGGCGGCGCAGCCGATCATCAAGGCGTTGCGGTCGCACGACGGCGTGATCCGGCGCAGCATTGCGGGCAGCCTACGGCGCTGCCGCGAGACGATTGGCGACATCGATTTTCTCGTCAGCGCCAAACCCAAAGATGCGGCGGCGATCATCGAAGATTTCGCGCAGATGCCCGGCATTCTCACGGTCAGCGCCAAGGGCGAGACGAAGGCGAGCGTGGTGCTCAAGGGCGGGATTCAGGCCGATTTGCGGGTTGTGACCGACGATCAATATGCGTTTGCGCTCAACTATTTTACGGGCTGCAAGGAGCACAACATCGCCCTGCGCGCCCGCGCGCTGAAGTTGAAGAACCTGTCGCTCAATGAGTACGGGTTTTCCCCCGCCTCCGAAAAGGAGAAGAGCGCGAAGGAACTTGGCAGCTCGATCAAGTGCAAGACCGAGGAGGATTTGTACGAGGCGCTCGGGCTGGAGTACGTCGAGCCCGAACTGCGCGAGGACATGGGCGAGATCGAGGCAGCGGAGAACAGGACGCTGCCGAAATTGGTCAAATTGGAAAACCTGCGGGGCACGTTCCATTGTCATTCGACGTGGAGTGATGGCATTGAGAGCGTCGAAGCCATGGCGCGGGCGGCATTTGATCTGGGGCTGGAATATTTCGGCATTGCCGACCACAGCAAATCCGAGCGCCAGGCGAACGGTCTCGATGAGAAACGGGTCCGCCTGCAAGCCGAGGAAGTGAAGAAGCTCAACGTCAAATTCGCCAAGGAAGGCTTCCGCATTTTCTTCGGCACCGAGTGCGACATTCTTGGCGATGGCTCGCTCGATTTCGACGATAAGACGCTGGCGCTGTTTGATTACGTCGTTGCCAGCGTGCATCAGGGGTTCAACATGGACGCCGAGAAGATGACCAAACGCATCTGCAAAGCGCTGGCGCACCCGAGGGTCACGATGCTAGGACATCCGACGGGCCGGTTGTTGCTGGAGCGCGAAGGCTACGCGGTCAACATGCCCGAGGTCATCGCCACGGCTGCCAAATACAACAAGATCATCGAGATCAACGCCCACCCGTACCGTCTCGACATGGATTGGCGGTTGTGGAAACACGCCAAGGAACTCGGCGTCAAATGCGCGATCAATCCCGACGCCCACAACATTCCCGATTTGCAGTATCTGGCCGTCGGCGTCGGCATCGCCCGCAAAGGATGGTTGGAAAAGAAGGATGTCATTAATTGTTTGCCGCTGAAGGATGTCGAGAAGGTATTGACTGGTAAAAGCCCAGACAAACGAGGGTGATGAACCAGACAAAGTCCAAAAAAACAATCTGGATATGGCTTGTATTGGCGTGCGTTGGAGTTGCTGTCATCTATCTGCTAATGGCGCCGCAATTTGTGTCACGATCTGATCGCGCTCAATGTCTCCGTAAGGAATCGAGACCTTGTTTCACACGACGAACGGTTTCGGGCCTAAGGTCAGCAGCGAAATCACTAAGGCGATCTGCTAATCTTTCGGGGGCCACCCGATCTGCGAGGACGACGCGGTTTTGGGGGCCGGTGGCCCAGACGAAGAAGCCGCCCCGCGACTCGTTGAAAACAAGGTGGAAGGGTGCGGTGGTGAGGCGCAGGCGATTCGCCGCGTCATCCTCGGTCAAAGCCAACATAGAGAGATCAAATATGGTGACCCCAGCGTTCTGAGCTTGGGCTAGTGTAGTGTCCAATAAGTGATTGATATTATTGTCGGACGGGGTAAACTCCCGTCATGCCGCGTTGCGCTCAACCACTGGTATTGACCGTCCTAGAACAGAAACAACTGACCGACCGTGTGCGGGATCGCCGTTCGACACAGCAGACCGCGTTGCGGGCCCGTATCATCCTGCTGGCCGCCCAAGATTGGGAGAACCGAGAGATTGCCGCGGAACTGGAAACGACCCCACACACCGTGGGAGTCTGGCGGCGGCGGTTTGCGCGCGAGCGACTGGCAGGGCTCGAAGATGCGCTACGGTCAGGGCAACCCGTGTCGTTGGCGACGGCGACGGTGACCAAGGTGCTCACGACGGCGACCCGACCGCCCAAAGGGCGATCCCGCTGGAGTGTGCGCAGCATGGCCCGCAGCGCCGGGCTGTCCAAGAGTCGCGTACAGCAACTCTGGCAGGCTAACGACCTCAAACCGCACCGGGTGCGCACCTTCAAACTCTCGCGGGATCCGCAGTTCGAGGCGAAGTTCTGGGATGTCATCGGGCTGTATCTGCAACCGCCGCAGAAGGCGCTGGTGCTGTGCTGCGATGAGAAGAGCCAGTGTCAGGCTTTGGAACGCAGCCAGCCGGGCTTGCCCCTTGGCGTGGGCCACATTCGCACTCGTACCCATGACTACGTGCGCCACGGCACCACGACACTGTTTGCCGCACTGAGCACGCTGGACGGCCGGGTGATTGCACGCACGGAGACCCGCCACACCCATCTGGAATGGCTGCGGTTCCTACGCCAGATTGAGCGGGAGACGCCGCCCGCACTGACGCTGCACCTGATCGTGGACAACTATGCCACGCACAAGCACCCGGCGGTCCGCGCGTGGCTGGCCCGGCATCCACGCGTGCGGCAGCACTTCACTCCCACGAGCAGCTCGTGGCTGAATCTGGTCGAACGCTTCTTCCGTAACCTGACCGAGGAGGTCGTTCGGGAGGGCAGCTTTCGCAGTGTGCGCGAACTGGTGCGCACGATCGAAGTCTGGTTGGCAGAACGCAATCGCCAACCCCAGCGCTATGTGTGGCACGCCAAGGGTACCGCCATCCTGGAGAAAATCATCCGCGCCCGCGCTAAACTCGAAGAAATAAAGGCAGACACTTCAAGGACACTACACTAGACGGTTGCAGAACGCGACACCGTCAACTGTCCATCGAGGCTCAGACCGGCTGACGGGAATCTCATGATTTGGCCGTATACTCCTGCGGTCGTAGCCCAAGCCGACCAAAGCATCACAAGCCGCCCGGTAGGCCGGGAGTTCACTAAATCGACCGAACAGAGATTGTGCCGACCCCAAACTAGATCCTCCGTGTGTGTTTTATCGCTTTGGCCGGCTAGAATGCAATCAGCAAATCCGCGGGTCATTCGCGCCGCCGGCAAATAATTGGCGGCTTTGGAACCAAGATGCGGCGAGCAGCCCATACCCCAGCCCCTTTTCGCAAGGCGCCGCAAGAGTCATCCGATAAAATAATCTATCTTGCAACGATAATTCTGCTGGACACAGGCTGGAAGTCGTGCTACCGTCGCGCGGTTTTGGTTGTTCTTTGAAATAAAAGGGGCAGAAGTCAGGAGCCAGAATCCAGCCGTCAGAAGGCTGGGTGGCATGGTTGCGGGACGACGGCGCCATAGTGCATGAGTACCCAGGCGCCTCGGTAAAGAGCCAGCGCGAGACAAACGGTGTGGAACGCGTGGGCGTTCGCCGGCGCGGGATGCGGCTCAACGGGAGGTTGCGCCCTCCAAACGGCACGGCGCGCTGGGCCAGCGCGCCCTACCGGGGCGTCAGGGGAAGGCGGGGCTGCGAAAAGGTAAATTTGGCAAAACGAACCCAACGAATCCATCGCGAAATTGCCGATGAAAGTACCTAACAGACAGGGGGTTGTAAAAATAGGAATTGCGAAAATTAGTTGGGTTCGTTCCCCCTCAAAATGGGTTTGTTTGGGGGTGTGAGGCTGGCCGGGGAGGGAAAAGGGGCTAAAACGACGATGGTTTTGGCTTACAACGGGGCGGC
>CAVQMY010000006.1:0-126091 GCA_963713705.1 uncultured Verrucomicrobiae bacterium
GTCTATGTCTTCTATACTTGTCATCGCAATAGTCTCCTCTTCCGGGTGCCGTATCTGCTCAGCATCGGCAATCATGGCGTCTGTCTGTGTCGTCATAGTCAGGGTCTCCCATCACTGGCGGGCGTTTCTCAGACGCTGGACATTACTTTACTCATATCGAAAAGCGCTTGTTCGAGGCCTCGTGCTTGTCATATAGTGCATCACACACCGAGAGTTCGAGGTCGCTTCGAGACACAATCAAAGGCTAGCGGGATTTTTTTTTGATGTCAATAAAAATCTGAATTGCGGAAATAAATTTTGATGGTGGAGACACTGATGGACGAGCGTGGGCTTTGTGAATTGGCGTCCAGCGGTCGGTGGTACGACGTAGGTGCGGCGCTCGCTGACATCAAAGAGAATAAGTCATGGCAACGCGATAGCGGATTCTTTTACCCGGTGGCTTGGACAATTGTCCAGTCGGTGCGATCGCAGTGCGAGCTACCTAGGCCGTTGCTCTGTGGTTTACCCTTTTGCCAGAGATGATTTGTGCCCCCGATTTCGGGCGTCCTGTTCTCTCCATCGCAGAATTCTTCCGCTCACGGCGCTGGACGAGCTTCGACGCCTTTGGCGCGAATACCAGAGGCTGCGGGTGGTGCGCTCGACGATTTAGTGGCCGGACGGGTCACGGCGCAGAGCCTGACCATCGCCAATCGGACCCGTTCATCGCAAAAGATGGATCCTCACCATCTGGAAAGATCCGCATTGAACTTGTTGTTCGAGATTTCTAGGACGGCGACGGCCGGCGCGACAGTCGAGATTTATGCCCCAGGCTCACCTTCTTCGATTTGAACGCACTGATCCTCGGTGGAGATGGTAGTTGGATCGATGCCGTTGAGGTCAGGCACATAATCTCCGGTCGAGGTTTAGATGCTTTCGCTAGAGAAATGGCAGGCGTTGTGGATTTGTCCGGCGCTTTGGCTCGCATGCACACAGGAATCCCAAATACGCACATTCCCTTGTCTCATCTTTAGAGTCCCTGGGAATTTATAATATAAAAATCGCATTTTCTCTAGTAATGAGAGAAATAGTATTGAAATACATGGCGGTTATAATATAATTGATATTGAAGCAACACTCAAAAAAAAATAACACTAAGGCGGAATTTCGCGATAAATTATTGCAGATGTATTATTGAATAATCTTGAATTAACGCAAATAATATAAAATGGAGGAGTTTTGATTATTTGGGGTGAGATTGCGCGATGTGGGTGATTTTCCCGTCTTCGGACGGTTCTGCGCTCCCCATTGAATCTTATCCTCTGGAGGGGTGGCCTGCTAGGCCAGTCGGTATGGCATCCCTGCCCAGGAAGCCGAGGCGGTCAATCGTTCACAGAACGAATTGTGGAAGTGGAGATCGTTATGGGCAAACCTGGGGAAGACAGGGTTGGAGATGCGAGCGAGATGATATTTCTTGAGGATCGCCACGTTGGTCGGCGATGCTGCGACCACGTGGTTGGACGAATTGCTGTGTCAGGTTGCGGAAGATCCGAAAGGACCTGATGTTTATCCGACTGAACGCTTTGGTACGCGTCCTTAAGCGGGAGCGCGAGCTGAAGCTGGCGCATGCTCGGTCCCTGGCAGCGCGGCTGTTGGGCTTTTCCACTTGGGATGACCTTTTCAAGTCGGTTGCGGCCTCTGACCAGTCGCGGGCATTGCAGAAGCACTTGGAGAAAAAGGATCAGGAAGATCCGCGCGGATGGGCGGAAGGCGCACAAATTGGAGGCCCGGATCGAATCCGGCAATGTTGTTCATGATCGCAACATGGGTGGTGTGGCATGTCGCGGCATCCAGAGTGGCGTCCTGAGGCTGCATGCGGGGTGCGTGCCCGTGGATCGGGTGGCTTCCCGTGTCACGCGCCCGGGCCCAACCGGGCGCCTGATTGCCAAGGAACATGAAAACGGAAACGCTTCCGGTCTCCGTTTCCCGTTTCCACTTTTCCCGGAGGGTCCCACATGTCCAGCACAGCTCCTGAATTTGATGAAAAGAGCGATCACCCCCAATCAGACTGGCACAAATTCTGCGCCGCTTGCACCGCGATCCAGACAGATGGGGGGGTCCCGACCATGCGCACCATTCAAAAGCGTCTTAAGGAGCTGTTCAATAGCGGAATGAGGACCGAAAGGGTGGGGCTGATGATGCGGCGGTGGTGCGCGGAAAATCGCCCGAAGCCAGAGGCTAAGAAGGCGCCGCCGCCTGAGCCGATGCTTGGGGAGCTTTTGTCCGAACATCCGAGGCGGAGGAGCCTGTCAGAAAGATTGCTAAAATTCTGATTTCCGAGATGTGCCGCCGGGCGGACAGGGAAGCGAAAGAACGCGCCGTGGCTATTTCCGCCGCGCGCGCGAGGTCGTGATGGCTGATCTCCAGCGACAATGCGACGCGGATGTCCAGCCCCTGCGCGAGCGCCTTGAAGTCTGCTTGCGGGAAACGGAAATCCTGCGGGAGGAGGAGAGGGCGTTGACGGAGCGCATCGAGCAGCTAGATCGCTGAGGCGGAAAATGCGCGGCAGCAGCTCAACCTGGCCCAGAGCAACCTCCTCGGTGGGCCGACCAGAAGATCATCAAGCTTGAGAATGAACTCGCCCAGGCCAACGACCATGCTGAGGTATCGACCCCTGACGCAAGTCGCCGCCGAAACGACTGCGGAGAACCTGCGCGAGGCGGCGGTGACGAATGTCACGACGGCCCTGTATGACCAGTACGCGAACCTGTTGGGCAGCCATACGTTTGAGATGGACTACCAATCCGTGGGCACGAATGGTGCAACCAATGTGGTGCAGAACATTGCCGCGTGCAACCAGTGCCACGCGAGCTTCGAGCCAACAGTCAGTTCCTTCGACTACGCGCCGGCGACCTTCCAGAATTACGACGGCAATACGAACGGCGTGATCGAAGGGATCCAGACGCAAACGCGGGGACTGTTGAGCGACTTGGCGACCCTGATGTACGCGACGGGTCTCACCAATACCATCGCCCATGGAGACACGATTTATTTCGGCGGCGGCTATTCCACCAACAATGCGGCTTTGGCGACAGCACAACGCCAAGCTGCTTGGAATTGGAATCTGGAGAATTTCGAGGGCAGCTTTGGCGTCCATAACTCGCAGTTTACCATCCGCCTGTTGCAAACGACCTACACCGATCTCAGCACGAACTATTACGGTGACCCGACCAGAACGTTCCTGAACGCCTATCCGAACGCCGTCCTCCGGTAGGGGAGGGCGCGATGGCGCTGGTTTTGACACGGGCGGCAGCTCAGAGGGCGCAAGCCGTCGGAGACTGCCGCTCAACCATTCGCAGGCAGGTAGGCGGAGACCGGTGCCAGAGGTGAACCTTGAATAGCCCACGATCCTCAACTGCGGTAACAGTTACAGCCATCGGTGGCGCCGCGTTGGCCGCATTGATCATCTCCTGCGCAACGGTGGATCGGGTGGTTCTCGCTCCGCCGATGATTCCGGGCGCCAAGTACGTCGGCATGGATCAATGCGCGTTGTGCCACGAGAAGGAAGTGAAGAACTTCAAGCTTACGGAGCACGCGCGCATCCAGATTCCCGGCGAGGGACCGCGTGTGGAGGGTCAAGGATGCGAGAGTTGCCACGGCCCCGGCAGTTTGCACGTGGATTCGGGCGGGGACCGCAAGCTGATCGTCAACCCCGGCAAGAGTCCCGAGGCCTGTTTTCAGTGCCATCTCGATAAGAACGCCGAGTTCAGCCTCCAATACCATCATCCGGTCAAGGAAGGGCGGATGAGGTGCATCTCCTGTCACGATCCGCATGGCGAAGACATTCTCAAGCCGAAGGGCATGCTGGTCGGTCGCGTGAACGAGGACTGCGCACAATGCCATCGCGAACAGGCCCGGCCGCACGTGTACGAGCATGAGGCGATGCGCGAAGGGTGCACCTCGTGTCACAATGTGCACGGCTCGATCAACCCGAAGATGTTGACCGAGCGGGACAATAATCTGTGCCTGAAGTGCCACGCGCAGGTGGCCTCGCCCACCCTGCCCGGTGTCGTGTCGATCGGGAACATGCCGCACGCCGGGTTTGCGCCCACCAGCTTCCTGGAACAGGGCACCTGTTTCAGCGCGGGTTGTCACACGGCCGTTCACGGTTCGGACATCAACTCGCACCTGCGGTATTGACGGGGCCATGGTGATGAAACACACCTTCTTTAAAGCGCTGCTCGTCACCCTCCCGCTGGGACTGATGACGCTCGCCACCGCCCGGGGCGATGATTCGCAAACCAATTCGCCGATCCAGTTGTCCGGCACCGCCGGAAGTGACGTATGCGAAGGTGTCGGGCAATCCCCAGAAATTCCGCGAAGACCTGGGGATCCAGCCGGGCTGGAACGGCGGTGTTGAGGACGGAACGCTGCATTACGATCTCAGCAAGGACACGACACTTGATGGCGAAGGCCGGTTCATCATTGACGAGCACGACTACAAGTTCCAGTTACAGTTGACGAAACGGGACGTCGGTTTTGTTCGGGCGGGGTACACCGAATATCGCGAGTACTACGACAGCCAGGGGGGCTTCTACGGCCCGTTCACGCCGTCGTCATTCCGGCTGGATCAAGATCTGCGGGTCGATAACAGCGACATCTTCTTCGAGGCCGGACTGACGTTGCCCAATCTCCCCAAGGTCACCGTCGGCTATGAGCGGCAGTCACAGGATGGCGACGAATCCTTGGTCGAGTGGGGTGGGGTCACCCAGGGCGCGAACACGCGTAAGATTTATCCCTCGACCGACGGCATCAAAGAACACACCGATATCGTCAAATTGAGTGTGGACTACGACATTAGCAAGGTCCACCTGCTGGACGACTTCCGCTATGAACACTTCGGCAGCGATGATACGCGGGATGACACGTCGATAAACCTGAACACCCTTTCCAGCCAAACGGTAACAGTCCACGAGGATTACCATCAGGATGCCTTCTACAATACGTTCCATATGGACTGTCATGTGAATGACAAGGTGTATTGGTCGCTTGGCTATCTGCACAGCTCGCTTTCCGGTAACGGCGACATGCAGGTGGATACCCCGCCGCCGGTCGGGCCGTTCGACATCAGCGGGATGGCCAATGCGATCGGAGTCAATTTGGATTCGGACGTGGTCAACCTGAATACCATGTTTGGGCCGTTCAAGGGCCTCATTCTCTACGGCGGATTGCAGGCGGAAAAAACAGATACGCACGGGTTCACAGACGCGCTTCTCACGCAAGGCGGTTCGGGGGCGACGACCAACTTGATTCGTTCGTCCGAGGACACCGAGAGCCTCTCGGAAACCCTCGGCATGCGGTATACGAAGATTCCGTATACAACGCTGTACGCCGAGGGCCAATGGAACGAAGAGCAAATCGATTTGGACGAGACGGAGACGCAGGACGGGGCTTCCAGCCTCGCCGTCGACTCGAACGAGACGACCTTGCGACAGGATTACCGTGTGGGCTTCAACACCGCGCCGCTGTCCCGTGTCACGCTGGCTGGCAGTTATCGACATTACATTGATCACGATGACTACGACTATCCCGTCGACACGGTTGCGGGCTATCCCGGATTCATCACCGCGCAGGATTTCACCACCGACGAGGTCATGGCCAAACTGACCTTGCGCCCGTGCTCGCGGTTCAACGTTGCGTTCACCTACCAACTCGTCTCCACCGACATCCGCACCAGCGCGGAAGCTATTCCGGTGATCACGCCTGGCGGCACGCTCCAGTCAGGCGATTACGATTTGAATATCTACAGCGTGAGCGCGACGGTCACGCCGCTGTCCCGATGGTATCTGACCGGCTACTTCTCGTTGCAGGATACGCGGACGAGTACGCCCGCCAATCAAAATCCCGCCGTCCAGACGTACCGGGGCAACGTGTATACGGTCATGGCCACGACCGGTTACGCGATCGACAACAAGACCGATCTCACGATCCAATACAGCTACTCGTGTTCGGACAATTTCAGCAACAACGACGCCGCTGGTCTGCCGCTGGGATTGAATTTCCAACGCCACGCGGTCCAGGCAGGCGTCAGCCGCAAGATCAGCAAGAATGTGGTCGCCCACCTTCGCTACGGGTTTTACTCATACGACGAGTCCAGTACCGGCGGCTTCAACAATTACGTCGCGAACCTTGTCAGCGCCAGTTGCAACGTCCGCTTCTAGCGTCCGATTGAGGATGCCAAAGCAAGGTTCACTCCTGAAGTAAGCGAGCCAAGCCGACAACTTGTCGACATGGCCCAAGCCGTCTTGCCAAAATGTCAGGTTCTTAGGGCTCAGGCCTCATCGTGCTTTCCTGCGTAGTGCATTGCAACCCAGTTAGTTAGAACTTAGCTTCCTCATGCTGGCACCGCCAATGCTAAACCATTCTGCGGCTATGGTCGCAGAAACCAAAAACCACAACGAGCTCAGGCTTCTTTTTTGGGAGACGACGGCGGGTTGCAACCTGGAGTGCATTCATTGCCGCCGTCTCGACGTGAGCCGTCAGCTCATGAAAAACGATCTTACCACCCAGGAAGCGCTGCTGTTTGTCCGCGCACTGGCATCGTTTGCCAAACCCATCCTCGTCCTGTCCGGAGGCGAACCACTTTTCCGACCGGATATTTTTCAGATCGCGATGCATGCGCGCGACCAGGGGTTGGCGGTGGCGCTGGCGACCAACGGCACGCTGATTGACGAGCGCGTCGCGCACGCGATTGTCGATAGCGGCATCCAACGCGTCGCGATCAGCATCGATGGCGCCGACGAGAGCACGCACGACAGTTTTCGTCGCCAGCCCGGCTCGTTGGCGGCGGCGGTGAAAGGTTTTCGTCACCTGCGCCGCCTCGGGATGAGCATGCAAATCAACTGCACCGT
The DNA here is from genome assembly GCA_963713705.1 of uncultured Verrucomicrobiae bacterium. Taxonomy (GTDB): domain Bacteria; phylum Verrucomicrobiota; class Verrucomicrobiia; order Palsa-1439; family Palsa-1439; genus Palsa-1439. The sequence continues at coordinate 6,888 of CAVQMY010000006.1, forward strand.
CACCCGGCACAATGTGCACCAGATCGAGACACTTTATGCCACCGCCCAGGAACTTGGCGCGGACGCGTTACACCTGTTCATGCTGGTTCCCGTTGGCTGCGGGGTGCAAATCGCCGAGTCGAACGTGCTGCCCGCCGAAGAATACGAGCGCGTGCTCAACTGGATGTACGACAAGAGCAAGGAGCGGGCTCTTCATCTCAAGGCGACGTGCGCACCGCATTATTTCCGCGTGATGCGCCAGCGCGCCGCAGCGGAGCATGTTCCCATCGAGGCCACGCACAGCCATGGTAAACCCGGACACGGTCATCCGGGGAGCCAGGGCCATGGCGGCGGTCCGAACATGGCCGCGATGACGAAGGGCTGCCTGGCCGGCAGCGCCATTTGCTTCGTGTCGCACACGGGCGAGGTTTTCCCGTGCGGTTATCTGCCTGTCAGCGCGGGCAACGTGAAGCGCCAGCCGATGCAGGAGATTTGGGAGCAGTCGGAAGTATTCGGTCGCCTGCGCGATGTCGAACAACTCGAAGGCAAGTGCGGGCTGTGTGAATTCAAGAAGGTGTGTCTCGGCTGTCGTGCCCGGGCATTTTACGCAACCCACGGCAATTATATGGCGGAAGAGCCGCACTGCATCTACGAGCCGCGACGGATGAGGAAACAGGAGATTCTGGAGGAAGCGTTGTAGCAGGGCAGCGTCAGGAGGAAGCGTCATGGTCAACATTACCAAGGTTTACTGTGGTGAAGAGCAGCCCGCCGACGGGTTGCGATACGGTCATGGCCAGGGTGCTCCGAAAACCGCCGCGGAACGCCGGCCCATCGTCGTGTGGAATGTCACGCGCACCTGCAACCTGCGCTGCGTGCATTGTTACTCGGACAGCTACGCGCAGAAGTATCCCGGCGAACTGACTCACGACGAAGCGTTGCGGGTGATCGACGACCTCGCGGCGTTTCAAGTGCCGGCCGTCTTGTTTTCCGGCGGCGAACCGCTCACCCGGCCTGATTTATTCGATCTCATGGGCTATGCCGTCGGCAAGGGACTCCGACTCACGCTCTCGACGAACGGCACGTTACTGGATGAAGCCGCGGCGAAGAAACTCAAGGAACTCGGCACCACGTATGTCGGCATCTCGCTGGATGGCATTGGCGAGACCAACGATATTTTCCGGGGCAAGAAGGGTGCGTTCGACGGAGCGGTGCGCGGGATGCGCAACTGCCGCGCGGTCGACCAGAAAGTTGGTTTGCGGCTGACGCTCACCCGCCGCAATTGCATGGATCTACACGACATTTTCAATTTCATCGAAGCCGAGGGCATCCAGCGCGCCTGCTTTTATCATCTCGTGTATTCGGGTCGCGGCAACGCCGCCGACGAGTTGACGACGGCGGAGATCCGCCGGGCCATGGACATCATTCTCGAACGGACCCTGTCGTTTCATCAACGAGGGTTGAAGAAGGAAATCCTGACGGTCGACAACCATGCGGACAACGCCTACGTCTACCTCAAGCTGTGCGAGCGCGATGCCGAACGCGCCGAGCAGGTCCACAAATTGATGAAGTGGAATGGCGGCGGCGCCAACTCCTCGGGCATCGGGATTGCCAATATCGATACCCAGGGCAGCGTCCATCCCGACCAGTTCTGGCAGGCGGCCACGCTCGGCAATGTGAAGCAGCGGCCGTTCAGCCAGATCTGGTCCGACAACTCGATCCCGCTCCTGGCGAAATTGCGGAACCGCCTGCCGTTACTCAAGGGACGGTGCGGGCAGTGCCGGTTCCAGGACATTTGCGGCGGGAGTTTCCGCGTCCGGGCGGCGCAGGTCTATGGCGATCCGTGGGCGTCCGATCCCGCGTGCTACTTGACCAACACGGAAATCGGCTATGCCGAGGCGACGGCGTTGACCACCTGACGGAGCGACTGAGACATTACTTTATGAAAGTCGGGGCAGAGACAAAAACAAACCTGTTGCAGTACCAGCAGGCGCTGGCGTTCGGCGAAGTGCCGCGTTACACCGCGGGGTTGCAGGTGCTCCTGTCGAGTGGGGAACGGGTCTACGTCGCGCTCTCGGCATTCGAACTCGCGCTCTACTTCGAGAATGACGTGGCGTTGCATTACGACCTCGAGGGACGGCTGACGAAGGTTGCGAAACCCGATCATCATCGTCGTCGCGGTTTGTCGCATCAAGTGCTGGTGACGCACCGGCGTTCCGCCCAGCAGGGTGGCGGCATCGAACGCCTCGTTCTCCCTGTGGAAAACGCCGATGCGCTGGTGACGGGTGCCCATGAGAAGGTTGTCCACGTGCTGAACGAGTTACAGGGAAACTCCGTCACGTTGGAATACGCGAAACCGGGCCCCGGGCAGGCGCTCGCGGAGATCCTGCCGGCGCTGGAACGCGCCGCGAAGTTTGACCGGCAGGCCGCGCGCCGCGACGCCGAACGATTTCACTCGATTTACGGTCGCGTCGCCGTGCTTCCGCCCGACCAATACAACGCGCTCGTGCTCCAGGTGACGGAAGGGTGCGCCTATTCGTGCTGCCTGTTCTGCGAGTTGTATCGCGACGCGGTCTACGGACGCAAGACCCCCGCCCAGTTTGCCGAACACGTGAACGACGCGATTGCCTACCATGGGAAAGCGTTGCGGGGGCGCCGCTCCATTTTTCTGGGCGAAGCCAATGCGTTGACCCTGCCGCACGAGGATTTGGTGAGCATGTTTCGGGTGCTCCACGAGCATTTCGAGCTTCCGCCGTCCAGCGAAGAGCATGTTCCCGCCAGTTGGTGGCTGGGTCACGCGACGCGCTTCGACGGCGTGAGCACGTTCCTCGACGCGTTTATGGGGCCCCGGCGCACCACCGCCGATTTTGAGGAATTGCGCGAACTCGGCCTGCGCCGGGTCTATGTCGGTTTGGAATCGGGCGACGACGACTTGTTGAAGTGGTTGTGCAAACCGGCCACCAGCGAGGGCATCGCGCAATGCGTCACGAGCCTGAAGACGGCCGGGCTGACCGTGGGTGTGATCGCGCTGTTGGGCGCTGGCGGCCACGAGTTTGCCGAAGCCCACGTGCGGGAGACGGCGCGCCTGATCAACAATCTGCCGCTGGGCCGCGACGATTTCATCTACTTCTCGCCCCTGGTGACGTACCCGAACACCCGGTACACCCAACAGACCAGCGCGTTGCAGATCGAGTCGTTGTCCGCCGCGCAGATGCGTGCGCAGGAACAAGCCATTCGCGAGGCTCTTCGATTCAACGAACAACGCGGTCGGCCGCACCTCGGCCGTTATGAACTGGAAACCTTTGCCTACTGACGACCATGCCGCGTCACGAGAATAACGTTGCCATCGCTGACGACCGCAAAGTCGGTTCAGACAGGTGCGTGGCCATGTCGGATTATCCCGGCACCACATACAAATTTCGAATCCCGCTCGCTCCCGCGCTCGGCAGTGTGATCGCGGAGAGTCAACGAACGGTCCTCGCGCCAACCTATTCGCCTGCCCCGGGCGCAACGCCTGAGGGGTGGACCCAGACGACGAGGTTGGTGCCTGATTTCCTGGTAGGGCAGTACCGCCGGTGGATGGGGTTGAATGGCAGGACGGTGTGGCAATGACCCTCGGGCTTTGTGACAACTCGATGGCGACCATGACGACAAAACCTACCACACCGGCCACCGAACCCGCCAACGGCCGGTGCGGTTTGAACGAGCTGCCGTCCGGCTCGCGGGCTGTTGTCCAGCACATCGAACCCGCCGGGGAGGCGATGCAACGGCTGATGGCGATGGGGCTGTGTGTCGGACGCGAACTCGAAGTCATTCGCCAGGGCAACCCGCTCATCCTCCGGCTGCTGGGGGCGCGCATCGGTGTGTCGGGTAGGCTGGCGCGTCACGTGGTCGTGGAAAGGCGCGCATGAACGCCACGGCGACCTGTTGTTCGCCGGCGGAAGCCGTGTCGCGGGACACGTACCGGCTCGTTCTGGCGGGGAACCCGAACGCCGGGAAAACTACGCTGTTCAATGCCCTGACTGGATTGCGCGCGCAGACGGCGAATTATCCCGGCACCACCGTCGAGCACCGGGTCGGCCACTTCTCGGTGCGGGATGAAACCATCGAGCTCGTTGATTTGCCCGGGTGCTACGATCTCCAGGCGATATCGGAGGAAGAGCGCGTCGCCGTGGACGTGATCACCGGCCGATCCCCGAACACCGGCAGGCCGGACGCGGCGATTGTCGTGGCCGACGCGACAAACCTGAGTCGGAGCCTGTTCCTCGTCAGCCAGATTATCGAGATGAAGCTCCCGGTCGTGGTCGCCCTCAACATGATGGACCTCGCCGAGGCGGCCGGCGTCCGCATCGATGCCACGAAACTGGCGCGGGCGCTCGGTTGTCCGGTCATACCGCTGGTCGCGCGCACCGGCCGCGGCCTTGGTGAACTCCGCCGCGCCATCGAACACTTGAAGACCGCGCCGGCGCCTGTGTCCGCGGTGCCGATGTGCGCCGGGTGCAGTGGTTGCCGGTTTAAGTCTCGCTACGCGTGGACGGATGCAATCGTCGGCCACTGCGTCGAGCGTTCCCCGCAGGTGACGCACCCGTGGACGGAGCGGCTGGACGCCGTGTTGACGCATCCCGTCATCGGTGTGCTGGTGTTTTTTGGCGTGATGCTGGGTGTGTTCTTCCTGATTTTCCGCATCGCGCAGATCCCGATGGATTTGATCGACGGGTTGTTCACCAATCTCGGTTCATGGATCGAACACCACATGGCGGCGGGCGATGTGCGCAGCCTGCTCGTCAAGGGAGGCATTGGCGGCCTGGGCGGGATGCTGGTGTTTCTGCCGCAGATTTGCATTCTGTTCTTCTGTCTCTCGTTGCTGGAGGATACGGGTTACCTGGCGCGCGCGGCCTTTGTGATGGACCGGCTTATGCGCGGCGTGGGCCTGCCCGGCAAGGCGTTTGTGCCGTTGCTCTCCGCCCATGCCTGCGCCATTCCGGCCATCATGGCCAGCCGCGTCATCGAAGATAAACGGGACCGGTTGGTGACAATTCTCGTCCTGCCGCTCGTGTCCTGCTCCGCCCGGATCCCGGTGTACAGCATGCTGGCGGCATTGCTGTTCGCGCACGACGCCTGGAAAGCGGCGCTCGTGTTTAGCGGCGCGTACGTGCTGGGTCTGGTCGCGGCGATTGTCGCGGCGTTGGCGTTGAAACACACGATCTTGAAGGGCGAAACGCATCCCCTCGTGCTGGAGTTGCCCAGTTACAAGTTGCCGAGCCTGCGGACGGCAATTCTTCTGATGCTGGATCGCGCGTGGGTCTTTATCCGAAAAGCCGGGACGGTGATTCTGTTGATTTCCATCGCGTTGTGGGCGCTGGCGACCTATCCCAAGAGCGCGCCGCCTCCCGAAGCCGTCGCGTTGCAGCAACAGGCCGCGAAACTGACCGGGCCGGCCGCCGACGAATTGCAGGACCAAGCGGGCCGGCTCATCAGCCATTCCGCGCTGGCGAACTCGGCGGCGGGCCATCTCGGGCACTGGATCGAGCCGGCCATCCGACCGCTGGGGTTCGACTGGCAAATCGGGATTGGCATTGTCAGTTCCTTCGCCGCGCGCGAAGTCGTGGTCTCGACGCTGGCCGTCGTGTACGGGGTGGGGGAGAATGCCGCCGAGAAAAACCCGGAATCACTCTACGATTCCCTGCGCCGCGCCCAGCGGTCCAACGGCGCCAAGGTGTTCACGACCGCCACCTGCGCGAGCCTGTTGATTTTTTACGTCCTGGCGATGCAATGTCTCGCGACGCAAGCCATCACGCGCCGCGAGACCAACAGCCTCAAATGGCCCGTCTTCCAGCTCGGTTACATGACGGTTCTGGCCTACGTCGCTTCGCTGCTTGTCTTTCAGGGTCTGCGGGCGTTTGGCGTGTCGTAGACTGGCAATTGGCGGTGTCTGGCAATCGCAGTTCGTGGCGGCGCTATGCCCGCCGCATTTCGCCCATGCCGACCAACGAAACCCAACCTCGCGAGCCTCCACGACTTGCCCCATCGGGCGATTGTTGTTACACTCTGCCGCATGAGTGACGTTTTCACACTCGGAAGCTGGTTTCTCGAAAGCCGTGTCTGCCGACATGCCACTCCTTGTTGATTTGAGCCGTGAATTGGAAAAGCGAGTTACTGGTCTAGCAGCCCGTTAAAAAAGTCCGAGAAAGTCTCTTTGATTATTGAACCGTGAGGGCGAGTCCGCTACACGGAGACATGGCACTCGGCAAACGCAAGATTCAGCAATCGGAGTTGTTCATCCCGTCCAATCAACTCGTGCAAGGACCCGGCCATCCGTTCTACGGCAAGCTCAATGAAGTTCTGGGTGAGGCGGATTTCGACCCGTTCGTCGAGAAGCTCTGCGCTCCTTATTATAAAGACGGTGGCCGCCCCAGCATCCCGCCGGGCGTTTACTTTCGCATGGTGTTGATCGGTTACTTCGAGGGTTTGGACAGTCAACGCGGCATTGCGTGGCGTTGTGCGGACAGCCTGGCGTTGCGGGCCTTTCTGGGAGTGGCTCCCACCGCGACGACGCCGGTACACGCGTCGATGACCATGATCCGCCAGCGGCTGGACGAGAAGGTCTTCGACAACGTGTTTCGCTTCGTGCTGGGGCTGCTGGAACAGAAAGGTCTGTTGCGCGGTAAGACGCTGGCCATTGATGCCACGACGTTGGAAGCCAATGCGGCGATGAAGAGCATCGTGCGCAAGGACACGGCGGAGGACTGGAAGCAGTACTTGCGTCGGCTGGCGCAGGCCGAGGGGATCGAGGAACCGACCGAAGAAGACCTGCGTCGGCTGGATCGTGGACGTAAGGACAAGAAAGTTTCCAATGACCAGTGGCAAAGCCGCACCGACCCGGACAGTCGGATTGCCAAGATGAAGGACGGGCGCACCCACCTGGCGTACAAAGCCGAGCATGCGGTGGACTTGGAGAGCGAGGCGATTGTGGCGCCGCTGGTGACGCACGCCGATCGCGCCGATGCCGACAGCGCGCCGCTGACGTTGACGCTGGCGCAAGCCAACTTGGTGCTGGCCAGCCCGCAGGCGGACCGCGCCCCTTCGGTGCGGGAGGCGGTGATGGACAAGGGCTATCACGATAATGGATTGCTCAGCGAGTGCGCGCAGCGAGGGGTACGGACCTACATTCCCGAACGCCGTCAAAAGAGTCGGTGCTGGACCAACAAGCCGGTGGAACATGAAGTGGCGTTTCGGGCCAATCGACGGCGGGTGCGCAGCGCGAAAGGTCGGCGGTTGAATCGGTGGCGCAGTGAACGCGCCGAGCGCAGTTTCGCCCACGTGTGCGAGACTGGCGGAGGACGACGGAGTTGGCTGCGCGGTCTGGTCAACGTCCGCAAAGCCTACACTCTGAAGTGCGCGGCTTATAACTTGGGGCTGCTGCTGCGCAAAGTGTGGGGCCTGAGCAAACCGCGCAGCTTGGCCGATAGGCTGCGGGCGCTTTGGGCCTTGCTCCATTGGTTGTGGGAGCAACTGGGCGGCTGCTTGACTCAACCGCTTGTCCTTGGGCTGCCCTCCACGCCGAGTGGCGGCTGCGATCCGCGGTTCACGCCACTCGCGAAATCAGTGAGTTCTTAACGGGCTGCTAGGCCCCGTTACCACCCTCTTTCCCGGCAATATGGAAATGTGGCTCACCTATCTCTCGCAAGATCATCCTTGGCTGAGTGAAGCTGAAAACCTTAGAAACCATGCCCTGTTTCTAGACTTGTCGCTTGCTATACGTGAGATCTTCGTTGAACAAATCTACAAGACAACGCGGAGAGAATGCCCCAAGTGGTTCCTCGACCTTGCGCAGTGGTGGCACGAGAGGAAGGCGACTGTCCTCACCCTCAACTACGACACATTAATTGAGCGGTGCATCCTGCCGATCACAACCGACGCCGCTCACACCAGAAGACTCCACTCTTGGGATATTTATCCCGTACCCCTGACCCAAGCTTTCAACCGAACTGGGACCGGCTACAATTACTTCGTCACCGGCGACTCGTTCCGCCTTTTCAAGCTGCATGGATCGATTAACTGGTTTTACTCAGGCAGGAGTCCTTCTCACGGGGAGACGATTTATTTTTTGCCTATTGCAAACAAATGGGACGAGGAAGACGAACGGGGTGAAAAGTTGCTTACGGACAAGACCCCGTTTATCGTTCCGCCCTTAACCGATAAGGTGCCATACTTCGAACACGAAACTCTACACGCCTTATGGTCGCAAGCAGCGGAGGCCTTGAGGTCAGCCGACCGAGTGTTCTGTTGCGGTTACTCACTACCCGCCACAGATATCACGATGCGTTTTTTCCTAAGTGGCAACTGTCCCGATCACCCTCTCTCCCTTTATATTGCGGACACCTGCGCCGACAGAGCCGACCACTTTCGTCCGCTCCTCCCTACAAATTACTCCATAGACAGAACCTTCACAGGAGCCGATCCGATCCCGAGATTGACACGGGCGCTCGTCGCCGGAGATTTGAATAAGAACGTAAGTCCACCGACTCGTTCATTCGTCCCGCCACGGCTTCGCACCAAGGTCTCACTCCGCAACCGTCACCTCCTCGGACGCTCTGGAGCACGACAGCGCATCAAAGGACACCGCACGTAGCGTCGCGCACCCGGCCCCTTCTGTGGGCCTCGACCGCCACCACTGTAAACATCATTCATCATGGCGAGGGTTGAGTTTACTTTGCCGACGATACTCCTCGACTATTCGATAGACCGAGGTGTGCTTGCCCGGCGCGTGACCTCGTGACGGATGGCGACGTCGTTTCTGCGGCGGCGATTTCTTCCAACGATCCTCCCACAAAACCCCCACCCGCTCCCGCAATCGCTGTCGGCATTCCTTCAGGCGGCGCGGCGGTGCCAACCATTCGACCGTCTCCCGCGCCCGGCCCAACACGCTCCACGCAATCAATTCCCGTTCCACGTCCACAAACAGTTTCTCCATGCTGAGTTGCTCGGTCTGGCAGCGGTTTCCCGCCGCCACATAGCCCCGCAGTACTTGCACGGAGTTGTACAGCGCCAAACAAAACGCCAATTGAAAAACGCTCGCCTGCGCACTACTACCGATCAAGCCCTCCAGCCCAAAGACCTCGGTGACCTGCTGAAACACTCGTTCGATACCCCAGCGTTGACGGTAGACCTCCAGCAAGGCCACCGCAGGGTAGCGCTCCGCATCCAGCAAACTCGTTAACAGCACCAGTGACTCTTGCGGCGATAACTTCAGCCGAATCCGCCGCACGCGCCGCCGGCGTTGATCGTTGGCAGCGCCCACCCAGCCCCAATCCTCCACCCATTGGCGAGCTTCCGCGTCGTGGCCGCAGCCTGAGGGGCGCTTTGGATCCACTCGAAAGTGCAGCCGCTGATGGTGGCGCACCAAGAACTGATCGCCCTCTTCACAGAACAACGCCGGCTGCTGCAGATCGCAAAACGCGCGATCCTCGACCCACAACCGCGGTCCACGGAGGCGCGAGCGCACCTGCGGCAACAACTGCGGTACCAGGCGCACATCATTGATCTCCCCGTCGGGATGCCCGGCCATCGCCACCACCAAGCCACTGCGCATCGACAAACATACCAACGCCCGACCCCCCAACACTCCTCCCGCTCGCCCGCGCGTCACCTTCAGCCGTTTGGCGACCCGCTTAATGGCCTTGCCATCCACGATCAGGACTTCGAATTCTCGCAGGCAGCTCGGCAATTCGCGCGCCGCCGCCGCCGGATACAACTCCCGCAACGACGCGCTGCCCTCCGCCAGAAACGCTTCACTCACTTCAATCGGCAGGCGGCGCAGCTTTCCGTAGAACGCTTGGATGCTGGCCGCCGACTCCCTGGACGCGACCGAATGCTCGAAGCTGGCACGGCCACTGCCTCCATACTGACACAACGCGTCGGCCAACAACTGCACCACCAGCGGAAAACATATCTTCTTCTCGTAACAGCGTCCCCGGTGCTGTTCGTAGATGGCGCCCAGCCGTTCATCGGGCAGGCTCGCCTGCCACAGCTCGAACACTCCCTCCGCCAGCGGCAGTCTGGCCAGCAGATCCATCTGCTGCATGACTGCCACCTCCTTGTTGGAGCTTCAGTCTAGCGACCGATGCCCCAAGGGGCCAGAGAGTTATCAACGAACAAGATGTTTACAGTGGTGGCCTCGACAGCCCACAGCCTCAGCAGGGGTTCCCCGCTTTGGACGATTTGCGAACCTTGCGGTTTGAACTTCCGAAGGTTGAAGCGACGACTACCCGAGCATATGCTTAGATTTAACGCTGACTGCTTTTCAGATACTTCCAATCATCAAAATCTACAAGAACACTCCCAGCCCAGGTAATGTGCGATTGTTTCACCCTCTTGACAACGTCCTCAAAACGATCGTGCGCAGCTGCCCGTTTCACCATTTCCTGCATTTCGTTAGGATCCAACATACTTCCAGCATACCCATTCCACTTCTGGCCTTTTTTGTCTGTCCACGTATTACACGCAGGCAAAGGGACGAAGGCGAGATGCTCTTCCGAGATTCGAATCGGATGCTCCTTCTCATCCACCTCTATCCAGAAATCGACGATCAGCAGCCCAACCCAGTCGCCAGCTTTCAAGTAGTAATATATTATAGGTCGATTTCTCGAATCGTCCCCATTCAGTGAAAATGTCCGTCGATAAACCACTGCCTCGGTGGGACCAGCCAAGAACGGCCTCTGTGTGATCAACCACTTTTCATATTCAAATCGGAGATTGCGAATTGCAAAAGGCCCTCCAAAATCTTGGCAGCCAATAAAAAGGCAACACCAAGGCAATGCCAAAGCGGGGCCTAATCTCAAGAGCCACAGCCTCATAATCACTCTGATTAGACTCTCGACTGAAGCCCAAAGAAAGCAAAAACAGGCGTCGCCTCTACGACCATTTTCCTGCCCACCTCCACCTAGAATTGTGGCCATCGACAACCCACACCCACAGCAACGGTTCCGCAATTGCGTCAGGTCGGCAGGGGCTGCAATCTCGCGCAAAAGGGCGTGGGATCGAGGACGGGGCACGGTGGTTCACCCGCGCTACGGTGCGTGGCGCTTCGCGCCGAAGACCAGTCGGAGCATGTAGCCGACCACCGCCAGCATCACCACAAAGCAGATCAGGAACAGGATAAGCACCGACCAGTAGTGGCAGAGGAGTGGGTCGACGCTTGACTCTTGACAGGCTCGTCGCCGGCTTCACACCCGCATCATCTCAGACGCGCTATCACTCACGCCCCATCCATGATATATCGCTAAGCGACATATCCGCGGAAACAGCCGCAAAGAGGCTCAGCGCCCGATTCGTGACAGACTCTTCCGCTCCGCATTCTTCCGCACCGAACTCGCCGCAATCGCCAGACTCCGATCCCGCAGTTTCTCCAGCAGCGCGATCTTCTCGGAAAACGGACGCGTCGCGAGATGCTGACGCATCGCGCGTTTGCTCTCCAAAATCTGCCGTATTCGTCCTGTCATTCGTTTCCTTCGCGCTCTTCGTGTCCGGAGCTTGTCCTGAGCGAAGTCGAAGGGTGGTGAAGATTCGCGGCTATTCGTGTTCATTCGCGGTCGCCGTCACGGGTTTTGTCCCCCCGAACACCAACCGCAGCATGTAGCCGACCACCGCCAGCATCACGACAAAGCAGATCAGGAACAGGATAAACACCGACCATTGCGGGGCGATGCGCCAGGAACCGGGGTCGAATTGGCCCGCCAGTTTTAGCAGCCGCACGGTGTGCCGGGCATAGACCATCGTCAACATCGAGATGAACAACATCGTGCCCGACTCGCAGAATCTCCGTTTGAAGAAGAAATGGAGTGACCCGAGCGAGAGCAGCACGCCCACCGTCAGAGCCCAGATCGCCGCCGTGTGCATGAACGCCTCCAGATACGGCAGCAATGTCAGCAGGTAGGCCATCCCCGCCACCATCGCCAACACCATGCCGACCACAAAAAACTTTTTGCCCAGCGCAAACGCCGCCGGCTCGTCGCGTCCAATCATCCCGACGAAGAACCCGCCAACCGTGACCGCGCCGAGCATCATATGCAGCCAGCGCAGGACGTAATCGCCCGCCGCGGGGTTCCACATCCAGCCCGATTGATTTTGTGCGTACAGGCTGTGAATCTGGCCCGGCCGTTCCGCCATCGAGAATACGGAACTGTACGTCAGCGAGATATAAAGCAGCCCGAGCAACGCCAGTCCCAAAGCCGCCTGGCTGATCCGACCCGTCCGCTCGGCCTTGAATGCGCACCGGTACAGCGCGTAATAGACGATGATGGCCACCGCGATGATCAGCAGCCAGAACCAGCTGCTCACGATCGCCGCCGCGTACATCTGCTTGGGATAGACCATTTGCAGGAACAACAAGGGCGCCACACCGAGCGTGACCGTCGCCGTCATCGCGCTGGGGAACAGCCGCACAAACTTCTTCAGCGTCGGATCATCCCAGCGCCGCCGGACCGCCGCGTACAGCGTGATGATGACGCCGCCGAACAGGAAGTTCATCGCCACGAAGTGCAGCGTCAACGTCAACACATGCAGGACCGTGATCAGCCAGAGCGGCGCGGACAGAAATTCGTAATCGGGAAGGTTCATTTTTTGACCTGTTTGCCGAGTTCCTGAAGATAGGCGACCAGCGCCGCGCGCTCGGGGCCGCTACCGGTGTAGGCGGGCATCCCCTTGCCGAGATCGGCGCTCATATCGAGCATGGCGTTGAGTTCGTCGGGGCCCTGACCGGCGAACGACTTCGATTTGTCGCTGGCCCCGCCCAGAATATGACACTTGCCGCAGCGGATGTCGTACGCCTTCCGACCGAGCGCCTCGCCCTGCAAACCGTACACCTCGCCGAGAGGCCGTTTGTCGATCTGTTGGTACAGATAATCCGCGATCTTGTCCGCCTCGGCTGGCGTGCCGAGAAACGGCGGCATGTTGCCCTTGAGCAGGTTTGTCGACCGAACAATCGCCCCGATGAACGCGCGGTCGGTGCCGTCGAATGCCGGTTTCAGCGCCTTGTAGCCGGTGAGCGTGTGACAGCTTCGGCACGAATGCCGGAACAAATCCGCCCCCTCGTCACCCGTCGTGTACCGGATCTGGGCGAGGAACCCGGCGTTCGTGTAGGCCCCGGCACGGGCCAGCTCCGCGCCGTTGCCATAGATGTAGCCGGTGATGATGTAGGGTTTGCGGACCGATTCGCGGAACGATTCAAATGCGCCAAACCAGGCCAGCCCGAGCACCATCAATATCGCCGCCACCACCGTCGGCAATCGCCGCGCCGCCAACCACCCAAACACCACCAACAGCACGCCGAGGATCGCGGCCAGCCAGATGGAGTACCGCATCGCGTGCATCGGGGTCGCCATGATCTGCGCCGCCTTGGTGGTAATCGCCGCGGGGATGGCGTTCCAATACCACCATTGCGACAGCGCCGTTACGCCAAGGCCAACGATGCCCCAGGTCGCCGTGTAGCGAACCGTGCGCGCTTTGAAATCGCCGGCGGGATAACGCGATGCGACGAGCAGCGCATACAGGCCGGCCAGCATCAGCGATACGCCCGTCCGCATCACCAGGGACGGCCAGTAGGTCGGATTGAAAAAGCCGTCCCAGAAATTCCCGGTCTGCAGCCATCGGCCGGGCGTCAACATGAACGTGATAATGCCGTTGATGATGACCAGCGACAGCCACGCAAAGATGAAGTAGATCCAACCGACGATCTGGTGTTCGCGCGCCGCCAGCTTGTTCCAACCGTAGTAATAGACGATCGCGGCGGTGATCTCGACGACGAAGAACGTCCACTCGATGGCCCAGCCCCAGACGAAGTTGTGGATCAGCGCCTCGGTGGCGGCCGGGTTCAACAGACCGATGACAAACCAAATCCCCACGCCGCTCAGCGCGCCGAACACCAGCGTGATCAGGACAAAGAACCGGCTCAGTCGCTGCAGGAATTCCAGCGTCGCCTGGTCACCGGCCTTTGTGGCCCGGCGCTCGGTGACAACCAGGTACAGTCCGCCCCCGATGGCAAAATGCGACACGAAGACGTGCAGGACCGCGATGATCGCCATCAGAATTCCGTAACCGAATGGCTCGTCCCAAAACGGATAGATCATGATTCCGCCCGTTGCTCCTTGCTCGGCAAATTCCCCTTCAATATCAAGGTACGGCACCGTTTCATCGTGTTCTCCTAACCTTGCGCAGACGGGACGATTCTCTGAGCCAGATGACTGGCCCACAAACGGGGTGTTGGGTGGCTGATACCGTTTGTCGAAGCATCGCGTCAAGCCAAAACGTGTCAGGGATCAGCAACGTTCGAGTTCTGCCCGGGTCGATCTGAAACAACGAATATCGTGGATGTATACGTGCGCCATTTGCGGGAAAAGGTGGATGAGGGACACGACGCCCAAGCTGATCCGCACCGTGCGCGGCGTGGGCTACTGCCTCACGGATGAAACCAGGTCATGACGGGGCAGTTGAGGGCTCGGGGTTCCCCGGTCGCCCCCTCAGGTCTCTAGTCGCGTTGCGCCGTTGGCAAGTCTTCGGCGCGTCTCGCTCCGCTGGTGCTGCGCTCGGCTTACTGGCCAGCTTGCAATCGCGCCAGCGCGTTTCGAGCCACCGTGAGGTCAGGCCGGAGCTTCAACGCCTGCTGGTAGTGCCGTATGGCCTCCGGCACTCGACCCGCTTGCTCCAAGGCGCTGCCGAGATTGTTGTGCGCCTCGGCGTAATCGGGCTTGATCCGCAGGGCCTGCTCGTAGTGGGCGATGGCTTGCTCGATCTTGCCCGTTTCCGCCAAAGCGATCCCCAGATTGCTGTGCGCGTCGACGCAATCGGGTTTGATCGCCAGCGCCTGCAGGAAGTGTTCAATGGCCTCGTCACGCTTGCCGGTCTGATACAAAGCGGCCCCGAGGCTGTTGTGCGCCTCGACCAAGTCGGGCTTGATCCGCAGGGCTTGCTCGTAGTGAGGGATGGCTTCGTCGATCTTCCCCTCCTGCAAGAAGGCATTTCCCAGATCGCAGTGTGCGTCGGCAAAATCGGGTTTGATCGCCAGCGCCTGTTTGAACTGTTCGATGGCCTCCTGAATCCGGCCCGATTGCAGCAGGGCGTTGCCGAGGTTGTTGTGCGCTTCGAAAAAGTCTGGCTTGATCCGTAGCGCCTGCTCATAATGACTGATCGCCTCCGTCAGCCTACCCAGCCGGGCCAGGGCGATCCCAAAGTCGTTGTGCCCCTTGGAAAAACCAGGCTTGACCCACAGCACCTGCTCATAGTGCTCAATCGCCTCCGGAATCCTGCCCGATTGCATCAAGGCATTTGCCAGGTTGACGTGCGCATCGGCCAAATCGGGATCGAGGCGCAGTGCCTGCTCGTAGTGCCGAATCGCCTCCGGCACATGGCCTGACCCTTGTAGTTGCATTCCCAGATCGTTGTCCGCCTCGGCAGATCGCTCAACGCTCACCAACAGGTTAACTGCCACCGAGAAGGCCAGCAGGAGTCCGTAGCCCCAGCGCACCACACGCCGCCAGAGCGGTTGAGAAGCCAAGGCGCGCTCCAAACTCAAGATGCCAATCACCGCCAGCAGTACCAGCGCCGGCAGGAAGTCGACTTCATAGCGAAGGGCGCCGAAGCAGTACAACCCAAGCGTCAACGCGCACATCCCAAACAGCAGGGCGACAGCCAGCACAAACCCGCGTAAGACCGACCCCGACGGGTCTACCCGTCCCCGCCACGCCAGCGGTACCGCCAACGCCAGCCATGCCAACGGAATGGTGGTCAACACGCCGAAAGCGTCTCCGGCCAGATGCACGAAAGGAAGACGACCGCTCCAATGCGCCGACTCAAGAAAATAACCCCGGAAACGCAACCAGAAATAACGCAAACCGAATAATTGCTCATGAAGTTGTGACCGTAAGGTCACC
Source organism: uncultured Verrucomicrobiae bacterium (assembly GCA_963713705.1). Classification (GTDB taxonomy): domain Bacteria; phylum Verrucomicrobiota; class Verrucomicrobiia; order Palsa-1439; family Palsa-1439; genus Palsa-1439. The sequence continues at coordinate 22,790 of CAVQMY010000006.1, forward strand.
TGGTAGTGGATACCAAACTCGAGTGGATCATCGAAGCGTCGCAGATTGTACAGCATCAGCCCGAACACGATCAGTGTGATCGGACCGGTCGCCGCCACCAGCAGAACCGAAATCTTTTGGCGCTCACGCCAGGCTTGGATCACCGGCACCAGGAGGATGACCGCGCCGAGCAGCAATGAAGGCCGCGCCCCCACCGCCAGCCCGTAGGCCAGACTGGCTCCGGCCAGCCACCAGCCTCGCTGGGACGGGTGGTGCAACGCCTTCCAAATCGCCGCCAAGGCCAGCATCGTCAGCATATACCCGCAACTGATCGGCACTTCCCAAACCTCGCACCGGGCCAGGAGCGACGGTATGAATGTCGCCAAGCCAAGTGCCAGTACGCCCGCGGCCACCACCGCGACGCTGACTTCGGCAAAGTAGCGCCGCCACAGTCCGACCAGCATCCCCACGCTTGCCAAAAAGCCAACGGCGCAAAAAATCGTCATGGCCTGACGATAGAACAAGTATTGGCCGGTCAGCGCCACATACGGCCAGAAAAGCACCACGGCGGGGGTAACCCCAAAATAGAGGTACAACTTGCCCCCGTAATAGCTCAGATCCTCCACCCCAAGGGGGCGAAGTGGGGTCGGGGTGTAGGGGTCGGCGAGTTGCGCGAGCGCGGGCGGCACTTCTTTCTTCAAGTTGAGCTGGCCGGCGCGAAAACCCTGCACCAGCAAATTGTAGTAGCTGCCAGCCGCATCCAGACTCGCCTGTGTGACGGCGCCTTCGTGGCCCGTACACACGTAGAGCCCGACGACCAAAGCACCCGCTGCGGCCAGTGAAATCCATGCCTCTTTCATTGTGCCACACCGACCAGACCCGGGTAACATTATCGCAGAAGCACCATCTGCCGACAAGCTCGGAATGACGGGCAAAACACTGTCGTTACAAAGTGCGGGGAATTGGGTCCCCGGTTTGGACGATTTGCGCACCTTGTGGTTCGAACTTCCGCGGGGTGCCGTTGCGCCGTCGGTAAATCTTCGACGTGTGCCGCTCCGGTGATGCTGCGCGCGGCTTATGGGCGAGCTTGCAATCGTGCGAGGGCGTCCCTTGCCGCTGTGAAATCCGGTCGGAGTTTCAGTGCCTGCTGGTATTGCTCGATGGCCTCTGGCGCGCGGCTCTGCTTCTCCAGTGCAAGCCCCAGACTGTAATGCGCTTCGACAAGATTGGGGTTGATTCGCAGCGCCTGCTCGTATTGTTCGACAGCCTCTTCACGCTTGCCGGTCTGATCCAAAGCGACCCCGAGGTTGTTGTGCGCCTCGGCGTAATCGGCCTTGAGCCGTAGCGCTTCTTCGAAGTGTCCAATCGCCTCCGGCACCCGGCCCGCCTGCCCCAAGGCGGCTCCCAAGTCGTTCTGGCCGATGGCGAAATCGGGCTCGATCCGCAGCGCCTGCTCGTAGTGTCCGATTGCTTCCCGCACCTGGCCTGCCTGCGCCAAGGCCTTTCCCAGATTGTAGTGCGCCTTTGCATCATCGGGGTTGATTCGCAGCGCCTGCTCGTATTCTCCGACGGCCCACTGCACTTTGCCCGTTCGAAACAAGGCGCTTCCCAGGTTGACGTGCGCCTCGGCATAATCGGGCTTGAGCCGTAACGCTTCTTCGAAGTGTCCAATCGCCTCCGGCACCCGGCCCGCCTGCCCCAAGGCGGCTCCCAGATTGCAGTGCGCCCGTGGGTTGTTGGGACGCTTCGCCACCGTGTCTCGCCAAATGGCCAACTCCGAGCCGTAGTCCGGATTACGTTGGATGGTCCGGAGGGTGAGCAGCGCCGCCACAAACCCGCCCGTTAGGCATCCAAGCACAACGCCCTGCTGTGCTTTGAACAGCCGTTTCCCGAGCGCATACGCACCGACCACGACCATCGTGACCACCGCGGCCAACGGCAGGTACATTCGCCGCTCCGCCGCCACTTCACCGACTCTTGGCAGAAAGCTCGAAGTCGGCCCCAAGATAAGAAAAAACCAGGCGCCCAAAAAACCCAACTGTGGTTGGCGACGAAATGCCAGCGCCGTCGCGCTCAAGAGGCCCACGACGACGACACCGGGTACAAGACCATCTCTTAGTGACAATGTAATCGGCCAGTCAAAATAATCAATGACCAGCGGGTGGGGCCAGAAGCAAAGCCGTAAATAGTAAATGATCACGCCCGCCTCAGTCTTCAGATAATCCCATGACGTCAGCTCTTGCATCCCAACCCCGGTCATGTCATGGGATGTCCGCGCCACCAACACCGCTAGAATGAGCCAAGTCGCGGCCAAGCCAACGTACAAGACGGCGCGACGCCGCCATAATTCGCGAAACGACGGCGCGAGAAACACGCGATCATATAGCAACACAATCAATGGAGCGGCAACCATGACCTCCTTGCTTCCCATGCCCGATGCGCACGAAACGATTGCGGCCAGACACCAAATGCCGGGGTGGGGGGACTGGGAGCAGCGAAGCGTACAATACAACGTCAACAGTAGGAACAGACCCATGAGCAATTCCGTACGTGGCACAATGTAGGTCACACTTTCTGTCTGAAGAGGATGCACCTCCCAAATGAGTGTTATAGCTGTGGCCAACCAGACGGCAGCGCTGCCAAATCGATCGCGAAGTGTCGCGCCCTCAAACGTCCTGCGCAGGAGCCCAAACAGCACCAGCGCGGACAACACATGTACCGTCAGGTTGAACACGTGGTAGCCCCAGACATTCAGTCCGCCCAGCGCGTAGTTTAGGGCCAGGGTCAGACAAACCACGGGGCGTCCACTGACAGTAGTCGCCAGGGGCGCAGACATGGCTTCGAGGATCGGCCACAAGTGACGTATGTGCGGATTTCCGGGGATGGAATGCAGGTCGTCAAAGATGAAGGCTCCCTGAAAGCTGTTGTGATACGCCAGAAACCCCGCGATCACCAGCAATAACGGAACGAGCTTCTGGATTTTCACAACGGGAAAGACTATGCGACGGCGCTATTCCTGGCGACCCAAAACTTCGTCGATATATTATCGATGGAACGGGGAAACAGACGTACAGTTCTGTTTCCCAGGTCTCCGCACGCGGTGCGACAGCTGGGAGGAGGACAGCGAACGAATCGTGTCGCGACCTTCTTGCGAGGGCATTTAGAGTCCTTACATTCCGGCGATCTTAGCGGTACGACGAACCATGTCGTACAAGCCGTCTTCGGCGATCATATAGCCCGTCAACTCCTTCGGCTTACTATTGGCAATGACCCGGCGTCCAGCCTCGGACTTGTCCAAATCCACCAAAGCGGCGCGGATCTTTTTCGCCAGGGCCTCATCCAGTCCGACACGGACCGCGATGGCGTCGTGGGGAATGGGGGCGGTCCTTGCGAGGGTCACCAGATTCTCCGTCGGCACCCCCTTGGACTTTGCGATCGCGAGGGCGTCCCCGTAAACGGCCCCCGCGTCCGCCCTGCCTTCCAGAACGGCGGCGATCACCTTATCGTGGCCGCCGGCGAAGACGGTTTCCTTGAAGGAGCTCTCAGGATTGATGCCCTTTTCGATAAGCAACGCGCGTGGATAAACAAAGCCGGACGCCGACTTGGGATCCACAAAGGCGAATCGCTTTCCCCGCAAGTCCGCCAACGATTTCAGCCCGCTGTCCCTGCGGACCACGATGACCCCGCGATACGTGGCCGTGCCGTTTATGACGCACTGGGCGATAATGCGGATCTTGCCGCCTCGGACTGCATCCACATAGGCGAAAGGTGAGAAAGTGCCGATGTCCACCGCCCCACTCTCCATCTGGGTACGGAGATCCCCGTAGTCCTTGGCGACGTACAAGACGACCTTCTGGCCGATGCAGTCGGAAAGGTAGGTCATGAGGGGCTCGAACTCGACCCGCATATCCGACTCGCTCAGGACGGGGGTGAATCCGAACTTCAGCTCCCGCCCTGCGGCCGGACGGGTGGCGAGGCCTGCGACAAGGACTGCAAGAATCAACAACACGGCCTGACGGTAACGCATCATTTATCTCCTGTTGGATTTTCTCGTGACCGGTACAAGAACAGGCCAATGTGGACATTGGCTACATGTGGCGGCACGCAACGACATTGTCGTCTCCTCAGAGGTCGAACACGATCTTCGGCCATGCTAACGGTCGCTCTGCGTGCACGCAATCACTTTCACCAGCTTTTGGTCGGATGGTATGTCGCCACGTCTTTAATGGTTGCGTCAGCCGTACGTCAAACGCTGGCGGGATCACGCCGGCGTCCTGGTCACCTGCGTCGTTACATGGGCACGCGTGTGCACGAGGTGGGGTCTCATTCACTGGTAGAGTCAAGCTGCCGCAGGCAATGCACGCATATGTTGACGTATCACCCCGCGACAATCACCTTGTTCAGGCGTGGCCCAGTTGCCGTCCCGGTTTTCCTCTCGCCGCCTTTCCCTCACTGGAGCATTGGCGCCGATGGATCGTCCTGAGTTGCAGGCGCTGGACTCCGCTCGTCCATGCCGACCAACTGCGCTTTGCGCCGCGTGCTTCCGTTGAAGATCCATGGGAAATCTTGCCCGACTCCACTTCGCCTGTTACAAGAAGGGCGAATTACCGTTCTTGAATCAGAAGGGGCCACCAGCGCGATGAACAATGCGTGGAGAGTAATCGTCGGCGTGTGTGCGGTGGTCGTCGGGATGTACGCGTACACCGCCCCGTTGGGCAAGCTGGAATCGTCAATCTCGAACCCGGCTGACACGTACTACAATTTACTGGTACAGGGATTTCGCGAGGGCCACCTGAGCGTGAAAAAAGAGGTGCCGACCGGGTTCGCACGCCTCGCCGACCCCTACGATCCGGCCGCGAATCGTATCTATTGGGGTCCGCCATACGGGATCGGCGACCTGAGCTACTACAAGGGCCGGCTGTACTTGTACTTCGGGGTTACGCCGGCGTTGATCTTATTCTGGCCGGTCGTGGCGCTGACCGGTCACTACCTGATGAATCGTCTGGCCGTAACGCTTTTCTGCGCCGTGGGCGTTACCATTAGCCTAACGCTGTTGCGCGCGCTATGGCGGCGTTATTTCGCGGAGGTGAGCGTCTGGGTGGTGGCAACGTGCGCGCTGGCGCTCGGCTTGGCGACGGGCGTGCTGGTGCTGTTGCCCCCGTCCGACGTTTACCAAGTGGCGATCAGTTGCGGGTATATGCTGGCGATGCTGGCACTGGGGGCGGTTTGGTGTGGGTTGCACGACACGGAGCGGAGATGGCGGTGGTTAATGGCGGCGAGTGTGGCCTACGGGCTGGCAGTGGGCGCGCGCCCGTCGTTGCTCTTGGGCGGCACGATCCTTCTGGTACCGGTGGTTTGCGCGTGGCGCGAGCGGCGGCCGATTGGGGCGGCGCTGATGGCGGCGACCATCCCGATCACGCTGATCGGGTTGGGGTTGATGCTCTACAACGAACTGCGATTCGATAGTCCATTCGAATTCGGGCAGCACTATCAACTGGCTTCGATCCGATCAGTTGGGTGGCAATACTTCCGTCCAAGATTTCTCTGGTTCAATTTCCGGGTCTATTTTCTTGAGCCGGCGCGCTGGAGCAGCCGTTTCCCCTTTGTGCATGGAATCGCCGTGCCGCCCGTACCCGCGGGCTATGTGCAGGCTGAGGATCCCTTCGGCATCCTAACCAACATTCCGCTGGTGTGGTTGGCGCTGGCGGTGCCGCTGGCGTGGCGGAGTCGGTCGGGGCAGGAGGCATCGACATTGCGCTGGTTTGTGGCGGCGGTAGCCCTGCTGTTTGCGGTTTGCGCGTTGACCGTTAATCTCTACGGTTATGCGGCCATCCGCTATGAAGTAGACTTCCTGCCGGCGCTGGTACTGCTGGCCGTGGTCGGCATTCTCGCATTGGAGCGGGCGCTGGCTGACCGTGCCGTCCTGCGTCGTGCGGCGCGGTGTGGGTGGGGCCTGCTGCTGGGTTTCTCGGTGGCGTTTAGCGTGTTGGCAAGCGTCGACTATTACGCGCATGCGGGCTGTTCGGTGGCGACGATGCTGGCACTAAAGGGCCGGGTGCCGGAAGCCATCCGGGTCTTCGAGACTGTCCTCCGAATCGAGCCTGATTACGCGGAGGCGCATAACAATCTGGGGCTCGCGTTGGCGCAAACGGGCAAGATCGAGGAAGCCATCGCACAGTACGAGCAGGCGCTGCGGATCAAACCCGATTACGCCGAGGCGCATTACAGTTTTGGAGCTGCCCTGGCCGACGCTGGGCAGGGTTCCGGAGGCGATTACACACGACGAGCAGGCGCTGCGGATCAGACCCGATTTCGCCGAGGCGCACGTCAATTTGGGGGAGGTGTTGGTCAGGATGGGCAAGCCTGCCGATGCCATCCGACATTACGAAGAGGCATTGCGGGTCAAACCCGATTACGCCGAGGCACACTACGACCTCGGGATCGCCTTGTATCAGACCGGCCTACGGGAAGAGGCGATTACACACTACGAGCAGGCGCTGCGGATCAAACCCGATTACGCCGATGCGTACTACAATCTGGGAAATGTATTCTTGCGGGAGGGGAAGGTCAGCGATGCAGTCGGGCGTTATGAGCAGGCGCTGCGGATCAAGCCCGATTACGCGGAGGCGCACAACAACCTCGGAACCGCTTTGGCACACATGGGTAAGATCGAGGAAGCCATCGCTCACTATGAGCAGGCCGTGCGGATCAAGCCCGATTACGCGGAGGCGCATTACAATCTGGGCAACACTCTCGCGCAGGCGGGCCGGGTGCCCGAGGCGATGGGGCACTACGAGCAGGCCCTACGGATCAAACCTGATTTTGCCGACGCGCAGAACGCGTTGGCGCGATTGCGAGCAGGTCAGGCAGGCCGATGACGCCGACGTGACGTGTTCATACCCCACAACAAACGACGCGCCCCCATCCAGGATTGCAGACCTCGACAGCCCACACTCTCAGCAGAGGTTCCCAGTTGCGCCGTCTCGAAATGGCTCTCCGCTTTGGACGGTTTGCGAACCCGGCGGTTTACACTTCCGCGCGTTGGCACTTACGGGCCGGCTTGCAATCGCGCCAACGCGTTTCTCGCCGGGGCCAAATCCGGTCGGAGCTTCAATGCCTGCTGATAGTGCTCGATCGCCTCTGGCACCCGGCCCAGTTTCTCCAGGGCCGCCGCGAGATTGTAATGCGCCTCGGCGTCATCAGGGATGATTCGTAACGACTCTTCGTACTGTCGGATGGCATCGGCGTGCCTGCCCAGTTTCTCCAAGGCCGTCCCGAGATTGAGATGGGTCCCCGCGTCATCCGGTTTGATTCGTAGCGCCTGCTCGTAGTGCCCAATCGCCTCCGGAACCCTGCCCAGTTCTTGCAGGGCGATTCCATAACTATCGTGTGCCTCGGCGTCATCGGGTTTGGCCCGCAACGCCTGTTCATAATGCCTGATGGCATCGCTGACCTTCCCCTCCTGCAACAGGACATTTCCCAGATTGCAGTGGACTTCGGCGTAATCGGGTTTGATCCGCAACGCCTGCTCGAAGTGGGCGATGGCTTCCTCGATCTTACCCGCTTGCGCCAAATCGATCCCCAGATTGTTGTGCGCCTCGGCGTAATCGGGTCTGATCCGCAGGGCTTGCTCGTAGTGGACGATCGCGTCTCGGACCCGGCCCACCTGCTCCAAGGCGACCCCAAGGTTGTAGTGCGCCTCGGCGTAATCGGGCTTGATCCGCAACGCCTGTTCATAATGGGCAATGGCATCGCTGATCTTCCCCTCTCGCCAGAAGGCAGTTCCCATGTTGTAGTGCGCCTCGGCGAAATCGGGATCGATCCGCAATGTCTCTTCGTAATGTTGGATGGCATCGGCATGCCTGCCCAGATTCTCCAAGGCCGCCGCGAGATTGAAATGGGCCGCGGCGTACTTGGGCTTGATCCGTAGCGCCTGCTCGAAGTGTTCCGCCGCCTCGGACACCTTGCCCAAGTCCATCAGGGCTACTCCAAAATTGTAGTGCGCAAGTGCGGAATCCTTGTTCGTTCGGAACCCTTGTTCGAGCTGTGCCATCGCCTCTTGCGGTCTGCCCAACCGACCCAGTACAGACCCCAGCGTCGTATGCGCATAAGGCTGCTCCGGCGCAATCTCGACAGCGCGTGTCGCGTATTCGAGTGCCTCACTGGCCTTCCCTTCTTCCAACAACGCCAGAGCAAGCATCCGATTGTCAAATTCCGAGTCTGGGAACCACGCCAATACGGCTCGCCGGAGCGTTTCTTCGCTGTGCCACTCCGGGATCAAGCTGCGAGCGCGGATTCCGAAGACGCACAGTTCGCACGCCAGCAAGCTGGCCAGGGCGACACGCGCGACCGTCGTCGAACGCCGCCACACCCACACGGCCGCTCCGCCGGTGAACAGCAGCAAGGGCAGCATCGCCACGTAGGCGTGCCGCGGCGCCTGACCCCCCAGTCGCAGCAGCCGGGAGACGGGCAGAACAAACGCGAGATAGGCCCCCCACCCAGCCGCCAGCGCCGGGCAGGCGTCGCCGACTCCATACGGCCAGGGCCGTAATAATCGTGACGCTGAGCACCGATAGCAGGACCGGCCACTGACCGAGCGAAAGGTTCATGCCCCACGGATAGAACGGTGATAAATGCCATGGACACACCAGCCGGCAGGGGTAAAACATCAGACTCTGAAACGTCTGCAACACACGTTGTGATAACGGGACCGTCTCCAGCGGAAGCTGACTGGCCCCGGTGATTATCGGCACCACTGCCACCGCCGCCGCAAGGGCAATCAACACTGCCTTCTCCCACAGGAACCGGCCCCAACCCGACTGCTCGAAGCGCCGCAGCGGAAAGTAATCGATCGCCAGCATCGCGAACGGCAGCGAGATGGCCACCGGTTTGCACAACAGTGCCAGGACGAACAATCCCCACACCAACCACCGACGCGCGCCCGCGGCGTAGGCCCAAATGCTGCCGATTCCAAACGTCGCGCACAACAATTGCGTCCGCCCTGACATCCAAGCCACCGACTCGACTTGGAACGGGTGGATCGCAAATACCATCGCCACCCCTAACGCCACCGTCAGCCGCTCGCCAGTGGTCAACGATGTCGCGCCCAAGAGGGTCCACAAAAACCCGAACACGAGGGCCGCATTGAGCGCATGCAAGAATACACTTGTCACGTGGTGGCCCGCCGGATTCCTGCCCCAGATTTGGTAGTCCAGAACGTGGGACAGGCGCGGCAACGGATGGTAGTAGTGCTCGGTGCTTGTAAACGCCCATTTCACCGCGTTCCACGTCAGGCCGTTGCATCGCACCGCCTGTTCCAGGTACTCCTTATCGTCCACGTCCAGGAACTCGCCGTTCAAGCTTGGCCAGTGCAGCCAGACGGTGACCGCAAAGATCACCAGAGCGATTCCAACCAACCTTGTCCGGCTGACAGTCATGCAAACGAATCCAAGCACACGCGGCGCCCACACGCAATCGAGAACGCATTCTGTGTTTGGGCCCTCGTAACTGCACGTCGTCAGCACGTCCAGGCTACGACATTTCGCTACCGGAGCGTCACGAAAGCGAACATTGAGCCGGCAGAGTAATACCGTCTAACCACCCACCGGCACCTGGAACTTCCGAGGGTTGCCAACCATCCAGCGGATTAGGACGTGCGGCGACGTAATCGCAGACCGGCGAGGACTACGCCAAGGCCCACTGCTAACAAGGCCCAAGTCGCAGGCTCGGGAACGGGCTGGACGGCCATGTCGTGAGGGCTGTTCAGTCCCGAATTGGCGAAGACCGTGATTGTACCCGACGAGTTAATTTTCTCGATGGTTTCGTTAGCGGGGTTGGCCGCGTAGAGGTTGCCCGCGCTGTCGAAGGCCAGCCCTTCCGGCACGGTCAGCCCCGAGCTGGCGCTGGCGAAGAGCGTGCCGACGCCCGACGAGTTGAACTTCTCGATGGTGTTGTTGCCTTCGTTGGCCGCGTAGAGGTTGCCCGCGCTGTCGAAGGCCAAGCCAACCGGATTGTTCAGCCCCGAACTGGTAAAGACCGTGACTGTGCCTGACGAGTTGATCTTCTCAATCGTGCTATTCCCGTAGCTTGACACGTAGAGGTTGCCCGCGCTGTCGAACGCTAATCCGCTTGGGTTGTTCAGCCCCGAACTGGCAAAGACCGTGACTGTGCCCGACGAGGTGATCTTGTCGATGTTGTCATAGCCGTAGTTGGCCACGTAGAGGTTGCCGCCGTAAAAAGCAAGGGCCTGTGGCTCAGCAATCCCCGAGCTGCTGCTGGCGAAGACCGTGCCTGTGCCCGACGAGTTGAATTTCTCGATGGTGCTGTTAGCGTTGTTGGCCACGTAGAGGTTGCCCGCGCCGTCGAAGGCCAAGCCAAGCGGATTGTCCAACCCAGAATTGGCAAAGACCGTGACTGTGCCCGACGAGTTGATCTCGTCGATGGTGTCGTTGCTGAAGTTGGACACGAAGAGATTGTCCGCCCGGTTGGTTCCCGGGGCGGCGAGGAGGAGCAAGCTCAAGGCAAACGAGGAGGCGCTGACCGCAAGGGTGCGTTTCATCTTTTGGACTCCTATATTGGTTGCTCCTTGCAATGTTAACCAACATCCTAGCCAAGCAGACTTGGATTCTACAACTGCTGGCTTCGCAATGGCAAGTGAAATCCTTCACAAGCTCTCGGCTGCATCTACTAGCGACAGCCAAACGCGCGCCTCCAAGCCCAGCCCACACCCTCAGCAGAGGTTCGCCATTTGCGCCTTCCCAAAATGACTTCCCCGCCTTCGACGATTTGCGAACCGCCTCGATTTGCCGTTCACACCCTGATATTGTCGAAGTCATCCGTTTCATGTTGAGGGAAAAACGCAGTTGAAATTTCTGGGCCGCTCGCTAATCATGCGGCACTTCACGACGGTGCCAGGGTAGCTCAGTGGTAGAGCAGGGGACTCATAATTCTAAAGGGCAATTTTAGCCAGTTTTTCACGCCTTTAGCTATCGGCTGCTAGCCCAATGTGTGTCAGGGGTGTATGCCAATCGCCTGCAATCCCATGTCATCACGAAACATCACAAAATCGGGCGTCGGGTTACAACATTGGGTTACAACATTTCTGTCCGGGTGACACTGTAGGATCGCTTCTGACCGATGACCGACAAGCGAAAGTTTTAGTGAATCCTGAAACGACGTTCTCTTCACGATGTGATCGGGCCGGATGTTTCGCGGAGGAATCGTTCGATTTCGGGGACCGGAAATAGTGGGCGACGTAGTGCGCGACTCGGTCGGAGTAATCCGCGTTGCACCAGCCGATCCAAAGTCGGGACGCTGACTCCCAAGGCAATAGCAGCTTCTTTCCGGCTCAGTGCGAGCCGTGCGACTTCGGGTTGCTTCGTTTCGTTCGGCAGGTTACCCGCCGGTGCGTCTTTACTTTGGGTTGGGTTCATACGTCTCCTCAAACGGAAGATGATCGACCTATGCCGTGTGTTTGGTCGATGCCCAGGCTCACGTCCATCCCTTGCCGGAGCGCCCAAGCCATGTCCAAGGCCAATTCGCGGTTACCCGACCGGCAGATGTTTTCCCGTAGTTGCTCCTTGTCGCTGGTGAAAATCCGTATCCCCTTGCGTCCCCGCGAAATCGTCACGTACCACTGCTGCTGGTTGGTCGCGGCCTTGACGGTCGAGTCGGAAAACAGGACGTAATCCACTGTCTTGCCTTGCGAGGCATACGACGTGATGGCGAAACCGCGAACAAAACGGCGGTAGTCATTTCCGAGAACCCTTCCGTCTTGAAGTTTGATTCGTCCGTCGGCCAGAACCTTGTTCACAGTGACCAGTTCGCCGTTCACCAAGCGTTGTCCATGCGTGGCCCTGCTATTGGCTTTCAACTGTAGGCGATCTCCAAAGGCAAGAGCCAACTCGCGTGGTTGGCAGAAGGCCAAGCGAGACAGATGCTGGAATCGGATAACACGAATCTTCTTCTCACCTTCGACCACAAGCCCCTTCGCCGTGATGCTTCTCAGACGACCTGTCTCGCCCTTGCGAAACCCGGCAGTATCTTGATTGAACACGAGAACGGTTTTGTCAGTATGGAACCGTGGGTCACGTTTCTGTGCGTCTGTCAAATCGACAGATTCGAGGGCCGTAACCGTGTGCTCCTCCTCGCCCAACTGATGACGGTACGTAAGTGCCGCCCGCACACGATCATTGACCTTGTGAATTTCCGACCAGGTTTGCGAAACGACCACAACCGAATGTCCCTTGTCAGTGAGGTTGACATAACACTCCGCGAGTTTGTCCTGCTGGTCGAACGGCGAACACACGATGATTGCCGATTGCTTGTCCAGACGATCAAATGATTTACCGAGGTTCCCCTCGGATGCCTCGTGAACGGCCTGCCGGTACTCTTCAATCTGCCGCCGCTCGGTCGGGGTCTTGGCCTTCGCCGGGTCTTGACGGCGAATCTCGTTCAGGACAGTCGCCTTCAGGCCCGAGTACTTCTCGATGGCCCAAAGTGCGTCGGATGCTTGCACCGCTCCGTGTTGCCGTGTGTCGCCGCAGAGAATGAGACGACCACGACCGTTGCGGACGTAATGAAGAAGCCGCTGCATCTGCTCGCCTCCGATTTGGCCGGCTTCATCCACGAGTACAACGGCTCCCTCTGGCATTGACTTTCTCACGAGGAATTCGCTTACGGTTTGAACTCCTCTGAATCCATCCTGTTCCAAACCCATGACCTGTTGTCGTTGCGGCGCGATGACGTGGACGTGATGCCCCGCTCTTTGCAATCCATCGCCGACTGCTCTCAGGGTATAGCTTTTCCCGGTGCCCGCGCCGCCGCGAAACAATGTGAGGAAGCTACGGGAACTCAAGATGTGCTCGACAGCTGTTTGCTGTTCTGAATTAAGACTGGCGTTGCGGATCGACTCGGCATCGCCCAATGGACGAAACCGTCTGATCCCAGACTTGGCCAGGCATACGATGTCCCATTCTCGCTCCAGGGCTGCCTTGCTGGTAACGAGGTGTGGCGTGCGTTCATCGCGGATGTACCCTCTGCTTTGGGTGATATTGCGCACTTGTTCCACGGTGATGTTCTCACCGCGTGCATGTTCCAACGCGTGACGCCAAAGCTCGTATTCCGGCACCACAGGGTGGCGATCAAATAGGTGTTCTTCTGCCCAAGCGACAGCGGCCAAGGCATTGCGTGCGACGCGGTCGCTGGGATTGAGTGACACACCATGCTTCAACGATGCGACTGCCTCTTTCTCAGTGGGGGAGATTTGGCGTGTCCAGAGACTCCGCAGCTCCGCCAGCCGAACCGATTTGATCTTCCGCAGCCGTTCGTTTTGGGCGATGCTGTTTCGGATTTCTGGCACATTACCCTTCGCGAGATGCGGTTTCTTGGCCAGCAGTTCGCGCGTCTTCTCGTCGATTTCCTGATGCCGCTTCGAGAATCGTTGACAGAGTTCAGGGGACACTCCTTGGACTTCGAAGTCACCGCGAGCATTGTTTTTCAGATTGTATCCGAACGCCCTGAGTTCGCGGGCCAATTCGTGGTAATAGACGTTCTCGACGTACTTCCTTGCGCGCACCATCTCCAGGGTCTCCAGCGCTTTCCAGCGACGTTCCACTGGGTCAAACGTCGCGTTAAACACAACGCAGTGGCTGTGCAGGTGCGGGTCCAAGGCACGGGACGTATCGTGCCGGAAGGTCGCCGCGACAATGTTGCCGGTGGGCCGGTCCGACATGCTGCCCTTGGTACGCACGCGGGTCGCCGCTAACCGCTCCAGTTCTTGGAGTGCCACGCGGACAGCACGGTCATGGGCGTCCACGATACGGCTGTCATTGCCGACGAATGCCGCGATCGAGACCGATTTGGGTGGCGAGAACGTGAAATCGTAGAATACCCGACGGTTGGCCACGGTACGCGCCTGTCCGTCATCACTGACCTCGCTCCGGGTGGTTTTGAGCCGTTGCGTGAGGAGCTTGCCGGTGCGCGGGTCCAGATTGTCACAGAGATGCAGGAACTCGTCACGTTTGACTGTTTCCGAGAGATGGAGGGACTCCGCTGCTCTGCCAAACCATTGTCCGGCAACGGCTACCCCTTCGCTGTAATAATCACCTGTGGACAGGTGTTCCTCGAAATATGCCTTCGCATTGGCCAGGCTGTATTGCACTTTTCTAGATAACATGCCCGACATGTACCTGATCTGAGGAGAAAAGTTGTACCCAAACGGGAGCAACTTTTTTCAGGGCTTGTGCTTTACTGGCGCACATGAAAAGAGGACACGCAAGGCTCCTAGCGTACGCTAGGAACTTTTGTCCGAACTACATACGAGGGCTATCCGAATGAAAACCGATTCCGCAACCGATTTGGCGGCAGCCCGATTGGCTCAAGCCATCCGAGACTATGTGCCACGACATCCGACCAAGTTTCGGAAGCTTTTGCCGATGAAAGGCAGCATCGCGGAACTGAGAAGCAAAGGGGCGTCTTACGCGGCCATCGCCGGTATCCTACGCAACGTTAACGTGCCAGTCGCCAGTGACACTGTCTTCCGGTTCTGCCACGAAATCTTGGGTGAGCCAATGACCCGACGCCGCAAGAGGCGGAAGATGCCAGCCCGAGTCCCTACAAAACGGGCACATGAGAAACCAGTTGTGAATAACGTAACTGGCGTCCACAAACAGGCCGACAGCCAACCAACCCGCGAGTGGAAACGACCGGATGGACCGCGCATCGCCGATCCCAAGACTATCTAGTGTGCTGTCCCTAACGCTTCGTTACAATGAATCGCTTCATTTTGACCAGATGGACATTGGAAAGGCATTTCAGTGACACCACACTAGCTATGGAAGAGCTTTTTCTGCCAACCTGACACGGGAGGGGGCAGTCGAGAGTTGACGCCGCGATTGTGGGGGTGACTGGCATCTTGGGTGATGAAACGCTTGCCCCTACAATGCTCTGCAACCAACGGCACTCGCCGGTTTATTTGTCTTGCGCTCGCAGAAACACCTGTTGGATTAGTGGCCATCTGCGGTTGACGTTCGCCTTTTAGAGTGTTACAAAACATCGGCACTTATGAATAAGTGCCGAGGATTTGAAACATGGCGAAACACTCTAAAACCGAGCAAGTGCTGGCCCTCGCGCAGAAAAGAGGGATGCTCCGAGCGAGGGATCTCAAAGCTCACGGCATCCCAGGCACGTATCTCCACCGTCTGGTTCAACATGGACGGCTGGAGCGACTCGCTCGCGGGCTGTATCGGCTGCCCGGGCACGAGATTACAGCCCAGCATGGGCTGGCTCAAGTCTGTGCGAAGATTCCACACGGCGTAGTGTGTCTGCTCAGCGCGCTGCAATTCCACGAACTGACCACGCAGTGGCCACCGGAGGTGTGGATTGCGGTTGATCGCAAAGGGGCCAAGCCGACCGTCAATGGGCTGCCGGTGCGAGTGGTGAGGTTCTCAGGTGCGGCGCTACGCGCAGGTGTTGAGGAGCGTCAAATCGAGGGCGTGACCGTGCGTGTGACGAACCCGGCCAAGACCGTGGCAGACTGTTTCAAATACCGAAACAAGCTGGGGCAGGACGTGGCACTGGAGGCACTTCGCGATTGCTGGCGCAAGAGGAAGGCGACGGCAGACGAGCTTTGGCAGTATGCCAAAGTGTGTCGTGTGGCCAAAGTGATGCGTCCCTACATGGAGTCGCTCGCATGACGCGACAAGGGCCGCCGCGTAATCTGAGCGCGTCGGTGATACAGCGGCTGTTAAACCGCGCGAAGGAGAACGGTGAAGACCCGCAGTATGTTCTAACTCGGTATGGATTGGAACGGTTGCTGTACCGCCTTAGCCGGTCGCCACACGCGAAGAACTTCACTGTAAAAGGCGCAATGATGTTTTTGGTCTGGCGAGGCGTGCCATACCGTTTGACGAAGGATTTGGATCTACTGGCGGCCCAGGGTGGTAACGAACAGGAGTTGAAGGAGGTTTTCCAAGGCATTTGCCGGGTTGCAGTGGAGGACGACGGCTTGGTGTTCACCGAGCGGAGTGTGCGGGTCGCACCGATCCGCGAAGAAGATGCTTATGGAGGTATGCGGGTCACGTTGGAATCGCGATTGGGCAAAGCACGCATTCCATTGCAGGTGGACATCGGGTTTGGGGACGTAGTGACGCCGAAGGCGCTCAATGTTGACTTCCCTGTGTTGCTGGATTTTCCCGCCCCGCATGTTGCCGTGTATCCCCGCGAGACCGCCATCGCGGAGAAATTCGAGACAATGGTGCGTTTGGGGATCGTCAATAGTCGAATGCGGGACTATTACGACATCTGGGTAATGTCGCGGGAATTTGAGTTCGATGGCGAGGTGTTACAAGCGGCAATTCGTGCGACCTTCAAGCGTCGCAAGACCGCGTTATCAACCGAGGCCCCGTTTGGTCTGACCGCCGAGTTCGCAACCGATGGCACCAAGCAGGCCCAATGGCGCGCATTTAGCACAAAGAACAAATTGAAAATTGAGGAAGCAAACTTGGAGAGTTTAGTAGAAGCCGTGCGGACCTTCGTCATGCCACCAGCAACGGCGGCCCGGCAAACAGATACGTTCGCCGAAACTTGGTCAAAAGGCGGGCCGTGGCAAAAGAAGTCCGACAGAGAAGCAAAGTCGAACTGAGAGGGTGCTACAGTGTTGGCAGTCTGAAACGATTTTGGGGACTGCTATCGTGGGGCGCAAGCGCCATCTGC
Organism: uncultured Verrucomicrobiae bacterium; assembly: GCA_963713705.1. GTDB lineage: Bacteria > Verrucomicrobiota > Verrucomicrobiia > Palsa-1439 > Palsa-1439 > Palsa-1439. The sequence continues at coordinate 39,482 of CAVQMY010000006.1, forward strand.
TGGTCGATACGCTGGGATTGATCTTGGAGGTCGCGGTGACCTCGGCAGCCGTGCGGGATCGCGATGGAGCCCGCAGTGTATTGGGTAGTCTACGCCAAAACTGGTCACGGCTGACACAGGTGTGGGCCGATGGCGGCTATGCGGGCGAACTGGTCAATTGGGTGTGGGGCTTGCGGCCCCAACGGCGCGTGCACTTGGACATCGTCAAGCGCAACGAACTGCGCGGCGGGTTCCACGTGTTGCCCAAGTGCTGGTGTCGCGTTTGCGCCCGTTTTCAGAGTCGCAGTATCAATGGCAGTCAACCAACCATGCGGGTTACATCGATTAGCTAACCGGATTGTGGACCGTGGTGCATCCGGTCGTAGTACGATGCAATCACGTCGTGGCGTCTGAGTACGCCCATGACGTGTGTCGAACCTGGCTTTTCAACGACAACGAGTTCGTCATGCATCGTCTCGATGAATTTCCGCAATGCGGACGAAAGGTCTTCGTCAAGGCTCACCGTCGCGAAACTCTTGGCGAGCAGATCCTTTGCGACCACCGGGCGTGGCGGGTCACGGTCCATGAGGTACTTGCGAATGTCATCGAACAGGACCACGCCTTGCAACGCGCCGGTTGAGTCCAGAACTGGAAACATACGCTGTTTGCCTTTCACTGCGAGCTCCAGAATCTCGGGGAGCAATGTATCGGGACGCAGCAGGGCCAGCTTGTCTGTATTGTGAATCGCATCGCGAACGTGCATCTGCTCCAGCACATCCGCCATGAACTCGCCCGCGTGCGCCGGTGAATCCGCACGTGAATCCACCTGTTTTTCGTAAATCGAGATGCGCCGAGGTGTGAAGAGATACGCCACTCCTGTTGTCAACATCAGGGGCGTAAGCAAGCCATAGCCCGTGGCCATCTCCGAGATCATGATCAGCGTGGCGATGGGAGCTTTGGACACACCCGCAAAGAATCCCGCCATTCCGACAAGTACATACGCCGCCGGCTGCAGAGCCACGCCGGGCATCCACGCATGCAGCAGAGTGCCGATTGTTCCGCCAAGACACGCTCCAATCACCATCGACGGCGCGAACACGCCTCCGCTGCCGCCCGACCCAATCGTAAGGCCGGTGGCAGCGATTTTCATTATCACGATGAGTAATAGGAGACGCAGTGGGAGTTGGCCGTCGATGGCCAGTTGCGCCCAACCGTAACCCATACCGAGCACTTGAGGGAGAAAGTATCCAATTGCCCCGACAACCAGTCCACCAATAGCGGGCTTGATATGGTTGGGGATTGGCAACGGGCGAAAGACGCGGTTGCGAACACCATGGAAGAACTTCACATGTACAACGCCCACGAGCGCACAGATCAGTCCCAAGACCGCATAGAACACCAATTCCAAGGGATGGTTGAAGTTGAGTTGGGGCACCGTGAAAATGGCGCCCCAATGCCGTGTGACGGCGCAATAGACCGAATACGCCATGATCGAACCGACGAAGGCGGGCACGAGCGCAGACGATTCAATTTCCGTATCGCGATACAGGACTTCCGCCACGAAGAACGCCCCGCCCAACGGCGCGCGAAAGACGGCTCCCAACCCACCCGCGGCTCCCGCCAGCATCAACAACCGTCGCTCGCGGTCACTGGTCTTCAGCCATGTTGCGAGAGCAGAGCCGAACCCCGCCCCGATTTGCGCAATCGGTCCTTCACGCCCCGCAGAGCCCCCGCTGCCAATCGTCAACGCTGACGCCACCGTCTTGATCAGGGGCACGCGCGCGCGGATGATACCCCGCATACGATGAAACGCATCCACCACGGCATCGGTCCCATGACCTTCGGCTTCGGGAGCGAACGTGTACACGAGCAGGCCGGACAGTAGACCGCCGATTGCCGGTACGAGGAACAACATCCATCGCCGCGTTGGCTCTGTCAGGGCCACGAATGTCGCCTCGCCGCCGGCTCGTGGCATGTGATAGCCAGCCATGTGAACCATGAATCCGTTGTCAGCCCATGACAGAAGCAAGTTGAACAGAACAGCGCCAAAGCCGGCGACGACCCCGACCAGCAAGCTCAATGGCACAAGACGGCCGGGAAGAAGTTTCTTCCACGCTCCGAATCGTTTGGTTAGCCCCGTACTCACAATCGAGAACCAGTTGATGGCACCCCCGCCACAGTGCGACATCGTCGCTGGTGCGATACCGACACCGGAGTAAACAGACGAAATCTATGAAGAGCCTTGTGCAACTATCGCATGATAGTGGGAATTGTTGTGGCGCACCAGTAGTTTGACTTGGCTTGAGGAAATCGACAGCGGGATCAGGAATACTGGCGCTGTGGCGACAAAGATGACATCAAATTGAACGTTCACGACGGCGTCGCCACGCTTACCGGGATAATCTCACATGGGGTGAACACCCCATAGCGCCCGCATGGCATCGGTGTTTATCGTCGTGGCGTGAAAGCCAGTCGCAAGCAAAGGGCATTGATATTTGGCGAACGGTGAACGCAAAAACCACAACGAACCGAAAGGACAACCATGACCAAGAACAACACCATCGTGGCGATCTACAAATCGCACGCCGAAGCCGAAGCTGCCGTTAAGGAACTGCAGCAATCCGGTTTTGATATGAAGAAACTGTCGATCGTCGGCCGCGACTATCACACGGATGAGCACGTGGTCGGCTACTACAATACCGGCGACCGCATGAAATACTGGGGGAAACTGGGGGCCTTCTGGGGCGGGTTCTGGGGCTTGTTGTTCGGGGCCGGATTCTTTTGGATTCCCGGGGTGGGACAGGTTCTGGCCGCCGGGCCGTTGGTCGGTTGGATCGTCGCGGCGCTGGAAGGCGCTGTCGTGGTAGGTGGTCTGAGCGCGATGGGGGCCGCCTTGTACGGACTCGGCATTCCCAAGGACAGTATCTTGAAGTACGAGACAGCGCTCAAGACCGACAAATTTGTCCTGATCGTCCACGGTTCCCCGGAGGAAACGACTCGGGCCCAGAAGGTCATTAACGGCACGAACCCGGAGCTGGTGGAACACCATCAGCCGGAACGCAGCCTCCCCCAAAAGAGCGTCGTGGGAGCAACCGCAGGCCGATAAAACTCCGTGGCGGGCTTTTCCGTGGGGTCACGCTCCGAAGGGTGTGACCCCACTGCCATTCGCGCACGGCTGGATTTGAAGCGAAGCGACAACTCGTCGGAAGGTTGCGCGCGGTCGGACACGACGGCAGATGTTCAAAGGCACCAAGGGCGCGCCGCAGATGATTCTGGCGCTGGCACAAGGCCGCCGCGTAAGAAAAATCGAGACAACAAACAAATCGGAAGGGGGACGCGCTGATGAACAACCAAACCCCAATTCAGCCCACTTCCGGACAGATCGCCATATGTGCGTACCTGATCTGGGAAGAGGAAGGCCGCCCACACGGGCGGCATGAGGTCCATTGGTTAAAGGCTGAAAAGCAACTTAAGTTGGACTGCACCCGGGATGACGGTGTCCTGCGACGCCCGGACGCTGCGGCACCGGCTGCCCCACCAGTGATGAAGCTGCTTCCGCCTAAACGCGACAACAATCCCAACCGCCGGGAGGTCGTGGCTTCATGACCGCGAGCCACGAAGTCGAAATTCGTGTCCGCATCCCGTCCAGCGAGGGTGGGCTGGCGGACGTGCTGGCGTTGTTGGCAAATCATCAACTTGCCACCTTGACCCGCAGTTGCTGCGCCGACCGCGAGGGACTGCTGCTGTTGTTAATCACCAGCCAGACGGAGGAAGTCCAGCAGGTGCTTGAAGCGGCCAGTTACCACTGCCACGCGCATCCTGTATTGTTGCTCGGGCCGACGACATACCGGCCCGGCGTGGCCGCCCGGCTGTTTGCGGAGTTGGGACAGCAGGGAGTGGACATTCGCCATTCGTATCTGTCCTCCATCGCGCCTGACCGCTGTTTTCTGGTCGTCGAGACCACGAACGATGAGCGAGCGTTGGAGGTTGTGGCTGCGGCTGCTTAATCGCGCGGTGGCTGCCACCGGCGAACAAGCAGGCCAACGACCAAGAAAAGGAGTCCGTATTATGTCTGAGAAAAACGCAATCGTCGCCCAGGGAGGTCATCCAGACTGCCAGTCCGCATGAGTTCGAAGAACATCACGACTAAACCATCACGAAGAAATCTTTTAGAAAGGAAACGAAATCACAATGAAAACACTAACACGGAAAGACCGGGTTTATGGCGGCGCGTCAATTGGCAGATGGCTGACGGTTTTGTTGATTGCGGTCGGAATGCCGGTTTTCTCAGTGCTGCCATTGCAAGCGGCGACACCAAAGAAACCAATCACCGACAACGCCACTACATTGGCCGTCGAGGGGGATTTGAACGTCGACGAGGGGGTGATACCGAACTTTGTTGACGTCAGCACCAGCCAGGGCGTCGTTACTCTATCTGGGTCTGTGGCGGACCTGCTGGCCAAGAGGCGGGCTGTCAAGATCGCCGAAAGCATTCGGGGTGTGCGAGCCGTGGTCGATGAGATGACCGTCACGCCCATTTCACGCCCCGATGAAGACATACAGAAGGATGTCTCCATGGCCCTGCTTCAGGATCCGGCAACCGAATCTGACAAGGTCGATGTTTCCGTGAAAGACGCGGTGGTCACGTTGACCGGCACGGTCGGTTCATGGCCGGAAGCGCAACTGGCCAAGTGGATTGCTGAGGGTGTCAAAGGGGCCAAAGAAGTTCGTAATGACATCCAGATCAACTACCTGACGAACCGGACCGAGCAGGAAATTGCCGCAGACATCAATGATCGTCTCCAATGGGACATTTGGGTCAACGGCTTGGTGATCCATGCCGACGTGAAGAACGGTCAGGTAACGCTCAGCGGAGCGGTTCGAAGTGCTGCCGAGAGAAGACACGCTGACGACGATGCCTGGGTGAACGGTGTCACCTCCGTGGATGACAGCAGATTGAAGGTTGACCCGTGGGCGCGCGACGAGGGTTGTCGGAAATTCAAATATGCCATCAAATCTGACGATGAAATCCGGCGGGCGGTGCAAGCCTCGTTTGGTCATGATCCACGCGTTTCGCCCTTTCCTCCCGATGTGACGGTTGAAGCTGGGGCCGTCAGGCTCAGCGGTACGGTCGGCAACTTGAAGGCAAAGGTTGCTGCCGAGCAGGATGCGAGAGACACCGTGGGCGTCATGTGGGTCGACAACTTCCTGAAAGTGCGGCCCCAGATAAATCCCGACATCGAGAAAAACTTGAGAGCAGCTTTGTCTTGGAATCCTGTTCTTGATGGTTCTCAGATCGAAGTAGCCGTCATCAACCATGCCGCCTTTCTGTCCGGCACGGTGGAGTACGGCCTTCAGAAGGTGGTGGCGCAAGATGTCGCCGCACGCACGAAGGGCGTGGTCGAGGTGCGCAATCACCTGAAAGTCGAGCCGGAGTTTGCCATCGCCTACTACGACTGGCCGTCCTACTACGGCTTCGAGCCCTACTACGAATACGGATTTTACCGGCCTCAGCCGATCAAGAGCGACGAGCAGATCAAGCACGCCATCGAGCAGGCGTTCTTTTGGAGTCCGTTTGTCGACCGTGACGAGATCACCGTGGCCGTTCACGACGGTGTGGCAATACTGACCGGCAAGATCGGTGGATGGGTGGCGTACGGCGAGGCGCAACGCGACGCCTACAAGGGCGGCGCTTCGTCTGTCATCAACAGGCTGGAAGTCAAGAAAGGCGCGTGGTTTTGACAATAGTCCATCGCGAGTTATCTGACCGCATGTTCGCAAAGAGATCTGGTGCGAACGAGTGAACTAATAATGATATGGGTTCACCCTCGGTATCGGGTATGGGGTGTTCACCCCATTGTGTGAGCGCTGCATGTTTTTTTATAAATCCCAAGATGCGCGGTGTCAGCCAACACATTTGGAAAGAGCTGACTCAAACTGTAACAGCACCACTGAACTGCTCTGTTTGACAGAATCGAGCAGTCGAAACATAGTTTATTCTGGCGGTGGGGCGGCGCAGGAGGTGGCGAGAGGAGTTTTGTGTTTATGAAACACAGGCGTCCCACATGCGAAGAGGTCGCCGCGAGAGCGTACCAGATTTACCTGGAGAGCGGTCGCAGACATGGCCACGACATCGACGATTGGCTCCAGGCCGAATATGAACTGGTGCACATGCCGGTTCGCAAACTCGCCAGGCTAGCTGTTCCCACAATATCAAGAGCTCGTGCCGAAGTGAAATCGATCATGGAGGTTGTACGGGCGGCGATGCTGTGAACTGCGGCTGGCAGATGCGGCGGCAACGTGGAAAGGACTTGTTATGATGCGGAGTATAACTGGGCTGGTCGGTTGCATGGTTCGCGCCAAGGACGGCGACCTCGGAAGGGTCGAACAGTTTTATTTCGATGACCATAAATGGGTCATCCGTTACATGGTTGTGGACACGGGCCGGTGGCTTCAAGGCCGCCAAGTGCTGATCTCAACCGCGGCCTTGAAGGAACCCAAATGGAAATCACGGGTTTTCCCCGTGAACCTCACCAAAGAGCAGGTGAAGAACAGTCCGAGCATCGATACGGACAAACCCGTCTCGCGTCAGCATGAAGCCAAGTTGCACAATTATTATGACTGGCCCGCCTACTGGACCACGGGCTTGGAGCCGTACGCCGGTATCGGATACCCCGTGCCAACACATCTATCGCCGCCTGCAAAAGGGAAGAAAGCCCCGCCGGAAAAGCCGGCTGATCCGAACTTGCGCAGCACGCGTCAGGTAACCGGCTACTATTTCCAAGCCATTGATGGTGAGATTGGACACGTGCATGACTTTATCGTGGATGACGAGACATGGGCCATTCGCTATGTGGTTGTGAACACCCAGAATTGGTTGCCGGGAAAGAAAGTGCTGGTGTCTGCGCCGTGGATCTGGCGGGTGAGTTGGGACAGGTCGAAGATGTTCGTGGATTTGTCGCGGGAGTCCATCAAGAACAGCCCTGTATTTGATCACTCGAAACCTGTGAGTCGCGCCTACGAAGAGCGGTTGTTCGACCATTACGGGCGGTTAAAGTATTGGGAGGAGGACATGGCAAAAAAATCGGCGCTCCTGAAGGGGACGGATATGAGGCGCAAGGCATTTCAAGTTCCGGCGTTGATCAGTGACCTGGGAGATTCATCAGCGACCGTTCGGGAAAGCGCGCGGTGGGCCCTCGACGCAACTGGGAAACCTGCGGTGAAACCACTCTGCGAGGCACTGATGAATTCCAACGAGTACGGACGCGGGCAGGCCGCCAAGGCGTTGGGTGAAATTGGCGACCTGACGGCTGCACCTGCTCTGGTGAAGGCGTTGGAGGATGAGAAATTCGACGTGCGATGGCTGGCGGCACGCGCATTGGTGGCCCTGGGCCGAGATGGGCTGCCTGCGCTGTTGCAGGCCTTGATCGAACGTCCCAATTCTACGTCGCTGCGCGAGGGGGCTCATCACGTCCTGCATGATGAGGGATACGAAACGTGGCAAACACAACTGGGACCGGTCATGAAGGCGCTGGAGGGTTATGCCCCTGCGGATACTCTGCCCGGCGCGGCAGAGAAGGTCTTGCGAGCGTTCGCGCCGCCATTCCGCGCCACCAAGAAGTGAACGAACGCGACCGTCTTGTCGAGGTGCGGAAGGCTGCAAGATAACAGCTGGAACGAGGTCATTATGAAACACAAATTACTGGTCGCAGTGGACGGAACAAAGAGTTCCTTCAAAATCGCCCTGTATGCAGCCCGAGTCTGTGCCGGCAACGAAACTCCCGGCGTGAGGATCGTGGTTTTCCATGTGTTGCCTCGACTCCCGCCAAACGTCGAAGGATCGAAAGCGGCCGCAGCCGACCAACGGGCCGAAGAGTTTGCAACGAAGGCGTGGGACAAAGCCGAACAGACCCTCGCGCAACTCAAAGAACGAATTGTCCGTGCAGGCGTACCACCCAAATGTGTGACCACGGAGATTGCTGACGAAGAAGGCGATGTCGTTGCCCAAATCATTGACGCCGCCGCCACGCACGGGTGCGACACGATTGTCGTCGGTCGCCACGAAGAATCCATATTTGGCAGGTTTCTCGGCGGCAGCGTCGGTGAACATCTCTTACGCAAAGCGGTCGGGTATGCAATCTGGCTTATTGAATGAGTTACCAAGAAGCGCAAGCGTGCTAACTGACGACGTTTGGCATGGAGGAAATTTGTTAGACTGCCATAATGATGCCTAAGCGCACAACTGTAAGTCGTGTCCCATTTAGGACTGAAGCATTTGTTTCGATACTGCTGGTGGCGTTTCAGGCGTCGGCTCAAACACAGCCACCGAATATTCCGGCAACCGAGCTGGTGCGCCAAACGGTGGCGCATGAACTGGCAGCGGCCAATGCGAGCGGCCACTATCGGTACCGGATTGACAAACAGACGCCGCACGGCTCGGAGACCCGCGACATGGTCGAGACGCGCAAATGGTTGATCGGCCGTCTGGTTCTCAAGAACGGTCAACCGCTTGCCCCCGCACAGAGACAAAGAGAAGATGAGCACTTGCGGGACCTGTTGACGAATCCTGCACGTCTGGAGAAATTCCAAAACCAGTCGCACAAGGACGAAGCGCGCGTCCGCCGGATGATCAAGTTATTGCCGGAGGCATTCCTTTTTCAGTACGACGGCACGGAAACGAACGCGTCCGGCCGCGAACTAATTCGGTTGAAATTCCGTCCCCACGCAAACCTGACCATGCGGTCGTTGGAACTGCGGGTATTGCAAGGGATGGAAGGGACGATGCTGATCGACCCTGTGGACGAGCGTCTGGCGCGGGTGGAAGCCGAATTGTTTCGCGATGTTGATTTTGGCTGGGGCATCTTCGGGCGTATCCGTCGTGGAGGCAGTTTCTTGTTGGAACAGCAAGGTGTCGGGAGTGATCGGTGGGCCATCACTACATTGTCCATGCACTATAGCAGCCGGATCGTTCTGTTTGTGAATACCCGTACTGACTCCGTGAGCAAGGAGAGCAACTTCCAACGCATGTTGAACAATCTGACGCTACAACAGGGGCTGGAACTGTTACTGAACCCGCGTTAGGACAATGGGCCGGAGTTCATCGTGCAAGCCGTCTCATCATGGCTGCGTTCTCGCCGCCCCTGTTCTACTAGCGCGCGTCGATCGGGGGCGGAGGAGCGGGTTCGACGAGGATGGGTCGTATCCATGGGGTGAATACCCCATACCGCGCCCTCAGCCGGCCGGGTATTCTTTTACCACAACGTCTAAAAAAATATTTACCCGGAGATTCATGAATATGAACATTTGCGGACGTGGCGCAGGGTTCGCAAGGGCTCGAATGGATGAGCGGAGATTGTTTTGCCTGTTGTCATTGGCTCTGCTGTTTGCTGCTTGGCCTCAGAACCTGTGGGCCGATCAAGTGGCCCAAGCCCCGGCGCAGGCCACGCAGGCGCCACCACACGCGCAACAGACTCCCGAGCAGTTGCAGCGGGTGGTAGCCCCGATTGCGCTGTATCCGGATTCGCTGGTGGCGCAGATCCTGGCGGCATCCACGTTCCCCGAGCAAGTCGTCGAGGCTGATCGATGGGTACAAGCCAATCCTGGTTTGAAGGGCGATGCGTTGGGCCAAGCTGTGGATAAACAGCCTTGGGACCCAAGCGTCAAGGCGCTCGCGGCGTTCCCATCCGTCCTTGGGAATATGGACAAGAACCTCTCCTGGATGTCGTCTCTAGGCGACGCCTACTACAATCAACAACAGGACGTGATGGATGCCATTCAGGTCATGCGCCAAAAGGCGGAACAAGCCGGCAACCTGAAGAGCACGCCGCAGCAAGTGGTGACCACGCAAGGCTCATCGATCAGCGTTGAGCCTGCCAGCCCGGATGTCGTTTACGTTCCGGCCTACGACCCATGGATGGTTTACGGATCCTCCATCGACCCGTGGCCTTATTGGTACCAGTATCCCGGAATTTGGTTTGGCGGCCCGTACCTCTCGTTCGGTGTCGGCTTCGGAATCGGTTGGGGGGAGGTTTTGGGTGGGGCTGGGGGAATTGGGGATTCGATTGGCATAACCATTACGCAACTTATGCCCACAACAGGTACTACTCCCGGAGCAATACGTTTTACAACCGAAACAATTACTATCGAGGAGGAGGTGAGCGTGGCGTTGCTTCCATCGTGCGTGGCGGAGGATCTCGCGCCGGCGGTGCTGTTTACAACCGCCCGGGCGGAACCACCCAGCCCTTCCACGGAGATACCCGGGCTGCTCGAGGATACGCTGAACCCCGCGGTCAGAGCGGCGTCCGCTCGAGTGCCTTCAGCGGCTACGACCATGGCGGACAGGAAAGGAGCTTTTCGTCACGCGGAGGCGCCAGCTTGGGTGGAGGCGGAGGGTCCCATGAGGGCGGTGGCGGAGGGTTTCACGGCGGGGGAGGCGGAGGGTCTCACGGAGGCGGAGGCGGGCATCGGTAATCGACAGTTTCGTTATGTTTCTGTTAGATCATGGAATTTAGAAATGGAGAGAAGTCATATGCGGCGAACCAAGTTGACCTTCGACAAATTTCATTGCGCCAGTCTTTCTATGGTAGCAGCGGTTGCCATCCTTTTGACGGGGTGCTGTTCCACCCGTCCCAGTCCCATGGCGCAGCAACCGGGCCAGAAAACGTTTTCATCTGCGGATGAGGCGGTCAACGCACTCGTCACGGCTGCGCAGAGTAACGACGAGAAGGCGATGCTCGACATCCTCGGACCAGACGGAAGGCAAATCGTCTCATCGGGAGACGAAACCGAGGACGCTCAGAGCCGCGCTGATTTCGTGCAGCGATATCAGGAAATGCACCGTTTAGTGGAAGAACCGGATGGGACCACCACTTTATATATCGGGGCGAAGAATTGGCCCACGCCCATACCGCTCGTGAACGAGGGTAACTCCTGGTATTTCGACACCGAGGCGGGCAAGAGGGAAATTTTGTACAGGCGAATTGGCCGGAATGAAATATCGACTATCCGCGTTTGCCGGGAACTCGTGGCGGCGGAAAAGGAATACTACCCCATACAGCACAATGAGTACGCCCAGACAATCTTCAGTGATGAAGGGCAGCACAATGGCCTGTATTGGAAAGCTGCCGATGGCGAACCCCAGAGCCCCATCGGGCCGCTGGTGGCATCGGCCTTTGAGGGCTATGCCAAGAGCGGAGACGGCGCTCCGACTCCTTACCGCGGTTACTATTACCAGATCTTAACGCGTCAGGGGGAAAATGGCCCAGGCGGCGCGAAAAGTTACATCGTAAACGGCAAAATGACCGAGGGGTTCGCGTTCGTGGCCTATCCGGCGGAATACAAGTCGTCCGGCGTGATGACCTTCATCGTTAACGAGGATGGAGTGGTGTACCAGAAGGATCTCGGCAAGAAGACCGATGTTCTCGCCAAAGCCATGAAGGAATACAACCCCGATTCCAGTTGGCAAAAGGTTGAAGAGCAGCAGGCGGAGACTGCTGGCGAGCAGAAAACCAAGTAAAAGGCATTCTGTCGCTGGCGCAAGGGGCGCGGTGCATGGGGCCTACATGATTTCGGGCAGTCCGTTCCAGATAACGTCAGTCTGTTCAGCGAGAGTACGTAGGGTATATGGTTCTTCAATCGGGCTTGGCTGACCATATGCGGCGATGCGGAAGCGCAAATGAACTGTAGCCAAGCCATGGCGGAGGTAAACGTATGGAAACAAATACAAAGAAACAACCATCCCGAGCAACCTATCTTGCGATCCTCGTGGTATTTGCCGTGCTGATTTTATGGGCGTTCTTGAAATTGGCAAGGTAGTCCTAACGAGCCGGTGCGACAAGACATCAATCGCCGCAGCTAGTGTGGTGTCACTGAAATGCCTTTCCAATGTCCATCTGGTCAAAATGAAGCGATTCATTGTAACGAAGCGTTAGGGACAGCACACTAGCAGCCCGTTAAAAAAGTCCGAGAAAGTCTCTTTGATTATTGAACCGTGAGGGCGAGTCCGCTACACGGAGACATGGCACTCGGCAAACGCAAGATTCAGCAATCGGAGTTGTTCATCCCGTCCAATCAACTCGTGCAAGGACCCGGCCATCCGTTCTACGGCAAGCTCAATGAAGTTCTGGGTGAGGCGGATTTCGACCCGTTCGTCGAGAAGCTCTGCGCTCCTTATTATAAAGACGGTGGCCGCCCCAGCATCCCGCCGGGCGTTTACTTTCGCATGGTGTTGATCGGTTACTTCGAGGGTTTGGACAGTCAACGCGGCATTGCGTGGCGTTGTGCGGACAGCCTGGCGTTGCGGGCCTTTCTGGGAGTGGCTCCCACCGCGACGACGCCGGTACACGCGTCGATGACCATGATCCGCCAGCGGCTGGACGAGAAGGTCTTCGACAACGTGTTTCGCTTCGTGCTGGGGCTGCTGGAACAGAAAGGTCTGTTGCGCGGTAAGACGCTGGCCATTGATGCCACGACGTTGGAAGCCAATGCGGCGATGAAGAGCATCGTGCGCAAGGACACGGCGGAGGACTGGAAGCAGTACTTGCGTCGGCTGGCGCAGGCCGAGGGGATCGAGGAACCGACCGAAGAAGACCTGCGTCGGCTGGATCGTGGACGTAAGGACAAGAAAGTTTCCAATGACCAGTGGCAAAGCCGCACCGACCCGGACAGTCGGATTGCCAAGATGAAGGACGGGCGCACCCACCTGGCGTACAAAGCCGAGCATGCGGTGGACTTGGAGAGCGAGGCGATTGTGGCGCCGCTGGTGACGCACGCCGATCGCGCCGATGCCGACAGCGCGCCGCTGACGTTGACGCTGGCGCAAGCCAACTTGGTGCTGGCCAGCCCGCAGGCGGACCGCGCCCCTTCGGTGCGGGAGGCGGTGATGGACAAGGGCTATCACGATAATGGATTGCTCAGCGAGTGCGCGCAGCGAGGGGTACGGACCTACATTCCCGAACGCCGTCAAAAGAGTCGGTGCTGGACCAACAAGCCGGTGGAACATGAAGTGGCGTTTCGGGCCAATCGACGGCGGGTGCGCAGCGCGAAAGGTCGGCGGTTGAATCGGTGGCGCAGTGAACGCGCCGAGCGCAGTTTCGCCCACGTGTGCGAGACTGGCGGAGGACGACGGAGTTGGCTGCGCGGTCTGGTCAACGTCCGCAAAGCCTACACTCTGAAGTGCGCGGCTTATAACTTGGGGCTGCTGCTGCGCAAAGTGTGGGGCCTGAGCAAACCGCGCAGCTTGGCCGATAGGCTGCGGGCGCTTTGGGCCTTGCTCCATTGGTTGTGGGAGCAACTGGGCGGCTGCTTGACTCAACCGCTTGTCCTTGGGCTGCCCTCCACGCCGAGTGGCGGCTGCGATCCGCGGTTCACGCCACTCGCGAAATCAGTGAGTTCTTTAACGGGCTGCTAGCCATGCTCTATGCCAAATTGCTCGTAATGGTATCAATGTCCATTCCGGAAACCCCTTTAGCATCAAAGTGCACGCGAGCCGAGTCCATGTGCGCCCAGTCCGGTCTTTTGACATCAACGATGAACACGGGCTTGCCTTCGTTGGAGAGGAAATATTTCTCAATGTGTTCGTTGATACGATTGTCGCCAAACCCATACCCGATCACGATTAACGCCTTCGATCGGGTCAGGTTGGTCTCGAGGTGATGGAGAATGACCGGGTAGTACGGCCCGCGTCCATATTTACCAATCTTGTGTGTCGTTCCGGTCAGAAAGTCGGGGTAAAAATTGAAGGGATCGTCCACGTATTGAAGGACTCCGTCCGCCTGTAGCTCTTTATACAGGTGGATATGGGACATGCCCCACTTCAGTCGTATAAGTTCAGGCACGCCGTCCGCTTGGAACCAGTACCGGTCAACGCTTCCGTGTAATTTGTAGAGGCGGAACCGTGCATCGAATTTGTTTGTGAATCGGGAGAGCCTCACCATGTAATGCTCACCATCGCGGTCAAGCTCTCCGTAGAAGGGTGATCCGACTTCCTCGAATCCATCGTCCATCTTGCACTGAATACTGTCTGAGAACGCCAGTCGCTCTAGCCACAGGTCGTGATTGAGAGAATGGAAGTGGACATAATTGCTTTGAGCCAACCTTTCGGTAAGCAGTAGGAAATTCCCGTATTTTCGGTCGTAGGCCTTGGCCAAGTGAGAGCGCTCTGGCTTCTTTGTGAGCAAGCCGGCAATCAACTGGGAGAAAGTTTGATGAAATCTGCGCAGGAGGTGCTCGTCATCGCCGATGACTGCAGGATGTCTGGCCCTAAAACCACGAAAGAATGGGATAAGTTCATCAGGGCACCGATTGCCTTCCAGAGCTTGCCGGTAGTAGTCGTAAAACGTCTCGTAGTGGAATGGGTGAGACCCACCCAGAATAGTGGACTGATAGAACTCCAGAAACTCTTGGACGAAATGTCTCTCTTCGGTACCCATCCATTCGGCGTTGGGGTCTTGCATTCCGTTCAAGAACCAAGCATCGCCACTGCTGTGAACACATATCTCAGACTCGTTTATCTTTGCGAGCCGTTGATTGATCTGTGAAGTAGTTGGATAGCCCGCCGGGACGGAGAATCCAGAGCCAATTAGGAATGACACGTCTCCTTCGGCTGCGCTGCGCGGAGATTCAAGTTCAGGTGTGCTCATGACTCACAGCGGTCCGCCTCAGAGCTGTGACCTCACCCTTCAAGGTGCTGGCGATTCGAGCGCCTGAGACTGCAGCCATTCCATACCCTCCACAATCGCTGCTTCAAAGTCCTGTTTCAAAACTTCCACGCTTGGTCCCTCCAGTCCTTCATACCAAAGTACCTCAACCCAATTGCCAACCGGTTTTAACCCGCTGTTCTGTCTCCACCTATAGAAGCAACGAAAAACAACGCATTGCGAACCCTTGGCGCGCACATCGTAGAACATCCCAATCGTATCAGGATAGTTCGCGAGCGACATTTCTACGTTGAAGTGCACATTTATAGACTCGGTACCCGAAGACGGCGCTTCAAAAGTAATGCCCGTCCTGCGCAAAGAAAAGGGATCGAGCCCCGCGCTGTACTTCTGGAGCACTCCGTTAAATGCCCGCTGCATAGCCTGTGTCGCATCCCGGTAAGCAGCTAGCTGCGTCTTCCTGCCACGCTCCATGAGGATCTTCTGAGCCTGTCGAGCAAAACTCACCGGATCGCCCTTTGGAACAGGTGTCACCGGCTTACGCACCAACTCCAACCGCGCCACAAGTTCGTCGATGCTTTGAAAACGGTTGTCTATGGTCTGCGAAAAGCCCCGACTGAAAAATGCCTCCAAGTGTGGCAACACTGGGCTCCCGCTCAATTTTTCCGCAATCGACCTGCCAGCGCGTCGGTGTGGACCCTTGCCCGCCGAATCTACAAGGTCAACTGGCGGTTCGCCAACAATGCAATAATACAGAATTCCGCAAATCCCCGTTAGCTCCGACCGAGGGTCTCTTCTGTTTCCACCTGGCACACGACGCTCGGGAAGACTGAGAAACCGATTATCCAATCTCTCGTCAGACCCTGTCAGGTTCTCTGCTTCGTTCGAATTAAACGACAAACCGTAGTCGACAACTACAACATCAGGCGGGGCGAGGGACCGCACAATTATGTTGTCAGGCTTCAAATCCCTCTGCAGGACATCCTCCACTAAAGCCTTTTTCGCGGTACGACAAAGTTCCTCTACAATGTCCAAGCTCGTGTCCAGAGGCAGGCCCTTCGCGCGATCCACAACAACTGCCAAGGTTTCCCCATCGATTCGCTCCATAACGAAGTACAGCGGCACGTCCAAAGGCTCGAATTTCTCAGTGTTGCCGTCAAACACTTCTGGCACTTTGCAGCCAGCGCTATGTAGCGTCCGAAGCGAGGTCACTTCCCTGTGCATCCGCCTGCGGGCTTCGGAGTCTGTTTGCTTCTTCAGAACCTTCATTACCCCCTTGCGGCCGCCGTCGATTGAAAGCACTAAAAAGGTCGTGCCCTGGCCTCCGCCCCCGAGCGGGCCCTCAATCTTCCACTTCTCTTCCCAAGGTCCTTCCATTGGCACGTCCTAGAGCCCCCATTCTGGCGGTGTAGAACGTCCGCGTCAAGAATGACACGGGGTCAGTTCCATTCATTCTGCGATTGCCGATGCACCCACCGCCTCACCATTCACGGACCAGACGTCCCCACGCGTGGCCTTGTCCGCCTCTGGCGAGGTTTGCCCGATTCGGCCTCTCAACGAATCGGGTAAAGATCTCCCCCGCCGTTCTCTGCGCCCTCTGTGTCTTTTACCCCGAATTCTTTTCGGGGCTGCGTGAGACAGTCGTTTCCTCTTCGTGTCCTTCGTGCCCTTCGTGGTGAGAACAATTAGACGGTGAACGACCCGCGGTCAGTTCCATTCATCACGCAACTGCCGACGCGCCCATCGCCTCACAAAAACATTCTTCCCCTTCCCCGTCCGCCCGTTACAATGCCGCCCGAACGGAGACGCTCATGGACCTGATTCTTCGCAACGCTCGCATACGCGGACACGACAATACCGTCGACATCGCCATCAACAACGGCCTCATCGCCAAAATCGAGTCCTCGAGAAGCCGAGGGGTCAGGGCGGCAATCGCTCCCAAAATCACCGCGCGTCCCAGACAAGTGATCGACTGCGCCGGGAAACTCGTTTCGCCGCCCTTCACGGACATCCATGTCCACCTCGACGCCGTGCTCACGGTTGGACAACCCCGTTTCAATCAAACCGGCACACTCATCGAAGGCATCGAGATTTGGTCGGAACGCAAGAAGACGCTCACATTCGATGATGTAAAACGCCGCGCCGCGCTCGCCGTGAAATGGGAACTCGCCCATGGCGTCACCCGCATCCGCAGCCACGTCGATGTCTGCGATCCCGAACTCACCGCTGTGAGGGCGTTGCTGGAAGTGAAAAAGGAATTTGCCGGGCTCGTGGACATCCAACTCGTCGCGTTTCCGCAGGACGGCATCTACGCCTTCCCCAACGGCGAGCGCCTCATGGAACAGGCCATGGAACTCGGTTGTGACATCGTCGGTGGTATTCCCCACCACGAAATGACCCGCGACGACGGCGTGGCCGACGTGAAATTCGCCTGCGACCTCGCCCAGCAATTTCAAGCAAAACTCGATCTGCACATCGACGAGACCGATGACCCGAACTCGCGGTTCACCGAAGTTCTCGCCGCCGAGACGATCAAGCGCGGCCTGAACGGACGCGTCACCGCCAGTCACACGACTTCCATGCATAGTGTGGACAATGCGTACGCATTCAAACTTATTCGCCTGATCAAACGCGCCGGCCTGCACATGGTCACCAATCCATGCGACAACTCCGTCCTCCAGGGACGTTTCGACACATACCCGAAACGCCGCGGTCACACCCGCGTGAAAGAGCTTCTCGCCGCCGGCGTCAACGTCGGTATCGGCCATGATTCGATCATGGACCCGTGGTACCCGCTTGGTGTTGGCGATCCCGTGCAAGTCGCCTTCGTCTGGATTCACTACGGACAGATGAGCGGCGCCAGCGAAATCCCGCAGGTCTGGGACATGATTACAACGAACCCCGCACGCGCCTTCGGCGCCACCGACAAAACCTACGGCATCACCGTCGGCAATCCCGCCGATCTCGTCCTTCTCGACGCCGAATCCGAATTCGACGCCCTCCGCCGCATCGCCCCCCGCTTGATGGTCATCAATCGGGGCCAAATCATCGCCCGCACCACCCCCGGCGAAACCGTCCTCTGCGCCAAGGGTTGGAAAAAGGAAGTGATTACGTTCGACCCGGCACACCGGTAGGGCGAGCGTCCCGCTTGCCGCCGTTTGGAGGGTCGAGCTTCCGCTCGACCGCAATAGCATCTATTGAGTCCTGCATAATATAGTTAGTATTTCACCACAGTTCCGCCTGCTTCCAGAAGGCGGCGATCAGCCCGGGGCGACGGCGCATCCGGCGCAGCGCCCGGGTGGCCATGAGGCTCAGTTCCCAGCCGTGTTGGGCGCAGAAGTTCGCCAATTCGTGCTGCTTGAGGTGGCCCCAGATGTACTCGGCGGGGTTCAGTTCCGGCGCGTAGGCGGGTAAGTATTCCAAGTGGACGCGCTGGCCCAGCGTGCCGATGAAGTCACGGACCGCCCGACTGCGGTGGATGCCGGCACCGTCCCAGACAATCAACAGTCGCCCGGACAGATGGCGCAGCAGATGCCGCAGGAACTCGATGACTTGGGGGCTCTTGATGGCGCCGTCGAAGAGCTGAAAGTAGAAGTTCCACAGGGTCAGCCCGGCCACGACCGAGAACTTCTTCCAGTTGAAGTGGTGCTGCAGGACGGGCGTGCAGCCGCGGGGTGCCCAGGTGCGGACGCGGTGCGGCTGTTGGCTCAACCCGCTCTCGTCGATGAAAACGATCAGCCGGCCTTCGCGGAGCGCTTTTTTTAATATCCGGCCAGCGCTGGCGCTTCCAGCAGCGGATCGCCGGCTCGTTGCGTTCCAAGGCGCGACCGACGGGTCGCTGGCAACTCCAGCCCAGCTTCTGGAGCAGGCGATAAACGTGATCGGCATGAAACCGCACCCCGGTTTGCCGTTCGATGAGGTCGGCGATGCGCGGGGCCGTCCACAACGGCGTGTCGTAGCCGAGGGCCTGCGGTCCCTGACGGAGTGCCAGTTCGATCTGGTGGAGTTGGGCGGAGCCGAGTCGGGGTTTGCGACCGGCGCGTCCGGCCTTCTTCAGGCCGTCGGTCCCCTGCGCCTGCCAGACGGCGTACCAGCGCCCACTGGATTGGGCGCTGACACCCAAGCGTCGGGCGACGGCGGCCTTGCCGAGACCACGAGCGAAAAGTTTGGCCGCACGGAAGCGGCGCTGTTGGAGTTGGTCAAAGTCGCGCTTCAATCCTTTGAGGTGTCCCATACTACCTTCGACACCGCAACCCCCAATAGCGTTCACTATATTATACAGGACTCAATAGACAGAAGCGTGGCTCCTCAGAAGCTTGCCCGCGCCCTCTTAAACAGTATATTAAAACAAGCGGAGCTAAAATGACGAAGTACCTTATTGTGGTGGAAAAGACGGCAACGGGCTACTCGGCTTTCTCGCCCGATCTACCCGGCTGCATTGCCACCGGCGGATCGCGTGATGAAGTCGAAAAGACCATGCGCGAGGCTGTTCAATTCCATCTCGACGGTCTGCGCGAAGAAGGTCTCGACGTCCCCGCTCCACACAGCTACTCCACGTACTGTGAACTTCCCGCCTGACGCTCGCTGCCAAATCGTCACTCGCACCACTCTGCTAATCCGGCGCCACTCGTCGGGAACTTGGCAGCGGCGCGACGTAGCCGGTGGTGAGCAGAGCGCGCACTTCGGAGTCCAGCACGTACGGCGGATCAAGTTGCGGATCGCGTTCGGGCAACAACGTGTCCACACCCAGCCCTTCGTCGCGCAACGCCTGACCGTAGCTCAACGGGTCCTGCGGGTCCTTCACTTTCAAATTCATGGCCCGCGCACACGCCACGTACACGTCGTCCACTGTCGCACATGTTCCGAGCTGCCAACCGTGCAGCGGTTCGACGGCGAGTTTCGCCAACCTCTTCATGTAATCATCGGGTGTGGCTTGGTCCGTCATCTTCAAATCCATTGCCCGCCCCAACATGACCGCAAATTGTTCCTGGTGCAGGCAGGTTTCCCGCGTGCGCACCACGGTCCGCCGAACCGGCGGAAGCCCTGCCGGCCGCGGTGTGATCTTGATATCGACGCTGCTGTTCGTGACTCCCGTAGGCGCCTCGTTGGTCGGCGTCGTCTTGAGCGTGACGCTGGTCGCGCAACTCTCCGCCTCCAGCAGCAGCTTTTCCGCGCGCCCGCAACACAGCTTCACACTGCCGGCGTAACCATCCGCTGCCGCCGCCTCATCCGATTTGACCGCCTTGTGAAGGTTCTTCTGCGCGCCGAGAGTCAATTCCAGCAACCCCTTGATCTTCAGCACGCGCGAATGAATGCAATCGACGAAAGCAACCTGATCCGGCGGAGCGGCCTCTTCCAGCTTGACCGCCTCGTCGCGAATTGCCTGCAACCGCAGAACGCACGCGTCGGCATCTTTCACGGCTGCCGCGATGTCATTGGTGGACAACTGGGCGGACGCCACCTGGTGCCCGAGCACCATGGCAAGTGCGATCATCCCCGCCAACCGTCGCGTTCTTCGCATGGACCCGCAGTGTAGCGGGGACGGGCAAAAGCGCAAGCAGGTCGTGGCCGGTCGATTCGCGTCACAAAGTTTTGAATGTGCCAGCTCCTGCCGTGTCTAATG
This sequence comes from uncultured Verrucomicrobiae bacterium, assembly GCA_963713705.1. Lineage (GTDB taxonomy): Bacteria > Verrucomicrobiota > Verrucomicrobiia > Palsa-1439 > Palsa-1439 > Palsa-1439. The sequence goes on from CAVQMY010000006.1 coordinate 59,738, forward strand.
GGCAAACGTCGCCCATCGGCCTTTTTCGTTGAAACATGCGAAATCCGTTCCTATACTCGCCTCATCGTGGCGTTGTGAAAAAACTGACGGCAATTTTTGTCTCTCTTGTGGCGTTGGCAGGCATGACTTGGGCCAATGACGCCGATTCAGTCCCGTTTGCCGTGGGCGAAAAGCTCACCTATCAGGTTTTTTGGGGCCCCTTCGTCGTCGGGCGCGCGACCTTGGAGGTGACGGCCATCGAACCGATTGACGGACATAACTGCTATCACCTGGTCGCCAAGGCCAAAACCAGCGGGCTGATTGACCTGTTGTTCCCGATCGATAGCACGGCCGAAAGCTGGCTGGATTGCGACGGCCTGTTCTCGCGCCGATATCGCGAAGACCGCACCGAAGGTAACCGCCATCGCAACACGGAGTCGCACTACGATTACGCCGCCAAGGAAACCGTCGTCACCAATTGCCTGAATGGCAAGCAACGCCACGTGTTGCTTGACCAGCCGGTCCAAGACGTCGTCTCGTCGCTCTACGTCGTGCGCACGAAGAAACTCCTGCTGGATTCCGACCAGATGTTTGCCATCAACGCCGATACCTCGACGTACAACGTCACCATCCACCCCGACGAACGCAAATTGATTTGGGTGAAGCCCTTCGGTGACGTTCAGGCCTTGCGCATCGAACCCAGCCCGACCCTCAGCGTTGTCTCCGCCAACAACGGGCGCATGTGGTTCTGGATCAGTGATGATGCGCGGCACCTGCCCCTGCTCGTCAACTCCGAGCTGAAGTTCGGCAGCGCAAAACTGGTCCTCTTCAGCGTGGTCACCGGCAAGGCCCCGTCCGCCACGGCGAGTAAGAATGGCGTCGCCTCCAGTTTCCCGTCACCGCTGGCATCGAATGCCGGCTCACCCGAGCCTACGCGCTGACATGGAGTTTCCCCCACTCGATTTCGACCGCGTGCGCACGTACCCGATCCGCGAGCGCCCCAACAAGGTCCATCTCGACGAGTTGGCGAGCGCCTGGAAGCCCGGCGGGTCCTTCGCCCAATTCTTCGAGTCGCTACCCCACATCCTCACCGGCAATGATTTCCGCGCGATCGTCGACGCCACCGTTTCCGCGGTCCGCCATCACCGGCCGGTCGTGGTGATGATGGGCGCGCACACCATCAAGTGCGGCCTGAACCCGATTTTCCTCGATCTCATGAAGCGCGGCGTCATCTCCGCGATCGCGTTCAACGGCGCCGGCGCCATCCACGATTTCGAGTTGGCCTACATCGGCGAGACCAGCGAAGACGTTCAGCGCGGGCTCGACGATGGCAGTTTTGGCATGATCGACGAGACCGGCCGCCTCATGAATCAGGCGCTGGCCGATGGCGTGAAACAGGGGGTCGGGGCCGGCCGCGCACTCGGGGAAGCCATCGTCACCGGTCAGTTCCGCAACCGCGAGTTGAGCCTCTTGCACCAGGGCGTTGTCGGCAAAATTCCGGTCACCGTCCATATCGCCATCGGCACCGACATCATCCATCAGCACCCCACCACCGATGGCGGCGTGCTCGGCGAGGCCAGCTACCTCGATTTCCAAAAGTTCGCGTCCGTGGTCGCTCAGCTCGAAGGCGGCATTGTATTCAATATCGGCTCGGCGGTCATCCTGCCGGAATTGTTCCTGAAAGCGCTCACCATCGCCCGCAACCTCGGCCACACAGTGGAGAACTTCACCACCGTCACCTTCGACATGATCCGCCAATATCGTCCCCAGGAAAACGTCGTCCGCCGCCCCACGCACAAGGGTGGCCACGGCTACTACATCATCGGCCACCACGAACTGCTCGTGCCGCTCTGGGCCGCCGCCACCGTGGAACAACTCACATCCAAATGAACGCCAACCGCCTCCGTCATATCCTCGCCGGTTTCCCGCGACAACGCATCCTCGTTGTCGGCGATGTCATGCTCGACCGCTTTCTCTGGGGGAAAGTGTCGCGCATCTCGCCCGAGGCTCCCGTGCCCGTGGTCGAAATCAACCGCGAATCGCTCTTCCCTGGCGGCGCCGCCAATGTCGCCCGCAACCTCCGCGCTTTGGGTTCGTCGGTCTCCATCCTCGGCGTGCTGGGAGACGATAACACCGGCGATGATTTGCGGGAATTGCTCGATCAACAGGGCGTTAGCACGGATGGATTGATCGTTGACCCCAACCGTCCCACGACCCTCAAGACCCGCATTGTCGCCCACGGCCAGCAGGTGGTGCGGTTTGACCGGGAAAAGTGCGCTGACCTGCCCCCCCAGATCGAGCGCAAGGTGTTGGAACATTTTGAGTCGCGCCTGGAGAACGTTTCCGCCGTGATCTTCGAGGATTATGCCAAGGGCCTTCTGTCCCAGAGGCTGCTCAATGCCATGCAACGGCTGGCCCACCAGGCCCACAAAGTCACGGCGGCGGACCCGAATTCTCGCAGCCGCATCCGCTACTCCGGCTTGACGGCGGTGACCCCCAATCGGTCCGAGGCGTTTGCCGCCGCCGGCCTGCCACATACCGAACCCGCGGACAACGTCCTGCACGATGAAGCCCTCCTGCGCGTGGGACAAGCGCTCTTGCGGACGTGGAAACCCCGCAACCTTCTGGTCACGCTTGGCGAAGATGGCATGTGCCTGTTTCGGCCCGACAAGAAACCGCACCACATTCCCACCGTCGCGCAGGAAGTCTTTGATGTGTCCGGCGCCGGCGATACGGTCATTGCCACCCTGGTGCTGGCGCTGGCGGCGAAGGCCGACGCGGTGGACGCCGCGGAAATCTCGAATCACGCCGCGGGTGTGGTGGTCGGCAAGGTCGGCACAGCGACGTGCTCGCCAGAAGAATTGATCGCCAGCTTCCTCCGCAACCGGCACTGAGACCCGTTAGCTGCGAACGGCGGGCTCGTTGACTTTCAGACGCTCCAACTCCGGCTTCACGATTTTATCGCGGCATTCCGGACAGATGCCGTGCGTGAATTGCGCTTCGGAATGGTCGGCAATGTAGGTGTCCACCTGCTGCCAGTAGTTCTGGTCGTTGCGAATCTTTTTGCAGTAGCAACAGATGGGCAACAATCCCTGCAACAGTTTGACGTTGGTCAGCGCGAGTTCCAACTCTTTGACGCGGGCCGCCAGTTCCGCTTGCAGTCGGAGAATGCGTTCGCCGGCATTGATCCGGGCCTTCAATTCCGAGCGATCGAATGGCTTGATGATATAATCGTCCGCTCCCGCTGTCAGACCCTGGACAATGTCTTCCTTGCGGCCCTTGGCCGTGAGCAGAATGATGTACAGCAGCCGGTCCGCTCCCAGGCTCCGCGCCCGACGGCACACTTCCGCGCCATCCATGCCCGGCATCATCCAGTCCAGAACCGCCAACGACGGCGCGTCGGGCTGGCTCAGCACGTCGAAGGCCTGGATCCCATCCGTGGTGCTGATGACCTCGTAACCCCATTTGGCGAGGGTGGCTTCCAGCAGATGGCGCGACACCGTGTCGTCTTCGGCAATCAGGATTCGCACACCGCACCCTCCTTCCGATACTCCGAAAGCGCCTTGGTCAGTCGCGTGACTTCCTCCTGCAACTGGGCGGCGACAACGTCGGCCCCGCCGAACTCACTACGGGATCCCATGCCCTCCAGGCGTTGAGCGACAGCTCGCGCGGTCTCGGCGCTAAAGGCGGCGGCTGACCCCTTTAACGAGTGCGCCGACCGTTCCAAAAGTTTGGCATCGCGTTTGGCGATGGACTCGTGAATCTGGTTGAGCAACTCGACCGACTCGGTCCCGAACAATCCCACCAGTTCGCTGAAAAGTTCCGTGTCACCATCAAGCATGGCCAGGGCCGACTCGTGATCAAAGACCTTGGCGCTCGCCGCGGGCGCCGCTTCATCCTCGGGCAGTTTCTCTGGCACGCGGGCCGCCAGCGACGGATTTGGCACCACGCTGTCGATCGTCTCAAACAACAACGCGGCCTGGATGGGTTTCGACACGTAGGCGTCCATCCCGGCTTCCAGGCACCGCTCGCGGTCCCCCTTCAACGCGTGGGCCGTCATCGCAATCACCGGGACGTGTTGGCCGGTGGACTTCTCGCGCTCGCGAATGCAGGCCGTGGCCTCGAACCCGCCCAACTCCGGCATCTGCACGTCCATGAGGACCACGTCAAACGTTCCCCGCTCCAACGCGTCCAGGGCTTCCACGCCGTTGTTGACGGCCACCAGTGAGTGCCCGTGTTTTTCCATCAACTTGACGACCAACCGCTGGTTGACCGCGTTGTCCTCCGCCAGCAGCACCCGCAGCTTGCGAGGCGTAACCGCCACCGACGGATTGGCCTCGGTTGCCGATGGTGGCGCCGTCGACTCGCCCGGCTTCCCCAGCGCGGCCCCGATGGCATCGAAAAGTTCCGACTGCTTGACCGGCTTGGTCAGGTACCCCGCGAATCCCATTTCCCGGCATCGCGAGGCGACGCTGGCCCGGCCCGCCGAGGACAACATGATCAACTTCGTTGAGGCCAGATCCGAGTCCTGGCGAATCTGTTCGGCCAGTCCAAACCCGTCCGTCTCGGGCATCAGGCAATCCACCAGGACCACCCGGAATGGTTCGCCGCGAGTGTGCGCCTTCTTGATTCCCGCGAAGGCGGCAGCCGCGTTGCTGGCGATCACCGGCTTCGCATGCCAATGGCGCAGGGTCTCTTCCAAAATGCGGCGATTGGTGGCATTGTCGTCAACCACCAACACCGGGAGACCTTCCAGATCCGCCCGTTGCGTGGTCAACTTCGGTGGAAGATCCTTCGAGGGGCGCATCTGCGCCGTGAAATGAAACGTGCTGCCCTTGCCCACTTCGCTTTCCACCCAGATCCTGCCGCCCATCATCCTGACCAACTGCGTGGAGATGGCCAGCCCCAGACCGGTGCCGCCGTACTTGCGCGTCGTGGAACCGTCGGCTTGCGCGAACGCTTCGAAGATGACACCCTGCTTGTCCGCGGGGATGCCGATGCCCGTATCGCTGACGGCAAAATGCAGGCAGAGATCGTCCCCTTCCTGTCCATCGACCGCGACCTGGACAACCACCTCACCCCGTTCGGTAAACTTGATCGCGTTGCCGACGAGATTGACAATGATTTGGCGCAGACGCACCGGGTCGCCGACCAGTTCGTCTGGTACTTCCGGCAGGACGTGCGCGGCCAACTCGAGGCCTTTCTGGTGGGCGCGAATCGCCAGGGTCTTGAGCGTGTCCCCCAGGTTGTCGCGCAGGCTGAAGTCAATGAGATCGAGATCGAGCTTTCCGGCCTCGATCTTGGAGAAGTCGAGGATATCGTTGATCAACTGGAGCAACGTCTCCGCGGAGAGCTTGACGGTATTGAGGTATTCCCGCTGGTCCGGTGTCAGCTGGGTGTCCAACGCCAGGTCGGCCATCCCGATGATTCCGTTCATCGGCGTGCGAATCTCGTGGCTCATGTTCGCCAGGAACTCGCTCTTGGCGCGGGTGGCGGACTCGGCCTTTTCTTTCGCGCCCCGCAAGGCTTCGTCCTGACCCTGGATTTGCTGGAGCATTTCGTTGAACTCTTCGGTCAACAAGCCGATTTCGTCGCTGGAGGACTTGACGGCGCGCACCGAGTAATCGCGGGTGTCAGAAACGGTTCGTGCCGACTGGACGAGATCCAGGATCGGCCCCGAGATGAGCCGTTGCAGGCGGGAGGAAAGTAGCAACGATACCAGCCACGAGAGCAGCAAAATGATCGCGACGATCCGCAGCTCTTCCACGAACCGGTCTGTGAGCCAGTGAAAATCGGCGCGAATGAATACGGTGCCCGCCTTCTTTCCTTGCAGAAGAATCGGCTGATACACCACTAGGTGACCGCCTTCGATGCGGTCAATGTCATCTCCCAACAACTCGGGCACTTCACGCTGCGGCTTGACATCGTCGCGGGCGTATTTGATCACCAGCTTGCCATCCTTGCTGTACACGCACGCCAAGGCGATGGAATGCTGCTTGCTCGCCCAGGAGTTCACTTCCTTGACCACCTCGGGATCGGAAAGGTCGCGCCCGGCCGCCTGTTCTTCCTCGATCATTTCCGTGAGCACCGACAGGTCGCGGCTCATTTGGTGGCGATAGTTGATCATCTCGTACAGGCCAAAGGCGAAGCACGCCAGGATCACGGCCCCCGTGCTGGTGAGCATGCTGATCCACATCAGCTTCCCGCGAATCGACCTGTCGGTGATCAAACCCATCATTGCAATTTCCTTCCGCCGGGCTCTCCCCGGCCCCACGCGTATCCTCCGCCCAACTTACTGCCAGCCCAGTGGTTCCAATGGCAACCCATGTGATCGTTTATCAAGCAGCGGGGATGCCATCCGCTACAAAACCTCCGCTTTATCGCAAAATCGCGCACGGCGGGCGCGCCCGCCTCCGATCTCGTTGGAAGATGTAAAAATGCCCGGTTTTAGGCAAACCACCGGGCCGCCTGCCCGTACAATCCTGAACATTCTCGCCGTCGAAATCCGGGCCCGCCGCCCGTGGGCGTTACGACAACGACGCGTTCGTCGTGGTCTCGCTCCCTCGACCGAGATGCCGATCGATACACTCCATCACCTTCGCGATACTCGCGGGCTTTGGAAGAAACTCGTAGCCCCCGCGCAACACCGATTGAGTCATGGCTTCCTGTCCGGACACCAGCGACGTCAGGAAAATGATCGGCGTGGATCGTAGTGTTGCATCGCTGTGAATGCGAAACGCAACATCGCCGCCATCCGCGCCGGGCATGCATACATCCAGCAGAATCACGCCGGGTCTGAATTCATGGGCGGTCGTGGCGGCGCGGGTCGCCACATTCTCGACAACGACCTGAAACGAGCCTGTCTTCTCCAGACCCACCGCGAGAAGCCGACTCGCGGTAATATCGTCATCCACAACCAGAACTTTTGTCTTGCTCATTGTAAGGATCCATCCTTCGGCTGCTCCCCAGGAGCAGCTTGCGTTCCACCTATGCGAAGTGAACCAGAGTCGGGCTGGGCTTGGCGGGCGGAGGTGCCGACGCCAGAACGCGAGCAATTGCCTGACGCAACGTCATTTGAGTGATTGGCTTGCGCAGAATCAGGTCAGGCTGATGGGCCACATCGCCTCCCTCCACGGGCATATCGGCAAACCCCGTGACCATTACCACAGGGGTGTTGGGGGACTTCTGCTTGATGGCCGCCGTCAACTGGTCTCCATTCATTCCGGGCATCGCTCGATCCACCACCACAACGTCGTAGCCCCATTGCGCAAACCGTTCCATGGCTTCCCGACCGTCCGCCGCGGTCTCGACAAAATGCCCATCGCCCCGCAAATATTCCGCCTCGATGTCGCGGACTTGCGGCTCGTCCTCGGCCAGCAGCACCCGCAGCGGACGCGACGGCGCCGCACTGCTGGTCACCAGTTCCCCGCCTTCCGCCTGGGGTATTGGAAGTCGAATGACAAAGACCGTTCCTTTGCCGGGTTCGCTTTGAACATCAATCGAACCTCCGTGACGCTGGACGATTCCGTAGACGATCGCCAGGCCAAGCCCCGTGCCCCGTTCTCCCTTCGTGGTGAAGAACGGTTCGAAACAGCGCTGACGGACTTCCTCGGTCATACCTCGTCCCGTGTCCCGCACCTGGACGACCACCGAATCATCTTCGGTGCCAGTCGCCACCGTGAGCGTGCCTCCCTGGGGCATGGCATCGACGGCGTTGAACAACAGGTTGATCAGCGATTCGCGCAGGTCGGACTCGCTGCCGCGGATCGGGCGGGACATCCTTCAGGTCGGTTTCCACCACCACCGTCGCGCCACTGGCCATCATCTGATCCTTCCACTTCGGCTGGGTCATCACAACGGCCTGGGCGACGGTTTCATTGATATCGACGGCCTGATAAACGTCTGACTCCTTCCGATGGCGATAGAACTCGCGCAGACGATTGACGATGCTCACGGCCTCTTGCGCCGCGGCACTCGTCATCTGGATGTATTTCTTGACCTTCTCCTTGTCGTTGAGGTTTTCCGGCCAGGCCAGCAACAGTTCATTAAACCCCAAAATCTTCGCCAGAACGTTGTTGAAATCGTGGGCGACACCACTCGCCATCTGCGCCAGAGCCCGCAACCGCTCCTGTTGCACAACCTGCTTTTGCGTTTCGCGCAATTCCGCCACTGTGCAGGCAAGTTGGCGCGTACTGTCGCGGAGGGATTGCTCGGTCTGTTTACGGGCGGTGATGTCGTGCACACAGAGCAGGAGCACGGGTCCTTTTGGACAATGGACCAATCTCGCATTTCCTTCACACAGGAATTCGCCGCCGTCGGGACGCAGGAATTGAAGCTCCCGGCCCACTTCGTTCACCGCCGCCTCGGCCGCCGCCTCGGCCGCCGCCTCGTCCACACGCGCGAGCGCCGGGCAGCAACCCGGGACATAGCTCGATAAATGGCCGACCGATCAATTCGCCGGCGCTCTGGCCACTCAATCGGAGCGCGGCCTGGTTGGCCTGCAACACCCCCAGCGTAAGGGGGTTGAGCAGAAAGATCGCGTCACCGGAAGAATCAAACAGCGTATGGTAGTCGTGCTCGGACAGATTGACGTTGTCCTCGACCACCATGCCCACCACGATCAGCAGCGCCAGGATCGCCGAGCCCAGGTACGCGGCGGCCATCAACACTTGCGAGCCGCTCGCCAGCGGGAACCCGATCAAGTGCAGGCCCCACAGGAGGAACCCGACACCGAGGATGATGCTGCCCCGGGACCGCCGACGCGCGCGGATGTACAGGACACCCGTGTACACCCCCGCTCCCGCCAACAACAGGAACACCGGCAGCGTGAGCCACAGCCCGTCTTGAACACGATACGCCGAGAAATAACTCCAGATAATAATCAGCACCGTCGCCAGCGTGAGTTCGCGCTGGTCGCGCTTCACCTGCGAAAGTTGAAAACTGCCCCAAAACATGAACAGCGCACTGATGCCGATACACGCCCGGGACACCATCAGCAGAAATGGCGTGCGCGGGGATTCCTCCAACCCGATCGACGCCGCCAGGTACACCGAGTAAAACATCCACGCGACCGTCCAGAGGCTCAGATGAGTGCGCCGGTTCGAGTAGTTCATGTAGGTGAACAACCCAATGACCATCCAGACGGTGATCAGGGCCAATACCAACGCCGACCGGATCCATTCGGGAGGAAAAAACAGAACGGACTGATCGAGCAAACTCAAGTACGGCATGTTCGTCATGACTCGGTCCTTGTGCTACCAACGGGCCCTGACTCCCGGCCATCCAGCACTTCACGCACTCTCTGTGCCAAAACCTCGGGGGTAAATGGCTTTTCCAGGAAGGCGATTCGATCCTCGGATATTCCGTGTCGAATCATGGCATCCGCCGTGTAACCCGACGTGAACAGGACCTTGGTGTCCGGACGGGCGGTTCCAAACCAATCCGCCAACTGTTTGCCATCGAGCTGTGGCATCACGATGTCGGTGAAGAGCAAATCGATCTTGTCCATTGCGTTCTGCTCGGCCACGCGAATCCCCTCCTTGCCGTTGCTCGCCTCCATCACGCGATAACCCAGCTCGCGCAGGATCCCGACCGTCAGGTTACGTACCTCCGGCTCGTCCTCCGCCACCAGGATGGTTTCCTTGCCGGTCGCCCATTCCAGAACTTTTGGCCGCTCGGGCTGTTGGTCCGCGTCGGCGGCGACCCGCGGCAGGTAAATCTTGAACGTGGTGCCCTTGCCCAACTCGGTAAACACATCGATGTGGCCCCCGCTTTGTTTGACAATGCCGTAGCAGGTCGCCAGGCCGAGCCCCGTACCCTTCCCCTGTGGTTTGGTCGTGAAAAACGGTTCGAAGAGGTGCGCCTTCACGTCCTCGGTCATTCCCGATCCCGTGTCGGTGACGGACAGCATAACGTATTCGCCGGGTCCCACGTCGCCATGTTGGCGGGTGTAGTCTTCGTGAAGCGTTGCCCGCGCCACCTCGATGATGAGCTTGCCGCCGTTGGCCATGGCGTCGCGCGCGTTCACCGCGAGGTTCATGATCACCTGCTCGATCTGGGCGGGATCGGCCCGAACGTTCCCCACGGCCGCGCCGCGAATCGTGTGCAGCCCGATGTCTTCGCCGATCAACCGACGCAGCATTTTCTCGATGTCGGTCACGACATTGCTCAGGTTGAGTATCCGTGGTTGCAGCGCCTGTTTGCGACTGAACGCCAGCAACTGCCTCGTCAAACCGCTCGCTCGTTCGGCCGATTTGCGAATTTGCTCCGCCAGGCGAAACCGCGGGTCCTCGGGGGGCAGCTTGCGCAGCAACAGCTCGGTGTACCCGTTGATCGCTGTCAGGATATTGTTAAAATCATGGGCCACACCGCCGGCCAGACGTCCCACGGCTTCGACCTTCTGGGCCTGCAGGAACTGCTCCTGCAACGTTTTTTGCTCGGTGATGTCCTCTTTGATCGCGATGAAATGCGCCACCTGTCCCTGCTCGTCCGCCACGGGTGCAATGGTCATCCGCGCCGTGTACTCGGTCTCGTCTTTGCGGCGGCTGACCAGTTCCCCCTGCCAGACTTTGCCGGAGAGAACCGTTTGCCAGAGCTCGTCGTAAACCGCCGGCTCGTGGCTGCCCGCCTTCAGCGCTGACCACACTTCCCCATACACCTCGGCGAATGCGTACCCCGTTAACCTGGTGAAGGCGGGGTTGACCCATTCGATCGTCCCGTTGCGGTCGGTGAGCACGATGGCGTTCGCCGCGGAATCCAGTGCCGCCGCCTGCAACCGCAAACGATCCGCCGCCAGCTTCTGCTGCGTCACGCTTTCGCGCAATTCCGTCTGCGAGCGCTGCAACGCGTCCAGCATCTTGTTCAGAGCACCAGCCAAACCTGCCAGTTCGTCCCGTCCGACAGCCGCCACGCGCGCGGTGACATCACTTCGACTCCCAATTCGATTCACATCCGCAACCAGCCTGGCCAGCCGCGCCAGAAGCACCCGTTCCAGCAACACGGCCATGGAAGCCCCGAAACACAATCCGATGATCAGCAGCGATGTCACCAACAACTGGATGGTGCCCAGTCCCTGCGCGAAGATGTCGCGCGGCTTTTCCACGCGCAGCACCACAGCTGGTTTCCCGAAAATGTCGTCACACACCGTGTAGCCCCCGACCCAGTCGCCCACCAGAGGATGCACGTACACCCGATCGACATCGCGTCCCTGGGCCAGGGCGTCCCGGAAATCCGCCGTCAATTTTGGATCATCCGCTCGGCGCACCATCACCATCAAATGCGCTGCGTCCGTGAATCGCTTCATCGCCGCCAGGTCCAGATACCGGCCGACAATGAGCGTGCCGCGGACCGGCCCGCCGTGCTGGCCCGTCACAATCGGCCTCGAAACCACTAGCGTGACGCCCTCGGGCAACGACACCAGACCCGAGTGGACACTGTTGACGCTGGGGTGGCTCAGGAGCAGGCTCTTGCCATTCAACAACCGCAAAAAACTATCCGGCACGGGTAGCGCCTTGGCCGCCCGCAAATCAAACCCGTTGCTCCACACCACCTGCCCATCGCGATTCAAGAGAACAATAAAATTCAACCGCAGGTCGGTGAACGTCGAGTTACCGAGGTTGGCGCGGATATAGCTCGGGTTGTGATCCTGAATAAACTGGCAGGTGTCATCCCGCGCCGCCCACTCCTCGGCTTTGTCGCTGAGGTCCGCCAACTCGTTGACCATGGCGCTCTTGGACCACTTCACGTCGCGGACGACATCGCGCCGCTCGAGTCGGGAGAAATCAGTGAGCAGGATCGACGAGGACACCTTGTACAACCCCAGAATGAGCGCGACGAGGGTGACGCCGATGATCAGGAATATCTTGCGACGCAACGTCATCGCAATCTTTCCCGTCGGTCGAAATTCGACACGATAATTTGCATCTTGGCGCTCACCAAACGTCCATCCATGCCATCAAACAGACAAGGCCAGATGTCATAAAATGCAATAACCGTGCCACCAGGGGCTTGGCCCGTGCCTTGACTTGCCGCCCCGCATTGGCGATAGTCCGCCCTTGCCATGACGGACAAAAAATCAGCATCGCCGCCCTTGATGGAGAAGATTGTCGCGCTCTGCAAGCGCCGCGGGTTCGTTTTCCAATCATCGGAAATTTACGGCGGCATCAACGGGTTCTGGGACTACGGCCCCGCCGGCGCCGAACTCAAACGCAACATCAAGGACGCGTGGTGGAATGACGTCGTCCGCAGCCGCACCGACGTGGTCGGCATCGACGGCACGATCATCACCCATCCCCGGGTCTGGGAAGCCAGCGGCCACACCACCGCCTTCACGGACCCGATGGTGGACTGCAAGAAGTGCAAAGGCCGGTGGCGCGCGGATCAACTTCCTGACACGAAATGCCCGGAAGGCGGCCCGCACGAGTTCACCGAGGCGCGCCAATTCAATTTGATGTTCAAGACGTTCGTCGGCCCGGTCGAGGACGGCGCCAGTGTTGCCTATCTCCGCCCCGAAACGGCGCAGGTCATTTTCGCGCAGTTCAACAACGTCCTCAGCGTTTCGCGCCAGAAAGTCCCGTTCGGCATCGCGCAGATCGGCAAGGCGTTCCGCAACGAGATCAATCCGCGCAATTTCACGTTCCGCAGCCGCGAGTTCGAGCAGATGGAGCTGGAATTCTTCATCAAGCCCGGTACCGACGCGGAGTGGCACCAGCGCTGGGTCGAGGAACGCCTGAAATGGTACGAATCCATCGGTCTGCCAAAGGAAAAGCTCAGCCAATACGTCTACAAGAAGGAAGAACTCGCCCATTACGCCAGCGCGTGCGTGGACGTGATGTTCGAATTCCCGTTTGGCGTGCAGGAACTCGAAGGCATCGCCGCCCGCGGCAACTTCGATCTCAGCCAGCACCAGAAATTCAGTGGCAAATCGATGGAGTATTTCGACGACGAAGCGAAGGAGAAATACATCCCCCACGTGGTCGAACCGTCGGCCGGTGTTGACCGCATCGCGCTCGCGCTGCTCTGCTCTGCGTACGCCGAGGAGACGACCACTGACGAGAAAGGCCAGACTGAAACCCGCGTCGTTATGCGGTTTGCCCCGCGTATCGCGCCGGTGAAAGTTGCCGTGTTCCCCTTGCTGCGCAACAAGCCGCCGCTCGTCGAGAAGGCAAGGCAAGTCTTCAAACTTCTCCAGCCGCATTTCACCACCGAATGGGACGACCGCGGCAACATCGGCAAACGCTATCGCTACCAGGACGAACAGGGCACGCCGTGGTGCGCCACCATCGATTTCGACACCCTCGGTGAAAAAGGCCCCGAACTGGCCGATACGGTCACCCTCCGCGACCGCGACTCGATGAAACAGGATCGCGTGAAGATCGCCGACTTGGTGCCGCTGATCTCGCAGAAGCTGCGCGCGTAATCTCGACGGTCAACTTTACCCTTGCGAAGCTGCGTTTCTTTGGCTATTGTTCGCCCTTCCGAAAAGCAAAGGGAACAATCATCATGTCTCGACGTTGTGAAATTTGTGGCAAGGGCGAAGCGCGCGGGAATCACATCCTGCGCCGCGGCCAGGCAAAGAAAAAGGGCGGTATCGGCCAGCACGTGACCGCCGTGACGCCGCGGATCTTCCGGCCAAACCTGCAGGTGGTCCACGCTGTGGTCAACGGCGCGCGCCGCCGGGTCAAAGCCTGCACGAACTGCATCAAGAGCGGTCGCATCGCCAAAGCCGCCTAGGCGGAGATGGTCAATGGCGGATGGTCGATGACACCTAGTCCGTCGAGTCGCCTTCCGATCCCGTGACGTATCCGGCTTTGGATTCTTTCAACGACGATCCCGGCTTCGCCTTGCCTCGCTCCCGAATCTTGCGCTCAATGCTCCCGGCGAGATTCGCTAATTGCTTCAAGGCCTCCTCATACCGCCCGTGTAGTTCACTCGCGATGTCTTCGGAAAGTTGATCGGTGGATTGGGAGTACGACACATGCGTCATTGTCTCGCGGGCTTCCCGGCGACAGCGATAAAGCGCCTGCAAATACTCTGTGCTGTACTGCGAATAAAATCCTTCTGTCATATTGGCGCAGACGGACTCCGATGATCGCAGCATCTGCACTCGAAGCCACCGAAACTCTGGCCCAAAACGTTGTGTCTTCTTCTCGAGTTCCAGAGCCAATGTCAGAAACGCCTGATACACCGGCATCTGCTCCACAGTCTCAATCTTCTGTCTCTCCACTTCCGATCCTCCATCAATCGCCGGCCATCAACCATTCTCCATTCGGCCATCGTCCAAGGATGTTCCCCATCCACCCTCCACCATCAACCATCAACCATGCCTTTCCGCACGTCCCTGACTTTCAACTGCACGTTTTCCACGCCGCGGAATTCGTTCAGTTCGGGGATGAACGCCACATCGAATTTGCCCTTGGGCAACTCGAAATCACCCCGGCCCCACCAGATCGCCTGCGCGGTCGTATCGCCATCCGTCACGTTGAAGCGCAAGTGATTCTTGCCCACCACCCGCGGCGCGCCGCGTAGCTGTACGCCCTCGACGGCAAACACGGGCGTCGGATTCTCGGTTCCGCACGGCTCCAATCGCGCCAGTTGCTCGAAGAAGTCCGCATCCAAATCGTCGAGCGTGACGACGGCATCGATTTTCACGCGCTGGTGCAACTCATCTTCCGTCAGCGTCTTCGCGGCGAACTCATTCAGCTGCTGCCGCAATTGATCGATGTTGGCAGCCTTCACACTGAGCCCCGCGGCCATTTCGTGTCCGCCAAACCGCTCGAGCAATGGCGCGCACTGGCGTAGCGCGTCGACAATCGAGAAACCCGTAACACTCCGACACGACCCCTTCCCCAGTTTGTCCTCGATACCGATCACGACGGTGGGCTTGTAGAATTCCTGCTGGACGCGCGACGCCACGATGCCGATGACACCGACGTGCCAGCCTTCTTTGGCGAGTACGAGCACCCGGTCCTGTTCCTGCGCGCGCGCCATGGTCATGGCTTCATCCACCATGTGCTCCTCGATGCGTTGGCGCTCGGCATTGTGATTGTCGAGCAAGGTGGCCAATTCCTTCGCGCGTGATGCGTCGGTGGTGAGCAGCAATTCCAGCGCGGCCATCGCATCGGCGAGTCGGCCAGCTGCGTTCAGCCGTGGTGCGATGCGAAACCCGATGTGGTACGGGCTTACCTCGTCCGGCACGCTGGCCACGTCCATCAGGGCACGCAGCCCGATCTTTTGCGTGTGCGGGAGACGCTCCAGCCCCGCCTTGACCAGAATGCGGTTCTCCTCGATCAGCGGCACGACGTCGGCCACGGTGCCGACCGCCACAAGGTCGAGGTGGTCGCGCAAATCGATCTGCTCGGAGAGTTGCCGGTCACGTTTCAACAGCGCATGCGCGAGCTTGAACGCCACCCCCACGCTGGCCAGGTACCTGTGGGCCACGTCCCCCGACGCGGCGCGTTTGGGATTCACCAGCGCCACGCAATCCGGCAATTGCTCCGCCGGCTCGTGATGGTCGAGCACGATCGTATCGACCTTGCGGTTCTTGAGATCCGCGATCTCGTGCACCGAACTGGTGCCGCAATCCACCGCCAGGAGCAACTGCGGCTGGTGCTCCTTCCAACATCGCGCAATGCCGTCCTGGGTCAGGCCGTAGCCTTCATCCATGCGATGCGGCAGGAAATTCGTGACGGTCGCGCCCGCCGCCCGCAGGACGAGTTGCAGTAACGCGCTCGACGTGACACCGTCCACGTCGTAATCGCCGTAGATCGTGATGCGTTCGTTCTTTTCGATGGCCGCCAGAATCCGGTCGACCGCCGTCGCCATGTCCGGCAAATCGAAGGGATCACCAAGCTGACGAAGCTGTGGATTGAGGAATTGCGACGCCTTGTCGGCCTCGCCATACCCGCGATTGATGAGTACCTGCGCCAGCGCCACCGCGAGGTGCAATTCGCCAGCCAGCGCGCCTGCCAGCGCTGGCTCGGGTTTCGCAGTGACCCAGTGTTTCCCTTTGTTTGTCATTCTGAGCGAAGCGAAGAATCTCTCATCGCGCGTTGGGAGACCCTTCGCTTCGCTCAGGGTGACAACTCAGGTTGTCACGCCTTGGCCGGCTGCGGCTTCTTCTCGGCGGCCCGCTTGGCCTTGGCGCCTTCGGCGCCACGATACAGGCCGCGCACGGGCTGGCCGATGTAGATGGACGAATATGTGCCCGTCACCACGCCCACGACATAGCAGAAGGCGAAGTCATTGAGGACGCGCCCGCCGAAGCCGTACAGCGCCACGGCGCAGAGGAACACCGTGCCCGCCGTCAGGATCGTCCGCGACAGCGTCTCGTTGATGCTGCGGTTGATCAAATCGAGCTGGCTCAACTTACCGCCTGTCAGCTTCTTGTTTTCACGAATCCGATCGAAGATGACGATCTTGTCATTGATCGAATAGCCGATCAGCGTCAGCACGGCGGCGACGACCGGCATCGAGAACGTCCGGTGCGGCCACGGCCAGAGGCAAAACAGCCCGACCGTCATCAGGACGTCGTGGATCAAGGAAATCAGCGCGCCCAAGCCGTAAGACAGCTCACCGAAACGGAACGCGAGGTAGATCATAATCGCGATCAGCGACGCGCCGATGGCGTAGAGCGCCTGCTTCAGCAGCTCGCTCGCCAACGACCGCCCCCACCTGTTCCTGGCTGAGGTCCTTAAATTGCGCCTGCGGATATTTGTCCTGCAGAAGCTTGACCACTTCGTCCGTCTTGCCTTCGGGCAACCGCAGCGACAATACTTCCTTGCCGCCGGTCATATCGTGCTCGTACTGGATGTACGCCTCGGCGAAATGGTTCTGTTCCAAGCGTATGACGGATATCGTCGGCATCGATGTGGTGGGCAAAGCCCAAGCGCCACCGTGTCGCCGCCGCGGAAATCAATTCCGTAGACTTCGCCGCGACCGATGTCCAAACCGCCGCGGTGAAGAACATGGCCATGCCCGCGATGATCAGGGCCCAGGAAAGAGTAAACACGATTTTCCACACCCCGAGGAAATTGACATGCGGCAGGTGACGAAACACGTGCAGCATGTTGAACGATTTCATCCAACCCTTCGCCACCAGCCAGTCAAAGATGAGCCGCGTCACGAACACGCCGGAGAACAGGTTGGCCAGCAACCCGATGATGAGGGTGACGCCGAAGCCCTTCACGGGTCCGCTGCCCATGGAAACCAGGATGACGCCGGTCAGGATCGCCGTGAAGTGCGCGTCGAAAATGACGCGAAACGCCCGCGGGTAGCCCGCCGCGATGGCCGCGCGCAACGGCTTGTTCGCGGCCAGTTCCTCACGAACGCGCTCGTAAATCAGCACGTTCGTGTCCACCGCCATGCCGATGGTCAAGCACGACGCCGGCGATGCCGGGCAACGTGAGAGTGAACTTGAACATCGCCAGCACGCCCATCGTGATCAGGATGTTCATGAGCAGCGCGATATCGGCGACGAGACCCGCCATCAGGTAGTAGGCCGCCATGAAGATGATAACGGCGCCCGCGCCAATTACCGCCGCGCGAAAACCGCTGGCAATCGAGTCCTTGCCCAGCGTCGGGTCCACCGTACGCGCTTCCATCACGTGCACCGGCGCTTGAAGCGGGTTCTCGAGGACGCTGGCCAGCCGCTGCGCTTCATCCAGGGGGAATCCTCCCGAACGGCTAATCTGGCAGCGGCCGCCCGAGATGGGTTCGTTGATGCGCGGAGCCGTGTAGAGTTCGCCATCGAGTATGATCGCCAACTGACGTCCCACGTTCGCGGTCGTAATCCGCTCAAAAATCTTCGCGCCCTCGGCATCGAATTCGATGCCGACCTGCGGTGCGCCCGTCATCTGGTCATACTGCACGGAGGCGCGACGGACGTACTTGCCGGTCATCTCCGGCCGCACCTTGACGAAGCAGGTGCTGCTGATTTCGCGGCCTCCTTCTTCTTCCTTCATCGTCATTTTCTGATAGCCCGGCGGCACGGTGAAGCGCGGGTCGCTGACCGACTGGGACACGAGTTCCGCGTTGTCAGGATGCACCAATCGGAACTCCAGAAAGGCGGTCTTTTCGATTCGCCGGCGGGCTTCTTCGCGGTCGGCTTCCTTCAGCCCCGGCAGTTCCACCAGAATCCGGTCGTCGCCGACGCGCTGGAGAAGCGGCTCGGCCACATGGAACTCGTCAATGCGTTTGCGCAGGACCTCGATGGCCTGTTGCACGGCGGTGCCGCGTCCGGCCGGGTCGATCCCCGAGACGTCCATCTTCAGCAGGAACGATGTCCCACCCCTCAGGTCGAGTCCGAGTTTGATGCCATACTGCGAGATCGCCCAGCCCGATATCAACAGGACGGCGGCGACCAACGCACACTTCCAACCAAATTGTTTATTCATAAATCCGGGATTATTTTGGGGATGGCGCGGCGGTTTCCACCTCCGCGGACTTCTGGACGACCGACCCGACCGCGCTTTTCAGCACTTCCACTTTGACGTTGTCGGCGATCTTGATCATGAGCGATTTCTCTTTGACGTTGGAGACGATTCCGAAAATGCCGCTGTTCAGCAACACTTTATCGCCCGTTTTGACATTCTTGATCAGTTTCTCCTGGTCCTTGCGCTGCTTCTGCTGGGGGCGAATCAGCAGGAAGTAAAACATCACACCGAGGATGCCGAACGTGACGACCATCTGCAGCATCGCCGCCTTCGGATCCTGTTCGGTTCCCGCTGGCGGTCCGAACATGGCCAACATTTCAAACACTTTCATCTACTCCGATTCCTTCCGTGTATACGGACGTGAATTCCCGTCGAAAATCTTCAAATACTCCCGCCGCAATCGCTTCCCGCGCGCGGCGCAAGGTGCCCAGGTACAGGTGCAGGTTGTGCCACGTCATCAGCCGCAACCCGAGGATCTCGTTCGTGCGGCACAGGTGGCGAATGTACGCGCGCGTGAAGCGGCGGCACGCGTAACATTCACATCCCTCTTCCAGCGGCCCGAAGTCGTCGCGATACTGCGCGTTCTTGATCGCGTACGTGCCCCGCGCCGTAAAAATCGTCCCGTTTCGCGCCACGCGCGTCGGCAGCACGCAATCAAACATGTCCACCCCGCGAGCGATCATGTCCAGAATCTGCGGCGGGGTACCGACCCCCATCAAATAACGCGGCTTATCCTGCGGCAGAAACGGCGTGGTCATCTCGACCTGCCGCATCATCTCCGCCGGTGGTTCGCCGACGCTGACGCCGCCGATGGCGTATCCATCGAATCCCATTGCCGCCAGTTCGCGCGCGCTTCGTTCCCGCAAATCGGGATACACACTTCCCTGCACAATTCCAAAGAGCAATTGGCTGTCGGATAATTGCTGCTCCCGACAGCGGGCCGCCCACTCTAAGGTCAGCTCCAGGCTACTGCAAGCGTATTCTCGGTCGCAGGGCCAATGCGGGCACTCGTCGAATGCCATCACAACATCGCTGCCCAGAGCCACTTGCGCGGCCATCGACTCCCGCGGGCCAAGAAACAAGGTCGCGCCGTCCACATGCGACTGGAATTCCACGCCTTCCTTGGAAATCTTGCGGAGCTTCGCCAGCGAGAAAACCTGATACCCGCCGCTGTCGGTCAAAATCGGGCCGTCCCAGCCCATGAACTTGTGCAGTCCGCCCGCTTTCGCGATCAGTTCGGTGCCCGGACGAACGACCAGATGATACGTATTGGCGAGAATGATCTGCGCCTTGAGTTCGTGCAACTCGTCCGGCGTCATGCACTTGACCGTCGCCTGCGTGCCCACGGGCATAAAGATGGGCGTCTCGACAATCCCATGCGCGGTATGCAACCGGCCCGCACGCGCCGCCGTCCTGGTGTCCTGCGTCAGAAGTTCGAAAGTGCCGATCATTATGCCTTGCTCAATTCTCGCTCGTACGTATCGCGGTCGTCGATATCGATCAGCACGCCCTCGTCCTCGACCACCAGACGCGCGATGTCGTCGGCGTGTTTCGCGTAGAAATGTTTGAGGGTCATCGACTCGTCCATTGCCAGAATTTCCTTCGCATACTCCGCACGCAACAATGGCGGGTGACCCTGTCGTCCGTTGTACGACGGAATCAGGATTTTGTGCCGCTCTTTTTCGAACGTCTCGATGAGCGTCTCGACCGTTGCTTGTTTCAATCGCGGCTGGTCGCAGACCGCAAGCATTACGGTCTTCGTGCCCTTCGGCAAATCACGCAGTCCCGCCTGCATGGACGTGAACATGCCTTGCCGGTAATGCTCGTTCTTCACAATCTTGCATTGTGCATGAGCGATCTTCGCGGCGATCTCATCGGCTTTGTAACCCAGCACGACCCGAATCTCATCCACGCGCGGCGACCGGAAGGCATCGATCACGCATTCGAGCATCGTTTGACCCGCAAAGGGGAGCAGCTGCTTGGGTTGGCCCATGCGCCGCGATTCGCCCGCCGCCAGGATGATCGCGACGTTCATTCGACTTCGTCAGCGGGCTTGCCGAGCAACTTGTCGGCAATCTGATTGGTCACGGACAACGAGACGTAATTCTGCGCGCCGCGTCGCACGGCGATCAATTCCGACACGACGCTGACGGCGATTTCTTCGACGGTCAGCGAATGGATCGCCAGTCCCATCGGCGTGCGGACCCGCCGGAAATCCTCGGCGGTGGCCGCGCCTTCGTTGATGAAACCTTCCATGACCGTGCGCACTTTGCGTTTGCTGCCGATCATCCCGATATAGCCCGCCTTGCTGTGGATGACTTCCTTCAAGATGACCGCGTCATGCCGATGGCCGCGCGTGACGATGCACACATACGAGTCCGCATCCAACGGGAAATCCTTCATCACCTTCGCGGGATCATCGACGATGATCTTCGAGGCGTCCGGGAACCGTTCCTTGTTGGCGAACGACGCGCGGTCGTCGATGGCCACCACATCGAACCCGCCCCATGCGGCAAGTTTGCCGACCGCGCAACCGACATGTCCGCCGCCGCAAATCACCAGCACGGGACGCGGCAAAATCGGCTCGAAGTAAACGGAAAGGGATGAAGGATGAAGGATGAGGGATGAAGGCTCGGGTTCGGGTTCTTGAAGCAAGGCGGCGCTCTTGGCGGAGAGTTCGGAAAGCAAATCCGCGGGCAAATCATCGGCGACGATGAGTTGCTCGCTCGCAAACAGGGCCCGCTTGCCGGCATGATCGCCGGTCGTGATCGTCGCCAGCACGCGTCGTTGACGCGTCGATGGGTCCGCCAGCAACGCCTGCCAGACCTTGCCGCTCGGCGGATTCGGTTGGACGAAGGTTTGGACCGACCCGCCGCAAATCAATCCGTCATCCCAACCGAAATCGTCATCGAGCACGGCCTTGAACGTGAAGGATTCGCCCGTTTCGAGCGCCCGCAGGGCTTTCTGGCGCGTCTCGGCTTCGAGACAGCCGCCGCCGAGCGTCCCGATCACGCGTCCATCGGGCAGAAAAATCGCCTTCGCGCCACACTTCTGCGGGCGTCGAACCTTTGGTCTCGACCAGCACCGCAAACGCCAGCCGTTCCTTGCGTTCCAACAGCCCGGCCAGTTCCTGATAAATGGGATCCACACGCCTAGGCTAACGGCAGATGCGGGGCGAATCAAGTCCCGGGCGCAATGCACTTTCCTACGGCGTGATGGCGAACCGATAGAACCCTTGCGGCCCGGTGGCCCCGCCGAAGTTGGTCAATGTCAGCAAAGCCCCGATGCTGTTAGTGACGGAGACGCTGGGGACGTTCGACCAAATGCCGGAATCTGGATCAGTCGTGAACTGCAATTGATACGTCTCGTAGGCTACGGACGGGATGCCGATGGAGATATTGGTGCCCGCAATCTGGACTCCTGAAATC
Organism: uncultured Verrucomicrobiae bacterium; assembly: GCA_963713705.1. GTDB lineage: Bacteria > Verrucomicrobiota > Verrucomicrobiia > Palsa-1439 > Palsa-1439 > Palsa-1439. The sequence continues at coordinate 81,576 of CAVQMY010000006.1, forward strand.
TGATTGGCCGGAGGGTTGAGGGGGACGATCAATTCAAACACGCTGCCACACCCGCTATTGCAAGGGCCGCTCCCACCGTACACCGTTGTTCCGTAGAAATTCCCGTCGATGCCCTGCACTAGCCCAGACGGGATTGTCAAGGAACAGAAGGAGTATAAGGAAGTGAAACTACCGCTCGGACTGATCCGAAACACGGTCCCGCCACCGCAGCTGCCGCCGGCAGTTCCCCCGTAGAAGTTACCGTCACTGCCTTGTACCAGCATCGAAGACGAATCCCACCCCGGGGATGTTATGTAGTCGAATGAATAGAGATTCGTAACACTCCCGCTCGGACTGACCCTGATTACGCTGCCGCAATCGCAATCTCTATTCGCACCGGATCGGGTCGTCCCATAGAAATTGCCGTCGCTGCCTCTTACCAGTGCAAATACTGGTTCAGTTCCTTCGGAAGCGCTGAATCCGTGGAGATTGGTGTAACTTCCGCTCGGACTGATGCGGAATACTGTTCCGTAGGTCGCCCCAGCCCCACCTTGGCTGGTATTTCCGTAGAAATTACCGTCGCTGCCCTGCACAAAGCGGCTTCCGGAAATTCCCCATCGCCGGAGTAGCTACCAAAGGAGTACAGAGTCGTGTAGGTGCCGCTGGCACTGATCCGAAACACAGTGCCGCAGCCGCCGCAATTGTAGTGCACCCCGCCCTCGTAGGTCGTCCCATAGAAATTCCCATCGCTGCCCTGCACGACCCCGGCATATGGTTTTTCCCCATCAGTGGGGGAGCTGCCAAAGGAGTACAGAGTCGTGTAGGTGCCGCTGGGAGTGATCCGAAACACGGTGCCCCAGCCGCCGTTCGTCCCGCCGCCCGTGGTCGTCCCATAGAAATTCCCATCGCTGCCCTGCACGAGCCCGGCATATGGCTTTACCCCATCGGTGGGGGTACTGCCAAAGGAGTAAAGAGTCGTCTCGGTGCCGCTGGCACTGACCCGAAAGACGGTCCCGCATCCGTTAGCACAATTGGTGTTTGTTCCCCCATATTGGGTCGCCCCGTAGAAGTTCCCATCCGTGCCCTGTATCAGTCCAATGTTTGGACCGCTGCCATCGTTGGGGATGCTCCCGAAGAAGTACAGATTTGTCTCCGTTTGTGCATTCGCATTCAATGCCCAGCCAGCCAAAGCTGACACGACACTCGCAACGAGAATGCGGAATATTCTCGCCTGCGCCAACCCGACCCGAATCGGTTTGTTCATACCCGACGCATCTTTCTCCGAGATGTTGCCAAACACGCTTGCCAGCAAGTACAAGGCTAGCATTCCGGCCCTGCCAAGTCGAGCGAAATCCAGCTGCAATCCACCCGCCTTGCCAGCCGATTCCCGATGCTGAGACTGCCCGCAAGGTCGTTGCAATTTCCGCAAACAGGCTTATGTTGCAGTGGAGAGTCGAGGGCGAGTTGTAGGCAAGTTGAAGATGTGGGAAAGAGTAATCGCGGTTTGGGACTCGACTCTCCATCGTTTCTCCCCAGCGCAGTCTCGGTCAATTCGCCCCGGAGATTCCTAAATCGGCTTTCGGGGATTTTCGAAGGTGCGCCGATCCGGATGGCGACAAAACACACTGGAACCAACACGCACCGCATGCCCGCAACCGTCGGGGTTGCCCATCAGGCAATACGAAATGTCCAGGGATAGTCCCCGATACCTCGTCCGGCATTTCGCCGGATCGGAAGAACGCCCCGGCTGGCTGACGATGTCGCCGGTCATGATCGCAAAAAAAGCATCAATCTTGCCAGCCGCAGTCTCCCGTCAGTTCCTGACAATAAATGGAGCCCACACGCTTGGGCCAACGGCAGATGCAGGACATGTCATGGTCATGGAGCACATTCGGACACATCGTACTCATAGCGCGAGACAAAGTAGGGGCCGACCTTGCGATCGCTGTGGTGGATAAAGCCAAACCGCTCGTAGATCGCGCGCAGACGGGGACGGGATGCCTCGCAGTCAAGGCGAACGTAGCGTCGGCCCAATGTGCGGGCGCGCTCGACGGCCCACTGCAGAAGGGCTGTCGAAACGTCGCCTCCGGCAAATTTTCTCCGGACCGCCAGCCGATGGATATAGGTGGAATTATGCCGGTACACATCGGGCCAGAACTGCGGGTCTTCGAGTTGGAACCTCACGGTACCGGCGGCTTCGCCGTCGCATTCGGCGAGAAAAAACACACCGGCGGTTACGTCCGACGCGATGCGTTCGGGCTCGAGTTCATCATCGCGCCACATGGGTTTGCCGGTGTCGTTGAGCCACTGAGCGGCTTCGAGCAGAATGCTGGACACGACTTCAAGGTCACAGGGCGCTGCCTGACGAATCGATATGTCCATGGCTGGTCTGAAGGCTAATGGCTGGAAGGGCGGGAAGCAAGTCCGACCGGCACAGGCGGATTGGGCGATGGAGCGGGATGGCGGTCAAAGACTACAGCAGTGACACCATGGTGGGGTTGTCATCTGGAAGCTGCGCCGATCCGGCTGATGGTGAGGCGGGGGATGCGGATGGCGTACGGATAGCGTCCTGCACCTTCTGAGCCAGGTCAGCCAGCTTGAAAGGTTTTTTCAGGTAGCCCCGCAGCCCTCTCTGAAACATCCTGTCGGCCACGGGTTCGTCAAAGCCCGTCAGCAAAACGACGCGCACATCTGGATTGAGGCGTTGGAGGTCATCGAAGACGAAATCGCCAGACAATGGGGGTAGCAAGAAGTCCAGTAGCACCGCGTCAATCTCTCGCCATCTCTCCTCGTAAATCCAGATGGCTGACTGTGGGGTGGCGGCGGTCAACACTCTGTAGCCTCGGGATTCCAACTCCGCCGTGAGGAACCCCAGAAGGACCTCGTCATCGTCGATGGCGAGAACGCACGGTTTTGGGCTGCTATTACGTGGAGCCATGCTTCGACAAGGAGCACACGGCTTGCCAGCCGCCGTTCCCCCTGAAGCCCGCCCCCAATTCACCCGCCAAGATTATCCCCCCAGCGGATAAAACCTCACGGTTTCTCTTCGTGGAACGGCTTCTTCTGATCGTAGAGACTGAGCCGCTGGCGGGCTTCCGCCGAGGTATCCTTCGACAAGTTGGACTCCAGGCATTTCGTCTCCCATTTGGCGGCATTGTCGAAGTCCCCAGCCTCGGCGCAGGCCGCCGCCAGCGTATCGAACATGGAAGCGTCCTTCCATTCCGACAGTTCACAGGCCTTCGTCGCATACTCGACCGCCTTCATCCCATTCCGAACGTTCGCATCGGGGCAAACGGCCAATAGCCAGGCGAGCCTGTTGTAGACCTCCACATAATCCGGCTTGAGACGGATGGCTTCGATGCAATCGGCGATGGCGTTGCCATAATCGCCTTTGTGGCCGTAGCAGTTTGCCCGGTTGTAATAAGCCACCGCTTGATCCGGATTGAGGCGGATGGCCTCATTGCAATCGGCGATGGCCCTGTCCCAGTCGTCTTTGTGGGTGTAGTCGTTGGCTCGGTTGCAATAGGCCCTGGCTTGGCGCGGATCGAGACGAATAGCCTGGTTCTCGTCGGCGATGGCCCGGTCATAGTCGCCTTTACCGACGTAGGCAACTCCCCGGTTGATGTAGGCCTCGGCATAATCGGGCTTGAGGCGGACGGCTTCGCTAAACTCAGCGATGGCGAGGTCATAATTCCGGCCTTCAACCGCATCCACCCCACTCTCAAAGGCTCTCTCTGACCGGAAGTTCCCACACCCCTGGCCTGCCAACAGCAAGAGGGAGATCCCGAGCCATGACAGTCTTGCGAGGGGCCGGCGGGCTGGCGGACTCGAAGTCAGGCCGGGTTCCGGGGCCATGGTTGCTTCCGGCATGAAGCGGTTCTCTGGATGCCAATACGAAGTGGCTGTGGGCTTCATTCCCGCCCCAATGGGGAAGTCAAGGCAACGCTGCCTTCTCGAAGCGACGTCGTTCTGGATGGCAACAAAAGACGCAAGACGCAAAGCGGATGGCATACTCGCAACCGTTGGCGTTGTCCATGAGGCAGGACGAGAACTCAAGAGTTCGCCCCAGATACATAGCCCGACATATCTCCGGGTCCGGAAGATGTCGTTGATTGCTGAGAGTGTCATCGGTCATGGCGGGGTTGTCTTCTCGAAGCTCCGTCGATCCGGATGGTAGCAATAAACGCCAGAACCAGAACGGAAACGTGCCGCATGCCCGCAACCGCTGGGGTCTTTCACCAGGCATTTCGAAAGACCGAGAGAGGGCCCCAGATATCTGGTGCGGCATATTTCCGGATCTGGTAGACTCCGTTGGTTGCCAACCGTGTCTTCGGTCTTGCTTCCAAAAAGAGCCGCCAAAGCCTGCCAGCCGATCTTCCACCGGGTTTGTTCGACATTTGCCATATGAGTTACCCACCCTCTTGAAGGGGTATTTCCGAACAGATAACGCCCTGTAATAAGTAGCGGAGGCGGGGGTGGTTTGTCTGTCGGGGGAAACCCTGTTTTTTCTGACGGGGATACCCTCTACACGCACCGGGACAGCAACCGGCACGAATAGCGGAAAACGTGTGGGTTCGCCCGAGGGCTTGGATCCCATTAAGGGGCGGAAGACGCGGTCGAAGAGACGGAACAGGCCCATCGGGCGAGTGAGCGCGATGCCGGTCAGCGAAGCACGGTGGGGGAAGCTGCTGGAAATGGTGGTGGTGTCGTGACGGAGTGGCGGGCAGGTTGTCTCGACGTTACGTGCGCTTACGCCTGAGGAACGCGACCAGCGATACGCCACCGAGTGCCGCCAGCAGAAACGTGGATGGCTCGGGAATGTACTCGAACATGAAATTGTCCATGACAAACTCGTTCCCCCCACTAGGAGGGGAAAAGGCAGGCTCACCGCCATAGGAAGTGAAATAAAGGCGGTCGATGTCCATGTAGTCGAACGTGAGCAGGGTCGGGCTTGTTGCGCTGACAACCTTGGTCTCGTCGTACACCAAGTTGGTCTCTCTGAATCCTTGGACTTCGATGTTCAGGTTGCTGTTCCAGCAGCCCGTCAGGTAGGCGCTCAGGAAATCAAAATTGGTGGCAAATGAGTCAATCTCGCAGCCAGAGGCCATCAGAGCTACGTTCGAAGGTGATACCATTCCGTAATAATCGCCGGACAGGCCGTTAGTGGGAGCTCCCGGAAACTCATTCGGCAGCACGTTGGTAAGGAGAATTGCATTGTTACATGCAATATTGCTCCAAGTAAGGCCCTGGTAGCCCTGGTACTTGAGCGAAAAGAAAGCTCCAGAGCCTGTTTCGGACAGGTCATCGAAGGTGACAACGGTTTGCGAACGAGTGGAAATGGCGGAGAAAAAAAGCGCGGTCAGGCAGGCAACGGGCAACGGGCAACGCGAGCAACCTAGCTTTCACACCAAACATCCTTTCGCTTTCTCCAACAGCAGAATAACGGGGAACGCCCAAAAGCACCAGAGAATTCGGGGCGCCGGGCGCCCGCCCCAACCTCAGAGTTGGGAAGACCACGCCCACCTGAGGCGGGTAAACCTGCGGCGGGCAATCCGCCTACGGCGGACAAGGCTCGCCCCCGTTGCCTGCCCGTTGATCGCTCAATGTTTTTGATTTGAATCGCTATCCGTTTATGATATACTACCGCGCCATGGAGAAGTTTGTAATCAGTGTGGGGGATGGCGAGAGCGATACCCCTCACCTTCATCCTTTGCCGCCTCGACACGACTGGCGGCGTCTCGTCCGACTCGGCTCCCCCCAAGGGGCGAGGAGACTTTGCAGAACTCGCAAGGACGGCATGGGGATACGGCCCGAGCACGGCGGTTCACCCCGACATCGGATGTCGGGGCAGGGCGCGTCCCTATCCGACCGGGGCGGTTGCGCAGGCCCAGGTTCCGCTCAAAAAATAAAAATTACAAACGAACCCAAGTTTATTCAAGCCGGCGTGGAAAATTTGGAAAAACGAACCCAAAACGAACCCAAGTTCGGGGGCTGAAATGGCGCTCCGGGGAGTGTTTGGAGGGCTTTTACGACCCAAAACACGACGGTCTCGCCTGCGGTCGGCGCACACTCGGCGCCTCTGTCGGGTTCAATTTGCGTTGCCGGGGGGTGATTTCGGGTGTATAAATGTTGGCCTCCCAAGGTACGGACTGTCTTTGGAAGGGTTGAAACTCCGATGAGCAAACAACAGGCAAATGCCGCGGCCAAGAGCCGGGCGAAGACCGCAGCGCCGATTGTCGAACTCGGCGCGGAACTGCACACACCCATGCGCGGGTGCGACATTGTCGTGAAATGTCTCGAGCGCGAGGGTGTGGACACGGTATTTGCCTATCCGGGCGGCGCGAGCATGGAATTGCACCAGGGGCTGACCCGGTCGAAGCACATTCGCACGATATTGCCGCGTCACGAACAGGGGGGCGCGTTTGCCGCGGATGGTTATGCGCGCGCCTGCGGGAAGACGGGCGTCGCGATTGCCACCAGCGGCCCGGGCGCGACGAATCTCGTCACGGGCGTTGCCGATGCGTACATGGATTCGATTCCGTTGGTCCTGATCACGGGACAGGTCCCGCAGGCGATGATCGGCAAGGGCGCGTTCCAGGAAACGGACGTATTCGGGCTGGCGTTGCCGATCGTCAAGCACAGCTACCTCGTCATGAACGTCAAGGACATCCCGCGCGTGTTCAAGGAGGCGTTTTACATCGCCAACACGGGCCGGCCCGGCCCCGTCTGGATCGATATCCCGAAGGACGTCCAGCAGAGCACCTGCAAGCCGGTGTTCCCGGACAAAATCAATTTGCGCGGCTACAATCCCGACAAGCGGATCAGCGACATCGCGGTCAACGAGATCGCGGGGTTGATCGAGAAGAGCGAGCGGCCGGTGATTTACGCGGGCGGCGGCATTATTTCGTCCAACGCCGGCAAGGAGCTGGTCGAGTTCGCCGAGAAAGCCAATATCCCCGTCGCGACGACGATCATGGGTGTCGGCGCGATTCCATCCGATCATCGGCTGTCCATGCGCTGGCTCGGGATGCACGGCACGGTGTACGCGAATTATGCGGTCGATAAATCTGATTTGCTGTTGGCGCTCGGCGTCCGGTTTGACGACCGGGTCACGGGCAAGGTCAGCGAATTTGCCAAGCACGGGACGATTGTTCATATCGATGTCGATCCGAGCGAGCTCAACAAGAACAAGGTCGCGCATTTGCCGATCGTCAGCGACATCAAGTACGCGCTGCAGCAGCTGAACAAGGTCGTCAAGGGCAAGAAGTTCACCGAATGGCACGCGCAGATCGACGAGTGGAAGAAGCAGTTCCCCTTCCGCTACCGCGTGACGGATGAGGTGTTGAAATCGCAGTATGTCCGCGAATTCTTGAAGGGCGATGTCAACGAGATCATCATGCCGCAGTATGTCATCGAGTTGCTCTATGAACTGACCAAGGGCGACGCGATCATCACCACGGGCGTCGGCCAGCACCAGATGTGGGCGGGGCAGTACTACAAATTCAAACACCCGCGCACGTTCCTGACCTCGGCGGGCTCGGCGCGATGGGGTACGGTTATCCCGCGGCGATGGGCGCCAAGGTGGCGTTCCCGGACAAGCAGGTGGTCGACATCGATGGCGACGGCTCGTTCCTGATGAACATCCAGGAGCTGGCCACGGCGCACATCGAGCGCATCGCCGCGAAGGCGATGGTTCTCAACAACCAGCATCTCGGCATGGTCGTCCAGTGGGAGGACAAGTTTTACAAGTCGAACCGCGGCCACACGTATCTCGGCGACCCACAGAACCCGCACAAGATTTATCCCGATTATGTCGCGGTGGCGAAGGGCTTCAACGTTCCCGCCGAACGCGTCACGCGGAAGAGCGAATTGCGCGCGGCGATGCAGCGGATGCTCGACTCGAAGGAGCCGTACGTCCTCGATGTCATCGTCCCGTACACCGAGCACGTGCTGCCGATGATTCCCGCCGGCAAAACGGTCCGGGAGATCATCATCGAAAAAGACGCCAAGCCCGTCCTCGGCACGAATCTCGGGCTGTAGTTGCCGCGATCAGGGTTGCGCGACGGATTTTGTGGTCGCGGCGGTGACCGCCCGCTACAATTTAAACTTGTGAACCGATCCGATTGGATTCGAACAGGCGCTGTCCTGATGCTGTTCGCTGTCGTCTTCGAATTTCTCACCATCCATAGTTATCGGCGTCTTTCGGCGACCATCGATGAGCCGCAGCATCTCACCGATGGTTATGTCGCGTGGAAACTGCAGGATTACCGCGTCGACCCGGATCACCCGCCGCTGCTGCGGATGTGGGCCGCGCTGCCGCTGTTGGCAACGCCCGGGATCAAGCTCGACACCCACAGCCGTTACTGGCTCCCGTTCGATGAGTGGCGCTTCTGCCATCAATTCCTTTATCAGGACAACGACGCGGATCGCTTGCTCTATCCCGCTCGCTTCATGATCAGTCTGCTCGGCGTGCTTCTCGGCATTCTGGTATTTTGTTGGGCCAGGGAGTTGGTCGGTTTCTGGCCCGCCGCAATCGTGTTGGGATTGTTTTGTGCGGAACCGAATCTGGTGGCGCATTCCGGTTTGGTCACGACCGATTTGGGCGCGACCTGCTTCATCTTCGGCTCGGTGTACTTCGCGTGGCGGATCGCGCGCGATTTCAGCATCGGCAACGCCATCGGACTCACCGTTTTTTTCGTGCTCGCCCAACTCAGCAAGTACTCCGCGCTCCTGCTCGTGCCCATTCTTCTGGGCTTGTGGCTCGTGCGGGCGCTCACACGAACGCCATGGCCGTGCCATCTTCGTCGCGCCACACTTCTTACGTCGCGAGCGCGCAAAACCATGCTGGTTCTGGTTTCCATCGGCTGTCTGGTGCTGGTTTCTTACGTGGCGCTTTGGGCGATCTACTCGTTCCGCTATGCGCCGACCGCGGCGGGAATCGAGCAGGCGCAGTTCACTGCCGATGTCGAGGCGCAGCATCGCCTGCCCCGGCTCACCAGCTTGATGCAATGGGTCGATGCGCATCACCTGTTGCCCAACGCCTGCGCGCAGGGATTCCTCTCCATGACCGCGAAGGCCCAGTTGCGGCCGGCGTATTTGTTCGGGGAATTCAGCGAGCAGGGGTGGTGGTACTACTTTCCCGTGGCGTTTCTCATCAAGACTCCCATCGCGCTGCTGTTCCTGTCGTTCATCGGGTTGATACTCTGGACTGTCGACGGGACGAAGAGCTGGCTGAACGGTTTGTTCGTCGTGGGACCACCGGCGGCTTATGTTATCGTGGCGATGGCCGGTCACTTGGATATCGGTCTGCGACACATCCTGATCGTCTATCCGTTTCTATTGCTGCTGGCCGGGCGGACCATCGCGGCTCTGTTCCCATCATGCGTGTCGGGAGCAAAACGTCGGTGGAGAGGCATCGCTCTTGTATGCCTGTGTCTGGCCCAGGTCACGGAATTCGCTGCCGTCTATCCGGACTGCCTCGCGTTTTTCAATGTCAGCGTTGGTGGGCCACAGCACGGTGCCGACTATCTGGTCGATTCCAATCTCGATTGGGGCCAGGGCCTGAAACTGCTCAAGCAGTGGATGACGGAGCATCACGTCACCCGCATCAATTTGAGTTACTTCGGCTACGCCGACCCGGCCTACTACGGAATCGAGTACAACCCGTTGCCCGGTTCGCCATTCTTTGACTACGGTCGGATTGGCAAACCGCAGGTGCCCGGCTACATCGCGGTCAGTGCCACCAACCTGCGCGGCCTGTACCTGAGCGATTTCGCCAGGGGCCTGTACGCAAACCTCCAGAAACGGCAACCCGTCGCCGTCCTCGGCCACTGCATCTACATATATTGGGTCGACCAGCCGTGGTGGTAGGTAAGCCAACAGGTTTTTATGGTCGCAATCACCACGACTCGGTACAATCCGCGCCCATGGAGGGTAGCGCTTGGGTTCGGACATCGGTCGTGCTTTGCGCATTCACGGTGGCTTTCATCGCGCTCACCGTTGGCAGCTACACGCAAAAATCCGCGACCGTGGACGAGCCGCAGCACCTGACCGCCGGCTATACAGCACTGCGCTGGCACGATTACCGTATCGACCCCGAACATCCACCGTTCCTGCGCATGTGGGCGGCATTACCGTTGCTGGCCATGCCCGATGTCCGGATCGATACGAACAGCCCCTCGTGGAGCACGGCCGACGGATGGGAATTCAGTCATCACTTCCTCTACGAACTCAACGACGCCGACCACTTGTTGTATCGCGCCCGGTTCATGACGGTCGTGCTCGGGATCCTGCTGGGAATCCTGGTCTTCAGTTGGGCCAACGAACTCTTCGGATTTTGGACGGCGGCAACAATCCTCGCGCTCTACTGTCTCGAACCAAACATACTCGCCCATTCGAGTCTTGTGACCACCGACCTCGGCGTGGCGTGCTTCAGTTTCGGCGCCCTCTACTTCCTCTGGCGCACAACACGAAGACTCACCTGCGGCAACGTCGCCGGTGTAACGGTGTTCTTCGCGCTCGCCCAGATCTCCAAATTCTCCGCGCTGCTCCTCGGACCGATCCTGCTGGTATTGCTGGTCCTGCCCGTCCTTCGCGTGTATCCTTGGCCCTGCCGGTTTGCCAAGGGAATCAACCTTCATTCGCGGCGCGCGAAAACGCTTGTTTCCCTTGCGGTCGTGGCGATTCTGGCCCTTACCTCCTACGCGGCGGTGTGGGCCGCCTATGGCTTCCGGTATGGACCGATTACTCCCAGCCATGATCTCCTGCTTCTGCGTGAAAACACGCAGTTCTTGCAGTCGGTGCGCACGATTGCACGTGTCGCCGATTGGCTGGACCAACACAAATTGGTGCCAGACGCTTACGCGCAGAGTTTCATTCTCAGCCAGGTAAAGGCGCAGCACCGCACAGGGTATTTGGCGGGCCGATCCAGCCGTACCGGCTGGTGGTACTATTTCCCCGCGGCATTTCTGGTCAAAACGCCGTTAACCATCTTGTTGCTTCTCTTTTGTGGCTTGGCGCTCCTCATCCAAAAACCCGCGCCGTGGAAGACTGACACCGCATTTCTCGTGTTCCCGCCGGTGATTTTGCTCGGCACAGCCATGATGGCACACCTCAACATCGGCGTGCGTCACATCCTGCCGATTTATCCATTCGTACTTCTCATCACAGGAGTAACGCTCGATGAAATGCGTGTGAAGTGGCGCGCCAGCTTTCTGTTGGTTCCGGTCGTGCTCGCTTCCGTCGAACTCGCCACGGTCTATCCGCATTACCTTGCTTTCTTCAACCAAATCGTCGGCGGTCCCCGCAACGGCCATTGGGTGCTTCTCGATTCGAATATCGATTGGGGCCAGGACCTCAAGCCGCTCAAACGATGGATGGACGCCCACCACGTCGACCACATCAACCTCAGCTATTTCGGCAACGCCGATCCCGCGTACTACGGGATCCAGTGCACGTATCTGCCCGGCTCGCCTTCGTTTGCGGCGTCACGAATCACGGATCCGCACCTGCCCGGTTACGTCGCGGTAAGCGTGCAAAACCTGCACGGCGTCCTCCACGACGCGCCAGTGTCCGAGTTCTACACCCCTCTCTTGGAGCGCAACCCGTCGGCGGTGATCGGTTATTCGATCCACGTATACTGGGTCGAGACAAATTGGTGGTATAATCCGCGGCCATGAAAGTCTCGGAACGACTTCGCTGCATCCTTTGCCTGGCGGTCTTCGCCGTCGTGTTCCTGGCGCTGGCCGTCGGCAGCTACGTGCGTGAATCCGCGACCTGGGACGAACCGCAACACCTGGTCGCGGGCTATAGCGCGCTCAAATTCCACGATTACCGCACTGACCCGGAGCATCCGCCATTCATCCGCATGTGGGCGGCGTTGCCCCTGCTCGGTATGGATGGAATCAAGATGGATCTGCGGGGGATCGATCCGATGGCTTCCGCGTCCTGGGTCATGGGGAAACAATTCCTCTTTTGTCACGATACGCTCTACCTCTCCAACGATGCCGACCGTCTGCTCTACGCCGCGCGGTTCATGATTGTCCTCCTGGGCGTGCTCTTGGGTGTACTGCTCTTCTGTTGGGCTCACGAGTTGTTCGGGTTCTGGCCAGCCGCGATCGTTCTCGGGTTCTATACCCTCGAGCCCAACATCCTGGCGCATTGCCGGCTCGTCACCACGGATTTTGGCGTGACATGTTTTGGGTTTGGCGTCGCCTACTTCCTGTGGCGAACCGCGCGCCGCCTCAGCGTGGGAAACCTGTTTGGTTTGGTTGCTTTTTTCGCATTGGCGCAGGCGAGCAAGTTTTCCGCCGTGCTGCTTGGCCCGGTGGCGCTGGTGTTGCTGGCCGCCCGCGCCTGCCAGAAGTCTGCCTGGCCGGTCCGCATTGGCAAATGCACCGATCTGTCCACCCGTTGGAAGAGACTCTCCGCGGCAATGATCATCTTTGCGACGCTCGCGGTCGCCTCGTGGGTGGCGATCTGGGCGGCCTACGATTTTCGCTACCTGCCCTCCGCCGCACCCGATTGGCGCATGGAATTCCACAAGGATCCCGGTATCCTCCAGCGCATGCCCACGCTGACCCGAGCGGTCACGTGGGTGGATGAACACCACCTGCTCCCCAACGCGTACAATGAAGGCTTCCTGCTCGGGCAGATCAAAGCCCAAAAGCGCAGCGGGTTTCTCGCGGGCAGCTACCGCACGGACGGTTGGTGGTGGTTCTTCCCGTTCGCGTTCCTGATCAAGACGCCCATCTCCGTGATCGTGCTGTTCGCCGTCGGGGTCATCCTGGCCGTAAACTGCTGGCGGCGTTTTGCCGATGATGCCGTGTATGCGTTACTGCCGCCCGGAGCGTTTCTGGCGGCCGCCATGCTGGCAAAATTGAACATCGGATTGCGCCACATCCTACCCGTCTATCCGTTCGTTCTGTTATTGGCTGGTTACGCCATCACCAAACTATCCGCGGAGCGGCCCAAGCCACTTCGCCTCACCCTGGCCGCCCTCTGTCTCCTGGCGATCGTCGAATTCGCCCTCGTGTGCCCACACTATCTTGCCTTCTTTAACCAATTCGTCGGCGGCCCGAGCCATGGACACGAGTATCTCGTCGATTCCAATATCGATTGGGGACAGGATCTGAAAGGCTTGAAGCAGTGGATGGACCAGCACGACGTGCACCACATCAACCTGAGCTACTTCGGCACAGCTGATGCAGACTATTACAAGATCGATTGTACGTACCTTCCCGGCGGGCCGTTCTTTGACGACAAACGTGTGTCCCGCCCAAACCTACCGGGCTTCGTTGCTGTCAGTATCACCAACCTGCGCGGCCTCTATTTTTCGGATAACGCGCGCGATGTGTACAAGCCCCTGCTGGACATGCAGCCGGCTGCGGTGATTGGATATTCCATCTACGTCTATTGGGTCGATCGGCCGTGGTGGCACTGACGACGACGCTCGAGGCTCACTCCGGCTGGCTTTCCTCTTCCTGACCGGTGAACTCGTCCCCGCCCTCCTGTTTCATGCGCTTGAGGACCTCGGACATGTCTTCGACCACGTGAAAAACCTTCGTGGCGACGTAAATTGGGCTCTTCTGCTGGACAGCCAGCGCAATGCAATCACTCGGACGCGAGTCGATTTCCAAAATCTTCTTGCCGAGCTCGTTCTCGGAACGCAAGACGAGCCGTGCGTAGTACGTGCTGTTCTTGAGGTCGTTGATGACGATGCGCTCGACCTTCACACCCAATCCCGCAAAAATGTGGCCAATCAGATCGTGCGTCAGCGGGCGCTCTTTGGGGGTGTTCCGCAGGAACATCGTGATGGCCGCGCCGACACTGTGGTCCACGTAGATGACGAACGTCTTCTCGTCGTTGCCGACGAACACCGCGCAACCCGTGGTGGTCGGCAGCACGCCCTTGACCTGCACCTCGACGACGTCGTTCTTCACGGCGTTATAATAGATGCCTTTGCCGGGAAAGGCAAACCACGCTCTCCGAGTTCAAAACAGGCATATCGCCGCCGTGATCACCGTCGAGTACTGCCCCTGCGGATGACCGACGGCTGTCTGCGTGCAATTGCTTGTGCGGACGATCTTTCCGCTCATGCGAAAAACCTGTTCCTTCTCGTCCCAGCTCGCGTCCTCGTTGAAATCAACGCCCAACGTCGTCCCCAACATCGCCGCCGCCATGTCCTCGGAAAAATTCCCCGCCGTCGTGTCGTTCATGCCGTACGCATGCAACTCGCTCAGGTAACCGTACGCGTCCTCGTCCGCCGGCTGCGCCACGCCAATCGATGCCGCAATCAGCCGATGCGGCTCATTCGTCGAAATCCGCGCGATCACCGCAAACGTGATCTGCCCGGGCTGCAGCAACTGCTCGCCCTGCTTCCGCGAAATGATCTTGCACCGCGGTGGCAGGATGCTCGACACCGTCACCAGGTTGCACTTCTCAATGCCCGCGTCGCGCAACGCCAGCTCAAAACTCCGCAGCTCGTGCTTGTGTGTGCCGACACCTTTTGTCAGGAAAATCTTCGATGGTACAAAATGCATGTGTTGGTTTCTCGCTCCCGTCGCGAAGAGAAACAAATTTCTTGCAGCAATGCAAGAAATTCATCATGGTTCTGCCGCATTTTTTTACATGACCGCCAAACACCATATCGTCACCGTCGGCCTCGTCCAGATGCGCTGCACCGCGCCGCCGTCGGCGAACCTGAAGCACGCGCTGGCTCTCGTCGAGAAAGCCGCCAACCGCGGCGCGCAAATCGTCTGCCTGCCCGAGCTGTTCCGGTCGCTCTATTTCTGCCAGACCGAGGACCACAGCCAGTTCGCGCTCGCCGAACCGATCCCGGGACCAACCACGGCCGCGCTCGCGTCCGCCGCGCGCGCCCACCGCATCACTATCGTCGGCTCGATCTTCGAGAAACGTTCCGCCGGCGTCTATCACAACACGGCCGTCATCATCGACCCCAAAGGCAAACTGGTTGGCCGCTATCGCAAGATGCATATCCCCGACGATCCGTTGTACTACGAAAAATTCTACTTCACGCCGGGCGATCTCGGCTTCCAATCGTTCGCCACTCCGCGCGCCACCATCGGCACGCTCGTGTGCTGGGACCAGTGGTACCCCGAAGCCGCGCGCCTCACCGCCTTGAAGGGCGCCCAGATCCTTTTCTATCCAACCGCCATCGGTTGGCACCTCAGCGAGAAGAAACAATTTGGCGCGAAACAGCATGATGCCTGGGTCACCATCCAGCGGTCCCACGCCATCGCCAACGGCGTGTTTGTCGCCGCGCCCAATCGCATCGGCCGGGAAGGCACCGTCCAGTTTTGGGGTGGCTCATTCGTCTGCGATCCATTTGGCGAAGTGATTGCCCAGGCCAGCCACGACAAGGAAGAGGTCCTCATCGCGAAATGCGACCTCCGCAAAGTCGACGTGACGCGCCAGCATTGGCCGTTCCTTCGCGACCGCCGCATCGATGCCTACGGCGGCATCACCCAGCGCCTGCTCGACTGATGCCTGCAAAAACTCCACGGGAACTCGGCTACCGCATGCCCGCCGAGTGGTATCCGCATGCGGCCACGTGGCTCTGCTGGCCGCGTCCCGACGGGATCAGTTTTCCCGATCGCTATGGAGAAATCCTTCCCACGCTCGCCGAAATGGTTCGCACCCTCGCCGCGCACGAGTTCGTCCATATTAATGTCCGCAACGACGAGGTCGAAGCCATTGCCCGCCGCACCGTGGGCGAACGCGAGAAGAACGTCTCCTACCACCACATCCCCTCCCACGAACCTTGGTGCCGCGATCACGGTCCCATCTTCGTCGTGCGCAACGCGGAGGAAACCGCCATTGTCGACTGGGGCTACAACGCCTGGGGTAACAAGTATCCCCCCTACGATGACGACGATGCCGTGCCGCAACGCGTCGCCGAGTTGCTCGGCCTCCAGATGTTTAGTCCGGGCATCGTCATGGAAGGCGGTTCCCTCGACGTCAACGGCGCGGGCTCGCTGCTCACCACCACGTCCTGCCTGCTGAACCCCAATCGCAATCCCGGCCTCAACCAACAGCAGATCGAGCAGTATCTCCGCGATTACCTCGGCGTCTCCAACGTCCTCTGGCTCGGCGACGGCATCGCGGGTGATGATACCGATGGCCACATCGACGACCTCGCCCGCTTTGTCGACCCGCACACCGTCGTCACCGTCATCGAGCCCGACACCCACGACGACAATTACTGGCCGTTGCAGGAAAACCTCAAACGCCTCCACGCCATGCGCGATCAGGATGGTCAACCGTTGCGCGTGGTCGAGTTGCCGATGCCCGGCCTCATCGAGTACGACGGCCAGCGGTTGCCGGCCAGCTACGCCAATTTCTACATCGCCAACCGCGTCGTCCTCCTGCCCACCTATCGCAACCCGACCACCGACAAGGCCGCCGTCGACACATTACAAAACCTCTTCCCCGACCGACGCGTCGTGGGCATCGACAGCACCAACCTGATCTGGGGCCTCGGCTCATTCCACTGCCTCACCCAGCAGCAACCCGCTGTCTAAGTACGCGCGGAATCCGCATCTTTTTGCCCCTCAACCGCGTCCCGGCAACGCATTTCCACCCCCGAAGCCGAGTCGGACGAGACACGGCCCCGTCGTATCCGCGGCCGCAATTGGGTTCGTTTTTGGCTTCGTTTCCATCAATTTTCCACGCCGGCTTGAATAAACTTGGGTTCGTTTGGTAATTTTACCCTTTCTTGCATGCCCCTCCCCCCCAACCGATCGTTCGCTGGCGACCCAACCGAACCCAATGTAACGGGGGACGAACCCAATGAAAATCCGCTTTTTCCGAATCTGTAATCCTCTTTATACCAATCACATCAACACGCATTATTGATCCAACCTCATTGGGTTCGTTTCGCAAAATCACCCCTTTTTGTCAGGCCCTGCCCCTTACACCAACGCTCGCCGAGCGCCGACCATGGGCCATCCCCCCGCGCCTGTCCCCTTTTCCCCTCGAACACCGAATGCCGACCGCTGACCGCCCTCTTTCCCCTATGTCAAAGCCAAGTCGCTGGGAGCGGCGCGACGCAACGCCGTAGGCGGCCCGTCAGGGCGAGCCGAGCGGGCGCGAGCGAGTGCAAAACGGCCATTTCCTCTTATATCAAAGAGCAGTCGCAATCCCTTGACCGGCCCCATCGCCGACTACGACTTCCCTAATATCACACAACCGATATCATGCACAGATTCTATTGTCAAGTCCGATACTCGCTCGCCGATTCACGGCATGCAAGCGGGCCGCCCCCTGATACCATCCCACGACTGAAATCCCCTGTCATTCTGAGCGGAGCGAAGAATCTCTGTCGTAGTTGACTCGACGAAACGGTCTACTCGACCCTCGACGGCAATGCAGGACTGACAGGCGGAAATGTAAAGGGGAACAGGCGGCTGTATTTGGCTCGATTTGCCATGGCCGGACTGCTATTTCTCGGAGCATGGCTACCCAACCCGGCCCTCCTTCGAGTCCGCCAGCTCAGCGCCTCATCGCAAGACTTTCATGCCTGGGAGTTTTCCTCCTGCTGTTGTTGGCAGGCCAAGGGTGCGGGAACTACCGGGCCGAAAGAGCGTTCGATAGAGGTGCGGGTGCGATGGACAGGCAGGATTACGACCTCGCGATCGCAGAGTTTAGCAAAGCGATCCGGCTCAAGCCAGGGAATATGTACGCCCGCGTGGACCGGGGATTGGCCTACGCGGACAAGGGAGACTGGGACAAAGCCATTGCTGATTACAATGAAGCCATCCGGCTTGTCCCGAACCGTCCTGGGCTCTATCACATTAGAGGCATCGCCTACAGCCACAAAGGCGAGTACGAAAAGGCCGTCGCAGATTACAATGAAGCCATCCGCCTCAAACCGGATTATGCCGCCGCCTATGACACCCTGGCACGGCTACTAGCTGTTTGCCCCGACGCCAATGTTCGGAATGGGAAGAAGGCCGTCGAGTACGCGAAAAAGGTTTGTGATCTGCCAGAATGGCAAAACATGGGAGGATTCGATACCCTAGCCGCGGCCTATGCCGAGGCCGGGGATTTTGACAACGCCGTCAAATGGGAGAACAAATATCTGGAGTCCAATCCGCCAAAGGATGACTCGGAGAAGGCTCGCCAGCGGCTCAGCCTCTACGAACAGAAAAAGCCGTACCACGAAGAGAAACCGTAATGGCCTCCACACCCCGCCCACCTTCGCGTCCGCCAGCCCGGCGGCCTCTCGCAAGACTGTCATGGCTGGGGATTTTCCTCCTGTTGCTGTTGGCGGGCCAAGGGTGCGGGAACAAGCAGTCAGACAGAGCCTTTGCAAGAGGCATGGACGCGGGTTGTCGGCATGATTATGACCTCGCCATTGCTGAGTTCACGGAAGCGATCCGACTCAATCCGAAGAATTCCCCGGCGTATTACCAAAGAGCCAACGCCTACAGACACAAAAACAACTGGGACAGGGCCATTGCCGATTACTCAGAAGCGATCCGACTCAAGCCGGATTATGTCAAAGTGTACAATAACCGGGGTATTGCCTACGTCCAGGAAGGTGATTATGCCAGGGCCATCGCTGATTTCAACGTGGCCATCCGGCTTGGCCGGACAAACGCCGTGGCCTACAACAACCTTGCCCGACTACTGGCCGTTTGCCCCGACGCTAACTTTCGGAACGGAAAGAAAGCCGTTGAGATCGCAACGGGGGCCTGTGTCCTGTCAGAATGGAAAACTCCGGATTGGATCGATACGCTGGCGGCGGCCTGCGCCGAGGCTGGCGACTTTGACAATGCCGTGAAATGGGAGAACAAATACCTGGAGTCCAATCCGTCCAAGGATGACTTGGAGAAAGCCCGTCAACGGCTCAGTCTCTACGAACAGAAGAAGCCGTACCATGAAGAGAAACCGTGACGTTTTCATCCGTCTCCCGATTGACAGAGCCCGCAAATGGACGGACATTGTCCTGGCAGTGTAGGGATGGACGTTCTCTCGCTTCGACATCCCCTGTCGAAGCACCTACACATTGGGGGGATGACCGGAGGCTACACTGCCAAAACAATCTCAACGGCGGATCGGGATGATTTTTTGCTTCCCTTGGTTGCCATTGAGGCGCATACTTTACCGGCAGAGGTCAGGCGATGCCCGACATTTTCTTCAAATGCGGGTCATGCGGGAACCATCTCGTTGCCGATGAAGCAGGGGCTGGGTTGATAATCGACTGTCCCGACTGTAGCACCCCCACCACGATCCCCGAACTATCAACGCTCGTAAAATGTCCTCGATGTCGGTACCACCTGAAGTTTTCTGCTGAGATCAAGGGAGAGTTGGTGGATTGTCCGGCCTGTCATCTGGAGTTTCGTCTACCGGGACAACACTATCCGAAAACCTGTCCCAAATGCGGAGTGGGTTGGGATCCGCCATTGCACCGTTGCCAACACTGTTCCTACAGCCTGGACGCCCCTGTAATACCGATGCCCATCCCGACGGACCGCCCTGCGCACGGTCTTCGGGCAACTCCATGATAGAAAGCCGAAGCCCAGCCCCACCATGAAGAGAAGCCGTGAGGTCTTATCCGCAGGCACATGGCCTTGGCGGCGGGGGACCGGGGGGCGTGTTCAGCAAGATCAGGTGACGAGATACGGCGGCTAATCTGACGGGGGAAACGATGGCGAGTCGAGGACCAAACGGCAATTGCTCTTTCCCTCAGTTCCCACTCGCCTTCAACTCTCGCACGGCAACGCAAGCCTTGATGCAGGAAATGCAAGGGCTGGCAGGGCGTTGGCCCTAAAGGGGCCGCGAACAATCTTGAGTTTAAGAAGATACTTTGCGAATTCATTAGGGTTACTCTGAAATAAGGCCTATGGTCACGCTGGTCTCAGCGAGCTGCTTCACTCCGACCAAGACGCAGAGCGACACGGCACAGCAAGGCAGCCAATCGCAACATCGACCGTCGCTACTGCGGGGGGGCATGGTCATTAAAGCTATCGGCAGGGCAGAGTTTATCCACCGTCTGTCGCTGGACTGCGATCTGGAGCATTTTGTCGGCAAGGAGGTGGAATGGTTTTCCAATAGGACGGGAAACATTCTTGGCACCATTGCACTGGGAGATAAAGGCAGGGGCTGGAATTACGTCATCTTGAAACGGAATCAACTGGGCAAGTTCCAAGCCTGTGATGTCGTATGCGACTTTTATAATCACGGGGCGGCAAGGGTTGACTTCATGTTGGCGATGGTGGCGGCTGGGCAGAACCAAAGGGAACAGTTTGCCCGAATGGCTTACGATTAAAGCGAGCGTAGGAGCATGACCGACAACACCGTCAGCAATCAGAGCCGTCTCCCAGACCCGGAGATATGTCGGACTAAGTATCTGGGGCAAACTGTCGATTTCTCGGCTTGCTTGGCGGGAAACCCCGACCGTTGCAAGTATGCCGGACCTGTTGGCACTAGCGTCTATTGCCACCATCCTGATCGGCGGAGCTTCGAGAAGCCCCGAAAACCGATTTCACAGCCATCCCATAGGGTTTTGAAAAAAGCTGGAATGTCTCGTGTAGCCCTGCCACACGGCAGGGATGAAAAAGCACAACAAGAACATTCCAGCCGCCGCAAAATTGAACCTCCTGCGGCAGATTTGCAACTTCATTCCTGACTTCCTGGTACCCAAGCTGGCGCGGGCTACCGGGGTCCAAGACAAAGCCCGCACCTTCAGCCCCTGGAGTCATCTGGTCGCCCTGATGTATGCCCAACTCACTCACAGCATCGGCCTCAACGATGTCTGCGACGCGCTGGGTTTGCACTCGGGGCCACTGTCCAGTCTGCGTGGGGCCACCCCGCCCAACCGCAATACTCTCTCCCACGCCAACAAGGTGCGCCCGGCACAAATGGCCGAGCAACTCTTCTGGTCGGTGTTGGAACATTTGGGCAACCAGTCTCCGGGCTTCGTCAGCGGTCGGGCGGGCCAGCGGTTTGCCCGGAAGTTCAAGCGCACGATTCATCTGGTGGATTCAACCACCATCCCCTTGATCGCCTCGTGCCTGGATTGGGCCAAGCATCGCCGACGCAAGGCCGCCGCCAAGTGTCATCTGCGATTGGACCTGCAAAGTTTCCTGCCGCTCTTTGCCATCGTGGACACCGCCCGGCACAACGACGCCAAACGGGCACGGGAACTGTGTGCGGGCGTCAAAGCGGGTGAAATCGTCATATTTGACAAGGCGTACGTGGACTTCGAGCATCTGGCCGACCTGTCCATGCGCGAGGTGTTTTGGGTCACCCGCGCCAAGGAGAACTTGAGTTTCCTGGTGGTGCGGTGTTTTCAGCACGGTGCGGCGGGCAAAATCCTGCGCGATGACTTGATCCAACTACAAACGCCCACCACCTTGGCCGACTACCCGGTGGAGCTGCGGCGGATTATCGCGCTCGTCGAGGTGGACGGTCGGGAAGTGGAAATGGAATTCCTGACCAACAACCTGGAATGGAGCGCCACCAGCATTGTCGAGTTGTATCGCTGCCGTTGGCAGATCGAAGTGTTCTTCAAGCAGATCAAGCAGACGTTGCAATTGGCCGATTTCCTCGGCACCAGCGCCAACGCCGTGCGCTGGCAGGTGTGGACCGCGCTGCTGGTCTATCTACTCCTGCGCTATCTGGCCTTTCTGGCGGATTGGAGCCACAGCTTCAGCCGCCTCTTCACCTTGATCCGCGCCGCCCTGTGGAAAAAATGGGATGTGCTGAGTTTACTGCGCTGCTATGGGACAGCCAACGGTCACTTCCGCTACCTGGCCCAGCCAGAACAAGCCTATCTGCCCGGGTTTGAGATAGATCTATGGGACAGCCCAGCAAACGAACCCTAATTGTTGAACGCCGCGCCATGTGAATTAAACCCAAAAGTCTTAACGCGTCAGACCGGCCAACACCTCAAATGTCGAGGGAAATCATCCCATTTGCCTAAATTCCACACCTTGTGTGACGCGTGTGAACCGATTTGAGAATTTCTGGGGCGGATTAAGCGGGACTGCGGCGGAGGGGAATGGGGTCAGGCTTAATCATTGGGACATTTCGATGCCGACGACATTTTCAGCAGCTTCTTCCACCGCGATTCGCTGACCGGCATCACGCTCAAGCGCCCGATCCGCACCAGTTCAAAATCCCGAAACTCGCCATCGGCCTTGACCTCGCTCAGCGTCACCGGCCTCGACATCCGATGTCGGGGTTTCAAATCCACCACCACCAACCGCGCATCTTTCTGTTTCGGGTCGGGATAAGGGTCGCTCGTGACCTCCGCAACCCCAACAATCTGTTTCTCGTCACCCGTGTGGTAGATAAACGCGAGATCGGCCCGCTTCATGGACCGCAGATGTTTCAGCGCCAACGCATTCGACACGCCGTCCCACACCGCCTTTTTGTCCCGCTCCAGGTCGGCATAGGAGTACGTGCTCGGTTCCGTCTTCAGCAGCCAATGGTTCGCCATAATCGTACCTCAATGAAGGTCACAGATTTTGCTCGAAAAGTACGGTCATTTCAAGCCAGCTGCCACGGTTGCGCCCGTTTATCGCGGCTCGTAATTGACTTGGTCGCACCCCTTCGCTATAATACGAACTGGGTCGCCTATGCCAAAGCTGCACATACTCTCGCCAAGCTCGCTCGCCACAACGATTGAGCTGACGGAAAAACTCATCACCATTGGGCGAACTGCTGAGAATGCCATTCGTATCCAGGATACAAATGTCTCGTCGCGCCACGGGATTTTGGTCCGTGACGGCGACGATTATCAATTGCACGACTTCAAGTCGACCAACGGCACGTTTGTGAATGGCGAACCGATCATGGCCGTGAAACTGAAGGATGGCGCCTCGATTCGCTTTGGCTCAGTCGAGCTCCGCTACGAATCCGGTCTCGCCAAGACCGCAACCCCGGGACTCAAACCTGCCGATCAGGACGTGCTCCGCCCCTCCGATAGGGGTTCTCAGTCGACCAACAACAAAGAGCGCGGCATGGCAAAAAGGACGAAACCGGAATATGCCGCCGGGGCGCTACTGTCCGGCCCCGCTACGATTCAGCCATTGTTTACCGCCAAACCAATCCCTCCGCCGCCTCCCAAGACGTCCGACCACGAGAGTCATAGCTGAGTCCTGCACGAGACGACAACGTCGTTTGCGGCAAATGGCTCGGGGTGAGGGTGCTACCGTTCGTTACGCCTTCTCGAACGCCAGTTCGCCCGCCCGCTTCTTGTCCACCACGACCTTGATCCTGTCGCCTTCCTTGAAATTGCCCGACAGGATTTCCAGCGATAGCGCGTCGAGAATCTTCTTCTGGATGACCCGCTTGAGCGGTCGCGCCCCGAATACCGGGTCGTATCCGTCGCGCGCGATCACGTCTTTCGCGGCGTCGGTGACCGTCACGGCAATGTTCTGGTCCGCCAGCCGTTTCTGGACGCGGGTCAGTTGGATGTCCACGATCTTCTTGATGTCCTCGCGCGTCAACCCGTGGAACAACACCACCTCATCCACGCGGTTCAGGAATTCGGGCCGGAAATGCGCCCGCAAATCGTCCATCACGTGTTGCCGCACCGCCTCGTCGTCCCCCTGCCTCTCGGCGAAGTGCTGCGAACCGATGTTGCTCGTCATGATCAACACCGTGTTCTTGAAATCCACGGCGCGCCCCTGACCGTCCGTCAGGCGTCCGTCATCGAGCACCTGCAGCATCACGTTGAACACGTCATGGTGCGCCTTCTCAATCTCATCCAGCAACACCACCGAGTACGGCCGGCGTCGGACCGCCTCCGTCAACTGCCCGCCCTCTTCGTAGCCCACATACCCCGGCGGCGCGCCGATCAGCCGCGCCACGGTGTGCTTCTCCATGTATTCGCTCATGTCGATGCGCACCATCGCGTTCTCGTCATCAAACAAAAATTCCGCCAGCGCCCGCGCCAGTTCCGTCTTGCCGACCCCCGTCGGTCCGAGAAAAATGAACGAGCCGATGGGACGGTTCGGGTCCTGCAACCCGCTCCGCGCCCGCCGCACGGCATTCGACACCGCGGCAACTGCGTCCTCCTGCCCGACAACCCGCAACCGCAGCCGGTCTTCCATGTGCACGAGCTTCTCGCGCTCGCCTTCCAGCAGTCGGGACACGGGAATCCCCGTCCATTGCGCCACCACTTCGGCAATGTCGTTGTCCGTGACCTCTTCGGTCAGCATCTTCGAGGTCTTCTGGAGCTTCGTCAGCTTCTGGTCGGCCGCTTCGAGCTTTTTCTCCAGGTCGGGCAGTCGCCCGTACTGGATTTCGCTGGCCTTGCTGAGATTGCCCTCGCGCTTCGCCTGTTCCATCTGTTCCCGCGACATCTCAATCGCCGACTTCAGGTTCCGAATCTCATCGACCACGCTCTTCTCGTTTTGCCATTGGGTCTTGAGCTTCTTGCTTTTCTCTTGGAGATCGGCCAGTTCCTTCTCCAGCTTCTGCAGCCGCTCTTTGCTCGCCTTGTCGCTCTCTTTCTTCAACGCCGTGCGCTCGATCTCCAATTGCATGACCCGCCGCTCGATCTCGTCGATCTCCGTCGGCAGCGAATCCAACTCGATCCGCAGCCGTGACGCCGCTTCATCGATCAGGTCAATCGCCTTGTCCGGCAAAAACCGGTCCGCGATGTACCGATGCGACAATACCGCCGCGCTCACAAGCGCGCTGTCCTGGATGCGCACGCCGTGGTGCACTTCATAGCGCTCCTTCAATCCGCGCAAAATGGCAATGGTATCCTCGACCGACGGCTCACCGACAAAGATTGGCTGGAACCGCCGCTCCAGCGCCGGGTCTTTCTCGACGTATTTCCGGTACTCGTCCAGCGTCGTCGCGCCAATCGTATGCAGTTCCCCGCGGGCCAGCGACGGCTTGAGCATGTTCGCTGCGTCCACCGGCGCGCCCTCGGCCTTGCCCGCGCCCACCACCGTGTGCAGTTCGTCAATGAACACGATGATGTTGCCCTCGCTGGCAATCACCTCTTTAAGGAACGCCTTGAACCGATCTTCAAACTCGCCGCGGTATTTCGCCCCGGCCAGCATCGAGCCGATGTCCATGGAAACGAGCCGTTTGCCCTTGAGCCCCTCGGGCACGTCGCCGCTGACAATCCGCCGCGCGAGCCCTTCCGCAATCGCGGTTTTGCCGACGCCGGGATCGCCAATCAGAACCGGGTTGTTTTTCGTCCGCCGTGACAGCACCTGGATGACCCGGCGTATCTCCGTGTCCCGGCCGATGACCGGATCGAGTTTGCCGCGTCGCGCGTCTTCCGTCAGGTCGCGCCCGTACTTCGTCAACGCCTGGTATTTGTCTTCGGGATTCTGGTCCGTCACCTGCGTATTGCCGCGGACTTCGCGCAATGCCTTGAGGATCGCTGCCGGTGTCACGCCGTGCGGCTTGAGAAGATTCGTCGTCTCCGCCAGGCCCAACAGCATGTGCTCCGTGCCGACAAACTGGTCCTTCAACTTGTCGGCCTGCGTAAACGCCGCCTCCAGCGCCGCCCGCAGTCCCTTGCTCATGGATAGCTGGCTCGCGTCCGCTCCGTGAACCTGCGACCGGCGATTCAGGGCGTCGTCCAGCGACCGAAGAACGCCGTCCGCGTTCGCGCCGAGCTTGTCCAGCAACGGGCGCACCAGTCCGTCCGGCTGTTGAATGAGCGCCGACAACAGGTGCTCGGTGTCAACCTCCGGATGGTTGAGCTTCTGGGCAATCTCCTGCGCCGACTGTAGCGCCTCCTGGCCCTTGATCGTAAATTTATCGGGGCGAATCATATCGCCACCCACTTTAGCACACAGGGTGCCATCACGCGAATTGTCACGCCGGCGGACATTTCGTGAAGAACACTCGGGGCAGTCTGTCACACTCGACGCGCGGTGTCACAGTCGACAACGCCAACCTGTCACACTACCGAGCCGTGACCAGCTCCATTGCATCCCGACGCGCGGCTATTTCAGATCGTGAAACTTGGCGAGTATTTCCGGCAGCCGTTGGATGGCCGCGTTCATTCGCTTGAATTCTTTGTGGGGAACCGCTGGCGCGCCCAGCATGATCGAGCCGGGCGGAACGTCCTTGGTCACCCCGGCCTGCGCCATGATGATGCTCTTGTCCCCGATGGTCAGATGCCCAGCAATCCCAACCTGCCCGGCCAGAGTAACGTGGTCGCCGATAATCGTGCTGCCGGCAATACCCACCAACCCGCAGATGATGCAGTGCTCGCCAATCACGCAGTTGTGGCCAATCTGCACCAGGTTGTCGATCTTGGTGCCTTTGCCGATCCGTGTTCGGCCGAACCGACCGCGGTCGATGGCCGAGTTCGCGCCGATCTCGACGTCATCCCCAATCTCCACGTTGCCCACCTGGGGAATCTTCTTGTGCGTGCCGTTCACCTGCTCGTAACCGAAACCGTCCGCGCCCAACACCACACCCGAATGCAGGATCACGCGGTCCCCGACAATCGTCCGTTCCCGCAGGCTGATATTCGCGTAAAACCGGCAGTCAGCTCCCACTCGGCTCTCGTGGCCGATATACGCACCGGCTCCGATGACCGTCCGGTCGCCAACCACAACCCGGTCTTCAATTACGGCGTGCGGCTGGACGGATACGTCCTTGCCCAGCCGGGCGGTCGACGCCACGACCGCCGTTGGATGAATGCCCGTCGGGAATGTGACCGGCGGGGCGCCACCTGGCGAACCAACTCCGCAAACGCTTCCGACGGATTATCGACACGGACAACCGCCCCATCAAAGTCAACGGGGAGATCCTTGGCGACAATCAGTACGCGGGCGCGCGTCGTCTTCGCCGCCGCCTGATACTTGGGGCTGGCCAGAAAGCTGACGTCATTCGGCGTCGCCTCACGCAAACCAGCCAGCCCGGTCACCACCTGGTCGGGGTTGCCGGATAGCTCGCCCCGAACCATCCGCGCAATATCGCGTGCCGTTAGCTGCACACTTACTTCGTGGTGCCCTTGCTGTCCGCCGGCTTGGGCGCCTCAGCGCCTTTCGGCTGGTTCTTGTTCAATACCTTGACGATGTCGTCGGTGATTTCCAACTGATCCTGGCTGAAGACAAGCACCGGTACGCCGTTGAGCGTGTTGCCGGATTTATCGATGACCAGCTGGTAGCCGGCGTCACGAGCTTCCTTGTCAATCACGTCCTGGATCTCCTTGAGGATCGTCTGCCGCATCCGCTGGGTCTGCTCCTCGAGGATCTTGCGGTGGCTCGTGCGGTAATCGTCAATATCCCGTTGCATCTTCTGGGTCTCGGTCAGTTTGTCCGCCACCGCCTTGCGCTTCTGATCGCGGACCTCGGTCGTGTACTCCGGTTTGTCCTGGTCGTCGCGCAATTTGTTGAGCTGGTCGATCTCCTTCTTATAATTGGCCATCATGTCGTCGTGCTCTTTGTTGAACGAATCCGCGGTCTCCTTGAGCTTGGCCGACGCAATCGGCGTCCGGTAATAGTCGTTGAAGACCTTGTTCAAGTCGATCGTCACGATCCGGCCCGCCGGTACCTGCGCCGATGCCGTCACGGCCAAACCCAGCGCAGCCACGGTGATGAATGCAGCAATGGTGTTTTTCATTTTGTTCCCACAACCTTTCTGTCGTTCCTTTCGGTTTGTAGCTACAGCATATCAGAACTGGTAGCCAACACTAAACTGAAATTTTCCAACCCGTCCCGTCTGCTTGTCGGTCATGATCGGGTAGCCGTAATCCAGTCGTAACGGCCCAATCGGCAGGTTCAGCCGCAGACCGATGCCCCCGTCGGATTTCAAGTCGCTCGCCGTGATCTCATACGCGTCGCGATAGACGTTACCGACATCGAAGAAAACCGCGCCCCGCACCTTCTCAATGATCGGATAGCTGTACTCCGCCGTCCCGTTGACGGAGGTATTGCCGCCAACGGGCTCCCCGGTGACATCCATCGGCCCAACGTTGCGGAACGCGAAACCCCGCAGCGTGTTGGCCCCGCCCAGAAACAACCGATCAAAGATGGGAACGGGATCCACCGGCCGCTCGACGGATTTGACCGGGCCATTGTGGTTGAGTACCGTCTCGATGACGTTCGTGCCGTTGGCCTCGGATGAACCAAACGCGTCCACCACCCGGGCGGCCCCGAGCAACTCGAACACCTGCTGGTTGGGCAGCGGAAAAAACACCGAGCTTGTCAGGTTCAGTTTGTAGATGTTGACCTGCCCTCCCAGTCCCCCGCCGGCAACCTCGGCATTCATCTCCGTGCGGGTTCCACGCGTCGTCAGAAAGACGCTGTCGCGCGTGTCATACGTGACCGTGCCGGAAACCGAACTGCGCAGGTACGAACTGCTTTGCGATTGCAACTCCGGCGAGGCCGACTTGTCGACACTGATGGAAATGTACTGGATACTGTATTGAATCTGCCCACGCAAAAACTCCGTAAACGCCTTTTCCAGGGACAGGGACGCGCCCGTGCTCTGTTCGTTGTATTCCGTGCTCAGATAATTGGCCGCATGGTGAAACAGATCAAAACCCAAGGACAGCTTCTTATCCAGAAACCATGGTTCGACAAACGACAGAATCTCATCCTGCCGCTTCAAGCCCACCTGCAAACGCAGCCGAAGTTTTTGTCCCCCCCGGTAAACGTGGGCCAGTTAAACAAATCAAAGTTGCCCTGCGTCATCTCCACAAACCCGATCAGGCTGTCGATCGAACTGAAGCCCGCCCCGAAATTGACCGAGCCAGTCCGTTGCTCCTCCAGGTTGAGCGCCAGATCCTTGCGGTTGGGTACGTCGGTGGGCTCGGGATCGGCTTCCACTTTGGAAAAATATCCGAGGTTCTTGAGGCGATCGACACTGCGATCGACGCGTACGGTATCGTAGATTTCCCCGGGATGCACCGCCAGCTCGCGGCGAATCACCTTGTCCTTGGTCTTCGAGTTGCCGCGAATCTCGATCTTCTCGATGTAGGTCAACTCCCCCTCCCGAATGGCATACGTCATGTCGATCCGACCCGTCTCGACGTTGGGCGCTCGGATCTCGCGCACATCGGTGTCCAGGTACCCGCGTGCCCCATAGTAATCGACGAGGGCCTTCTGGTCGGCCGACATCGCGGTGGGGGTGAACGTCTTGCCCGTCGTCATCTTGAGCTGCTTCTCCAACACCGTGGTCGGAAACAGCCGGTTGCCATCGATCGCGACCGTGCCAACCTTGTATTGCACTCCCTCGAACAGGTCGATGTAGATCACCATCCACTTGGGACCGACGCGCTGGGTCCGCGTCCCGCGAATGTCCATGTCGATGTAGCCGTGGGAATGGTAATGGTCGCGAAGTTTATCGAGGTCTTCTTTGAAGTCGTCCTGTTTCAACACACCCGTCCCCGCCAGCCAGGAACCCCACCAATGCCGCCGCGTTTTTAACAACTTGCACAGTTGTTGGTCGGTATACGCCTTGTTGCCGGTGAACTTGATCAACTTGAGGTACACCCGTTCACCCTCTTGGACCTTGAACTTGAGGATCGCCTTGCCCGTGTCCTTGTCCAGTCCAACTTCGTAGGTGACCTTGACATCCGGATAGCCCGCCTTCTGATACAAATCCTGCATCTTCTGAGCGTCGTCGTGGGCCTTGCGCTCATCCAGACTGTCCCCCACCTTCTGGGAACATTCCTTCCGCAGACGCACGTCTTTGAACCGCTTCTCCCCCTCAATCGTAATCTCTTTGATCGTGGCTTTGCCCTGGACCTGAAAGACGATCCGGACGCCATCGGCCATGGGCTCTTCCAGCACGCGCACGTCAAAGAAATAACCGGTGTTGATGAGGTTGCGGACGTCCTGTTCGATCATGTCCCGGGACCGTGGTTTGCCCACGGCGGTCTGGATGTTGGCCGTGACAATCGAACGGTTCACGGTTTCCGGGCCAACGAAACGGATCTCAATCGCGCGGACGATGTCCTCGTCCCCGGCATCTTGCCCCCACGAACACGAACTCACCACCGCCACCGCGAAGAACAGCAGGAGCGCCCCCTCCAGCCGCCTCATTCTTCGCCCCCTTCAAAACTCGGAATATCTCCCTCGTCAACCCTCGCCTGGTCCTCAAACCGCGTAAATTCCCCGCGGAAAACCAAATCGATCTCCCCGGTCGGCCCGTTTCGCTGCTTGGCAATGATCAGATGGGCCTCGCCCTTCATCTCCTTCTGCTTGTCTTTGTCGTCCTCATACACCTCGGGTCGCACCAACAATCCGACCACATCCGCGTCCTGTTCAATCGCCCCGGATTCACGAAGGTCGCCCAGCCGCGGCTTGCCCTCATCCCGCGATTCCGGCTGCCGGTTCAACTGGCTCAGAACGAGGATGGGGATGCTCAATTCCTTCGCCAACGCCTTCACCCCGGCCGAGATATCGGCCACCTCGGCCTGACGGCTGCTCTCCGCGCGCCGGGATGGCGCCCGCATCAATTGCATGTAGTCGATCACCAGCAATCGAATCTTGTACTGCTGCTTCATCCGCCGCGCGCGCGCACGCACTTGATTGACCGTCAACCCCGCCGAGTCGTCGATATACAGGGGCGCTTTCATCAACTGGCTCGCCACGGCTGTCAATTGGTGGTGATCCCGGTCCGACGGGAATCCGTTGTGGAGCGATCGCAGGTTCACCTCGGCCCGCGAACACAGCATGCGCGTGACCAGTTCCTGCCCGGACATTTCCAGGCTGAACACGCCGACGGGGATATTGCGGTCGACCGCGACCTTCTCCGCGATGTTCATCGCCAGCGCGGTTTTCCCCATGGAGGGGCGACCGGCGATGATGATCAAATTGCCGTCGTGCAGGCCCGACGTCTTCTTGTCCAGGTCGCGAAACCCCGTCGCCAGCCCCATCACTTCGCCCCGTTTCTCGTACATCCGCTCGATGTTCGACATCGCATCCATGACGAGGGGTTTCACCGGCTTGATCACGTCGCCGGTTTTCTCCGCGGTGATATTGAAAATCCGTTGCTCGGCTTCGTCGATCCACGCTTTGACGTCGTCCTGCTGTTCAAAGGACCGGGATATGACCTCGTGCGCCGCGCCGATAAGCTGGCGCAACTGGCTCTTCTCCCAAACGATGTCAATGTAGTGCTCGACGTTGGTGGTGCTCGCCACGCGGCTGATCAAATCGCTCAGGTAGGTCGGGCCGCCAATCTCCTCCAGCTGGTTCTTGTCCCGCAGCCGCTGCGTCAGCGTAATGAGGTCCACCGCCTGCAACGCGTCTTGCAACGCCGAGATTTCCCGAAAAATCGCCTGGTGGGCGGAATAGTAGAAATGATTGTCGCTGAGCCGGTCGCGAATCTCGGAGCCGGCTTCGGTCGGGCTGAGCAGCATCGCTCCCAGAACAGCCATCTCGGCGTCGAGACTGTTTGGCAGCACACGATCCAAGGCCAGGATGGCGGACGACTTCCCCTTCCCAAGGGCTGCCGCGCGTCCTGAATCGCGGCTCGACGTTGCGCCGGCCCCGCCTGCCGGGAAGGCGGTTTCGGATGCAAGAGGGTTGGTCAAAGCCATATAGCCGTCCCCACAAAACTCGTGCGGCTATTTCTTCTTATCGGCTTTCGCTGTCTTCTTACCAGCTTTTTCGTCCGCCGCCGCCGCGGGCTTCTTCGCGGGAACTCCTTCACCTTCGGGGCCAACCACCCAGATCTTCACCTTCGTCGCCACCTCGGGATGCAGCTTCACATCAACGTCGTACACGCCCAGTTCGCGGATCGCGTGTTCCAGCACGATCTTTCGCCGATCCACCTCGACCCCTTCTTTCTTCAGCGCCTCCGAAATGTCGGAGGCCGTGACGGACCCGTACAACTTGCCGTCTTCTCCCGCGGCGGCCGTGATGGTGTAGGACTGCTTCACCAATTGCGCCGCGGCTGTCTTCGCGCCGTCCAGTTGAGCCGCGAGTGAGGCTTCGCGCTTCTTGCGCAGCGATTCCACCCGCCGCAAATTGCCCGGCGTGGCCGGCATGGCCAGCCCCTTCGGGATCAAAAAGTTCCTCGCGAACCCGTCGGCGACCGTGACCGTGTCGCCTTCGGCCCCCAGGTTGTCAACGGGGGCGGTCAAAATGATTTGCTTGCTCATGGTAGTGGTGGCTCCGTCCTAGCGTACAAGTAACATGACGCGCGCGCGTTTGATCGCGGTGGCCAGCTGCCGCTGGTGCTTGGCGCAATTGCCGGAAATCCGCCGTGGCAGAATCTTGCCCCGTTCCGTCATGAATTTCTTCAGCATATCCGCCTGTTTGTAATCGATGTCGATCTGGTCCATGCACAATTTGCAGTCGCGTTTGATAATGATGTCCCGCTTCGACCGCTTGCCGTCCCGGCCCTCTCGATTCTCCCGACTATCAAAATTTCTTTCCATCATCGCTCGGTTTTCCTCATTGAATTAAATGTTCTGACGACCCGGTTCAAAACGGTATGTTGTCGTCCTCGCCCGCCGGTGGTTCCGGCTCGCCCTTGTCCTGCGGTGGTGGCGCGGGTGGGCGTGGGCCGCGACCCGCCGGTCGCGCCGGCGCTTCGTCCGACGGCGCCTGATCTTTAAACTCCGCTCCGCCCCGCGGCGCCCCCAGGAATTGCACGCGCTCGGCAACCACCTTCAATTTGTTGCGTTTCTGGCCGGACTCTTTGTCCTCCCAGCTATCCAGCTTCAACCGCCCCTCCACGAACACCGGCCGCCCCTTGGAAAGATACTGTCCCGCTGTCTCGGCCTGACGGCCCCAGACTTCGACATCCACGAAGGTAACTTCCTCTTTCGCCTCCCCAGTTTCCGTCGTCCAGCGACGGTTCACCGCGAGACCGAGATTGGCAATGGCCGTGCCTTTGGGCGTGTACCGCACTTCCGGATCACGCGTCAGGTTGCCCATCAACAACACTTTGTTATAGGAAGCCATGGCTCCTGTTACTCAACCACGCCCGTGGTCGGGATCTTGCGCGGCTTGCGGACCGGTGGCTCGATCGCCTCGATAAACTGCCACCGGAATACTTCCGTCTCCAGATGGAGCTTGGCGTCCAACTCCGCAATCGTCGTCGACGGGGCATCGAAAATGAAATTTACATAATACCCCGAGGTGCGCTTGCGCGTGTCGCGGGCAAATGGCCGCGCGCCCATGCGCTGCACCTTGTCCACACGCCCTCCCGCGGTCTCGATGCTCTTCTGGAGTTTGTCCATCAACTCCTTGGACACCTCATCCTTGCCGCCGGTGTCCAGAATAAACAATCCTTCGTATGTCTTCAACCTCTACTCTCCTTCTTCCGCGCCCGCGCGCGGACTTTTCCGATTAAACCGATTCATGGCCTCCGCGAGGCCATCTCGCAGACTACACTCCATTGCCTCCACCGCAGTCGCGACGGCTTCTTCCGCAACTTTGCGCTCCGCAGGCGCGAACCGCCCGAGCACATGGCCCGTAATGTCCGCGCCCAGCGGCGCAGTGCGTCCGATGCCGATTCGCAACCGCGCAAACTCTTCGTTACCGCCCAACGTCTCGATAATCGAGCGCAAACCGTTATGGCCTCCGCTTCCTCCCGAGAGCCGCAACCGGATCTGGCCCAGCGGCAAATCCGCGTCGTCCACCACGACCAGCAACTGCCCCGGCTCAATCTTGAGCCAAACCAGCAACGCCTGCACGGCCGAGCCGCTGCGGTTCATGAACGTCCGTGGCTTCGCCAGCGTAACCTTGCCGGCATCACCCGCTCCCGCTTCGGCGACCTGCGCCGAGAAGCGCGACCTGTTTCGAAAAGAACAGTCCAACTTGTCCGCAAGCCCATCCAGCGCCGCGAAGCCGATGTTGTGGCGCGTGCCATCGTATTCCCGGCCGGGATTTCCCAGCCCCACCACCAGCTTTGGCCTGGCCGACACCGCCGTGCCGCCTCGCTCGCCTTACTTCTTGGCTTCGGGCTTGCCGCCCGGTTGGTGGTCGCTTTGCGGCCGGTTTGGCTTCGCCCTTCCCAGCCGCGGCTGCCGGCGCCTTGCCGGCCGCACCGGCGGCCGGTGCCTTGCCAGCCGCTCCGGCGGCAGGGCCTTTGCCGGCTGCACCGGCGGCGGGGGCTTTGCCAGCCGCTCCAGCGGCCGGGGCCTTTGCCTCGGCCTTGCCGTCTTCTGCTTTGGCTTCGCCTTCGACAACGGCGCCTTCCTCGCCTTCTTCCTTCTTCGCGGTAATGACTTCCGGTTCGGCTGACGGAGCTGCTGCGGCTTCGGTCATCGCTGCCAATTCCTCTTCCGTGATCGGAGCGGCCACAAGGAACACCGTCTGCCCCTTGCCGTCGAGCAACGCCACACCCGCCGGCGGTCGTAATGTCGCCGATGTGGATACTCTGGCTGATTTCCAACTTCTCGACGTTGACCTCGATCACATCGGGCAGGTCCTGCGGCAGACATTCGACATGCAGTTCGCGCATCACATATTCCAGAATGCCACCGCCGTTCTTCACACCCGCCGGTTCGCCCAGGGGACGAACGGGCACTCTCGTGCGCAATTTCTCGGTCGCCAATACTTCATGAAAATCAATGTGCAGGACCACATCCTCATAGGGATGATGCTGGACTTCCTGGATCAACGTGAGGCGGTTCTTCGTCGTGCCCCCCTCGTCAACCTGCAAATCCACCAGCACGTTTTCGCTGGTCGCATCCTGCAACACGTTCTCCAACTCTTCCGCCGCCACGGCGATGCTGAGCGGCTTCATGTGGGCGCCGTAAATCACGGCGGGAACCACTCCCTCCGCCCGCAACCGTTTCGCCGCGCCCCGTCCGCTCCCGGCGCGCATCTTCGCTTTCAACTGTACTTTCTTTGCCATACCAGATTTCTCCTCCAAACCACCGACTGTCAAATTCTCTCAGTTCAATTCCGTGGGCCGCACGGCGACCGCCGCGCTCAAGTCCGACGATGTCTCCCCGTTGATATCAAACAGCGAGGATACGGACTCGGCATTGTGGATCCGCATGATCGCCTCGCCCAGTAACGGCGCCACGGTCAGCTCCGTCAGCTTGAACCCGTTCATTTTTGAGTGTGGCACCGTGTCCGTCGTCGACCAACTCCTCCAGCTCCGATGCCTTGAGCCGGTTCAGCGCCGCGGGGTTCAATACCGCGTGGCTCACCGACGCATAGACCTTCTTCGCCCCGTGCTTCTTCAAAATCTCCGCCGCCCGCGTCACCGTGCCCGCCGTCTCGGTCAGGTCGTCCACCAGCAACACGTTCTTGCCGTCCACGTCACCAACGACGCTGAGCATCTCAACTTCGGTCGCCGATTTGCGGTTCTTGTTGACGATGGCCAACGGCGCCTGGAACAGGTTCGCGTAGGCATGCACCATCTTCACGCCGCCGATGTCCGGTGAAACGACCACCAGATCCTTCAGCTTCTTCTTGTTAAAGTACCGATACATCACCGGCGCCGCGTACAGATGATCGACCGGAATGTCGAAAGAACCCCATGATCTGCTGCGCGTGCAGGTCCAGCGTCAACACCCGGTTGGCGCCCGCCGCCGTGATCAGGTTGGCCACCAGCTTGGCCGTGATCGGCACCCGCGGCTGGTCCTTGCGATCCTGCCGCGCATATCCGAAGAACGGCACCACCGCCGTGATCCGCTGGGCGCTCGCCCGCCGGCACGCATCAATCATGATGAACAACTCCATCGATATGCTGGTTCGCCGGGGGACACGTCGGCTGCACGATGAACACGTCCCGGCCGCGGACGTTCTCCTCGATCTTGACGAACGTCTCCCCGTCGGGAAACGACTTGACCGACGCAGCGCCCAACGGCACCCCGATGTAATCGGCAATCCGCTGCGCGAGGGGTCGATTGGCGTTACCAGAAAATATCTTCAACTGGATTGACGACTCCACGACTTACAACCGTTCTTTCGACTGCTGTTGTTTTCGCCCAAAAATCAAGGCCACAACCCGCAACCTGTGGCCTCGAAAGCGTCGTCTCTTCTACTGAATCCCCCCCCGCTTTGCAACCCGAATCTTTCCCGCCCCACCCGGCACCGAATTGCAGGGCCGGCACCCCACTTGCCGCTGTGCGGTCACCCCTGCCATCCATGACTTCCAGGGCTTGTTTGGCGCCTCAGAACGGCCTGACTGCGTGCGGGATGCGGTCGAGAGAATCGAAGCGTTTCAGGGCCGCGCGTGTCCTCGCCGCGTCCCAGCGCCCGGCGATGGCCGTCGCGCACTTCGGACACTTTCCATCGTCCGTCAGATGATACCCGTGCACCATGAACCCTGAACGCTCCACCAACATCTCGCCGCAGTTCGGGCAACGCGTGTTCTCCCAGTCGCCCGCCCGCCCGGGCAGATTGCCCGCGTACACGTATCGCAGCCCCTCCTCCTTGCCGATCTCGCAGGCCCGAATCAGCGTCCGCGCGCGCGTGTAGTCCCGGTCCGCCATCTTGTAATCCGGATGAAACGCCGTGCAATGCCACGGAATGTCACGCGACACGCCCGCCAGAAATTTCGCGATCCCCCGCATCTCGTCCTCGCTATCATTGAACCCGGGCACGAACAGCGTGACGACCTCCAACCAAAACCCTTTCTCGTGCAGCATCTCCACGGTCTTGACCACGTTGTCGAGTTTCCCGCCGAGCTGCCGGTAGCTCTTGTCGTTGAACCCCTTCAAATCGACCTTGTAGAAATCGACCCATGGCTTGATGTAATCGAGCACCTCTTCCGTGCCGTTGCCGTTCGAGACATACGACGTGTGCAGACCCCGCTTCCGCGCCTCCTTGAAAACCTCCACCCCCCACTCGCTGGTGATCAGCGGCTCGTTATACGTGCTCGTCACTGTGTCCGCGCCATTCTCCACCGCCAGCCGCACGAACCGCTCCGCCGTCATCGGGATCGGCGGCGCCGTGCTCAGCGGATCGCGCAACGCCTGCGACGTTACCCAGTTCTGGCAATAACCGCAGTGCAAATCGCACCCGAGCATCCCGAAACTCATCGCCAGCGTGCCGGGCAGCGCGTGAAAAAATGGCTTCTTCTCAATGGGATCGCACTGCAACGCCCCGAAGTAGTTCCACGGGACCTGCAGCGTGCCGCCACGATTGAACCGCACCCGACAAATCCCGTCATGCCCATCCAGGATCAGGCACCGATGACCGCATGCATAACACCGCACCTTGCCCTCGGGAAGTTTCTCATACAACTCGCCTTCCCGCGTCAACCGCGACAGGGTTTCCCCCAGCGAACTCGTTGGATTCACCGTGTCTCTCGTGCGGCGTTCCGGCAAAACTGGGTCTGACTTCGGCATGGCAGCATCAACTCCCTACCCGCTAATTTACCACGCGCGGCCCGTTGTTACCAGACGCGCCAGCGCCAGCCCTTGTCCGAATTTGAATCAGGGGTGATCTGTAAACAGGCCATACAAGATGTAGCCCGCCATCACCCAAACGAGTATTCCAATTATCCAGAGCTTCTCTAAGATGAAACTGAGCATTGTTCTTACCTTCCCTTCGATACCACCACTATTCACACCTGTACGGGCTTGTGAGGTGAATCCAGGGTGACATGCCTGCCCGTTCCCAAACTCACCCGCCTTGGCCAACGAGACGGGCTACGTCTTCCTCATGTCCGCCAGTCTCACCAGCGCGTACAGAATGGCCGCGCAAAAACCCGCCAGTAGTGCCAACGCGATAAATATCCCGTGGCCGTCTCCCCGCTTGCGGATGTCCAGAAATATCCACACCGCCAACAGAATGTGACACGCAAAAATCGCCAAGAAGCCCGCCTTGGCGATCTTCATCGCGTGCCAGAAGACGCCCTCCATCGCCGGCGATAAGGTCACCCGCATCGGCGGACGCAGATGGGGAGGGACGGGCATTTGACCGGGGGTGCCGCATGCTCGTGTTGCTCGTTCTCGTCTTCCTCCGCGCCCTGCACCCGCGCCGTTCCCGCCAGCGCCAACCCGGCAACCACAACCGCCAGACACGACCACCATCCGTAGCTCTTCATGTATTACCTCCAGGTTGCCGGACAGGCTATCGCCGCCCGTCCCACCCGTCGAGGAGATTGTCCCGCAACCGCCCTCCTCTCCACGCCCCTTGTAGCCACGGTAGCGAAGTTTACCCCGATTCCTACGTCGGGGTCGCCGTGCCGCCCCTATCCCGTCGTTTCCGCCCCCCCTCCCTCCGCCCTTTGAACGGCTTGTTCGCCTTCCCCGTCGCCCTCGTCCGGACCCCTCCCAAATCCCGTTTCTTGCCCACTCGGCAGGCTATTCTCCCCCTATCGGTGCAAACTCCCGCCTACCTTTTTTGCATTGTCAATAAGCCAGAAATCCGACTATGTAGAGCCATGCCTATCCCCGAGTTCAATGAGATCAAGGCGCCGGCCATGCAATTTTTCGCGGATGGAAAGCCCCACAAGGTCTCAGAGATTTACGATGTGCTTGCCAAGCATTTCAACCTGACCGAAGAAGAGCTGAACGAGGTGCTGCCGAGCGGTACTCAGCGTCGGTGGCACAATCGGGCTAATTGGGCCTGTTATCCGACATTTCCCATATGACCTGCGGCCCGCGACCATCGCGGGCCATTCAGTTTCATTGATTGCATTTTATCCCTCCTGACACTGCAAGCAAGCCCTTTCTAGGCTCCGGAGACGATGCCTTCGGCTCTGGATTGCGTTCTGCACCGATTTTTGACCGAACGGAGACAAAGCATCGCCGCTAGCCATTTTGCTTTCCCGTATTTGCCGCCCGGCGAGCATCAGCCGGGCAGCGGCATGGGCAATCTCAGCCACCCAATCCTTTCCAGAATAGTTCGCAACAATTCCCGTGGGATTGCCACCTGCGCCATCTGGAAGATCACCTGCCGCGAATGGCGCACCACCTTCGCGCCGATCTAATACCGTTACCCAAGTTGTTCACGACCGAGCGAAGCGCAGCCCGCAAGCGGAGCGCAGCGAGGTTGTGAATAACTTGGCCGCCGCAGTCGCGAACGAAGCGATTTCCGGTCAGACTGTGGCTGGCAGTTGTTCTGCCGCGGTGTCGATACGGTCACGCACCGACCACCCTACGAGGGTTAGATCAAGAGAACCGGCGACACCGGCGGCTCGCGTTCAGAAGTCTGAGAGAACTTCGCCCCACGAGGGCCGCCGTATTAGTTCGACTATGAACCGGGTCATCCAGAACGAGGCTACCACAACGAGAAGAAAGGAGTCGCAACATATGCCGACATCATGGGCGGACATCACTCACTTCGTCGGGTTGGATTGGGCCAAGGACCATCACGATGTACTGGTCCTGGATGGAACCGGGAGAATCGTCACCGAATTCCGCTTTGAGCACACGGCGGAAGGCTGGGCGCTTTGCCGACAGAACTTCGCCGCGTTTCCGCGGTTGGCCATCGCGGTCGAATCCGGTCACAACGCGGCCATCGAGCGCTTGGTGACGCTGGGTTATCACGTCTATCCGGTGCACCCGCGTAGTTCCAAGGCATATCGGACGCGCAAGCTGCCCAGCGGCACCAAGA
Organism: uncultured Verrucomicrobiae bacterium; assembly: GCA_963713705.1. GTDB lineage: Bacteria > Verrucomicrobiota > Verrucomicrobiia > Palsa-1439 > Palsa-1439 > Palsa-1439. The sequence goes on from CAVQMY010000006.1 coordinate 120,995, forward strand.
CCGATCACACCGATTGCTGGGCGTTGGCAGATGCCCTGCGCCTAGAGGGCGAAAGCTGGCATGCGCTGACGGCTCTGGAACCGTTGGTGCAACAACTGCGATTGTTGTGCCGAGATGAGATCGGGCTGATTGAGCAACGCACGGTCTTGGTCAACCAGCTCCAGCAAGCCCTCTACGAGTATTATCCGGCCGCGTTGGAAGCGTTCGAGGATTGGTGTGCACCGTCAGCGTGGGCCTTTGTCGAGACCTTCCCCACGCCGCAAGCCTTGGTGCAAGCGGGTCGGCACCGATGGGAGAAGTTTCTGCACACGCATGGGCTGTATCGCCCGCAGATGAACGAGAAGCGTTTGGCGATCTTTGCCAAGGCCGATCAGTTCTGCGGCGGTGAAGCCGTGACGGCGGCCAAGAGCGCACTCGCCGTCGCGCTGGCGAAGGTGTTGCACACGTTGGAACGGCAACTGGCCCGCTTCCGCGCCCTCATCGAGGAATGTTTTCAGCAACATCCCGCGCATGGGCTGTTTGAATCACTGCCCGGGGCCGGCACAAAGCTGGCACCGCGTTTGTTGAGTGAGCTGCTCGCCCTGCAACCGTTGGCGCACCAGCCGCAAACCTTGCAATGTCTGGCAGGGATGGCTCCGGTCAGCTATCAATCGGGCAAGGTGTCCGTTGTTTATCTGCGTCGCCAATGCAACCGTTCCCTGCGGCACACCGTGCACCTGTGGGTGGATCTGAGCCGACATCGTTGTGATTGGGCGCAAATCTACTACGCGGCGCACCGCCAGAAAGGCCAGAGCCACGCTTGCGCACTACGCTGCCTCGGGATGCGCTGGCTGAAAATTCTCGCCGCCATGATCCGGAATCAAACGCCCTACGACGCGGCGCTTCACGCCCGCAATCAACTCCAGCATGGCTCATGGGTGCTGCAGTTGCAGCCAGACCAACCAGCGGTGAGCCATGGATCCTGATCAGCTGTTCCAACGAACAGCAGCGGGGCTGCTCGTGCTGTACAAGAAGTTCCTCGTTGCGGTCTACCTTGACAGCGCCGCCCCGCCGCTGCGAGCGGCCGCTAAGGTTTGGCGTTCGTGAAACCGTGCCCGTGTAGGACCAAAACCAACCTGATCGATTGTGAATAACCACGATGAAAAATCACTTGCTTCCACAGAGAACTTCTTGATCCTCTCGTTTATTGGCTGGGCTGTCCTGACGACGTTCCGGCCATGGATCCGCGGTCTCCTGGTCGTCCTCGCCGTCGCGCCCATCGTCTGGGTCTACTGGTTTGCCGCGAAGCCCTGGACGGAATCAGAGTTCTATGTCGCTGCGGATTACAATCCCGCCAACCAGAAAATCTATTTCGTCTCCACCCAGGAAGCGCTCATCGACGACAAACCGCCGGCTCCCCCAAGCCGCGTGAAAGCCGAGATGTGGCTCGAAAGGGTCAACCTCGACGGCACGAAGCGAGAACGTCTCGTCAGGCTGCCGTCGTCCTCCCTCGTCAGTGTCGCGGGCTTCCCGTATCGCGGAGGCCGCTGTTACGCCACCGGCCGCGACGTTCGGTTGCGACTCTCGCCATCCCGGGACAAGATCGCGATGGAAGAATACTGGGGCGGTGTCTACGTCGTCACCCTGCCGGACCGGATGCTCTACCCGTTGACGCCGAAAGCTTCCACAAACGAATTCCGTTACGATCACGGGTCGCCATTCATCACCTGGTTGCCCGATAACGACCACCTGCTGCTGTGGGTGTCGAGACACAAAACCTGGAATGCCTACCCGCGCGACGCGATCGTGTCCACCCCGGCGACGTATTTCCAACCGGAAAAACTCTGGGAGGAACCGCCGAAGTTCGTCGTCGACGCTCGCGGACGCTATTCCTATCCGGCGCCGTCCCGCACGTTGCTGTGGATGGGAACCTTGGGCCAGAATCTGATCGTCTATGACGATCCCCGCGGTGTCCAGATAACCCCGTTGGCTCTCGGCCATCTGGAGGTGGACAAGGGCCGCCATGTGCCCCTCGACGCCTGTTGGAACATCATCTCCAGCCCGCAATCGAATCGCTGGCTGACGTCCGAGGGCGACATTGTCGATGACCAGTTCCACGTGCTGAAGACACTGCCCAACCTCCACGGCGGCTATCACGCCGACCGGACTCCGCATGCCTGGTGCAAAGACGGCATCATCATTACCGATCTGGCCGCCGGCCTCGAAATCATGAATCCTGTCACCGACGCGACGCGCACCATTCTCCCATCGCGATTCGTCCACCGATCCAACCCCACGGACCAACGCGCCTATAAATTCTACCTGCAGATGAATATGGTCACGCAAAAGTGGCATGAGGAAATGCAGCGCCGCGGGGCAGAGCGGTCACAGAAGATCAAACAAGACGAAGCCGATGCGGCCAATCTGGCCGATGGCCTGACCCGTCATGACACCAATACCCTGAATCGCGCCCGGGTGTTGTTGTGGAACGACAATGACGCCTACGTCATCGCCGTCAACCGCCTCACGGCGGCAAACTGGGACGAGGCCGACGATCTCGTGAACGACTTTATCCTCCACGGGACAAATGCCTTTCATCAATGCCGGGTGCTCCAGCGCGTCACCGACTATTGCCCGGACAGGTTTAGCAATGCCCTGGTTCAAATTGCCTCGGACCTTTCCGTTACCAATAGCCAGATGCTGGGAATCGCCATTCCCGGGCTCGGCAGGATTCACGATTCGCGGGCGGACAGTTGCTTGGTCGCGATCGCGCTCAAATATCCCAACATTCACATCCAATACGAAGCGTTGAGTTTTCTGTTTCCCCGAAACCGCGCCCTGTATTCCCAAACGCTCCAGCAGTTGTCCAGCGACAAGGAGTTCATGGCCTACTACACCAAGCTGCACGTCAAAGCCGCCGCCTCGAAACAGTAACGCCGCGCCTCGTTCGCAGCCCGATCGCACCGCAGCCGACCGAACCCAATTTAAGGGGGGACGAACCCAACCAAAAACGGCCCTGCCAAAAATTCCCAACCACCTGTCCCACAACCTCATCCAGTTGCATTTCCCATCGCGAAACCATTGGGTTCGTTTCGCAATTTCCCCCTTTTTCGCGCTGCCCTTCCTCCCGCGCATCTCCTCATTGTAGCCGCGTACCTCGTACGCGGACCGGCCGTATCCTCTCCCCGGCTTGTGTCATCCTGAGCGAAGTCGAAGGATCTCTGTCGTTTCCGCATCCGATTGCGGGGCAGCCGGCCCGGCTGCCGTCGTCAGTAAACGCATAATCTTTTCCCATCCCCTCACTCCCTCTATGTCAAAGAACAACGTCAATCCACTCGCCGTCGCCCCGGGTTCCTCACTTTTCAAAGCCAAGCCGCTGGGAGCGGCGCGACGCAACGCCGAAGGTTTACCCCGACTTCGAGGTCGGGGCGGCCCACCGGGTGAGCCGAGCGGGCGCGAGCGAATGCAAAGCAACGCCCCGACTATACACAATCACATATCAACTGTCTACATGTTTTTTAATCGCGGAAGCCCCGACTCTTTACCCCGAATCCTTTTCGGGGCCGTATCGCATCGCCGCCCGCCGCTCCAACGCTCAACGCCCCCCCCGCGCTCCCTCCCTCAGAGGAGATAACGGGGTGGGTGCCTCGCACGGACATCCATGGACGGGGCTGTCGAAACCCCCGCCTCGGACTTAGTGCCTATCCCAGAACCTCGGCGCGGCGATAGGTGATGATCGCGCAAGCAAAGTGAAGTAGCCCCAAGTAATTGTCCGCTTTCTTCTCCCACCGAATCAGAATGCGGCGAAACCGATTCAGCCAACTGTGGGTCCGCTCGACCACCCAACGGCGCGCTTTGAATCGAGCGTTGCGTTTGAGCGCCTGGGCTTCCTCACCGCGACTGCGGATGTGAACCGTGTAGCCAAACTCCTGCGCCAGTTCCCGTACTTCGTCGTAATCGTATCCTTTGTCCAGACACAATCCTTGCGACTGGCCGCTCCCAACGCCTGGTCGCTCCACCGGAATGCTTTCCAGCGTTTCTCTCACCAGCTTGAAGTCGTTGCGGTTGGCCCCGTCAATGGCCAGTCCGATCGGCACGCCTTGACCCTCCGTCAACAAGCTGCGCTTCACCCCGTCCTTGGCTCGATCCGTGGGGTTGGGGCCGATTTTTTTCCCCGCCCAACGGAGCTTTGCTCATCGCTCCATCCATCGCCTGCCAGCGCCAGTCAATGCCTTTGAGTTCGTCGTATTCCGTCAACCCCTGTTCCCAAAGTTTCGCAAACACCCCGGCGCGCACCCATTGTTGAAAACGCCGATGGGCGGTGGAACTGCTGCAGATGCCCGTCGCGTTAAGCGCGTTCCACTGGCAACCAGTGCGCAACACGAACAGAATTCCGTTCATCGCGTGGCGGTCGGCGACCCGCGGTCGCCCGCCACGCCCCCGCGCGTGTCGCCGCGGCTTAGCGACAATAATCTTTGGGTATTTGATGCTGTCAGCCTCTTTGTCATCCAGGAAGCATTCGTACTGCTTCGGTATCCGGCCCTTGAACTGCCCCTTTTTTTCGGCCAGCGAGATGATGCGATTTGCGGCGTCGACGATTACTTGCGGACACCGACTGCAAAACGGAAGTTCAAAGTTCTCATACTCGGACGAGCCATAGATGCCGCGCAGGTATATCGGTGATGCCGACCGGTCGTCGTACACAGCCTGGTCGTCGTCTCCAACGATATGATAGTGAGTCGTCATGGAAAAGGTGCACCGCCGAATCGCGAATCTCGATAAGCATTTTTAAGTTTTCGACAACTGCTTGGTCCAGAGCCAGTTTTCTAATGGCACCGAGAACCTCGATTGTGATTGGATTTCCCGAGCGGTTCAGCTTCGGCTTGCCGGTTGGAAGAAAGACGTAGAGAGCCTCCAATTTGTCACCCGCGTCTTTCAGTATTTTGGCTTTGAGCAGAAGCTCCCAAGCGTTCACGTTTAGGATAGAGAAGACCTGTTCACGGTACTTAAAGTCCGGCTTGTTGTAGATTTCGATCGATGCAAGTGCGGCATGTAGCGAGCACTCCAAAAGCTTTTCAGAGGGACTGCTCATTTCGCGTCTTCTCCCGTCTCACTTGA